>CAXBMB010000056.1:0-23934 GCA_963976695.1 uncultured Rhodovibrionaceae bacterium
TAGAGTCGGATCGGCTTGCACGGAATCGCGACGCGATCCGCGTTAAACCGCAACGCCGCCACAAAAACGCTGCCGCGGATCGGCCGATTTGACCGGATCGGCGCGCCCGCGTCTTTTCCCGCCCCCCGGCCACACCACCTTGTGACCGGCTTGTGATTGGCCCAGCCGGCTGCTTTGGCGGCAAACTGGGCGATGGCGAATTTCACAAATCCTGTCCCCCGGAAAGGGCGCACGCCGCGAATTCCAGCCAGGTGGGTGGCCTTTTCACGCCGCGTCGGCGCCACGGCGGCGCGATCCGGTTCGCGCGCTTGCCGAACCTCTGGCGTGCTGGCGGCGGCGCTGGCGGTCTTGCTGTTGAACCTGCCCGCATCGGCGGTCGGCCCGCAGGACTGGCGGGTTGAATGGCCAGACACCGACTTCAGCCGCAGCGCCGTCGCGTTTGAAGAGATTCTTTCCGGCGGACCGCCCAAGGATGGCATTCCCGCCATCGATCAGCCGGTTTACAAGCCAGTGGCGCAGGTGGAGCTGGCGCCGCAGGAAGCGGTCATCGCGCTGACGGTGAACGGCCGCTCCAGGGCCTACCCGCTGCGCATTCTGATCTGGCATGAAATCGTCAACGATGTGCTTGGCGGCCGTCCCATTGCGGTGACCTATTGCCCGCTCTGCAACGCGGCGCTGGTTTTCGATCGCCGGCTGGGCGACCAGGTGCTGGATTTCGGCACCACCGGCAAGCTGAGAAACTCCGACTTGGTGATGTATGACCGGCAGACGCAAAGCTGGTGGCAGCAGTTTCTGGGACGGGCCATTGTCGGCGCCTTGACCGGCGCGGAGCTGGCCATGCTGCCGGCCCGGCTGGAAAGCTGGCAGCGTTTTAGCACCCGCTACCCCGATGGCGATGTACTGGTCCCCAACGACCCGCGCCTGCGGCCCTACGGCGCCAATCCCTACGTCGGCTATGACAGCGCCGCCTTTCCTTTTCTTTACCAGGGCGAACTGCCCCAGGGCATTGCCCCGATGGCCTATGTCATTGCGATTGCCGGCGAGGCCTGGCCGCTCGATCGCCTGCAAGAAGCAGGGCGGATCGAAACCGATCGCCTGCTGATCACCTGGAGCCCGGGCCTGGCGTCGGCGCTCGACAGCCGAAGCATCGCCAACGGCCGGGATTTGGGGAACGTGGTGGTCCAGCAGAAAGACGACGCCGGCGCCTGGCGGGAGCGCAGCTATGACCTGACTTTCGCTTTTGTCTTTCACGCCTTCCGGCCGGATGGAACGATTTACCTGAAATAATCTCGCCCGCGCCGGCGCTCCGGGCTTGCTTTCATCGCATCGACAAGGTACCCGAGGGACACGATTTGGATCGCGCACCTCACCCGGCTGGCTGAACCGTCGGGGTCGCCCCAACCGGGTGGAAACCCCGGGTGGAAACCACTGTGCGAAACCGCCCAACCACAGGGGCTGTCACCCGGCCAAGCCAAAGATATCTTCAGGAAATTTCTTGTCCTACGTCGGCAAGAGCGACAACCAGCGCCTTTCTGCTGTAAACTGATCGATTGTTATGTCCAAAGTCTTCACCACTGCTCTGCGCCAAAGGTTCAGCAAACTTCTGCTCTTGGCGGCGGAAAGTCCCTTTAAGGGGGAACAAGACGCCGCGCTGGCTGCCGCCGAGCGATTGGCCAAAAGCTGTGACTTGAGTCTGGATGAAGCCGCCCACGTTTGTCGCGAACCGGAGCAGGAAAAACGCCAGGTTCCACGGCGTCAACCGACCCCAAGGGAAGCAAAGGACGACGTCTGGTCGCAAAGCTTCCACGCCGCCTTCCACCGCGACGCCAAAGCGGACGCGGCGGCCTCGCGCGAGCGCCAGCAGGATCTTTGGAAAGCCGAAGCCAAGACCAAGAAAGACGCGGCGGAAGCCTATTACCGCAATCGCCGACAACAGAAAAACGGCCGCCGGGTTGCGCCGGAGGACTTCGCCGGCACGCTTTTGCGGGAAACCGACTTTCCGCTGTCCGAGATTGCCCGCATTACGGAATTGCCGCTCCAGCAACTGGTCGCCCAAAAGCTCAAGATGCGCAGCGAGATCAGAAGCTACCAGGAAAGCCAGGTCCGCAAGGCCGAAGAGCGCCGGCGGCGTGGCCTCATACGCGCCAACCACAAGCAGCCGTCAAAGCAGCCATCGGAGACGCAAGTGAAGACACAAGCCGTCTGGGGCGCCATGGGGCCGGGACGAAAGGTCAGCTCCGGCAGTTAGCTGGCGCTGGGTTGACGACCGAACCGAAGCGCCAGGCGCTTGTCGATCACCCGCCATGTCGATCACCGGCCACGTCGGCGCCCGCGCCGGCCGACCGCACGGCGGACCCCCGGACAGGCCCCCAACGGGGTCCGGCCTAGACCTGGTGGCAGGATCCGGGCCGGGCCCAAACGGGCGCGTCACAGCAGGCGCTTCAATTGCGCGCGTAGCCGAGTTCGCGCAGATTTTCGGCGATCTCCTCAAGAATCACCGGATCGTCGATGGTGGCGGGCGGCTTGAAGTCCTCGCTGTCGGCAATCTTGCGCATGGTGGCGCGCAGGATTTTGCCGGACCGGGTCTTGGGCAGGCGCTGCACCACGGTGGCCTGCTTGAAAGCCGCCACCGGTCCGATCTTCTCGCGCACCAACTTGATCACCTCGGCGACGATTTCCTCATGGGCGCGACTGACCCCGCTGTTGAGCACCAGGAACCCCAATGGCAGTTGGCCCTTGAGGGCGTCATGGGCGCCGACAACCGCACATTCCGCCACATCTGGATGGCTGGCCAGCACCTCCTCCATCGCCCCGGTGGACAGTCGGTGGCCGGCCACATTGATGATGTCGTCGGTGCGCGCCATGACATGAACATAGCCGTCTTCATCGATCTTGCCCGCGTCCCCGGTCTGATAGTACCCGGGGAATTCACTGAGGTAGGAATCGAAATAGCGCTGCTTGGCGTTCCACAGCGTCGGAAAGGTGCCCGGCGGCAGCGGAAGCTTGCCAACGATAGAGCCGATTTCACCAGGCTTCACCGGATGACCGTCACTGTCCAGCACCCGCAGGTCCCACCCCGGCACCGGCCGGGTCGGCGATCCGGGCTTGACCGGAAGCGGCTCAATGCCCAGACAGTTGGCCGCAATCGACCAACCGGTCTCGGTTTGCCACCAGTGGTCGATCACCGGCACCCGCAGTTTTTCTTCCGCCCAGAACAGCGTATCGGGGTCACAGCGTTCGCCGGCCAGGAACAGCGTGCGAAACCCGCTCAGATCATAGTCGGCCAGCAACTTTCCCTCGGGATCCTGCTGGCGAATGGCGCGAAAGGCCGTCGGCGCGGTGAACAGCGTCGTCACCTTGTGCTGTGCGATAACCCGCCAGAAAGCGCCAGCGTCGGGTGTGCCGACCGGCTTGCCTTCATAAAGCACCGTGGTGTTGCCAGCGAACAGCGGCGCATAGACGATGTAGCTGTGGCCGACGACCCAGCCCACATCGGACGCCGCCCAAAAAACCTCGCCCGGCGCCACGTCATAGATATTCTTCATCGTCCAGTTGAGGGCCACGGCATGGCCGCCGTTGTCGCGCACGATGCCCTTGGGCTGGCCGGTGGTGCCGGAGGTGTAGAGAACATAGAGCGGGTCGGTCGCCGCCACCGGAACGCAGTCCGCCGGCGCGGCGGCGCTCACCGCCGCCTCCCAGTCGAGGTCTCGCCCGGCGACCAGGTCAGCGCGCGCCATCGGCCGCTGTAGAATGAGGCAGCTTTCCGGCTTGTGCGCCGACAGTTCAATCGCCTGATCCAGCAAGGGCTTATAGGCGACCGTGCGGCCCGGCTCGATGCCGCAGGAGGCCGAAACAATCATCTTCGGCGTGCAGTCTTCGATCCGCGTCGCCAGTTCGGTGGCGGCAAAGCCGCCAAATACCACCGAATGTACCGCCCCCAGACGGGCGCAGGCGAGCAGGGCCATGGCGGTTTCGGCGATCATCGGCATGTAGATGATCACCCGGTCGCCCTTGCCCACGCCTTGCGCCTTCATGGCGCCGGCCAGCTTGGCGACCGCGTCGCGCAACTCGCGATAGTTGTAGCTTTTCACGCTGTCGGAGACCGGCGAGTCGTAAATCAGCGCGGCCTGATCGGCGCGGCCGCCCTCCACATGGCGGTCCAAGGCATTGTAGCAGGTGTTCAATTGCCCCCCGACGTACCAGCGATAGTAGGGAGCATCGCTGTCATCAAGCGCCTTGTCCCACGGCTTGATCCAGTCGATATCCCGCGCCGCCTCGGCCCAGAATCCTTCCGGATCCGCGAGCGAGCGCGCATGCACGTCATCAAAGAGCCCCATGTAGCCTGTCCTCCCAGTTTCACCTTTGCCGACGACTCTCTTTCTTAGAGTCGCCCGTTACGCGGAGTTTGCCAACTGGCTGAAGGGCTGTAAACCGGCCAATTTCCGCAGAATTACGGGAAATTCACAAAATCGCAGCGCCAATAGTCGCAAACAAATTCTGGTTTGGTGGAAATGACTCCGCCGGTTGATTTTGCGCCCCCGATCGCGGCGCGGCAATCCGACTTGTTGATAACCGTGACAGGCGGTGCCGTTCCAGCCAACATTCCCGCCATCGCCGCAACCGTCGATAAGTTTCCGACCGGGCGATGATCGTTTTTATTGCACTGCACAATAATATTCGCTACACCCCAAAGCGGAAAAAACAATAATCTTACAAAAAATGCCCTGGGAGGACATCTTCATGACCACAGCACCCCAATCGACCGCCGCTTCCAACAGCCTTGACCGGCTGGAAAAGAACGCCGCCAACTACGTCCCCCTTTCCCCGCTGTCCTTCTTGCCGCGCACGGCGGCGACCTATCCTGAACGCCCCGCCGTGGTGCATGGCAAGCGGCGCTACAACTGGGCGCAGGCGTACGACCGCTGCAAGCGCCTCGCTTCGGCCTTGGTCCAACACGGCGTCGGCCGCGGCGACACCGTGGCGGTTATGGCCCCCAACACGCCGGAGATGTGGGAAGCCCACTATGGCGTGCCGATGTGCGGCGCGGTGCTCAACACCCTCAATGTCCGGCTCGATGGCGCCACCCTGGCTTTCATTCTCAACCACGGCCAAGCCAAGGTCTTGCTGACCGACAGCGAGTTTCACGGCGTGATCGCCGAAGCCCTCCGGTTGGTGAAGCACGCGATCCTGGTGATCGACATCGAGGATAGCGAAGGCCCCGGCGGCGAGCGGCTGGGGGAGACCAGCTATGAAGCCTTTCTCGACGGCGGCGACCCGGACTTTGTCTGGCGCGGCCCCGATGACGAATGGGACGCCATCGCGCTCAACTACACCTCCGGCACCACCGGCAATCCCAAGGGGGTGATTTACCACCATCGCGGGGCCTATCTCAACAGCGTGGGCAACGTCCTGACCTGGCAATTGCCGCACCATCCGACCTATCTCTGGACCCTGCCGATGTTTCACTGCAACGGCTGGTGCTTCCCCTGGACCATTACCGCCCAGGCGGGAACCCATGTCTGCCTTCGCAAGGTCAGCACCGACGGCATCTACCAGGCGCTCAAGGACCAGGCGGTGACCCATCTCTGCGGCGCGCCGATCATCATGCAGATGGTGCTGGACGGCAGCGACGCGCAGAAGGCTTCCTTCGACCATACGGTTCACATGATGACCGCCGCCGCGCCGCCGCCGGCCAAGGTGCTGGCCGACATGAAAGCCAACGGCTTCGAGGTCACCCATGTCTACGGCCTGACCGAGACCTATGGCCCGTCCGTGGTCTGCGCCTGGAACCGGGACTGGAACAGCCTGTCGATTGAACAGCAGGCCGCCAAGCAGGCGCGCCAGGGCGTGGCCTACGCGGTGCAGGAGGCGTTGATGGTGGCCGACCCGGTTACCCTGGCGCCGGTGCCCGCCGACGGCCAAACCCTTGGCGAGGTGATGACCCGCGGTAATATCGTCATGAAGGGCTACCTGAAAAACCCCAAAACCACGGCCGAATCCTTTGCCGGCGGCTGGTATCACACCGGCGACCTGGGGGTGATGCACCCCGACGGCTACATCCAGCTCAAGGATCGCTCAAAGGACATAATCATTTCAGGCGGCGAGAATATTTCCTCCATCGAGATCGAGGATCTGCTCTATACCCATCCCGCTATTTCGGTGGTTGCCGTGGTCGCCAAGCCCGACGACAGGTGGGGCGAAACGCCCTGCGCCTTTATCGAGCTGAAAGCCGGCAAAACCGTGAGCGAGGCGGAGATCCTAGCCTTCTGCCGGGAAAATCTCGCGCACTTCAAATGCCCGCGCACGGTGATTTTTGGCGACCTCCCAAAGACCTCGACCGGCAAGATACAAAAATACCTCCTGCGCGAGAAGTTTTAGCCTGCCTGCCCCCGAACTGACGGCCTGCTGCGCGCCGGCCCGACGGGGGGGCTGTCGCCGGGGCGCGGTGGCCGGTGATCGCCCCGGGGCGCTGTCGCGAGCCGGATCGGTCGATTATGCTCCAGGGAAATACTTCCGGTATCCTGCCAATAATTCCTAACGCCTACACATGACCGACTCTTTCCGGCGCTGTCGTCATCGGCCTGGCCTTCGGCGGCCTGGTCTTCGGGGGCCTGGTCTTCGGGGGCCCAGCCTCCAGCGCCGCACCAACAACAAACCGGCGCCCAAACGGGACGCCGGCTTTTTTCTTTTCCCTTGCCAAGCGTTGCTTGGAACGCAGCGCTGGATTTTTCTCGCGACTCGCCGGTCAATCAGAGGATCAGAGGCGGCGCCACGGGTTAAACAGGATCGCCTGGTAACTTTATCCAACCCGATCCGAGTCTAGTGCGACCCGACGGCGGCCTCGGACAGGTTCGCGATTTCATCCTTGATTTTTAGTTTTTCGCGCTTGAGATCGTGGATCACAACTTCGTCGGGGTGCGGACGTAGGTTCTCTCGCTCAAGGGCGCTATCCAGGGTGGCGTGCTTCTGCTTGAGAGCTACGATGTGGTCCTGCATGCTCATTGGACTCATCTCCATTCCTGTTTAAGTACGCTCTAATGTTACGCTTATCTGACAGCAAAGGCCAAGTGATAGCTAGAAGATTTCCTTGGGTAAAAATTCATTTAGGAAACCTAGAAAGTCATTACAATGGCGCGTCATTTGAAAAGGAGCGATCATGGCCGCGACCAACCGTCTCATTGTCGGCATAACCGGCGCCAGCGGTGTGATTTATGGCATCCGCTTGCTGGAAGCCTTGCGGGATCTACCGGTTGAGTCTCACCTGGTGATAAGCAGATCGGCCGAGGTAACCCTGGCCTATGAGAGCGACTTGAAGGTGCGCCAGGTGCAGGCCCTGGCCGATGTGGTCTATCCGGCCGGAGACATCGGCGCGGCGATTTCGAGTGGCTCGTTCAAAACCCTGGGCATGATCGTCGCGCCCTGTTCGATCCGCTCGCTGTCGGAAATTTCCAGCGGCGTGACCTCCAGCCTGCTGACCCGGGCGGCCGACGTGATCCTAAAGGAGCGGCGGCGCCTGGTGCTGATGGTGCGCGAAACCCCGCTGCACAGCGGTCATCTGCGCAACATGCTGGCGCTTTCGGAGTTGGGGGCGATCATCGCGCCGCCGGTGCCGGCCTTCTACAACAGCCCCGAAAGCATCGACGACCTGGTGAACCAATCGGTTGGCCGGGTGCTGGACCTGTTCGAATTCGACAGCCCGCTGGTCAGCCGCTGGCGCGACACGGCAAGATAACCGCCAGCCAAGCTCGGCCAGAGCCGGATCACACGGTTAGCGCTGATCGGGAAAGAGACGGTCGAGCAGCAGGGCCAGCGCCGCCGCGTCCGGTCCGGCCCGGGCAACCTGTGCGGAAGCCGGCGCGGCCAGGATCGAGAGATAGGCCCGACAGTTTGTTTTGGCCGCTTGACGGCCTTGCGGGTAGCGCGCCGGATCGGCGAGCGGCAGCGGCAGGCAGGCAAAGAGAATATCCTGCTCGCGCTTTTCCGCCGCCAGCTCCTGCTGCTTGAGGGCCTGGCGCAAGCCGCCTTCGCGTTCCTCCGGCAATAGGGATTGGGTTTTCAGCCACCGCCGCGCCGTCCGCAGCGGCCGAACCACCTGATGCTGCCAGTCCGCCACCGCAGGGAGCAGGCGCGCCAGGTCGTCGCCGGTCAGGGTTTCCCCCCGTTGCCCGCGCCAAAGACAATAGAGCAACAGGTTCACGTCGACCTGGCGGTGATCCTGCAGCGCCAGACAGGCCGCCGCCACATCGGGCAGGCGATAAAAGGCCTGTGAAAAGGCCCAGAAGAGATTGCCTTGCGCCGGCGGTTGGCTGACATCGACCGGAAGCTCGGCCACTAGCGATCTCCCAGACAAATACCCAGCCCCCTGGCCGTCGCCACCAGCGAACCGTCCGGGTCCACCAGCTGCGGCCGCCCGACCACCTCGGCGAGCGGCACCGACCCCACGTCACGCCCCTGCCAGACAACCACCCGGTTGGTCGCCCCCCGGGCGATCAGGTCAACGGCGTGAACGCCGAAAGCCGACGCCACCAGCCGGTCGTTCGCCGTGGGCGTCCCGCCACGCTGCACATGGCCCAACACCGTCACCCGGATGTCCGCCCCGGTGGCTTGCGACAGCCGCTCGCCCACATAGTGCCCGATTCCGCCGTAGGTCGAGCGCCCACCGCTGTGCGGCTGAAAAACCGCCTGACCGTCTTCGCGCAGCACCGCCTCGGCCACCACCACCAGGGCAAAGTTGCGCCCCCGTCGGCGCAGGCTTTCGATCTTTGCCGCCACCTTGTCGAAGCGGTAGGGAATTTCCGGAATTAGGATTACATCGGCGCCGCCGGCAATACCGGCGGAAAGCGCCAGATGCCCGGCGTCTCGCCCCATCACCTCCAGCAGCATGATCCGATCATGGCTGGCGGCGGTGGGCTGGAGGTTGTCCAGCGCGTGAACCGCCTCGGTAACGGCGGTGGCGTGGCCGACGGCGATCTCGGTTGCCACCACATCATTGTCGATGGTTTTGGGAATGCCGATCAGCGGCAGCTCGGCAAGGGCGCAGAGCCGTTGCAAGATATCCAGGCTGCCGTCGCCGCCAATCCCGATCAAAGCGTCGATCGCCAAACCCTTCAGGCTCGCGGCGACCTCCCGCGAGCGGTCCTGGCGCTGGCCGTCGGGCATCGGATAGTCAAAGGGGTCGCCCTTGTTCGTGGTCCCGAGAATGGTGCCGCCTTGACGCAGCAGAAAGCCGTCAAAAAGCGAAAGGTTCAAAAGTTCGACTTCGGGCGGATCGGCCAGCAGACCGGCGGTGCCTTTGCGCACGCCCAGCACCTCCCAGCCCAGCCCTTCAATGGCCCGGTGAACAACCGCGCGCAGCACCGCGTTTAACCCGGCGCAGTCGCCACCGGACGTCAACAAGCCTATTCGCTTCATGATTTTTCTTCTTTCGACCCGCGTTGCGCGGCGGTTTCATCAACAGTCTCACTGTTCGAGCCGGATCGGCTCGGGTGGCCTCGCGGCGGGATCCCGTTTCAATCGCGACCCCGCCGCTGATCAACCGATTGGAGGGTGCGTGACGACCGAGGTGCGTGATGACAGAGTTGGAGCGCCCGGCGCTGCTTTCTCCCTCGAGCCCACTCTAGCTCTTCCAGTTCCGCGCGCCAAGCAAGAGAGAGCCGCAAGACCCGGCAAGACCGCGACTTTACCTTGTCAATCCAGCAACAAATCCTCTATTTTCAAGCGCCCGCTCAGCCGGCGACCCAACGTCCCCTCTTTCCACCGCGATTGGGGCGCGACAGGCTACACAGGCACATAAAGAACGCGCTATACTGCCACAGCTTTGACCGGTCTCGGTCCAGGCTGTGCCGGTTATTGCTCCCTCAAGTTTAGGTAAGGTTTCTATGAGCGTCGACGATCCAAGCCTCGAGGAGCGGCAGCAAGTAATCCTGACAAAACTGGAGCACTTGCGATCAGAGCACCGGGACCTGGACGATGTGATCGCCCAGTTGGCCGAAAGCGGCCCGTTCAACCAACTGCAACTCCAGCGCCTGAAAAAGCGCAAGCTGGTGCTGAAGGATCAAATGATCTCGCTGGAAGATATGTTGATTCCCGACATCATCGCCTGAATCAACGCCTGAAACGCGCGCGGGTAGTTCGGACGCCGCCGGGCGACTGAATCCGGCGGGGGCGACGCCTGCGAGGGCGACGCCGGTCAGCTGTCGGAGCGCAACCGGGGCAGCCCGGACGGGTCGAGATCAAGCACCGACCTGTCATCGGTCTCGTCGGTGGGCTGCGCGTCTTCCGTCATGCCCAAAACGCCGCCGGACGCCAAGATCTGCCCGGCCGGCATCACCTGCCCGACGACCGACGGCGGTGACGTCGGACCAAGGTCGGCGCCACAAGGCAGTTCCGCAGATGGCGGCAACAGCGGCAACGCCAAATCGGACGGAGAAGGAGTGATCGGCTTGCTGGTCGCCATAGGTTCATCGCTCTTACCGGCCTGGCCAGCCGGGCTGGCGGGTTCAATTCTTACCTGCGCGGCGCTTGTGCGCTTGTGCTCATACATTGCCCGGTCGGCAGCGTCCAAGGCCGCATCAACACTTTCCGAGCCGGTAAAACAGCAGACGCCAAACGACACCATCACGGTAATTGAATACCCTTCGAACTCGAAGGAGCTGTTGGCGATACGGTCGGCCAGTTCCTGCGCCTTCGTCGCCGCAACGCTTTTATCGGCCTGGGCGAGAATGACCGCGAACTCATCGCCGCCAAGACGCCCGACGATATCCGACTCCCGCACCGACGCCATCAACAGGTTGGTGACGTGAGTCAGCGCCGCGTCGCCGGCGGGATGACCCAGGGTGTCGTTCAGACCCTTCATGCCGTTGACGTCAAAATAGATCACACTGCCGGTGACGCCGTAGCGCTCGGCAAAGGCCATGAACCGGGACAGCTCGCGGACAAAGGCGCGCCGGTTAAGCACCGGAACGAGCGGATCCCGATCCGACAGTTCTTCCAAAAAGGCGATGCGTTTTTTGGCGCGGCCAAGTTCCTGGCGCAAATTCTGCACTTCACTCATCAACTGGCCAAGCGCCGCGCGAATGGGTGAGGTCAGATCAGCTTCGGGAATCCCCATGATCGACGCGCTGTCAAGCGGCGCGGCGCCGGTCAGCGCCGATGTTGCGCCCGTCGCCCCGGACGCCGACGACGCCCCCAAAGCCGAGGCCCTGGCCGTGCTCGCAGTTGGGCGCGATCCTGTCGGACGACTGATCTTCATTTCCGCCCTCGCTCGCTCGCGTGCCACCTCATCTCGACCCGCCGCTCCTTCGCCAAAAATTCAATTCAAAGACTTTGTGATAAATTATTCGTACTTAAACAAACTCGTCTCGCCACAGCGCATTCGCACCGTTGTACAACCCACGCGAAAAGACTCATTGGCGAGCCATAAATAATAGAATGGAGAAGTAAATAAAAGTGAAATATATTTCAAGATATTATGCGGCGCCATGGCGGATGGAAACCACCTTCCAGTTGTTAAAACTTCCCGCCCGCACCATCAACGCTTCGTTCGCAACAACTAGACATTGATTCTCCATAACCCACGGCCATTGCTGTTACCCGGGCGGCGCGGCCCCGCCGGGCTTGTGTGTTCCCCCCTCCGCCTTGATAATGTCCGCCGGACAAAGCCTTCTTGACCCAGGATCAGACCGAGGGCGTCTTGCCGGGGAAGGCCCTGGTCTGGACCGCGGGGCGGGGCTCCTGATGGATGGGTGGCGCGGCAAGCAAGCCGACCCCCTGCGCCGCTTGGCCTGGGCCATCAGCGGCTGGGCCGTATAGGACTTGGGCCATCCGATCCGGCGGTTGCTGGGTTGCTTGTGGATCGGACCCATCGAGCGATGATGCGATATTTAGAAAGTGAACCCCAGGGGAGCATTACAAATTATGGCTGAGCAGCCTCTCGTCGGCATTATCATGGGCAGTCAATCCGATTGGCCCACCATGCGTCTTGCCGCCGCCGTTCTGGGTGACCTGGGGGTGGCCTACGAAAGCAAGATCGTCTCGGCGCACCGCACGCCCGATCGGCTGTACGACTACGCCAAGAACGCCAGGCAGCGAGGATTGAAAATCATCATCGCCGGCGCCGGAGGCGCGGCCCACCTGCCGGGCATGACCGCCGCGATGACGCCCTTGCCGGTGTTTGGCGTTCCGATTCAAAGCCGCGCGCTCAGCGGCCAGGACTCACTGCTCTCGATCGTACAAATGCCCGCCGGCATCCCGGTCGGCACCCTGGCTATCGGCGACGCAGGGGCGAAGAACGCCGCCCTGCTGGCCGCCGCCGTGCTGGCGCTGAACGACCAGGGGCTTGCCGAACGACTCGATGCGCTGCGCCTTGCCCAGACCACCGCGGTTGCCCAAGCGCCGGTCGAGGACCGCACCGCCCATGTCTGACCAGCCGCAAAAACCACTGCCCCCCGGCGCGACGATCGGCATCCTGGGCGGCGGGCAACTGGGCCGGATGACGGCCCTGGCGGCGGCCAATCTGGGCTACCGCAGCCACATCTTCTGCCCGGAAGCCCATGGCCCGGCCAGCCAGGTCACCGACTTGATTACCGTGGCCGACTATGCGGACGAAGAAGCGCTCACCCGCTTTGCCGGCCAGGTCGACGTGGTGACCTTCGAATTTGAAAACGTCCCCGCGCGCTGTGGCGAAATCCTCTCGCAACTGGTGGCGGTGCGCCCCGACCCCAAGGTGCTGCATATCTGTCAGAACCGCTTGCGCGAAAAAGATTTTCTGGCGTCCATCAAGGTTCCCACCACCCGCTACACAGAGGTAAGCGACCCGAAAGCCCTGACCCGCGCGCTTCGCGACATGAAGGGGCCGGCAGTGCTAAAAAGCGCTGAGTTCGGCTATGACGGCAAAGGCCAGGTCATGGTCAAGCCGGACAGCGACGTGGCGGCCGCCTGGGCCACCATGGCCGGGCACGCGCCAACGGCGACCGGCATCCTCGAAGGCTTCATCGACTTCACCATGGAGATTTCGGTGGTGATCGCCCGGGGGCTGGACGGGTCGATGGCCAACTACCTGCCGGTGGAAAACCAGCACCGCAGCCACATCCTGGATCAAACCATCGCGCCGGCCCGCATTTCCAGTCACGCCGCCGACCGGGCCGAGGGCATTGCCCGCCGGATTGCCGAGGCGCTGGATTTGGTCGGTCTGATCGGCGTGGAAATGTTCGTGACCGCGGACGAAGAGGTTCTGGTCAACGAACTGGCGCCGCGGCCGCACAACTCCGGCCACTGGACCATGGACGCCTGCAACACCAGCCAATTCGAGCAGTTCGTCCGCGCCGTGGCCGGACTGCCGCTCGGCTCCACCGAGCGACATAGCGATGCGGTGATGAAAAACCTGATCGGCGCGGAGGCCGAGGGTTGGCGCGAGATTCTGTCCGACCCGAGCGCGAAATTGCATCTCTATGGCAAGGCCGAAGCCCGCCCCGGCCGCAAGATGGGCCACATCAACAAACTGCTGCCCCGCAGGGACCGCGACCGGAGCCGTGATTAGCGCCGCTTTCTCAATTGATCCGGTGCTGCGCGCCGGTTAGCGGCGCAAGCCGCGGCGCGCGCCGCCGGGCGATCGCGCCAGCGGACTGCGGCTGAGGCGGCGGCGAAGATCGCTGTTGGGCTGGCACAGCCGGTCGGGCAGATCGAGCAGGCTTTTCATCCCTTTGCCGACCCGCGCGCCGACCGTCAGCACTTCATCGATTCGGCGCTCCAGGAAGGCCCAGGTCACGGCGCTGTCCTCGCTATTGTCGCTCATCCAGCACAGCAAGGTCGAGGAATAGACCCCCAACAACAGCGTGCGCTTGCTGTAGTAGTTATAGTCCGTGGACTGGTCGCCGGCGGCGTACCAGATGGCATCCACCGTGCGCCAGGCCAGGCGGGCCGCCAGCGGCGCGTTGAACGGCAACGCAAGATAGGACAGTCCCCGGCCAGCGGCTTCACGGTGGGGGGTCAGCAGCTCCAAGCGGCGGCGCACCGCCAGGGCGATCCTGTCGCGCACCCGCCGTGACTCCAGGTTCTCCCTTTCCAAGGCCTGCAGCATGGCCAGATCCATTTGCTCACTGAAGAACTCCATCAGGTCGCGCGCGCCGCCGGGAAACGCGTTCATCGCCCGCGCCGGCGACCAGCCCAGATCATCGGCGCCGGCGCGCAACGCCACGGCGTTCCAGCCATCAAAGGGCACATGCGCCAAGGCGGCTTGCAGTAGGGCTTGGCGATCCTGATCCAGTGACATGGCGCTTCCTTTGCACGGCTGCGGCTTCCCCGGGGGTGCGCGCCGGACTGGGCGCGCCGGGCGGGGCGGGAAACCTACCGGTCAGAATATCATCTTACCCAGCTTTTCCCAGCCCTCTTTGATCCCGCTTCCGGCCAATTCGCCCAAGCCGATTCGACCGCCGTACAGGAAGCGCCGTTCGCGCGGGGAGGCCCTGACCTCACCGGCACGGAGCACGCATCAGGCCCGATCTGGATGGTGCATTTCCGCGTGGTGCATTTCCGAGGTGAAGATCAGACGGGACAGATCAGTCATGCGTTGCGGATAGACAATCCCATTGAGGTGATCACATTCGTGCTGCACCACCCGGGCATGAAAGCCAGTGGCCTCGCGCCGAATTTCCTGACCGTCCAGCCCCAACGCCCGATAGCGAATGGCGTGGTAGCGGGGCACCTCACCCAACAGACCCGGCAGGGAAAGGCAGCCTTCCCAGGCCAGGGTCTTTTCCACGCCCAGGGGTTCGATCACCGGATTGATCAAAACCGTCAGCCCCACGCCCTCGCCCTGATTTTCTTCGCGCGCCGGGTCCGCGGCGGGGGTCCAATGGGTGGCGGACTGGTCTGTCTCGTCTTGTCCGCCCTCCCGGTCCGCTTCTCGGGCGGCCCGCGCCGCCGTGACAAAGAAAACCACCACCCGCAGGGGGACATGGACCTGCGGCGCGGCCAGTCCGGTGCCCGGCGCATCGTCCATGGTTTCGATCATGTCTTCGACCAATCGACGGATCTCCGGCGCGGTTGGGTCGGCGACCAGTTGCGCGGCCTGACGCAAGATTGGGTGCCCCATTCGGGCGATCTTTAAAATAGCCATGCCCGTCCTTCCTGCCTTTGGGTGGCCGGGCAAAAAAGAGTCCTTGCCTTGCCCAGGCCGCCGCTATATGTAGCCCACACGATCAGCGGAAAAGTCGCCTTTCGCCTCAGCCTGTCTTTACATGAGCAAGACGGTTGAATCTAGGGGCGGGCCTATACAGACGCTGAACAACGTGGTATCTAAGCCGACAATCTGCGCGGACCTTTTCGTGCAGCTACATAAACATTTGTTAGCTGGTGACCGCTTCGTGGCTCGATCCGACCCGACGGAGTGTTGTCTCGTTAAAAACTGGCTTGTTGAGTAAGAGGAGTTCGAGCGCCCGTGCAAGTTCACGTCCGCGATAATAACGTCGATCAAGCCCTGCGCGCGCTGAAAAAGAAGCTGCAGCGCGAGGGTGTCTTCCGTGAGATGAAACTGCGTCGTCATTTCGAGAAGCCTTCCGAACGCAAGAAGCGTGAGCAGGCCGAAGCCTTGCGCCGTCATCGCAAGCTTCTGCGCAAGCGCCTGGAGCGCGAAGGCTACTAGACTTTTCTGCGGGGATCGCGGGCCAGCCGGCCCGGCGCCCCCATAGACCTCGACAAGCCACGTTAAAACGCGGTCCCTATTTTGGGCCGCGTTTTCGTGTGTCTAGACTTCGGCGCGGCGTCGGGCGGTCGAGCCGAATCGCCAAGCCAATAAAACAAAAGTTTGATCAAAGAAAATCGACATTCCCGATCGGAAGTGATAATACCGCGCGATTCGGTGAACGCGGGAGCGCCGGATCATGGACGAGAGTCCCTTTCCCTCAGACCGCGCCTTTGCTGTTTCAGCCTTGAGAAACCGGATCAACCGGACGCAAGAACAAGCGGAACGGCAAAAAAGGACGCGCCTCGAATTGTGGTGGCCAACCGCGGTGGGGAGAGGTGACTCTTTTTAGAGTGTGATCTGTAAAGGGAGCTCCGCTAGCGGTATGTTCAAACGTCTGCTTGTCGCCAACCGCGGCGAAATTGCCATTCGCGTTCTGCGCGCGGCCAACGAACTTGGCCTCCAGACCGCGGCCATCTACTCAAACGAAGACAAACTCTCCCTGCACCGCTTCAAGGCCGACGAAAGCTATCAGGTCGGCGCGGACTTGGGGCCGGTCCAGGCATACCTTTCGATTGACGAAGTGCTGCGCGTCGCCAAGCTGGCCAAGGTCGACGCCATCCACCCCGGCTATGGCTTCCTGTCGGAGAACCCGGAGTTTGCCGATGCCTGCGCGGCCGCCGGCATCGCCTTCATCGGGCCGAGCCCAGAGACCATGCGCCGCCTGGGCAACAAGGTATCAGCCCGCCAACTGGCCGAACAGGTCGGGGTGCCGGTGGTGCCGGCCACCGGTCCGCTCGGCCACGACGACGCGCAGATTAAGCGCCAGGCGGCCCAGGTCGGCTATCCGTTGATGTTGAAAGCGAGTTGGGGCGGCGGCGGCCGCGGCATGCGGGCCATCGAGTCGGAAGACCAGCTTCTAAGCGAGGTCACCGCCGGTCGGCGCGAAGCTGAGGCGGCCTTCGGCAACGGCGAAGTCTACCTGGAAAAACTGATCCGCCGCGCCCGCCATGTAGAAGTTCAGGTGCTGGGTGATCGCCACGGCCAACTGGTTCATCTGTTCGAGCGGGACTGCTCGGTCCAGCGGCGCAACCAGAAAATCGTCGAGCGGGCCCCGGCCCCCTATCTGGATGAGAACGCCCGCCAGGCGATCTGCCAGTCCGCCCTCACCTTGGTGCGCGCCGCCGACTATGAAAATGCCGGCACGGTCGAGTTCTTGATGGACGTCGACAGCGGAAAGTTCTTCTTCATCGAAGTCAATCCTCGCATCCAGGTGGAACATACGGTGACCGAGGAAATCACCGGCATCGACATCGTAAAAGCGCAGATCTGCATCGCCGCCGGCGCGAAGATCGGCCAGCTTGAGGGCCCCCTGGCCTCGGGCGTCCCGTCGCAGGACGCCATTCGCCACGACGGCCACGCCCTGCAGTGCCGCATCACCACGGAAGACCCGGAAGCCAATTTCGTGCCCGACTACGGCCGCATCACCGCCTATCGCGGCGCCACCGGATTCGGCATCCGATTGGACGGCGGCACCGCCTATTCCGGGGCGGTGATCACCCGCTACTACGATTCCATGCTGGAAAAGGTCACCGCCTGGGCGCCGACGCCGGAAGAAGCGATTCGACGGATGGATCGGGCGCTTCGCGAATTTCGGATTCGCGGCGTCGCGACCAACCTGACCTTCGTCGAGGGGCTGATCAATCACCCGACCTTCCGCACCGCCACCTACACCACCAAGTTCATCGACGAAACCCCCGAGCTGTTCAAGTTTACCCGGCGTCGGGATCGGGCCACGCGCCTGCTTCGCTACATCGCCGACGTGACCATCAACGGCAACGCCGAGGTCAAGGGCCGGGAAACACCCCGGCAAGCGCCGTCGCCGCTCTTGCCCCCCGTGGCCTTGACCGAGCGTCCCCCGAAGGGCAGCCGGGACCGGCTGGCGGAATTGGGCCCCAAGGGGCTGGCCGACTGGATGAAGGCGCAAAACCAGGTGCTGTTCACCGACACCACCATGCGCGACGCCCACCAGTCGCTGCTGGCCACCCGGCTGCGCTCCTATGACATGTTGCAGGTTGCCCCCGCCTATGCCCGCGCCCTGCCGCAGCTTTTCAGTCTGGAGTGCTGGGGCGGCGCGACCTTCGACGTGGCGCTGCGCTTCCTGCATGAAGACCCCTGGGAGCGCCTGGCGCGCCTGCGCGAAGCGGTGCCCAATGTCCTGCTGCAGATGCTGCTGCGCTCCTCCAACGCGGTCGGCTACACCAACTATCCCGACAACGTGGTCCAGCATTTCGTCGCCAAGGCCGCGCAAGGCGGGGTGGATCTGTTCCGGGTGTTCGATTCCCTCAATTGGGTCGAGAACATGCGGGTTGCATTGGACGCGGTCCAGGAAAGCGGCAAGCTTTGCGAAGCCGCCATTTGCTACACCGGCGACATCCACGACCCGGCCCGCGCCCGCTATGATCTCAACTATTACCTCAAGATGGCGCGTGAACTGGAGGCCGCGGGCGCGCATATCCTGGGGATCAAGGATATGGCCGGGCTGTTGAAACCCCGAGCCGCGCGCGAGTTGATCCGCGCCCTCAAGCAGGAAGTTTCCCTGCCCATTCACCTGCACATGCATGACACGTCCGGCATTGCCGCCGCCTCGTTGCTGGCGGCGGTGGAAGAAGGGGTCGACGCCATCGACGCGGCGATGGACTCCTTTTCCGGCCTCACCAGCCAGCCCAATCTGGGTTCGTTGGTCGAAGCCTTGAAAGGCGGCCCGCGCGACAGCGGCCTGGATCCGGCCACCATTCGCGCCTTCTCCGACTATTGGGAGGGCGTGCGCCTGCAGTACCGGGCCTTTGAAAGCGACACCCGGGCCGGCGCCAGCGAAGTCTATCTGCACGAAATGCCCGGCGGCCAGTTCACCAACCTGAAGGAACAGGCGCGCAGCCTGGGCCTGGAACAACGCTGGCACGAGGTGGCGCGGGCCTATGCCGAGGTCAACCAGGCCTTTGGCGACATCGTCAAGGTTACGCCGACATCGAAAGTGGTCGGCGACATGGCCTTGTCGCTGGTGTCGGCCGGGCAAACCGTCGAGGACCTGTTGAACCCGGACAAGGACATCACCATTCCGGAATCGGTGGTTTCGCTGTTTCGCGGCGATTTGGGCCGGCCCGAAGGCGGGTTCCCTCCGGCCTTGCAGCGCAAAGTCCTGAAGGGTGAGAAACCCATTGAAGGCCGTCCCGGCCTGCATCTGCCGCCCGCCGACCTGGCGGCGGAAAAAGCGGCGGCGGAAAAGAAGGCCGGACGCGGCCTGGACGAGTGGGACTTCGCCAGCGCGCTGATGTACCCGAAGGTCTTTCAGGACTACGCCGCGTTTCGGCGAGAAAATGGACCGGTATCGCTGCTGCCCACGCCGATCTTCTTCTACGGCATTCAGCCCGGACAGGAGACCGCCATCGAGCTGGAAAAGGGCAAGACCCTGGCCCTGCGCTGCTTGGCGATCGGCGAGCCGCAGGAAAACGGCACGGTGGAGGTGTTCTTCGAGCTGAACGGGCAGCCCCGCATGGTGCGGGTCGCGCACCGCGAGATGGCGAGCCAGGCGCCCAGCGCCCGCAAGGCCGAGGACGCCAACCCGGACCATCTCGGCGCGCCCATGCCGGGGATGATTTCCACCGTGGCGGTGCAGGCCGGTCAGTCGGTTAAGGCCGGTGACGTCCTGCTCACCTTGGAAGCGATGAAGATGGAAACGGTGCTCCACGCCGAGCGCGACGGCAAGGTCGCCGATCTGCTGGTCACCGCCGGGCAGCAGGTCGACGCCAAGGATCTGTTGCTGATCTTTGGCGCCGCCCCGTCGTGAGCTGACCGGAAAAGGCTGGCGCGCTGAGCAATCACGCGCCAGCCAACCTGCGCCGCCGGAACAGGCGCCCGTCGATCACCAGCAGCCCAAGGAAAATCAGGCCCATGCCGATCCAGGCGGTGACAGCGGGCTTTTCGTCGAGCAGGAAAATACCCAACAGCAGGGCCCCCGGCGGGATAAGGAAGGTGACCAGCATGGTGTTGGTGGAGCCTGCCCGCCGCAACAGGGAAAAGTAAATCAGGTAGGCAACCGCCGTGCCCAGCAAACCGGTCGCCACCACCGCCAGGCTGGCGATCAGACCGGGACGACTCGACAAGGGCGACTCGATCAAGAAGGCCAGCGGCAAGGCCAAACTGGTCGAGGCCACCAACATGCCGCAGGCCGCAACTTCGGTATCCAGCCGGTGAAAGCGACGGCCGAAAATCGATGCCGAAGCATAGCTGAACGCCGCCCCCAGCACCGCCAGGTGGGCCAACAGGAACAGCCAGCCGTCAAGCGTTGACGCGCCGATGCGCGGCAAACCGCTCGTCACGCCGCCGCCCAGATCCCGGCCGCCGACATCCAGCAAGCGCGGACCGGCCAACAGCACCACGACCCCGAAAAAACCTAGCAGCACGCCGAGAAAACGCCGCGGCGAAAGCCGTTCATTTGCCGTCAAAAAATGCGCCAGCAGAACCGCGAAAATCGGCGTGGTGGCATTGAGAATCGACGCCACGCCCGCTTCGATTAAGGTCTGCCCCCAAACGATCAGCGAAAAGGGCAGCAGATTGTTCAGCGCCCCCATCACCAGAAAGGCGCCCCAAATCCCTGGGCTGGCGGGCAGGCGCTTGCCGCGCAAACTGATCCAGGCGAACAGCGCCACGGCCGCCACCCCCACCCGGCCCAGCACCAGCGTGAAAGGCCGGTAGCCTTCCAGGGCGATTTCGGTGAAGTAAAAGGCCCCGGCCCAAATAAGCGCCAGGCTGATCAATAAAACCCAACCACGAAGGTCAAGTTGCGGCGCGGAGGTCTGCGACATCGAAAGGCCTTGGAAAAGGAACAGCAAAACAACGGCGGCGAGGACACCGCCAGGCGATGGTTTGCTTATGGCGCCAAATCCTCGGCCCCGGCCATCCGCTTCTTGCGCTATGGCGCTTACCCAGTTCCGCTGATCACCGCCTGAAAATCTGAGAGCTGAGCCACCCGCACCCGCGCCGAGTGGTTGAACTTGGATTGACTGGCCACCAGCAAGCTGGCGCGGGCGCAGGCCATCGCCGCGCGCTTGACCTCGACTTTTTGAAAATCGAAATCCATCACCGCACCGTCCTTTTCCACCGCGGAACAGCCGATGACCGCAACGTCAAAACGGAACAGCCGCACCACCTCCAGGGTTCGGTCCCCCACCAAGGCGCCATCAGACGGGCGCACCTGGCCGCCGGCGACAAAAACCTCATGGCTGGAGGGGTCGAACAGCTGGCCGCTTCTCAGGCTGTTGGTGACGATGGTCAGGCCCTGCCGGTGGGCCAATTCCAGCGCCACCGCCTCCACGCTGGTGCCGACATCCAGGAAAACCGTCGCCCCCTCGGGGACCTTGGCGGCGGCGCGGCGCGCGATGAGCCGCAGTTCATCGGCCGCCGCCGCCGTCATTTCCGGCTCGACCAGGGCAAAGGGCCCCAGGGTTCCCGCGCCGCCGTGGAAGCGCTGAACCAGCCGCAGGCCGTGCAGCAGAATAATGTCGCGCCGCACGGTCTGCGCCGAAACGTCAAGCCAGGTCGCCAGGTCCTCGATGGTGGCAAAGCCCTGGTCCTGGATGCGTCGCAGGATGGTTTGCTGCCGCACGTTCAGGCCGGACTTCACCGGGCCTGCTATGGGGCCCGGCACCGCGGCGACCGGCTCGGCTGTCATGACGTGTTTCTCTCCGCTTGGCGATGGAAGAAGCCCGCCGCACACCCGCCGCAAGAGCCCCTTGTCGTTGGCAACAGCCTAGATCCCTACCGCATCGACGCAGCGCGCTCTACTCTTTTGGTTATCGCGCAGGCGCGCCGCCATCTGAAATCCCCACCATCCGACCGATCGGAAAAAGCAAAAAGGCCGCGAGGTCGCCCTCTTCGGCCTTTGCGGCGCGACGGACGCGCCGATCCAAGCTCCTTGCGACCTATCCGCTCGGCGTGGGGACGCCTATTCCATACCCAGGGCGTGCTTGTAGACATCCAGCAGGGACTCCGTCTCCTGACGGTCGTTGTCGTCCATCTTCCGCAGCTTGATGATCTGGCGCATGATTTTGGTGTCGAAACCGGTACCTTTCGCCTCGGCATAGACCTCGCGCACGTCTGCGGCCAGCGCGGCTTTTTCTTCTTCCAAACGCTCGATCCGTTCGATGAAGGATCGCAGACGTTCCCCGGCAACACCGCCAACATCGTTGGTTTCGGTGACATCGCTCATGCGTTTATGCTCCTTGCTGCATAAAAATCTGGAAGCTGTCCCTTGAGCCAGAGGCCACGATTGGACGGCCCCCAAGTGACGCCCCTTAACCCGATCCGACTCAAACACCGGCGCGGCGCAGCTATCGCTCTGGCGCCGGCGCGGAGACGGTGGCGAACCTACTGCGAGATCGCCCCGCAATGCAACGGTTGCTTTGCCGACTTTCCCCCGTCCCTTCTAACCGGCCCGAAGCCGTCAACGGCGCACCGATCCGGCGCTAGGCGCACAGCTTTTCGATCCGGGACAGCACCCGTGTCAGCCCCTGTTGGTTGTCGCGACCGGCAATCTCCTCGGCCAAGGTCGCGGCCTTGCTGGCAAAGCTCTCTCGCCCCAGCAAATAGTCCATCGCGCTGCCCAGGTGGGCGGCTTCGAAGATCCCGTCGGATACCATGCTGACGCCGATTTTCAGCGGCCCGACCGCCCGGGCGTTGCCTTTCTGTTCCATGTGGTTGGGAACAAACAGCTGCGGACGTCCCAAAGCCAGAACCATTTGAAGCGTGCCCAGGCCGCCATGATGGATGACGCAGCGGGCCGCCGCGACCCGAACCGGCAAGTCTTGCGGATCGGTGAAGATGGTCAGGCCGCGCCGCCGCCAGTGGGCCACCTGATCGGGCGCGCCGGCGCGCAGAAAAATGCCGCCGGTCAGGTTCGAACCGGCCAGGAAGTCCAGAACTTTCGCCGTCGGCGCTTTTTCCTGGCCGAGATAGGCGAAATAGTCCTGGGTCGGGTGCTGCCGATAAACCGGAGCCGGCAAGGCCTCCAGCGGCCCGACCGCCGGATGCCGGCGGGCGTCGCCGTGACAATCCAATTCCGGCAGCGTGACGACGAAATTTCCCTGCGCCTGCAGCAACTGCGGCAGCCGGGTCAAAGCCGGCTGCCCGCGCGCCGCCAATTCCGCGTTCACCACCGACAGCAGGCTTGCCTCGGCGATGCGCGCCGCGGTCGGGCGAAAGGAGGGAAAGACGGCGGCCTCATGGGGCGGCAGGGAGAACCAGTCCCCGACCGCGACAACCGGACAGCGCCCGCGCGCCGCCAGTTGCGCGGTTGGCGCATAGTCGGCGACCAGCAGGCGTGGCCGCTGCTGCTGGAGCATCTGCTCCCAGGGCCGCAGGGCCGCCCGCAGCCGCGCGGCGTCGCCGTAGCCGCGCAATTCCAAGATATCGCCGTAGGACGACACCATCTGCTGGCCCCGGTAGGCCGATTCCAAGGGGGAACTGGCGACCTGCCGCACCTCGAACCCGGCGGCGCGCAGCAAATCGGCCACCATCCCGTGAAGACACACGGCAAAGACGCAGCGATAGCCACGCCCGCGCAAGGCTTTCGCCAGCGGCAAGAGTCGGGCCACATGGCCGAAGCCCTGGCCCAACTCCCAGGCAAACACCACTGTCGCTTGGCTCACCCCTTCGCCTCTTCGTATTGCCGGTTGCCGCCACCGCCTGTCGCCGCCGCCGCGCGATCCGATGGTTCGGCGGCGGAGCGCGGGCGGTCAGCGATGGTCGGGGTGGCTCTTGGCAAAGTCGGCTTTTTGTTGCTCGCTCGCCTCGCTTTGGTATTTGTCCCGCCAATCGGCGTACGGCATGCCATAGACGATCTCGCGCGCCTCTTCCTTGCCCAGATCGACGCCGGCGTCCTGGGCAGCTTCCTGATACCAGCGGCTAAGGCAGTTGCGGCAGAACCCGGAGAGGTTCATCAAATCGATATTCTGCACGTCGTTGCGGGAGCGCAAATGCGCCACCAAGCGCCGAAAGGCCGCCGCCTCCAGTTTTTCCGTCGTGGCTTGGTCCATCATCTCTCTCACTTTACTTTTCCTTAGAGTCGGATCGGCTTCCGGTCCGACGACATCCTTGCCGCTATTTTGGCGCACGTGCGCCCATAGGCAAGCCCTATCCCCGCCAGGCTGCCCTTCGCGACACGACGCGTCACGCCGGCGCGCCGATTGCGCCGCAGT
>CAXBMB010000057.1:0-23591 GCA_963976695.1 uncultured Rhodovibrionaceae bacterium
ACAGCCGGCGCTGGAGGAGTTGGCGCGCATCTGCAAGCCCACCGGCGAGATCCGGATCCTTGAATATGTATACCCCGAGAGCCGATTCCGGCGGGCGATCATGCGCCTCTGGGCGCCATGGGTGCGTTGGGCCTACGGCGCGGCCTTCGATCGGGACACCGAACGGCACCTTTCCGCCGCCGGCCTGGAACTGGTCGAAAGCCGGCTGGTCCACCAAGGCATTATCAAGTTGATTGTGGCCCGTCCACGCCTTGGGAAGGCCTAGCGCAATCGTCGGCGCGGTTTCCAGTATCTCCGTGTCGCCGGCCCAGCGCAGTGACCCCATCATCGCCAGTCACCATGCCGGTCACCATGTCACCGTTGGACGTGAGTTACTTTCGCTCTGTTGGACAGCCTGTTGTTGGACCGCGTGGCGGCGAAGTTAAGGTCCATTCCCGGGTCTGGTCGTTCAAGGACGTGACCAACCGCCCCGCTGGCCGGCCCGACAGCGCAAATTTCCCTCTAGACGTGCGCCTGCCTGCGCCAGCGGCCGCGATTTTCCGGCTGATTTTTCCATCCGGGCGACGGCGAGCGCGATTTTCTTTGCCGAAAAATCAACTGCCGGCGCGGCGGATTTCGTTCTCGAAGGGCAATGAAGATATTTTCCATAACTGAAGAAATTCTTAATAAAGGGACCAACCACCTATTGGGGAGCTGGCCCACGGCGCGGCCGCCTGACGGCGTTCCGGCCCAAACCGGCGGACCGGCGCGTCGCCAGCACGGAGGGGCCGGCGCGACCCGCGCCGGCGAAAGATCCGACTTTGGCACGCGCACGAACAATCCTTGAATTACAAGCCGTTGCGTGGTTGCTCGACGCCCTGATCAACGAAAATAACCCCCGCCCGCCGCCGAGGTGTTTTCCGAACGGAAACGATTCCGCGCGAGTCAAACGGCAACGACGAATTCCCTTTTCAAGTGTAGGGGTGCGATTCCAAGAAATCAAATCATGGTTAACAGTCGACCGACTCGATTATGAATCAACTGGTAAAATTTTGTTTAATTTTGTACAAGATACAATGAATGAAAAATTTGTGATTAATCCTTTTTTAACTTTAATACTTGGCTGAAAGATCGTTTCGGCGTTTAATCGACTCAACTTTGAGGCATTTCGTTGGGGAGATAAAGCGATGAGCGATCAAAAAGACGTTTTCTTGGATGGCGTGCAACGCGACCCCAAGGCCACCTATATGTTTACCGACAACCGCGCCCTTCCGCTGGAGGGCCGCGCCTCGCGTTCGCTGCTTCACGCCAACCCCAGCTTCCAGCCTCGCTACCAGAATCAGGTCGACCACTGGGTCGCCGCCAGTCAGAGCTACCGATCGGTCGATGTTCGCCTGGATCGCACCGCCTGCGCGCTCTGGGCCTACATGAACCCGCAGGAGCGCCCCAGCGTCACCCGCCAGCTGGCCGAAGAAAGCCGCCATCTCCAAGGCCGGATCGCCGACCTGCTCAACGCCCAGGATCAGGAAGGCGAGTCGGCCCTGCGCTATGTGGTTTGGGCTTCGCGTCTACCGGGCATTTTCAACCTCGGCGGTGACCTGCCGCTGTTTGCCGCGCTGATCCGCGCGCGCGACCGGGTCGGCCTGCTGGACTACGCCCTGGCCTGTGTCGATGTGGTCTACAACAATGCCGTTGCCATGGAGCTGCCGGTGCAAACCATTTGCCTGGTGCAGGGCGACGCGCTGGGCGGGGGGTTTGAGGCTGCCATCAGCGCCAACGTGGTGATCGCCGAGCGGAACGCCAAATTCGGCCTGCCCGAGGTGCTGTTCAATCTGTTCCCCGGCATGGGCGCCTACAGCCTGATCGCGCGGCGCGCCAACACCGTGACCGCCGAGCGGCTGATCTTTTCCGGCAAGGTCTACAGCGCCGAGGAAATGTATGATCTGGGCCTGGTGGATGTGCTCTGTGAAGCAGGCGAAGGGGTCGCCGCCGTCGACCAGTTCATCAAGCAGAACCAGCGCAACCAGGCGGCGCGCTGCGCCATCTACAAGGCCCGCCAGATGATCAACCCGCTGAGCAAGACGGAGATGGAGAACATCACCGAACTGTGGGTCGAGGCGGCGTTGAAGTTGGAAGCCTGTGACTTGAGGCGGATGGAGCGCCTGGCCAAGGCGCAGAACCGACGGCTCGCCGATTGACGTCGCCGGATCCCGCCGGGCGCTGTCGTGCTGGACAGGGCGGGCGGACCGGATGATCGGATCATCGGGGGCGATAGCGCCGCCGGCGAGCAGCCACGTTAACCAGCGGACAAGGCGGGCGTCGCGCGCGGTTTAAACCGACCGGGCTCTGGGCAACCGGCGGAAGCGCAAGAATTTCGGCACCCCCGCCAATTGCTTGGCCTCGTAGCGGGTCTGTGGCCAGTCGGCAGGCCGATGGCGCCAATCATCCGGCCCCTGCGCCAGCCACTCAAAGTCCGGGTGGTCGATAAACAGCCGCAGGGACCAACGCAGATAAATCATGTTGTCCGTGCCCAGGCGGAACTCGGCGTCATCCTTCATAACCCGCGCCAACTGGTCGAGATTTTCGGTCTGCACGAAGCGACGGTCGGCGTGGCGCTTTTTCGGCCAGGGATCGGGAAACAACAGGAAGACCCGCGACAGACAGTTGTCCGGCAACCGCGACAGCAGTTCGCGGGCGTCGTTCTGCAGCACCCGGACGTTGCCGAGCCGCTGCTGCTGCGCCGCGCGCAGCAGCGTGGCGATGCCGTTGATGAAGATCTCCGCCCCGATCAGCCCAACCTGGGGATTGGCCGCGGCCTGCCAGGCCAGATGCTCGCCGCCGCCGAAGCCGATCTCGTACCAATAGGCCGTGGGCGGCGGCCTGTCGGCGAACGGCGACTCCGCAAAAAGGGCCTCCAGATCAAGTACCTGCCCCGCTGCCGGCAGGGCGACGGCGAGCCGGGGCAGCAGATCCTCCACCAAGGTCTGCAGCCCGGCGCGCAGCGGCCGCCCTTTCCGGCGGCCGTGCAACTTGATCATCTTTGGTTTTTCAGCGCCCATGGTGGCGCGCAGCCTTATATCAGAGCGAAAAAGCCGACTTCAGATCGTCGACCAGCGTCAGGGCTTCCCAGGAAAAGCCGCCGTCGTCCTCGGCGGGTCGGCCAAAGTGGCCATAGGCCGCCGTGCGGGCATAGATTGGCCGGTTGAGATTCAGGTGCTGACGAATGCCCCTTGGCGAAAGATCCATGATCTCCCGCAGGATGGCCGGCAGCTTGCCGAGATCGGCCTTTGCCGTACCGGCGGTATCGATGTAGAGGCTGAGCGGCTTGGAAACGCCAATTGCATAGGCGAGTTGAATGGTGCATTTGTCGGCCAAACCGGCGGCCACGACATTCTTCGCCAGATACCGGGCGGCATAGGCCGCCGAGCGGTCAACCTTTGTCGGATCCTTGCCGGAAAAGGCGCCGCCGCCGTGTGGCGCGGCCCCGCCGTAGGTATCGACGATAATCTTGCGGCCGGTCAACCCGGCGTCGCCATCGGGTCCGCCGACGACAAACCGGCCGGTCGGATTGACGTAGAGCTCCGCGTCGGGGCACATCCAGCCTTCCGGCAGGCAGTTGACCACGTGGGTCCGGACGATCTCGCGAATTTCTTCCTGGCTGGCCTCCTCGCTGTGCTGCGTGGACACCACCACCGAGGTGGCGCCGACCGGCGCGCCGTTTTCATAGCGCAGCGTCACTTGGCTTTTCGAGTCCGGGCGCAACAGCGGGGCCGCGCCGGAATGCCGCGCTTCGGCGATCGACTTCAGGATGCTGTGGGAAAAGCTGATCGGCGCCGGCATCAGGTGCTCGGTCTCGTCGCAGGCATAGCCGAACATGATCCCTTGATCACCGGCGCCTTCGTCCTTGTTGCCCGCGGCATCCACCCCCTGGGCGATATCACTGGACTGGGCGTGGACGTGGTTCTGCACCGCCATATCCCGCCAATGGAACCCCTCTTGCTCGTAGCCGATGTCCTTGACCGCGGCGCGCGCAATTTCCTCCATCTTTCCGATGATGCCTTGCGGACCACGCACCTCGCCGGCGAGCACAATCCGGTTGGTGGTGGCCAGCGTTTCGACAGCAACCCGCGCTTCCGGCTCTTCGGTTAAATAGCTATCAACGATCGCGTCTGAAATTCGATCACAGACCTTATCGGGGTGTCCCTCCGACACAGACTCACTGGTGAACAAGTAGCTGCCGTTTTTCAACGCGTTATCCTCTTTCAAGTAAAAGCACCCCGCTGGCGGAACTCAAAGAGTCGCACCAGAAAGATTCGGGAAACTAACCTGAATGCTCCCATTCAGGATTTCGGTGGGCTAATTTGCAGATTCGCACCCAGCGCTGCAAGGCATCTTTCGACCAAAGTCCTTGCCGCGACGAAATAGCGGCGTTGTCACCGGGCCAGGGCCGGCGAAAAGCCGCGCCGGCGGCGCCAAGATCGCGGCTCAGGCGCAGCGGGAGATGCGGTCGGGAAACGCGGTCGCGCCGGGCGGTCGCGAGGCTCAGTCGTTGTCGTCGTGATCCGCCAGCGCCTTGGTCAGCTCGAACAGGCGCTTGCGGGTAGAGGGGTCGGTGATCCGAAGATAGGCTTTGGCCAGTTCCAACGTCTCCCGTTTGGCCAGCGGATCGGGATTGTGCAGGAAGGGCTCATCCTCCTCCGCCAGACTGAGGAGCTGCCGCGGCGACCGCGCCGCCACCGCCTCGGCCATCTCGGCGAAGAAATAGTTGATGTCGGTATCCAGCACCCGCGCGATGTCAAATAGTCGACTGGCCCCAACCCGGTTGGCGCCCCGCTCGTACTTCTGAATCTGCTGAAAGGTCAGGCCGAGCGCGTCGCCCAGCCGCTGCTGGCTTAAACCCAACAGCGTACGACGCTGGCGCAACCGTGATCCAACGTGGATGTCGACAGGGTTTGGCTTGCCATCCGCGCGCCCGGAAGCGGTGCTGCGTCTCCGTGCCATTGCGTCCTATCCAATAAGTTTGACTCTAATCGGGTGGGAATAGCTATTACATACTTTTGTATGCCGTCAACCAAAAGGTTCCCACCACTCGGGATAGAATTGTTCGTTTTACTACGAACAGCAATTTTTCGTTGTATTACGTCGCAATAATCCCAAGTTCCCTGCGCTTATCCGAAAAATTCAGTCCTCAGCACCACTACCTAATGATGTACGGAAAGATTTTCCTTCGCTTTCCGGAATGATCGGAATGGTCGCGTTTTCATCGTCCGGTAACGCCGAAGTTGCGCGACGATCTCTCAGCCGCGACGCAGCCACAGCGCCGGTGGAAGCAGCAGCAGCAGGATCAAAAAGACCGTCATCACGCCCAGGCGGGAAAACAGCGTGGGCGGCAGGCTGACCGGCAGGGGCCCATCCAGCACCGCGATTTCGTTCTGCTCCAGGCGGCCCAGCACCCGGCCCCGTCCATCGACGATCGCCGAGATGCCATTGTTGGCCACTCGCACCAGCGGCAGACCTTCCTCCACCGCCCGCAGCCGGGCCGCGGCGAAATGCTGATAGGGACCGGAGGATTCACCAAACCAGGCGTCGTTGGTGATGTTCAGCAGCCAGCCGGGCCGAGGTCCCTGGCGCGGCACGACCTTGCCGGGGAAGATGACCTCGTAGCAGATCAGCGCCGCCGCCAGCGGCAGACCGGCGATCGACAGCGCGCCCGTGCCCTGTCCCGAGGAAAAATCGCTGCTTCCCTGGGTAATTTTGGTGAAGCCCAAGACCGAGCGAAACGGCGTGTACTCCCCAAACGGCACCAGATGGCGCTTGTCGTAACGGGCCTCCAACTCCCCCAGGCGGTTGAGCACAAACAGCGAGTTATAAAGCGTCTTGCTGTCACCCGCCGGCGGCGCAGGATTGGTGGCGGAATCGATCGGGTTGGCCGGGTCGCCCTGCAAAAGCGTCGGCGCGCCCACCACCAGCCGTCCATTGGGCGGCACGACCTGGGCCAGCGAGCGCTGCAATTCGGGTTGCTGGTTGAGGAAATAGGGCACCGCCGTCTCCGCCCAAATCACATGGGTGATCTTGTCGAACCCCGGCTGAACCGTTAGCTCCATCTGGCGGCGGACGTGGCCCCGGCGCAGTTCGCGCTTCCATTTGTCCTGCTGCGGAATGGAGGGCTGAACCAACCGCAGCTGCACGTCGGGCACCACCTGGCTGCCCATCGGGGGTGCGAAATAGAGTCGCAGCCCCCCTGCGGCCAGCACCGCCAGCAGCAAAAGCCAGGAAAAGATCACAAACCCAGGTCGGGCGCGCCCCACCAACAGCGCTGGCGAGGCGGCCGCCAGCAGGGTGACCGCGCCAAGACCCCAGGTGCCGATCCAGGCGACCGACTGCATGGTCCAGGGGGAAAAGCTCCAGACCGACCCCAGCAGGTTCCAGGGAAAGCCGGTCAACAGCGTGCCGCGCAGGAACTCCGCCGCCAACCAGAGGGCGACAAACAGCAGCACCTGGCCCCGGCCGCGCCAGCCGATCAGATGCAAGGTCAAGGTCACCAGGCCGATGAAGATCCCCAGGGCCAGCGCCAGGCCGAGGGTGGGAAAGGGCAGCAACCAACCGAAACGGGCAAGGTCCACGGTCAGGGCAATGCCGATCCAGTAGAGACCGACCAGAAAATGCCCGGCGCCGAAGGCCCACCCCACCAGAAAGGCCCGACGCTTGTCCGCCGCGCCCGCCAACAGCCAAAGCAGGCCGACAAAGGCCGGCGGCAACAGGAACAGCAGATAAATCGGCGCGAAGGCGGTGGCCGACAACCCACCCAGCGCCAGCGCCACCGCCAGGCGACGCCAGCCAACCAGCGCCCCGAGCCACACGGCGATCCGCGCCAGCCCGGCGCCCGATCCCGACCCGGAACTAGAGCCCGAGCCAGAGCCAAAGCTGGCGCCCGCGGTCAGCAGAGAAGAACCCGACGGCGCGCTGGCCCCTGACATCGACTTACCACTGCTCGCCATGAACTCTACCTATTGCTGTTGGGGATTGGATTCCGTCACGCGACGGCGACAATGCGCCGGAACGCCAGCGGAATATCAAATGAAGGGCTAGGCCTCTTTCGCCGCGCTGGTGGCAAGGTGGTGGACACGAACGCGCTTGACCCGTCGCGGATCGGCCTGAACCACCTCAAAGACCACGCCGCTGTGTTCATGGGGAATCAATTCCCCACGGGCCGGAACCCGGTCGGCCAAGGAAAAAACAAAACCGCCCAGGGTGTCAACGTCCTCTTCACGCTCTTGGCGGGTCAGGATCGGCCCGGCCGCCTCCTCGAAATCAGCGATCGACACGCGCGCATCCGCCAGCAGGGTCCCGTCGCTGCGCCAGCGCATTTCCGGACCATCGCCCACGTCGTGCTCATCCTCGATCTCGCCGACAATCTCCTCGACCAGGTCCTCGATGGTGATCAGCCCGTCAATGCCGCCGAACTCGTCGACGATCAGCACCATGTGGTTTCGCTTGATCCGCATCTGCAACAACAGGTCCAAAACCCGCATGGACGGTGAAATCACCTCCACCGGACGCAGCAGACTGGACAGGGAGAAATGGCTCGCGCGCTTGGTGAAGGCAACCACATCCTTGATGTGAACCATGCCCAACACCTCGTCCAACGTATCGCGGTAAACCGGCAAGCGGCTGTGCCCCTCCTGCTTGAAGACCGCAATCATATCGTCATAGCTGCTGTTGATTTCCAGGGCGACAATGTCGGCCCTTGGCACCATGACGTCATAGGCGGTGAGGTGGCGAAGGTGGAGAATATTGGAGAGCATGATGCGCTCGTTTTCGCCGATCGGCCGGGCGGCTTCCTCCGGCGTCTCGTCGATCTCGTCAATCAGCTCTTCAAAGGTATCGCGCAGCAACTGACTTTCGTCAGGGCGCTTGGCAAACAGACCGCGCAGGCGTTCAAACAGCCCGCGCTGACTAGACGGAGGTTCCAAACCATCTTGCGGGGCCAAGGCATCGCCTTTGGCGATTTCCGTTGTTCGGCCCGCTGGCGTTCCCGCCCCGCCGGCGACACTGTCGCTCATCCTGCTTTCCTCAACCTTTCTGTCTCTGATCAAAATCAGCGTACTTCTTTATATAGGGCCTGTGCGGTTTCTGTCCCGCGATCGGGTTCCGCCGCAGCGCCCGCGGCTTGGTTATTCCGCAACCTGGGACGGATCGGCGTCGGGCGGGGAGACGCGGTAGGGATCGGCGATGCCGAAGTCGGCGAGAATTTCCCGCTCCAGCGACTCCATCTCCACCGCCTCCGCCTCGGTTTCATGATCAAAACCCAAGAGATGCAGCAGACCATGCACCAACAGATGGGTGAAGTGATCCGCCAGGCTTTTGCCCTGCGCCTGCGCCTCGCGCCAGCAGGTGCTATAGCTGAGGATCACATCCCCCAGAAGCTGGGGTTCGCCGGCGCGGCGCGGCATATCCGCCGAGAAGGACAACACGTTGGTCGGCTGATCCTTTTGCCGATAATTCCGGTTTAACTGCTGCAGCAGCGCGTCGTCGGCCAACACCAGGGAGACCTCGAACGCCTCGCCTTCATCAAAGCCCTCCAGCACCTGGGCGGCGACATCGCGCGCCAACTCCTGCGCCTCGGGCAGCTTTTCCGCCCAGGGACCTTCCGCCAGCGCCACATCGATGACCAGCAGGGGCCTGTCATTGTCGTCGCTTGTCATCCGATTATCTCTTCCTCGACCTCCGAAACCAGCTTCTCGAAGAGATCAACTTCCTTGCCGCCGGAATTGTCCCGCCGGTCATAAGCCCGCACGATGCGGGTCACCAGCGGATGGCGCACCACATCGGAGGCGGTGAACTGGACAAAGCCGATTTGATCGATCCCCGCCAGCAGGCGCACCGCGTCCCGCAGACCGGATTGCTGACCGACCGGCAAATCGACCTGGCTGACGTCGCCGGTCACCGCCATGCGGCTGTTTTCTCCCAAGCGGGTCAGAAACATCTTCATCTGAGTGGGGGTGGTGTTCTGCGCTTCATCCAAAATGATGTAGGAGTTGGCCAGGGTCCGTCCGCGCATGAAGGCCAAGGGCGCGATTTCAATGTCGCCGCTTTCCAGGCGCTTGGCGACCTGCTCACCCGGCAGCATATCATGCAGCGCATCATAGAGCGGGCGCAGATAGGGATCGATCTTTTCCTTCAGGTCGCCCGGCAGGAACCCCAGGCGCTCACCCGCTTCAACCGCCGGACGGGACAGGATGATACGGTCGATCTCGCCCTTGAGCAGCAGGGTCACCGCCGACGCCACCGCCAGATAGGTTTTACCGGTGCCGGCGGGACCGATGCCGAAGGTCAGTTCCTTTTCCAGCAGCGCCTTGATGTAGGCGCCCTGACGCGGCGACCGGGGGAAAAGATTGCGCTTGCGCGTTTCCAGCCCCGAGGAGTTTGCGTGCATCGCCGCGATGTCGGCGGTGCCCTCCGTGCTCTGGGACGCGAAGGACCCTTCCTTGGCGGCGCTCTTGTCCCTGCGGGTTCGGCCCTTGTCCTTGCCGCCTTTTGCCTTGGTTTGTCTGTCCGTTCCGGCCGGTGGCGAATGCTGTTGCTCAACAGCGCCCAGCGTCAGGCGGACCGCAGCGTCGATTTCAGCATCGCCCACCTCCAACTGCTTTTCCAGCCGCAGATAGAGGGCATCAAGGGTTTCTTGCGCCGCGATCCGCGCCGCCTGAGGCCCCTCCACCGTCACCTGATTGCCGAAGGACGCCATGGAAACGCCGAGCAGTTTTTCCAAACGCGTCAAGTTCCGATCATGCTCACCAAACAACAGAGGAAGAAGCCGGTTGTCGTCGAATGTCAGCGTAATCGCTTTGCTACTCAAGCGCAGGCCCTCTTGCGATGCGGAGAAGATTGAGAAGGAGCGGGACGGTCGGGCGCGCCGGTTGTCCCGTCTTGGCTGCTTGCGGCCAGGTGATCCCTGTCTTCGGTGACCAGCTGACCGATCAGTGAGTTGGCGTGCGCGCTGTTGATGTCCACCTCGATCAGCCTTCCCAACAGGTGCGCCGGCGCGTCGACGACCACCGACTGCATCCAGGGGCTGCGGCCAATCAACTGCCCGCTGAATTTACCGCGCCGCTCCAGGATCACCGGCATCCGCTGACCGACGGAGCCGAGATTGAACGCCTCCTGCTGGGCGTTCAGCAATTGCTGCAGGGCGCTCAGCCGCGCCGACTTGACATCCTCGTCGACCTGTTGGGCGCTGCCGGCCGCCGGGGTCCCGGGGCGCGGGCTGTACTTGAAGGAGTAGGCCTGAGCAAAGCCCACCTTGGTGACCAACTGCAGGGTTTGCGCGAAGTCCTCGTCCCGCTCGCCCGGGAAGCCGACGATAAAGTCCGACGACAGCGCCAGGTCGGGGCGCTGATCGCGCAGCTGCGCGACAATCCGATGGTAGAGCGCGGCGTCATGCTTGCGATTCATCGCCTCCAGGATCCGATCGGATCCGGACTGCACCGGCAAATGAAGATAGGGCATCAGTTGGGGCACCTGGCCGTGCGCCGCAATCAGTTCCTGGTCCATGTCGCGCGGATGGCTGGTGGTGTAGCGAATGCGCCGCAGCCCGTCAATTTCCGCCAGTTCGCGAATCAGACGGCCCAGGCTCCAGCTTTTGCCATCCAGGCCTTCGCCGTGGAAGGCGTTGACGTTTTGCCCCAGCAGGGTGATTTCCAAGGTTCCTTCCGCAACCCTGTTCCGGGCTTCGCGCAGGATATCGGCCACGGGCCGGGAGAATTCCGCCCCCCGGGTATAGGGGACCACGCAGAAGGTGCAAAACTTGTCGCAGCCCTCCTGCACCGACAAGAAGGCCGCCGGCCCCTGCGCCGCGGCTTCTTCGGGCAGGAAGTCAAACTTGGACTCCGCCGGAAAATCCGTATCCACCAGCCCACGGCCAAAATCCTGGCCCAGGGCGCGGGTGACCATTTCGGGCAGACGGTGGTAGGTCTGCGGTCCGAACACCAGATCGACCTGTGGCGCCCGCCGAACGATTTCCTCACCCTCGGCCTGGGCGACACAGCCGGCCACCGCCAGCAGCAGACGGCGGCCCTGTTGCGCGGCGCTCTCCTTCAAGACGCGCAGACGCCCCAACTCGGAAAAGACCTTCTCGCTGGCCTTTTCACGGATGTGACAGGTGTTCAGGATGATGATATCAGCGCCCTCGGGCTGCTGTACGGGCCGGTAGCCGAGCGGCGCCAGGACATCCACCATTCGGGTGGAGTCATAGACGTTCATCTGGCAGCCATAGGTCTTAATAAAAAGTTTCTTTGTCACCGATTGATCCACCGGCTCCCGGCAAGAGGTCCATAAAAAGACGCTTCACCGGAAAACCTTAGCACTCATTATTGACTGGCACCAAGATGAGCTTGTCCCATCCTGATTGGTTTTTCTTCCAACCGCGCCGCGCGCGCCGCTCCCGCGACCTTCACAGCCGGTCAAGCCTACGCTTTGGCGGGCACATCATCCTGGGACCGAGCGGCGGTTCCAGTCGTGCGCCCCGCCAAAGCCGCCGCCATGCCGTCGCGCACCTGCTGCTGGCAGAAGTCGCTAAGCGCCTTGCGGGAGCCGAAAGCTTCGATATTCACCGGCGGATGGAAGGTAACTTGAACCGTCACGTTTCCCAGCCCCAGGCTTTCCCATATATGGGGCGCCAAGTCCATGTCTCCATACCAGGCGAAATAGGGACGCAAAAAACGGCCGAGCGGCAAGCCGTCCAACTTGGTGTAGCTGACCGTGACCGGCTGGACCTGCAAGGGGGCGTCCCTCACCCGGCGCTCGGCGACGGAAAACAACGCACTTTTGAAGGGAAGCACCCGATTGCCGTCGCTGCTGGTGCCTTCGGCAAAGAGAATTAGATTGTCGCCGCGTTCCAAGCGTCGCGCGATCTGATCGCGCTGATCGGCCGCACGACTGCTGCGCCGCTCGACAAAGACCGTTCGCTGCAATTTCGCCAGGATGCTGAAGAACGGCCAGTTCGCCACCTCCGACTTGGCGACGAAGCTGCCGCGCACCAAACTGCCCAGCACGACAATATCCCAGTAGGAAACGTGATTGGATACGAAAAGCGTCGGATGCCGGTCCGACGGCGTCCCCGTCACCTCGACGCGGAAACCCAACAGCCAGATAAGCTTGCGGTGGTACCAATTGGGAAACCGGTTTTGCGCCGCGGCGCGGGTCACAACCAAACAGCCCTGCAGCGGCATACAGACCAAGGTAAAGAGCGCAAAGGCGCTCAGCCGACGAAACGCCGTAAGACTGGAACCCAGCTTGGAACTCATGATCGTTGTTTTTATCCCTGAAAAGACCGCCAACCGGAAAAGACCGGCCAGTCTATCTTAACCTGCGCTTCCGGACAGTCTCGTGACATCGCCAAGCCAAAAAAACAGCGCCGCTATGAAAGGGCATCGGTTTCGCGCAGAAGATCCGTCGCGGCCTTGTCGGACAGATCCTCCTCGACACTTTCCTTGCGGGTAAAGTGACGCAGGTACTTGTTGGTCACCGTTTCCGTCGGCACGACCACGCAGACGTCGGTGGTTCCGAATTCAGGATCGATGAACGCGCCATCGCCGATAAAGCCGCCCAAGCGCAGATAGCCCTTGAGCAGCGGCGGCAATTCCTTGCGCGCCTGCTTGACATCAATGTCCTGCTTGGCCATCAGGTTGATGGAGTTGTAGTAGCGCTCCCGGGTGCGCGCCCGCATCTCTTCCGGGGCCAGGTGATAGTGGTAGAGATAGGACAGCGGGAGCCGGAGCGTCTGCAGGTCGACGCCCTGGAACGACGCACAGCCAAACAGCGCGACGATGTTGTAGTAAAAGACATAGTCGGCAATGCCACGCCACAGCAACTGCATCACCACGCCGCTGCGGTGATCGGCGTGCACGCAGGAGCGGCCCAGTTCCATGAGCTCGCCCTCCAGCGCTTCCAGGGCGGAGACGTCATACTCGTTGGCGGAATAAAACCCCCCGGCGGCGGCGGCCTTTTCACGCCGCAAAAACCGATAGGTCGCGACCACCCGGCCGGGCAATCCCTCTTCGCCCGGCTGGGAGACGTCGAAAATCAGCAGGTGATCACAATAGGCGTCATAGGCGTCGAATTCGCGCCGCTGGGCCAGCATTTCGTCACTGGGCTTGGCCGACATTTCCTCGCAAAAGACCTGAAAACGCAGCCGCTGCGAGGCCTGCACCTCCCCGTCGGATTCCGCCAAGCGGGCGAGAAACTGCCGGGCTGTTATCTTGACGGGGCAGTCGGGAGACGCTGCCAAACCGGCTTGCTGTGACACCATACCTGGGCTTGCCTATCTATAAAGGTACCAAGAAACGAATCCCGACGGCCCGGGGGTCCCTTGTCGCGCGACGCTCACCGGATCGACCCGGTGGGTCAGTCCCTTGCGCGTCCTTGCCGCTCGACCACCGGATTCACGCCCCGGGTTTTGCCTGCGCGGCGCGGCTGACGGCGCGAAAAACCGGTTCTCACCACTGGTGGAACCGCCCGTCTCAGCGATCATTTCTCAATCTTTTTGGCGTAAAGCTCAAGCCGGTGATCCACCAGCTCATAGCCCAGAGTTCGGGCGATTTCCCGCTGCAAGCGTTCGATCTCCTCGTTCTGGAATTCAATTACTTCACCACTTTTCACATCAATCAGATGGTCATGATGGTCGTCCGAGGCCTGTTCATACCGCGCCCGACCGTCCCCGAAATCATGACGCTCGAGAATTCCCGACTCCTCGAACAGCTTGACGGTGCGATAGACGGTGGCAATGGAGATGCGCGGATCCACCTTTGTGGCCCGCTGATAAAGTTGCTCAACATCCGGATGGTCTTTGGCTGCGGAAAGCACGCGGGCGATGACCCGACGCTGGTCAGTCATCTTCAAGCCAATTTCTTGGCAACGCCGTTCAAGCCGATCTGGCATTGGTTCCTCATGGTTGGGGCGGGCAAGCCGTATCAGCGACAAATAGGGTTCCGACCACGCAAAAGCGTGACGGCTTCTGACTATAACCGAAAAACTTAAAGCGACGCCACCCCATCGGCGGCCGGCGCGGCGACAAAACCCCTGCCCGCGCGGCCGTTGGCGCTTTGCGGTCGCCGCTTCGGCGTTCACGCCCGATGGCCGAAAAATCCGACGGCGCAAAAGGGCGGCCGGCGCACCGCGCGGATGACCCCGAAAACCGGCCGATCCGACGATCGGAGCGCACCCTCAAACCGCGAAAAAGACCCGCGAAAGCCAAACCGTGACAACCCGACCGGAAAACTACCGCGCCAGGGATAAACTGCGCGGGGATAAACTGCGCGGGGACAAACCGCACCGGCAAGAATCCGCCCGGGAAAAAGCCGTCTGAGAGAAACCCTGCGGGCGGGCCGGCATCGGAAAACCCGCGCCCCCGCCAGCAAAAAACCACCGTCGAAAACCACCGCGAAAACCATCCCCGAAAGCCGCTGCCGAAAACCGGTCGTTGGCGGGCCTTCAGACTGTTTCAAGCTCCCTTGCCAGCGCACGCGCAAGCGTTAGCGACGCTTGCTTGAGCGCGTTCCCAGGCCAATTTCTTTTGCCAACTTACTGCGCTGCTTGGCGTAGTTTGGGGCCACCATGGGGTAGTCGCTTGGCAGGCCCCACTTGTCGCGATACTCCTCCGGGGTCATATCATAGGCCGTCTTGAGGTGGCGCTTGAGCATCTTCAGGCGCTTCCCGTCTTCCAGGCAGATGACATAGTCCGGGGTCACCGATTTCTTCACCGAAACCGCGGGCACCGGGCGCTCGGCCTCTTTTGCAACAGAGCCGCCAACAGAAGCCAGGGTTTTATAAACATCGCGGATCAGTTCAGGAAGATCAGAAACGGCAACCGAATTGTTCGCAACATGCGCGGCAACGATATTGGAAGTTAGTGATAAAATTTCACTGGGTTTGGTTTCTTCAGGCATTCGTTTTTCCACCGGGTATAAGTAGGTGCCTCTATATATAAACAACAAATCAGTTAATCAATGCAGTTTTTTAACTTACCTATATTATCCTAACTTAGATTCACCGATTTTAGTGCATGCCATATTAACAACTCTTCATCATTTTTTATTCAATTCCCACCAACCTTGTTGGACTGTTGCGCGTCAGCCGTAGAATCAAGGCGTCACAGGGGCCACCTTTGCGGCGCTGGTAATAAGCCGGCCGCCGACCGACCTGCTCGAACGCCAAACGCCGATAGAGCGCCAGCGCCGCGCCGTTGTCTTGCGCGACCTCAAGAAAGATCTGTGCGACATTCTGTCGCCATGCCCGCGCGATCACCTCGGCAAGCAAAGCCCGACCCCAGCCGCTCCGGCGGTTGTCCGGCCGGACCCCAAGGGTCAAAATTTCCAATTCGTCGGCTGCCTGCCGCAACAGCGCGTAAGCCACGGGCGCCTGCTTGTCGACCGCCAGCAGACCCCAGACGTTGGGCAGGGCCAACAGCCCGGCCATCGCCTCGGCATCCCAGGGATCGTCCGGAAAGCAACCGTCTTGAAGCGCCGCCAAGGTGGCGGCGTCAAACAGCCCACAGCGTCGCCACGCATCACAGCCTGGCACGGGATCGGGCGCGGTCGATGTCATCTGTCTTGATCTTCCTGTCCTGCGCGACAGCTCTTTAGATAGGCGCGCGGAACCCGCGTCTCAACCGGACTTTATCAAACCCGCCGGCGCGGGCGATAAAAACCCGCGATAACAGGCGCTGAGCGAACGCAAACCGCCGCCAGAACTCAGCCCGCTCAAAAAAAACTGCCGATAGTTTCACCGCCTGGCGTCGGCACCCGCTCTTGGCGCCCCCTCGGCGCCGCCAGCTTAAAAAACCAGCGCCCCGGTCAGGAAGGCGACCAGCAGCACCAGGGCGCCCAAGCTGCCCAGCGATACCAGGCCGATAAAGAAGGCATTGTTCAGCGTCGCCAGGGGGTGCTTGGCCCGCTCCTGGCGCACCCGTGCGCTGCTGCGCCGCTCCGGCCCGGCGACAATGGTCAGATAGAAGCCGCGCCCGAAGAAGGGAACCGAAAGGCGAATGTCGATGGGATGGCTGCGCCAGGCGGTGCGCTTGTAAGCGTCGCGGATGCCCTCAACCTGATTGTCGCTCAAGCTGGAGCGGATTTCGGGCTCCAGGGCGTCAAAAAATTGTTCAGCTCGAACCTGTTGCATCAACATGGCGACGGCGACCCTTCGTAAACGGCTTTCGCGACGGTTAAGGTTGTTGGCAGCAATTCTTCGTCAGAAGAACTTTCGTTGGGCACAAGGGGCGCAACGCCTGCCGACGTAAAAGTTGGCGTCTTTTCTAGGTCTTTCCAAGGTTTTCTCAAATCTTCCCAAGCGCCTCCGGGCCGCCGCGGGGTTGGTCGAGGTGGACGTTCGCGCAGGCGTGGCCTGCGGATCGGCTGGCGGATCGGTTTGATCGCGCGGCGCGACTGCGCTGTTGCGACATGCCAGAGGGTCCACCAGAGGACAGATCCGGACGCCCTGCTTGCGCCGCCCCGCCTTTTCCCGAAGACCGCCGGCTGAAAGGGCGGCGTCCGTCAAAGTCACTGCCCGAAAAAAGTGCCGCTTTGGGGTTCTCATCACGCCAGTGTGGAAGTAAATCCCTTAATATCAGGTTAGGAGGCGGGGGAAGAAGCCCGCACAAAATCGTGACCGCCCAGCCTGACGAACCGGCCGGGCCGGAAGGCTAAAAATCCTGTCGAACCCCTTGCAAAAATTCGCTTTCCCATCAAGTTGGCAGAGGTGGGAAAGGGTTCTTTTCCCCACAAGGTTCTTAGCGTAGTCTCGCAAGACAAAAAATCACAAATAACATTAATCTGCCGAAATCAGGCGGGGGAAGCATAGATGACCGGTAAGCTTGAGCAGCACAAAGCTAAGCTCATAGACATGGTGGCCGAAAGGTTCATCAAGCAGGACTGCAAGATCGACGCAAAATCCAGGACGTTGTTCGCCAAAACCCTGTTGAGCGGAATTCCGCCGGAGGATTTGGCCAACGAAACGGAAGGCAACCTGCTTGGCATGGTCGAGGCGCTGTGGACGCACGTGCTCACCCGTCCCTCACGCGCGCCGAAAATCTCGCTTTCCAACCCCACGACGCAAACCCACGGCTGGGAATCACCCCACACCGCCGTGCTGCTGCTCAACGACGACATGCCCTTTCTGGTGGACTCGATCAACGCCGCCCTGAGCCAACTGGACATGGAAGTTTACCTGGTCATTCATCCGGTCTTCTATTTCGCCCGCGATGAACAGGGCCGCCTGACAAAGGTCGAAGACTTCGACGCCTTGGGCGAAGGCCGCCGCGAGTCCCTGATTCTGGTGTTGGCGGGTGAGCAGAGCGATCTGCGCCACGCGGACATCATCCACCGGCTGGAGTTGGTGCTGACGGACGTCCGCTACGCGGTCGAGGATTGGCGGGATATGCGTCAACGCACCCGCGACCTGATTCGCGACCTGGAAAGGGACCCGCCGCGGATGATCGATCATCAGGAGGTCGATGACGCCATCCAGTTCCTGGAATGGATCGACAACGACCACTTCACCTATCTGGGCTACCGCGAATATCACTTCGAGGGGCAGGGAGACCAGGCGGTCGCCCGGATCCAGGAAGACTCCTGCCTGGGCGTGCTGCGCGATCCGGCGGTTTCGGTCTTTCACGGCCTGCGCAACCTGGGCATGTTGCCGCCCGACGTGCAGGCTTGGCTAAAGCGCCCGGAGCTGTTGCGCGTCACCAAAACCAATCGGCGCTCTACGGTGCACCGCCCGGCCCACATGGACGCCGTTGCCATGAAGATCATGGACCGCAAAGGCGCGGTGATCGGTGAACGGCTGATCGTCGGGCTGTTTACCTCGACGGCCTATTCCCGCAGCCCCCGCTCGATTCCGCTGCTGCGGCGCAAGATCGACAAAACCATTGCCGACGCCGGGTTCGTTGCCGGCAGTCACGACGGCAAGGCGCTGCTGCATATCCTTGAAACCTATCCGCGCGACGAGCTGTTTCAAATCTCCGAAGACGAGTTGAGCGCCATTGCCATCGGCGTCCTCAACCTGCAGGAACGCCAGCGCACCGCGATTTTTGTCCGCCGCGACCCCTTCGAGCGCTTTGTTTCCTGTATGGTCTATGTGCCACGGGACCGTTTCGACACCAACATGCGGCTTAAACTGCAAAGCAAGCTGGCGCAGGCCTATGACGGCACGGTGGTGGCCTTTTCCACCCAGTTGGGCGACAGCCCCCTGGCCCGCCTGCACCTGATCGTCAGCACCACCCAAGGCGCCGTCCCTGACGTTGATCTCGCCGAGTTGGAAGAGGACCTGGTGGCCCTCACCCGCTCTTGGGCCGACCGCCTGCGCGAGGTCTTGGTGGCGAGTCAAGGCGAAGGCAAGGGCCTGGCGCTTCTTCGACGCTACGAACAGGCCTTTCCCAGCAACTATACCGAAGCCTTTTTCGCCAAGGACGCCGTGGCGGACGTTCTTCGGATCGAAGAAGCGCTGGCCAGCAACGATCTGGCGATGGATCTCTATCGGCCCTACAAGAGCCCGCCCGATACCCTGCACTTCAAGCTCTATGTCCCGGGCGCGCCCATTCCGCTGTCCGACGTGCTGCCGATGCTGGAGAACATGGGCCTCAAGGTCATCGGCGAGGTGCCCTATGAAGTCTTCCCGGAGAAAAGCAAGCAGCCCCTCTGGGTTCATGATTTCCATATGACCTTGAAAGGCGGCGAAGCGCTGGAAATCGCCGAGGTGCGGGACGCCTTTCACGAGGTCTTCCGGCTGGTCTGGCATGGCTACATGGACAACGACGGCTTCAACCGTCTGGTGCTCGGGGCCGGCTTGACGGCCAACGAGATTCGCATCCTGCGGGCCTACTGCCGGTACCTGCGCCAGGCGCAGATCCCCTTCAGCCAGGACTACATGGAAGATACCCTGGCGAAAAACCCCCAGCTGGCGGCGCTGCTCTGCCAACTGTTCGAGTTGCGGTTCGACCCCAAGCAGCGCAACGCGCTGAGCAAAACCGCCGCCGCGAAAGCCGAGGAAGAGCTGTTGGCCTTGATCCAGGCCAAGTTGGACCTGGTGGTCAATCTGGATGAAGACCGCATCGTGCGGCGCTACCTCAATCTGATTCAAGTGACCCTGCGCACCAACTATTTCCAGCGCCCGAACGGCGCGGTGAAGGACTATGTCTCGTTCAAGTTCGACGCCAAAAACATCGACGAGCTGCCCCAACCCCGGCCGTACCGGGAGATTTTTGTCTATTCGCCGAGGGTCGAAGGCGTCCACCTGCGCTTTGGCCCGGTCGCCCGCGGCGGCCTGCGCTGGTCCGACCGGCGCGAGGACTTTCGCACCGAAGTCCTGGGCCTGGTCAAGGCCCAGCAGGTAAAGAACGCCGTGATCGTGCCGGTCGGCTCCAAGGGCGGCTTCGTGCCCAAGCGACTGCCGCCGGCCGACGCCGGACGGGATGTCTGGCAGGCCGAGGGAATCGCCTGCTACAAGATTTTCCTGTCCGGGCTGCTGGACGTGACCGACAATCTCAAGGGCGACAAGGTCGCGCCGCCGAGAGCGGTGGTGCGCTATGATCAGGACGACCCCTACCTGGTGGTGGCGGCCGACAAGGGCACGGCAACCTTCTCCGACATCGCCAACAGCGTATCCATCGACTATGGATTCTGGCTGGATGACGCCTTCGCCTCCGGCGGCTCCGCCGGCTATGACCATAAGGCCATGGGCATCACCGCGCGGGGTGCCTGGGAGTCGGTAAAGCGCCATTTCCGCGAGCTCAACAAAAACATCCAAAAGGAAGCCTTCACCGCAATCGGCGTGGGTGACATGTCGGGCGATGTGTTCGGCAACGGGATGCTGCTGTCCAAGCAAACCCGGCTGCTGGCCGCCTTTAACCATTTGCACATCTTTATCGATCCCGATCCCGACGCCGGCAAATCCTGGGTGGAGCGGCGGCGGCTCTTCGAGTTGCCGCGCAGCAGCTGGGCGGATTACAACCCGAAACTGATCTCCAAGGGCGGCGGGGTGTTCGACCGGAAGGCCAAGTCCATCAGTCTGACGCCGGAAATTAAGGCGACTTTCGGACTGACCCGGGACAAGGCAACGCCAAACGAACTGATTCAGGCGCTGCTGTCTTCCCAGGTGGAACTGCTGTGGTTTGGCGGCATCGGCACCTACGTCAAGGCGGAAAGCGAGACCCATGCCGCGGTCGGCGACCGGGCGAGCGATCCGCTGCGGATCAACGGCAAGCAGGTGCGGGCAAAGGTGATCGGCGAAGGCGCCAACCTGGGCATGACCCAACTGGGACGCATCGAGGCCGCCTTGCGCGGCGCCCGCCTCAACACCGACGCCATCGACAACTCCGCCGGGGTTGACTGTTCCGACCACGAGGTCAACATCAAGATTCTCCTCGGCGCGGCCGAAGAGGCCGGCAAGCTGACCCGGGCGCAGCGCAACGCGCTGTTGGAGCAGATGACCGACGAAGTGGCCCAGTTGGTGCTGCGCGACAACTACATGCAGTCCCAATCGCTGACCGTCACCCATCATCTCGGCGCCCATCTGCTGGACCGGCTGGGCCGCTTCATGCGTACGCTGGAGCGCAGCGGACAGCTCAACCGGGCGTTGGAGTTCCTGCCGGACGACGAAACCATGACCGAGCGTTTCAACGCCGGTTTTGGCCTGACCCGGCCGGAACTCTCCATCCTGCTGAGCTACGCCAAGATCGCGCTGTACGGCGAGATCATCGAGTCCGATCTGCCCGATGATCCCTACCTGGAAGCCGATCTGATCAACTACTTCCCAAAACCGGTACACAAGGATTACCTGGCCGAGATCAAGGGCCACCGGCTGCGGCGCGAGATCATCACCACCTTGGTGACCAATTCCGTGGTCAACCGGATGGGCATCGCCTTTGTCCATGAGGTGAAGGAAAAAACCGGCATGCCCTCGGACGAGATCACCCGGGCCTTCATCGCCGCCCGCGAGATCTTCGATCTGCGCGCCATCTGGAAGCAGATCGAAGCCTTGGACAACAAGGTGCCCGCCACGGTGCAGTCGTTGATGTTGATCGAGTGCGGACGCCTGAACGAGCGCATCGCGGTTTGGCTGCTGCGGCACAAGAGCGGCCCGATGGACATCGCGCAAACCGTCGAGGCCTATCGCCAAGGCGCGCGCGCGCTGGTCGCCGGACTGTCCGACATCCTCCGCGACACCGACAAGAAACAGCTCCATGCCGACGAAGCGAACTTGCGCGACCAAGGCGTGCCCGCCGCCCTGGCCAAGCAGGTGGCCTCCTTGAAGCTGCTGGTGGCCTCTTGCGATATCGTCCGCACCGCCCAACAGGTCGGATTGCCGGTGATCGAAGCGGCGAAAACCTACTTCGCGGTGGGCGATCACCTGGGCTTTGACTGGCTGCGCCGCGCCGCCAGCCGCCTGCCGAGCGATAGCGGCTGGGACAAGCTGGCGGTGACCGCCATCGTTGATGACCTGTTCGGGCATCAGTTCGACGTGGTGGCCTCGATCCTGGCCAATCCCGATGCGAAGCACAAAAACGGGAGCGACGATCTGATCAAGGCGTGGATCGACCAGCGGGCCACCCAGGTGGCGCGGTCGGACCAGCTGCTGGCCGAGCTGCAGGTGGTCGCCAATCCAGACCTGGCCATGCTCGCGGTGGCCAACCGGCAGCTGAAAAACCTGGTGTAGCCGAGCAACGCCCAGCGTTAAGCCCTGGTCCGGGAAAGGGACCAGGGCGCTGTCGTGCTGAATGTCGGCGGCCGGCGGCGGCTATGACCGGCGGTCGGTCTCGGGCGGTGTGGTGTCCTGCCCGGGAAGCGGCTTGGCCTGGGTGACATCGGGCGGCCGCAGGTACAGCGGAGCCGGATAGCCGGCGTCGGCGTCCGGCAGCGGCCGGGACGCCGCGATCGCCGCCAGGTGGGCCGCATCGCTCAGCGTCACCTCGGCGCAGACCTCCAGCCCGTCACGCGCCGCCAAAGCCGGCCAGGCCAGCGCAACGGCGTCACCGGCCAGCAGCAGCGGACCGGTGGGAAGCTGGGACGGCAGGTCATCGGGGGCCAGCGCCTGCGGCTTGCTCAAGGGCCGCAGTTCGGCGTCGAACAGCTGGAGGTAGAGATCGGCGCGTTTGGCGTCGATCAGGATCGCCAGCTTCCGTCCCTGCCGCCGCGCCGCCGGCACAGCCGCCGCCAGGACATGGAAATTGTCCACGCCGACCAGCGGTTTTCCCGAGGCCAGCGCCAAGCCCCGCGCCGTGGCCAGGCCGATTCGCACCCCGGTAAAGCCGCCCGGTCCTTGGGTCACCGCCAGGCCATCCAGGTCCGGATAGCCCAGCCCGGTTTCAGCCAACACCTCGCCGATCATCGGCAGCAGGCGATCGGCATGGCCGCGGGTGCGCGCCTCAAAACGCCGGGCAACCACCCGGCCCTGGGCCCAAAGCGCGACCGAGCAAGCCGCGCCGGCGACGTCGAAAGCCAATAGGGTCGGCGATACAACTTGGCCGGACCGGGTCACAGGACCTCACAGACATCATGGAAGTCAAAGCGCGGCGACCGGGGGTGCAGGCCCTGCGGATCGCCATAACCCAGGTTGCAAAGGAAATTTGATTTAAAGCTCGTCCCCGCCAGAAAGGCCTGATCCACCCCGGCGTTGTCGAAGCCCGACATCGGGCCGCAGTCCAGACCCAAGGCCCGGGCCGCCAGAATGAAATAGCCGGCTTGCAGGGTGCCGTTGCGAAACGCCGTGGTTTCACGATGCTGCTGCTTGTTTTGCCCGGCAAACCAGGCGCGGGCGTCGGTGTGCGGAAACAACTTTGGCAAATGTTGATGAAATTCCAGGTCATAGGCCAAGATGGTCGCCACCGGCGCGGCCATGGTCTTGTCGACATTGCCCGCCATCAGGTGCGGCCGCAGCTTTTCCTTGGCGGCCTTGCTTTTCAGAAACAGAACGCGCAGCGGTGAGCAATTGGCGCTGGTCGGCGGCCAGCGAACCAAGTCCCACAGGGCCGCCAGCAGCACATCGCTCACCGGCCGATCGAGCCAAGCGTTGTTGGTGCGCGCTTGCCTGAACAGCAAGTCCATGCCCGCGTCATTCAAGATCTTCTCCATGGTCGCTTTGCCCTTCCTTGCTGTTGTTCCAAGTCGTTGCGTCTTTTTCCTAGCCTGCGCGCCCAGCCAGAGCAACGGTCCGCTTTGCGACAGAGCGACAGAGCGACAGAGACGGCGCGCCATGGAGAAACCGCGGGCAACCGGAAAAAGCCGGCGGCGCGCTTTCATCCGATCCGTGCCCATGGCGAAAAACTCTGGGAGCGACTACACTCTTACCTCTTTCGAGGGTCTCGTCTAAAAGTAAGTAGCTGGAGTCGCGGCCCGCGCCATTCAGCGCCAAGAGGATTTAGTGTTCTTCATCGCCCCCGCAACGGCGGCAAGCCAACAGGCCACCCTACAAGGTGGGACAAGAAACGGAGCGCTGACAGCGTGCTGAAAGCCAAACGAGCATTGGTCTTTGACGACCCAGTTGAACCGCTGGCAAGCCCAAGGCCGACAAGCAAAACCCCTTGCCATCGGCGCGCCGCCGGAAGCCTGTTGATTTTCGCGGCG
>CAXBMB010000058.1:0-23199 GCA_963976695.1 uncultured Rhodovibrionaceae bacterium
ACGGCGCGCTGCCCAAGGTGGAATTCCTGGATGCGCGCCGGATCCGCTACAGCTGGCCGGCGCCAAACCCCTTCTTTCTGCCGGCCTTGGCGGACACCCGGCCGCTCTATATTTACGCGCCGGCGCACTATCTAAAGCGGTTTCACAAAAAGTACGGCGACCCGGCCTTTATCGCGGCGCAGCTCGAAAAATTCGGGCTGCGCAATTGGGCGGGGCTGCACAATACCCGCGACGATCTCTATCGGTATGACAATCCCGATCTGCCAGTGCTGCAGCCCTGGGTATTGAAAACCCGCCCGCCGGCGCGGCGTTACGTCGCCACCCGCAATCCCTACTTCCACCGGGTCGACGAAGCCGGAAAGCAGCTGCCCTACTTGGACAGCTGGACCTTTCAAGTCACCTCCGCCGCGCTGATTTCGGCTAAGTCGGAGACCGGGGAAGCCGATCTTCAGGCCCGCGGGCTGAATTTCTCCGACGCCGCTTTCCTGAAGCAGAATGAACGCGACGGAAACTACGAACTGCGTTTGTGGGAAACCGGGCGCGCGGCGACGGTGGCGCTCTATCCCAATCTCAATGTCGCCGATCCCGTGCTGCGCAACCTGTTTCAGAAGGTCGGTTTCCGCCGCGCCCTGTCCCTGGCGATCAATCGGCAGGAAATCAACCAGGTGGTCTACAGCGGCCTCGGGCTGCCGGGCAATCACTCGGTGCTGCCGGAATCTCCGCTGTTCAATCGGGATAACTTTCTGGCTTGGAGCGGGTTCGATCTCAAGATGGCAAATGACCTGCTGGATCAACTGGGGCTGGTGAAACGCGACGGCGACGGCCTGCGTCTCTTGCCCGATGGCCGTCCGCTGTCGATCATCGTCGAAAGCTTCGGCGAAAATCCGCAGGATTCCGATATCCTGGAGCTGGTTCAGGACAGTTGGCGCAAATTGGGGCTCCAGTTGTACGTCAAGGCGGGAGCGCGCGAATTGCTGCGTAACCGGATTTTTTCCGGCGCTGCCGCCATGGTGATCTGGTCGGGCGCCGACAACGGCATTCCCAATGCCGAGTCGAACCCGCAGTATTTCGTCCCGGTTCGGCAGCACTCCTATCAGTGGTCGCGCTGGGGGCAGTTTTATGAAACCAGCGGTCTGTCGGGAGAAGCGGTCACTCAAGCCCCGGCGCGCGAGCTGTTGCAGCTCTACCGGACCTGGCGCACGGCCAAGACCCGTGCGGCGCGCCGGCAGGCCTGGGACAGGATCCTGAAGATCAATGCCGAGCAGGTCTATGTCATTGGTTTGGTGGCTAAGGTTCCCCAGCCCCTGGTGGTCTCCAACCGGCTGAAGAACGTCCCGCTCACCGGGATTTTCAATTGGGCCCCAGGCGCGGAGTTCGGCATTTACCACCCTGATGCTTTCTGGCTGGATAGCGCGCAAGGCGCGACCAAAACGAGCCTGAATTGACTGTCGACGCGCGGTAAGGGATCTGCTTAAGTGCGCCGGCGTTTTTCCGCCCCCGGCCGGGGCAATACAAAGCTTTCATTCCCCGTGGTTCAAGGAGTTGTCATGTCCGCATTCAATGAATATGGATCGCTAAAAAAGGTGGGCCTGCGACGGGCGCAAACGGCTTTTAGGAACCAGACCAAAGCCGGTCGGGAGTGGCAAGCCTTGCGGTTCCACGCCGAACCGTCGGTGGAAGACGCGGTTGTCGAATATCACCAGTTTGAGACGCTGCTGCGCGCGTCGGGGGCCGAGGTGATCACGGTGCCCGAAGCCGACAGCCTGACCCTGGACGCGATCTACGTGCGCGACGCCTGCCTGGTCTCTCCGAAGGGCCTGATTCTCAGCAACATGGGACGGGCCAGCCGGAATGAGGAGCCCGATATCAACGCCGACATTTATGCCGCCTCGGGCTTTGCGGTGGCCGGACGGATCGATCCGCCGGGCACGCTCGAAGGCGGTGACTTTATTTGGCTGAACGAAACGGCCGCCGCCGTCGGCCTGGGCCCCCGCACCAATGCCGAGGGCATTCGGCAACTAAAGGACATTCTCGGGCCCGGGGTCGATCTGCAGGTGGTCGAACTGCCGGATCCCGCCCACCCCGATGATGTTTTCCACCTGATGTCGATGATCTCCCCGCTGGACGTCGACCTGGCCTTGATCTATCGGCCGCTGATGCCCGCCAGCTTCCTCGCCTGGCTGCAATCCCAGGGCCTTGCCTTCGTGGAGGTGCCGGAGGAAGAGTTCCTTCCCATGGGGTGCAACGTGTTGGCGACCGGGCCGCGCCAGGTGGTGATGCTCGACAAACTGCCCTTGACCAAGGCGGCGCTCGAGGCGGCGGGCTGCACGGTCAGCACCTACAAAGGCGATGAGATCAGCCGCAAGGGTGAAGGCGGCCCCACCTGCCTGACCCGTCCTCTGGTTCGCGCCGCCGCGCGCGTGAGCGGCTGAGGAAGAAGCGCGGGGCGCTTCGCGTCTTCCAGGTCTGCCGCCCCTCCCCCCACGCCACCGACAAGGGGCGGACCGGACTGGCGGGCGGCCTGGGGATTGCGCTTAATCGGGCAAATCAACCACCAAGCCGTCGTGACAGGGCCTCACCCCGCTCGGACAGCGCGCGAGGGCGGCCTGATAGTCAATTGCTTGGTTGAGGTGGGTGAGAAAGGCCTGCCTGGGCTTGACCCGGTCGATCCACGTCAGGGTCTGGTCGAAATGGGTATGGGTGGCGTGCGGCTCAAAGCGCAGCGCGTCGACAATCCAGGTGTCGATGCCCTTCAACCGCGCAAAAGCCTCTGCCGGCAGCTCCACCACATCGGTGGAGTAGGCAAAGTCGCCAAAGCGAAAACCGCTGCTCAGGATGTCGCCGTGGCGCTGCGCAAAAGCCTGAACCGGAAGCCCCAGCACATCCCATTGGCCATAGTCCAGGCTGTGGTCCTGAAAAAGCGCGGGATAAAGTTGGCTGTTGTTGTGGCTGGAGGCGAAGGCGTAATCGAACCGACTGGTGAGGGAGCCATGGGTTACCGGATCCATAAACACCGGAATAGCGCCACCTTGACAATAGGATAGCGCGCGCAGCTCATCCAGGCCATGGGTATGGTCGGCATGGGCGTGGGTAATCAGCACCGCATCGACGCGGGTAATTTGGTTGTCGATCAGTTGCAGGCGCAGATCCGGTGAGGCGTCGACCAACAGATTGCGTCCGCGCCACTCGACCAACAGCGCGCTGCGCCGCCGGCGGTTTTTCGGGTTGTGCGGGTCGCAGGCGCCCCAGGTTCCGCCTGGTTCCGCGCCGGCCAACGGCACGCCGCCCGAGCCGCCGCAGCCAAGAACCGTAATTCTCATGTGGCCTCAAGAGGTCGTTCCACCTTATTGAAAAGGCGAAAGAAGTTTTCAGTTGTGGTCTGATTGAAGCAAGCTGGGTCTTGCGCCAACAACCGGGCCAGCGCGGCGGCGGTGTGGCCAACATAGGCCGGTTCGTTGCGCTTACCGCGATGCGGAATTGGCGCCAGGTAAGGCGAATCTGTTTCCACTAGCAAGCGATCGAGCGGAACAAGCTTCACGGTTTCGCGCAGCGCGTCGGCCTTCTTGAAAGTCACCACCCCGGCCAGGGAAATATATAGCCCCATTTCCAACGCCGCCGCCGCCAGTTCCGGGCCGGCGGTAAAGCAGTGGATGACCCCGGGAAAAGCTCCTTGGGCGAATTCATCCTGTATGATCCGGATGGTGTCGTCGTCGGCATCGCGGGCATGAACGATCAACGGCAGCCCGGTTTCCCGCGCGGCCTGGATGTGGGCGCGGAAGGAAATCTCCTGCTTGTCCCTCGGGCTGTGCTCATAAAAGTAATCCAACCCGGTTTCACCAATTCCCACCACCTTGGGGTGCTTGGCTTCCGCGATCAGAATTTCCGGCCCGCGCAGCCCCTCTTCCTCGGCTTCGTGCGGGTGAACGCCGACGGTGCAGTAAACCTCCGCATGGCGTTCGGCGATGGCGCGCACGCTCGGAAAGGTCGAAAGACGGGTCGAAATGGTCAGCAATCGCTTGATGCCGGCGCGGTCGGCCCGCGCCAGGACCTCTTCTAGGTCCCCGTCCTTTTCCAAATAGTCCAGGTGGCAATGGGAATCGACCAACATGCCCTTTAGCCTTCCACAATCTCTTCTTCTTCGACGTAGCGAGGAAAGATCCCCTGTGGCTTGTCCAGCGGCGTTCCCGGCGCGATCGCTTGTTCCAATGCCGCAAAGTTGCGCTGCTGCTCGGCCACCCCCAGCAGGTCCAGCATCCGGCCAATCGAGTCCGGCATCACCGGTTGTGTCAGGATGGCCAAGCGCCGGACGACATCGGCCAGCACGTACAGCACCGTCGCCATCCGGGCGGGATCGGTCTTTTTCAACGTCCAGGGCGCTTGCTCATCGACGTAGCGGTTGGCCAGGGTGATAACCCGCCAGGTGGCTTCCAGTCCCCTGTTGAAAGCCTGACGGCCATACTCGGTCCGCAAAATCTCCAGCAGATCACGGGTTTCCTGCAGCAGGGCCTGGTCGGCGGCGCTGTAGGCGCCGGCGGTGGGAAAGGCGCCGTTGCAGTTCTTGAAGATCATCGAGAGCACCCGTTGGCACAGGTTGCCGATGTCGTTGGCCAGATCGCCGTTGATCCGATTAACCAGACTATCGTGGCTGATATAGCCGTCCGCGCCGAACGGCACTTCGCGCAGCAGATAATAGCGCACCTGGTCCAAGCCGTAGCGGGCCACCAAATCGTCTGGGCGCAAAACATTGCCCAGGGATTTGGACATTTTTTGCCCCTGGTTCATCAGCCAGCCGTGGGCGTAAACTCGCTTTGGCGTCGGCAGGTCGGCGGCCATCAGGAAGGCCGGCCAATAGACCGCGTGGAAGCGCAGAATATCCTTGCCCACCATGTGCACGTCGGCAGGCCAGAACTGCTTGTAGGCGGCGGCCTGCTTGTCGGGATAGCCGACCGCCGTGATGTAGTTGGTCAGCGCGTCAAGCCACACATACATAATGTGCTTTTCGTCGCCAGGAACCGGAACCCCCCACTTGAAGGTCGTCCGGCTGACCGAAAGGTCCCGCAATCCCCCCTTGACGAAGGAAATAACCTCATTGCGCCGACTGGCCGGACCGATGAAGTCGGGATTGGCCTCGTAGAAGGCCAGCAGGCGATCCTGCCAGGCCGACAGCCGGAAAAAGTAGGAGGGTTCGGACACCCAATCACACTCGGCGCCCGAGGCGGCGATCAATTTGCCGTCCTCGGTCTTGGTCAATTCGTCTTCGGTATAGAAGGCTTCATCGCGCACCGCGTACCAGCCTTCATAGGCGCCGAGATAAATTTCTCCCCGCTCGACCAACTCCCGCCACAGGCCTTGCGCCGCCTCAATATGGCGCGGTTCGGTGGTGCGAATGAAGTCATCGTTGCTGTAGTTCATGGCGCGCGCCAGATCCCGAAAGTTCTGGCTAACCTTGTCGGTGAAGGTTTGCGGATCCACACCGGCGGCCAAGGCCGACTTTTCAACCTTCTGGCCGTGCTCGTCCGTGCCGGTCAGGAAGTGGACCTTGTGGCCGTCCAAGCGCATGAAACGCGCCAGCACGTCACAGGCCAGCGTGGAGTAGGCGTGCCCAATGTGGGGAACGTCGTTCACATAGTAAATCGGCGTGGTCACGTAGTAGCTTGCCTGATCGCTGGCCATGGCCTGTCGCAACTCCTTGAAAGATCTCTTGTCGAAGAAAGCACGGTTTCCCGCCGTCATGGTGCTGCACCCTGCTTCAACAGGTGAACTTAAGAAAAGCCCTCAACAGCTTGTATTCAAAAAATTTCCGGCGCACTATTAAGCTTGTCGCGCCGCTGGAAAAACCTTTAAGAAGCCAGGTTTTCCAGATCGAGGAAAGCGCTTACCATCACCTGCTTGCGGTCCAGAGCGGAGGCATCTGCCCGGGCACACAGCCGCGTCAGGTTTTCCCACAGAGCAAGCCAGGGCGCAAGACCGCGGCGCGCGATCAGCCGTTCCATCACGGCGGCCTCGCCGTCGATGATTTCGGCCGGCCGCTGCCCCTCGGCGCCCTGGCGCACCAACCTGGCGATCCACCAGGTCAAAAGCTCGCAACTGGTGCGAAAAAGCACCCCGCTGCTGTCCCGGTTCATCCGATCGCCAAACTCATGGACCTTGCGGATATCCAGCTGGGGCAAGTGCGCCAGCAGCCCGGCCAAATCACGATAGAGGTCAAGGCCGCCGCTTTGCGAAAGCGCCAACGCGCGCCCGATCGAGCCCTCGGCCAAGCCTGCCAGAGCTTGGGCATCTTCGCGGGACAGTTCGGGAGCCTGCTGGGTCAGCAGAGTTTCCACGGTGGCTTGCCGCAGCGGGACCAGGGACAGCTGTCGGCAGCGCGAGCGAATGGTGGGCAGCAGACGGCCCGGGCTGTGACTTACCAACAGCAGCAGCGCCCGGGCCGGGGGTTCTTCCAGAATCTTCAACAAGGCGTTGGCGGAACTGCGGTTCATCTCGTCCGCGCTGTCGACGATAATCACTCGCCAGCCCCCCTCGACCGAAGTTCGGCGAAAGAACTCGATGCAGGCGCGCACATCGTCGACGCTGATCTCGCTTTTGAGTTTTTTACGTTTCAGGTCGAATTCCCGTTTCAGTACCCGCAAATCCGGGTGCCCGCCCGCCGCCACGCGGCGAAAGACCGGCTGGTCCGGCGCCATCTCCAGGCTGGCCGGGTTTCCGGCGTCGCCAAACAGCCCCGGCTCTTGGTTGCGTCCGGAACCGCCCGCCAACATGAAGCGGGCGATGCGATAGGCCAGTGTGGCCTTGCCAACGCCGCGCGGGCCGGTCAACAGCCAGGCATGGGGCAAACGTCCTGACGCCTCGGCAGCCAGGAAGCAGGCTTCGGCTGTCGCCTGTCCGGCCAATTGATCGCACAGGCGCGGCAACAGCGCCGGGTTGTCTTCCAGATCGCTCATACCAGGCTGCCGAGCGGGGCGCTGTCGTCGGCGCGGTTCGGCCGCAGGCGTTGGGTGACAATCTCTTGAATGGCCAGGCTTACCCGATCCGGTTCTTGGTTGGCGTCGACCACGGCAAAGCGCGCCGGCTCTTCGGCCGCCAGAATCAGAAACCCGCGGCGCAGCTTTTCGTGAAAGGCGCTGCCAAGACCTTCAAAGCGCGCGCCGCCAAGGTTTCGGCTGGCCGCCCGCGCCAGTCCGGCCTCGACCGGCAGATCCAACAGCAAGGTCAGATCCGGTTTGAAGTCGCCAACGGCGAAGTCGTAGAGACGGCGCAGCGGCGCCAGATCGCGACCATGACCAAAACCCTGATAGGCGAAAGTCGAGTCGGCGAAGCGGTCGCAAAGCACCCAGGCGCCCTGCGCCATGGCCGGCCAAATGGTTTTCACCAAATGATCGCGGCGGGCGGCAAACATCATCAAGGCCTCGGTTTCCGCATCCCAGCGTCCGGCCTCGCCATGAATCAGCAGCTCGCGGATCTCTTCCCCGCCTTTGCTGCCGCCTGGCTCACGGGTGGTTACCACCGTCAGGCCCAAACACTCCAGCCAGTCAGCCAGCCGGGCGAGCTGCGTGGACTTGCCCGCGCCCTCCCCGCCTTCCAGCGTAATGAATTTTCCGCATGCCATCATGATGCAACTTCGTTCGCATTGATTTTTTAGGGCTGGCCAAAGATCAAGAATTTCGCCGCCGCGGTAATCCGTCCGACCGGGCCGAGTTTTTCGACCGACGCCATAGCGCGCAGCGGAACGGAAATGTCTTCCATCTCGGGGGCGGAAACCACCAACCTGGCAATCTCCTGTCCTGCCGCAATCGGCGCGGGCACCGGCGAGTCGTAAACCACCTTGACCTTCATGCCGTTCCGTTCGCTTCTGGAAAGCGTCGCCTTGAGGTCGCTGTCCACCGCGACCGGCACGGTGGTCTTATCGCCGAGCCAGACCGGCACCTCCTCCAGGGATTGATCCGCTTTGGCCAGGTCATAGCTGCGGAATTCGCGAAAGCCCCATTCCAGGAGACGCTCGCTTTCCTCCGAGCGGGCCCGTTCAGACTCCAGTCCGTTGAGCACCAGGATAAGCCGCCGGTCGTCGCGCTTGGCGGAGCTCGTCAAACCGAAGCCAGCTTCCTGGGTATGGCCGGTCTTTAGGCCGTCCGCGCCGATATCCTTGAACAGCAGGGGATTGCGGTTCGATTGCTTGATCCCCGCATAGGTGAATTCCCGCTCGGCGAAATAGCCGTAGTATTCAGGAAAATCCTCGATAATGCGCTTTGCCAGGATGCTCAAATCCCGGGCGGTCATCAGCTGTCCCTCGTCCGGCCAGCCGGTGGCGTTGACAAAGTTGCTGCCGGTCATGCCCAGTTCCAGCGCCGTTTGGGTCATCTGCTTCGCAAAAGCTTCTTCCGTGCCGCCCAAACCCTCGGCCAAGACGATCGAGGCGTCATTGCCGGACTGCACGATGACGCCCTGAATCAGATCTTCAACCGTTACCCGTTTGCCGACCTCGACAAACATCTTGGAGCCTCCCTTGCGCCAGGCCTTTTCGCTGACCGGCAGGGTATCGCTCAGTTTCAGCCGGCCTTCCTTCAAGTCGCGGAAAACCAGATAAACAGTCATAACCTTGCTCATGGAAGCCGGCGGCATGGGTTGATCCGCATTCTTCTCCATCAGTACGCGACCGCTTTCCAGGTCCAACAACAGCGCCTCACGCGCTGACGTCTCCAGCGCGGCGGCTTGGTTGGTCGCCAGCGCCTGGATCGACAGCAGCACGATGAACAGGCCAGCAAACAAAGACAAACGAGGCATGGTTTCGGTATTTCCCTTTTCGGGCGGGTGGGACAGCGCCTTTTTCAAGGCCAAAGGAGACAGCTTCACACTCTTTTGCCAGATCCGGAGTCTACCGGATTTGGCGGTTTTTGGGGGATCCGACTTTCAGCAGAAGCGGAATTTTCTTTCAAACCTAAAGAGGTTGTCGTTGATTACGGATCAAATCGGCCAAAAATATGGCGCAGCCCGCGCCACCGTTCGTTTGCCGGTATTTTTCCGCTTGCCGACACCGGCTTGGCGAAGCCTTAACGCAGGCGAGGACAGGGGTCAATTCACCACCACACGGGTTTCGTTGTAACCGTTGTCCAGCAACAGACCGAGCAGTTGATCGGCCTGCTCAACCGACTCCACCGGCCCCAGTTGCACGCGGAAATAATAGCGCCCGTTCACTTCGCTTTCGGTGACGCGCACATTGCCCAGTGAGGAGAGCCGCGCGGCCAGGCGCTTGGCGTTCAGCACCTGGGTGAAGGCGCCCGCCTGGACATAGATGTCGCTGGATTCAACCGGCTCGATGGTCACCTTGCCGTCGGGTAGCGGCGAGGCCGCGGCGTAGCTGGCGGTGGCGTTTTGTTCGACCACGGCCATTGCGCGGTTCGGCGCGGCGGTCACGGCGCTGTCGGCTGTGGGGTTGGCCAGCGTCTCCACCGTCACCGAGACCACCGGAACGGCCGGCGGGGCCGGCGCCATCGAGGCCGCCGGCGCGTCGGCGTTGCTCAGCGACGCCATTTGAGTCTCGCCCTTTGCGATCATCGCCAGTTGACGGCTCTGGGCTTCCAGCACCTCGACCCGCACCTTTGCCGTGCCCTTGTTCTTGAACCCCAGCAGTTCGGCGCCGCGCTTGGAGATGTCGATGATCCGACCGCCATAATAGGGCCCCCGATCACTGACCCGCAGCTCCAACGAGCGGCCGTTCTCAAGGTTGGTGACCTTGACCAGGCTGGGCATGGGAAGCGTGCGGTGCGCCGCCGTCAGATCGTCTTGATCGTAAATTTCGCCGTTGGCGGTGGGTTTGCCATCAAAATCAGGACCATACCACGAGGCGATGCCGGTTTCGCTGTAGTTGTAATCCACCGCTGGATAGTACCAAACCCCGCGGATTTGATAGGGACTGCCAACTTTGTACCGACCGATGCTCTTGCCGTCCTGCGCCTGCTTGACCGCGTAAGAAGCCAACTCGACTTCTGCGCAACCCGCCAGGCTGAACGCGACCAGCACAAGCACGCCCCGCAACAAGCCGCTTTTGCCACGCAACATTCTGGTTCCCCACATTCTGGTCCCCCCACCCGGCATCTTGGTTCCCCACATCGTCCTACCCACCCCAAAATCCCGCCGCCCGGGCAAGGATGGGCAAGCACAGGCGCGCCAGCATACCAATCCGGCCGAGTTCCTTCCAACAGAAAGCGTGTCGAAACCCGCCCGGCGACGGATTGAGTGCTGGCGACGGGCCCGTCTGGTTACTGTACGCCTTACTGTGCGCCGGTTTCGCGCAGGCTTTCCAGCAGTTCGATGCTCGGATAGGCGTCCGCCGGCAGGTTGCGTGAAACCTGATAGGCGCGCAGGGCTTTCCGGGTTTTCGGGCCCAGCCGCCCATCGGGCGTTCCGGCGTCAAAACCTTTCCGGCCCAGCGCCGCTTGCAGGGTTTCGATCTGCTGTCGCGACAACCGCGGCTCCGTTGCATCCAGGTCGGCGACCAAGGGCGGTTTGCCGATCAAACGGTCGGACAGCTGGCCAATGGCAAGGGCGTAGAGGATCGAACGGTTCCAATTCAGAATTCGCCGATAGTTGTCGTAAACCAGGAAGGCGGGGCCCTCGTGACCGGCGGGCACCACCAGCGCGCCTTGAATATCGACCTTGGGCAGCGGGTCGCCGTTGGCTTTCCGGACCCCGATCTTTTGCCATTCCGCCAGCGATTTGCGGGTTTCAGGCGTGGTGTTGATCGAGACCAGGGACCAATCGAAATCCTTCGGCAGTTGCACTTCCCTGCCCCAGGTTTGGCTATCTTTCCAGCCGATGGAGGACAGGTAGTTGGCTGCCGAGGCGAAGACATCGGGCAAACTGTTCCAGATATCGCGCTTGCCGTCGCCGTCGCCGTCGGTGGCATAGGTTGCAAAGGTCGAGGGCATGAATTGCAGATGGCCCATCGCCCCCGCCCAGGAGCCCTCCATCTTCTCGACCGTGATGTCGCCGGCGTTCAAGATCTCCAGGGCGTACAGCAACTCGGCCCGGAAAAAAGCGGCGCGGCGTTGATCATAGGCCAAGGTGGCCAGGGATTGGATCACCGGGAAATTGCCGAACGACGCGCCAAAGCCGGTCTCCAGGCCCCAGAAAGCCACCAGAAACCGCGGCTGCACGCCATAGCGTTTGGCCACCTCCTCCAGCAGGGTTTTGTGCTTGGCCAGCAGGGCGCGGCCCTGCCGCACCCGGCCTTCGGTGATGGCCAGGTTGAAGTAGCGCGCCAGGGTCAAGGTGAATTCGGGTTGGCGTCGATCCAGCTCCAACACCCGGTCAATGGGTTTTTCCGGCCCGAAGGCGCGGTTGAGGATCTCGTCGGAAATGCCCTTGTCGCGGGCTTCTTGCTTGAGCGCGCGCAGCCAGTCCTGGAAGCTTTCCGCCGAGGTTGCGCCGGCTGCCTGGGCGATCTGCGCGCCGGGCGCCATCGCGCCGGCCTGCGCCAGCGCCGGTGTCAGCGCCGGCGCCATGAAGGGCAAGCTGCTTAGCGCGGCGATCATCACCGCGCGGCCGGCAAGCCGGGTTGCGGTTGCGCGCGCGGTTTGGTGTTTGACGTGCGTCCCGCCGTCTGGACGATGGATCCACGGTCGCTTGGCCCTCACTGCAATTCCTTTCGAAAACCACTTCAATGCCGAACTTTCCACCTTCTGCCATGAAACGGGCGGCGATCACAACAATCCGAGTGGCGCGCCGCGATCAATCTTGCCGGCGGTTGCGCACCAGCCCAGCCGGTTTGGGAGCCGGATAGAGCTCGTCACTCCAGCCCAAAACACGATAGTAGAGCAAGCCGATCCATTCCTTCAGCGCGCGGTCAAAACGGTAGAGCCGTAATCCCAAGTCCTGGCGAAAGGGCATCCAGCTTCCCCGGCTTTCAAAATCAACCGGATAGGCAATGATGTTCCAACCCAGTTTGCGAAACGCCCCGACAGCCCGCGGAAGATGTTTTGCCGATGTCACCAAAAGCCAAGGGCGCGCCCGGTTTTCCGGGCTCAACAGCGCCAGGCTGAACAGCGCGTTGTCACGGGTGCTGAGCGACTTTTCTTCCAGCAGCAGCCGGTCTTGCGGAAACCCCAGCCCGGTAAGCAATCGCTGCGCCCAGGCGGCTTCGCTGAAGCGCTGGTCAACTCGGGTTTGACCGCCGGAGCTGTAAAGTAGCGGCTTGTCGCCGATCAACGCCGCCAGCCGCACGGCTTCGAACAGCCGCTCCGATGCGCCGTTGCTCTGCGGACTTTGCCAAACTTCGCTGGCCGACACGGAAATCGCGCCGCCAAGAACAATGACGCCGGCCAGTTGATCGGCCTGGGCGACAAGCTCCGCGTCAGCGGGGCGTGGAAACCGCGCCTCCAGGCCGGCAAGCAGCCAGTCATCGAACGGGACAAAGGCGATCAGCAGCAGCAACACGGCGAGGATTTGCAGCAGCTTGGTCCCAAGGCGCGCGCCGCTTCGCCTGGCCACCACCCCGAGCAGCAGGCCACTGACGGCCAACAGCAGCACAAGCGTCTGCAAGGTGAGCAGATAGCGCGGCACGCGGCCGATCTCATAGAGCCAGTCCATCGGGTCCTCCCCTCAGCTGTTCGTTGCATTATCACCGGTTTTCGGTGCCGTTTCTAAGGGTTAATTTTCGGTTTAGAATCATCGGCCTAAACACTTTTGTCCACGCCGTTCAAAAGCCGCCTCCGGGTCCCCCGGCACGGTTATTTTTATCGCTTTCGTTCACCTTTTCTTCACCCCGGGAGGGTAGCTTGGCGGCCATGGATAATTGGCATTTTTTAACGTCGAATTAGCACGCGCAGGGTTTGTGCGGCGCGGCGGGGTCGTTTCGGCGCCGCGCGCTTGTTCAAAGCGGCTTGGCACGGCCGTTTCAAATTGGCGGAAGAACACGGGTCTCGACATTGAACAGTCGTTTTAAAAAAACCGGTTTTACGATCTATTTGATCCCCCTGGCCCTGATGGTCGCCGGGATAACCATATCCTTGCTGGTGGCCCAAGACCTGCGATCGTTGCAAGACGATTATGCTTTCAAGAATACCGTTGCAAAAGCCGTCGAGTTGACGCGGCTGCTGGACAACGCGCTGACGCAGAGTGAAAATTCGCTGCGCATGGCGTCAAGCCTCTTTGCCGGGTCGAACGACGTTAACTCCCGCGAATTTCAAGCGCTCGGGTTTTCCATGGGCGGCACGTTGGGGGCTGTTCTTGGCCTGGAAAACGCCATCACCGGCTATATTTTCGTCGACCGCATTCGCCGGACACAGCGCCGCGAAAGCAGCCCGAGTTCCTGGCCTTTGTCGGCGTTGCCCTTTGCCGACAGCAAGCCGATAAATCCCGCCGCCTACGAGTTTTATCCGGTCACCATGACCACCGGAGAGGTTTTCGGTTTGGCGCCGGGGATGGATCTGGGAAACTTTCCAGCCACCTATGACGCCGTATCGACGGCCTATCGATTGCCGCAAAAAGTCATCATGAGTCCGGTTTTCGCAACCCGGCAGGGCCGGTTGCTGGCGATCATGGCGATCACGGTCCAAAATGGCGAACAGCGCGGCGTGCTGGTGAGTCTGCTGGATCTCTCGGCGGTGTTTGACGACCTCAACCTGCTGCTGCCGAACGGCCTGCGCTACGCGCTTTACCAGGTGGAAACGGAAAGCACGTCCAAATCCAAGCGCTATCCGGTTATCACCCTGCCGGCCGGCGAACCAACCGCCCTGCAGACAAAGACCATTCGGCTTAGCCATGGCCAGGCCCGTTGGGAGTTTGTGTGGCAGCGCTTCTCCGGCGCGGTCGATCAGCGGTCTTATTCGCAAGCCACGCTCGCGGCGGCCACCGGAATCCTGATTTCGCTGCTGATCTCATTTATTCTCGCGCTGCTGCTGCGCCAGAACCGCCAGGTGATCTACCGGGTCCGGCGCCGCACCGATGAACTGGAGCAAGCCCGCCGGGAGGCCGACAGCGCCAACCAGGCCAAGGACCAAATCCTGGCCAATGTCAGCCATGAACTGCGCACGCCGCTGAACGCCATCATCGGGTTCTCGGAGATGCTGAGCGGCGAAGTTCTCGGCCCCTTGGGACATCCGAAATACCGCGCCTATGCCGACGACATCAAATTCAGCGGCGAACACCTTCTTGAGCTGATCAATGATCTGCTGGATCTGACCCAGGCCAATGCCGGCAAGATAGAACTGCATGAGCAGGCGCACGAGCTGAGCCCGCTGATAGACCTGTGTCAGCGGTTGATGACCCCCCGGTTCACCGAACTGGGGGTGACCCTGACAGCGCGTTTTCCGACGCCCGGCGTGTGGGTCGAGCTGGACGTGGTGCGCATCAAGCAGGTGCTGATCAATTTACTGTCCAACGCGGCAAAGTTCACCCTGCCCGGGGGGCGGGTCTGCCTGGCGGCGGAATTGACCGCCAGCGGCGATCTGCTGATCTTTGTCGAAGACAATGGAATTGGCATGGCGGAAGAAGATATTCACAAGGCGATGGAGCCCTTTGGCCAGATCGACAGCGAGGTGTCGCGGCGCTTCAAGGGCACCGGCCTGGGCCTTCCGCTTAGTCAAAAGCTTGTGCGCCTGCACCACAGCGATCTCTTTATCGACAGCGCCCCGGGCCGGGGCACCCGCGTTTCCTTCACCCTGTCGGCGGACCGGGTGCGCCAGGTGGCCCGTGAGCCGCTGCTCGCCGAATAAGGCGCCCGGTTTGTTGGCTTTTCCCGGGCGCGCGAGAAAGCGCCACGCGGGCGGTTTTTTTTGTAGGAAATCCTTGCCTCGAACGGCAATTGTCCTTATCCCTTTGCGCCGCGACAGCAGGCTGGAAAAATCTGTGAATCCAGGCCAGCCCGCGCCAGGGAAATTAGGCCGGAGCGGCGCGCTGGAGGGGTGGCCGAGTGGTTGAAGGCACCAGTCTTGAAAACTGGCAGGCGTGAGAGCGTCTCGTGGGTTCGAATCCCACCCCCTCCGCCACTCTTTAAGATATTGATATAGAATGATTTTCCTGGCTGAATTTTAGGCTGACACTTCCGATTCTTGCTGGGTGATTCGCATGGTTTCACAGCCGTATTTGCCCCTGACACCAGCTTGCCTTGACTGAGACTCGATTGGGAGATTCCCAAGGCGGAGAAAGTCTGACTCATTGGCGTGGCCAGAGTTTGGCGGGTCACAATGGCTTTTGGCAGTGCATCGCGGGACGATTACGTTGGCGCGGCTGTGCGGCGCTTGGCCAGGCAAATAGCGGCGCGGCGCCCTGCCGTCGGGTGTCAAGCCAGCCGGGATTGGGTGCTGTGCTTTAAGGTCGCTGGGGTGGCGGGACCGATGGCTCGCAAGGCCCCGGGCAAAGTCTCCAAGCTGAGCGATAGCCGACGTAAAGCCCTGGCCGGGATCGTCGCTCTATATCGTCGTCCGCTGTTGTGAAGCCTGGAGCCGCTCATCGAGCAACCGTGGAAAACCCTGTCCATCGGGCTTCGAGGCTGGAGCGGGGATTGTTCGCCGCGCACATTTTTTAGCCTTTGCGCCACCGGGGTGATTCGCAGTCGGGCCGAAACGCAAACCGCCCGCCCGGCAAGCCGGGCGGGCGGAATGGCCAGAACGATCGCAAACGCAAAGCGTCGTGCTTATTGCGCGGCGCAGGCGCGGATCTTTTCGATATCGGGGCCGTTCGGCGTGCGGCCCAGGTTGAAGGGAGCCGATGCATCACGCCAGTTGGCGTAATCCTGCAGGTATTCAAGCTGGCTCAGATAAACCTTGGCCGACGAGGGGTTCGCGCAGGCGACCTCTTCAATCGTGGCGTTGGCCATCTCCTGAATGGTCGCCAGCGTCTTGTCATCGTAGCGGTTGATTTCGGTGCCGGCTTTCTTGAACTTCAGATAGGCATCGTTGGCGCGCTTTTCGGTGTAGGCCAGCGACCACAGCATGGTTGCGTCGGCTGCGATCTGCAGTTTTTCCTGGGTCTTCGGGTCCAGCGCGTCCCAAGCCACCTTGTTGATCATCACGCCAAAGGTGGAGGAAGACTGGTGCCAGCCCGGGGTCGCCCAGTATTTGGTCACCTGCTGGAAGCCGGCCGAAAAGTCCACGTTCGGGGTGGAGAATTCTGCGCCGTCGATCACGCCGCGTTCCAGCGACTGATAGATTTCGCCGCCAGCCATGGAAACCTGGCTGCCGCCCAACTGAGTCAGCAGTTTGCCCTGCTCCAGCCCGGAAAGCCGCAGGCGCATGCCCTTCAGGTCTTCCACCGTGCGGATCGGCTTGTTGGTGCGAAAGCCCGATTCGTTGTTGGTCACGCCGTAGGGCAGATAGACCATGCCGAACCTGCCATAGACCTCATTGTAGAGATCCTTGCCGCCCCATTCCTGGATCCAGTTGACGTAGTCAATCGCGTTGAACAGGCTGGCGTGGGTGGCCAGAGGCGAGAAAGCCGCGTCGCGGCCCGCCCAGTAGCCCGGCCAGTCCGCGCCGGCCTGGATCGTGCCGGATTCCACCGCGCCGAACACTTCGCCGGCCGGCACCAGACTGCCGCCTTCGAAGAATTCGATCTTCAATTCGCCGTCGGTCAGCTTGTTGGCCAGATCGACGAACTTACGATCCATCTCGATCAGTTCAAGCGAGGCCGGCCATGTGGTGGTCATCTGCCAGCTGGTTTGCGCCACCGCGGGCATGGCCCACGCCATGATCAGCGCACCAGCCGAAAGTACGGATGCTTTTAATTTCATTGCCTTTTTCCTCCAGAGTTAATTGTTATTGTAAATTGCGTCGGGCAGCCAGGTCACCAACTGTGGGAACATCGCAATGGCCAGAGCCATCAGCACAATCAGCACGATAAAGGGAAGCACCCCGATGATAATGTCCGAGGTCTTCACCTCCCGCGTGGCTAATGCGCGCATGTAGAAAAGCGCGTAGCCAAACGGCGGCGTTAGGAAGGACGTCTGCAGAACCACCGCCATCAGCACCACGAACCACAGCGGACTAACCCCCAACTCCTGCACAATCGGCAGGAAGATCGGGAAGGACAGCAACACGATGCCGGTCCAATCAAGAAACATCCCGAGGATGAACACGATGAACATCATCACCGAGATCAGCGCCCAGGGATCCATGTCGAGCGCGCGGATCAGCTCCTGGGCGGCGCGCAGGCCGCCGGTGATGTTGAACACCCCGGTAAAGGCCGTCGCCCCAACCACGATGAACAACACCATCGCCGAGGTTCGGGCGGTTTCGGTCAGCGCGCCGACGAAGGTTTTCCATTCGAACCGACCGCGCATGATCACAATGCCCAGCGCCAGCGCCGCGCCGATCGCCGAAGCTTCGGTCGCGGTGGCGATCCCGGCCAACATTGTGCCGAGAATGCCCAGGATCAGCACCAGCGGCGGCACCGCCTCCAGCGCGAGCATGCGCAGCAACTCGCCACGGTTGATCTTTTCCTCCACCGTCACCGCCGGGGCAAGATCAGGTCGGAAGAACGCCACCAGGGCGACGTAGGCCGCATAGGACAGCCCCAGCAGCACCCCGGGCACCATCGAGCCGGCAAACAGCTCACCCACGGATATGCCGGAGTTGGAGGCCATCAGGATCAGCATGATCGAGGGCGGAATCAGAATGCCCAAACAACCGGAAGCCGCGATCACCCCGGTGGTCAGCCGCTTGGAATAGCCGTATTGCAGCATCGGCCGAAGCGCCATCACCCCCATCACCGTGATCGAGGCGCCGATGATGCCGGTGGTCGCCGCCAGCAGGATCGAGATGAACACAACGGCAAGGCCAAGCCCCCCGGTGACCCGCGCGAGCATCAGGCGCAGCGCCTCGAACATTCGGTCCGTCACGCCGGAATCCGACAGGAAACGCGCCATCAGCACGAACAGCGGAATGGCAATCAGGATGTAGTTGTCCAGCACCTCGCCGAAGATGCGATTGACGACGATGCCCAACACCATCGGCTTACCCGCGATCAGTGCGCCCAGAACCGCCGTCCCGCCCAACACAAAGGCGAGCGGATGCCCCATGAACAGGCCTAGTAGCAACAGGCCGGCCATGATCAGGCCGATGGTTTCACCCGACATCTATTGTGTTCCGTTTGTTGAGAATCAATTTCAGAAATTCCGAGATCCCTTGCAAAAACAGCAGCGCCGCCGCCATCGCCATCGCCATCTTGACCGGATAGACGGGCAGCTGGACCGCGCCATAGGTGGTTTCGCCCTGTTGCCACGACCGCATCGCGAAATCGTAGCTGTAGGACATGAAGACCCAGGTGAAGGGGAAGAAGAAAATCGGGTAGCCCAGAATCTCGATAATTCGCCGCAAACCGGGCCGCAGGGCGTCGGTCACCAGATCAACCCGCACATGCGCCTGATGCCGCAGCGCATATCCGCCCAGCAGCACAAAATAGAACCCGTAGAGTTGTTTGGTCAGGTCGAAGGCCCAAAGCGTTGGCGCACCAAACCCGTAGCGCAGCACGACATCATATATGATCATACCGGCGAAGATGATCGCCACCCAGGCGACGACGCGGCCAACCACTTCATTGATCCCGTCGATCAGACGGATCAGCATCATGACAGTATTCCCCCCAAGGGCTTTGCAAGGAACGCCGAACGGCTATCCCAAATTTTCACTTTGTTTTCTAGACAATATCATTTGTCGTCGTTCAACTGGACACAATGATAAACGCAGAGCGTGTGTGCAATTTTGCAGATAAGGTCTTTGCGTGTGGGCCTTGCCCGAGTGGCGTGGCCATTAACGCGGCAAAACAAGCCAGGCAGGCGGCTTTTGACCTCCTCCTTCGCATGCCGCGCCTGCGCCGGTCGCGGTCAAGACCGCGGCCAATATAGCGGCCAAGACCAACGAATCGGCGCAGACGGGATATTAGGGATCTTCACCGCTTTTTCCAAGCCGGCCGCGCGGCCCAGCGGCCCAACCCACCGGCCGCGACGGCCGCCCTGAAACAACCGGTCGGACCGGCCAAATAACCGCCGCGCGCCGCGAGATCGCGCCGCCGATGAGACCCTTGATCAGCTTTGCGGGACAAGGAACAGATCCCGGGCGTTGCGGGCTTCTTGCTGAAGAAACTGTGACACGACGCGAACCCGGGCCAGCGCCTCGGTGCTCTGATGGCTGAGCAGCCAGATCGTTCGCGTCAGCAGGCAATGGTCGCTCAGAATCGGCAGAAGCTTGGGATTGCCGTGCGCGAGGAAGCGCGGAAGGATACCGATCCCCGTTCCCGACAGGATTGCTTCGCGTTGCGCGATCACGCTGGTGCTGGAAAAGACGACGGGCAAGTCGCTCCCGATGTCCTTGGTGTATCGCAGTTCGGGGGCGTAGAGCATCTCGTCGATGTAGCCGATAATCCGGTGGCGTCGCAGATCGTTGAGCCCCTTGGGCGCGCCGTAGCGTTCCAAATAGCTCGGCGCCGCATAGAACAGCAGATGATAGTCGGTCATCTTTCGCGCCAGTAGCCTGCCGCTTTGCGGCAGCGCCAGCGAAAGCGACAAATGCACCTCTTGCTGCGATAGATTGAAATAGCGTGGCATCACTGTCAATTCGACCTGCAGGTCGACATGATTTTCCTGAAAGCGCGCCAGCATGGGGGCGATAAAAACCGTGCCGATTCCGTCGGGGGCGCCAACCCGGACCCGACCGGAAAGACGTCCCGCCTCGCCGCCGATGTTTTCACAGGCCTGTTGGGTCGCCCGTTCGATTTCCGCGGCGATTGACAGCAGGCTTTCCCCGGCGGCGGTCAACTGGTAGCCGCTGTCGTCCTTGGAGAAGAGCTGCGCGCCGATCGACTGCTCCAAACCCCTGATCCGGCGGGCGACCGTGGTGTGATTAACCTTCAGTGATTTGGCGGCGACAATCAGCCGTTTCGAGCGGTGAAGTTCGAGAAAAAATTTGAGATCGTTCCAGTCAAAACTACTCTGCATCGCACGCCTGTCTCCGACTGTTGACCGCGACTACGGGCCTTGATGTCGCCGCTTGTGGCGCAGAACCCGTTGGATCGGCGTCCCGACCATGCCAGCTTGTTCAATCGTTTGCAGCCGTTTAACCGGCCTTGGCCGTCGCCAAGCCATGAGTCCGCCGCTTATCAACCTCGCCGAGGGCAAGGCGCAACAGATAGGACGCGCCCCGCGCTGCTGTCCAAGTCGACCACCCGCTCGTCCGCCGCGACGACCGGCCCCGGCGGACGAGCGGGATCGCTACAGCCAAGCCAACGGATTGACGCCGAACAGCAAGGGATGAAGCCAGAGAACCAGGGCGTACCCCAGCAAGCCGACAACGAGCGGCTGCCAAATCGCCACCAGGCAATGGCCCGGGACGCGGCCCCGCAACACCGCCCGGAAGGGCACGTTGCTGCTGGCCCAGCGGAACGCGCGCGCCTCGGCGGTCGTGGCCCGGGCCAGGACCCAGTTGTTTTTCAACAGCGCATAGAGCGAGATCAGCGCCATGGTGGCGAAGAACACCACGCGCTTCAAATCCCCGGTTGCGCCAAGATGCAGCAGCGACCACAGCAGCAGACCGCTGGATCCGGGAAAGCGGATCAGCGCGTAGATCCCGCGCACGGCCTTTGGCCGCTGGAGGTCGCCCAAGGGGGTCAGCAATCGCCCGAGCACCAGAAAAAACGCGATCGGCATGAGGCCCACCGCCAGGAACGCGGCGCCCTGCAGCGGCTCGAACAGCCACAGCGCCCCGTCATAGCCTCGGTAGGTCCAAACGAAGAACACCAGAACCAGCAGCGACAGAAGCGAATAGATCACCCGAAAGGCCCTGTCGCCCAACCCGGCCAACAGGCGGTCGCGCACGCCGGGCGCGGAAGGGACGGCATGGCTGACGAATAGTAAAAAGGCAGAAAATATATAGAGCCCGGCACCGCTTTCAGCTGTCATTACCGAATACCTTCATCGCCGCCGTTGTGGTCGCTGGCCCGCGCCGGGGTCTGCGGCGAGCCCCTGCCCGCCTCGAAGAACCCCAGGGCGCTGCCGCCATGGTCCCTGCGAGGGTTTTTATCACGGTGGCCATGCCCGAAATTCCAGGCGCCGGCCTCCAGGGCGAAGACCGGAGAGCCCACCGCAAACTTTCCCCATAGGCCCTGAAACGGGCCGCCAGGACAATGGAAAAAAAGGTACGGAAAATCAGCATGAAACGGGTTGTAAACAGCTGTGAAACCTTGGTGACAATCGCGCACGGCGACAGGCGGCGGGAATTAGGCAGCGCGGTGCGCCAGCCAGGGCTATGATAAAAGACCTTGCGCGATGGGGGAACGTGGTTCAATGACGCGGGCCGACTTTGGCCCCTTGGCTTCGCAAGCATCGCGGAGGCCGGATCGAAGTCGTCCGGCAAACGCAACCGAACTCGAGGTTCCAATCTTCTGATGCTTAAGCGGTTTAGCAGTGAAGACCTAAAAAAGGCGCTCGGTGCCTTTTCAACCGGCGTGGCTGTGGTTACCACCCGCAGCCCCGAAGGTCTTCCCATTGGCCTCACCGTTAATTCCTTCAATTCGGTTTCCCTCGACCCGCCGCTGGTGCTGTTTAGTCTGGCGCGCAAAGCCTTTAGCTTGCCCAGTTTCATCCACCACCGTCACTTTGCCGTTCATGTTCTGCAAAAGAAGCAAAAGCACCTGTCGCAGCATTTTGCCGCGCCCGGCGGCGATAAGTGGGCGACGATTTCCTATGGGGAAACCGACTCGGGCTGCCCGTTGTTGCCCGGCTGCGCGTCGGTCTTCGACTGTCGCCTGGATCAGGAGATGATCGGCGGCGATCACCTGGTTCTGATCGGCCGGGTGCAGGCGCTCTATAGCAGCGACGAGGTTGATCCGCTGGTGTATCACCAGGGACGCTATGGCGATTTTGAGGCCCACTAGGTCCCCGACTCGTAAGTGCGCAACAGATGCGCCGCGCTGCCAGCCGGACCGGGTCACACAGGTCGTATCCAGCCCTCATCCGGCCTTTGGCCAGCCGGCGATCGGCTGGCGTGCAACCGCAGACCGGTCGGTTTGATTTTTGCGCCGTCGCACGCCGCATTCCGCAGTTCTCTCTTGACCTGGTCTGGCCAAATCCGCATGGATGCGCCATGCAAATATTTCGCCATCACACCCAAATTCCAGACGGCGCGCGCGGTGCGGTTGTCGCCATCGGCAACTTCGACGGCATCCATCGCGGGCATCAAACCTTGATCGGCCAGGCGGCGGCGCTGGCGCGGCAACTCAACGCGCCGCTGGCGGTGATGACCTTCGAACCCCATCCCAGAATGTTTTTTCAGCCCAACCAGCCTCCTTTTCGGCTGACCTCCTTTCGGGTGAAATCCCGCCTGTTGGAGAGCTTGGGGGTGGATCTGCTGTTCAATCTTGCGTTCAACCATGAACTGGCCGGGCTCTCGGCGGAAGATTTTGTCCGCGACGTCCTGGTGACAAACCTCGGCGCCTGTCATGTGGTGGTGGGCGACAACTTCCGCTTCGGCAACAAACGCAAGGGCGACATCGCGCTGCTGAAGCAGCTGGGCGATGAACTTGGCTTGGGGGTAACCACCCTGGCCCGCGTTACCAGCCCGGGCGATGAACCCTACTCCTCTTCGCTGGTGCGGGACTATCTGGCCGATGGCAATCCGACCCGCGCCGGCCTGTTGCTGGGACGGTATTGGGAAATTGAAGGCCGGGTGCAGCAGGGCGCCAAACGGGGTCGGGACTTGGGGTTTCCCACCGCCAATATGGCGCTCGGCGATTCGCTGCGACCGGCCTACGGCGTCTATGCGGTCCGCGCCGCCTTGGAAGAAGGCGATGGCAGCAGCCATCGCTGGATGCCAGGGGTGGCGAACCTGGGGATCAGCCCGATGTTCAGTTACGACGAACCCCTGCTGGAGACCTATCTTTTCGACTTTGACCAGGACATTTATGGTCGCCACTTGCGCGTCGCCCTGGTGGATTATCTGCGGCCGGAAGCCAATTTCCGCGGGTTGGACGAGTTGGTGGCGCAGATCAGGAAAGACTGCGACAAGGCCCGGGCCACGCTGTCTTGGGAGGTCTGGGATCAGGAATGGCCGGTCAGCCCCTTTATCTCAGGCAAGATGTAGGAGCTGGTGCCGGCGAGCGCCGCGCGGTGGGCCTGCGTGTGAGTCACCACAGAGGCGAAGCGCCAAGACCGAGGCGAAGCGCCAAGCGCGCCGTCCTTCGTCGATCCCAGGCTAGAGAACGACCGACTGCCCA
>CAXBMB010000059.1:0-22897 GCA_963976695.1 uncultured Rhodovibrionaceae bacterium
CACCGCGAAGACTTGCACCGCCAAGACTTGCACCGCCAAGACCTCCACCGAGAGGTTGCGCCGCCGAACGACCAAGCCACCTTATCCCTGTCCAAAGTACAGATGGCGACAGCGCCGGAACCTTTGCTTGCGTCGGTGCGGTCTTCGACATAGGAATCATCGCTTAAAAGTATAAACAAGTCATTTAGCTAAAATTTTTTGTTTCTTTCCACCGCGCCAAGCTTCCGCTGCGGGAAGTCCCACGGGTCACGCTCAAGCTACCAAGCAGCGCGCCCGCCGTCCTTGATTTAGGTCATCAACGCCGCCGGACCGGATAATCCGGGCGGTCAATTTTTATGGTGATAGCGCTTGTACCATTCCATGAAACGGCCCAGGCCTTCATCAAGCGAGGTTTTCGGCTGAAAGGCGAGGTCCCTTTGGGCCAGGGCGATGTCGGCATAGGTCTCCGGGACATCGCCCGGCTGCATGGGCAGCAGGGTCTTTTCCGCCGTCCGCCCGCAGTGCTTCTCCAGCAGGGCGACAAACTGCTTGAGGGTTTCGGGTTGGTTGTTGCCCAGATTATAGATCTTGTGGCCGGCCTTGCCGTCAGACGAATCAGGGACCCGGGTCAAACAGGCCAGCACGCCCTGGACAATGTCGTCGATGTAGGTGAAATCCCGACGCATTTCCCCCCGATTGAACAGCTCGATCGGCTGGCCGGCCAGGATCTTTTCGGTGAACCCATAGTAGGCCATATCCGGCCGGCCCCAGGGACCGTAGACGGTAAAAAACCGCAGCCCGACGGCGGGCAAACCGTGCAGACCTGAATAGGCGTGGGCCAGCAGCTCGCCGGCGCGCTTGGTGGCGGCATAGATCGACACCGGCTGGTCGACCCGATCGGCTTCGGAAAAGGGCTGCTTTTCATTGGCCCCGTAAACCGACGAGGAGGACGCATAGACCAGATGAGTCAGCCGCGGCAGGCGACGGCAGGCTTCCATCACCACCAACTGGCCCATGACATTGGCGTCCACATAGGCGAAGGGATCGACCAGCGAGTAACGCACCCCGGCTTGCGCGGCCAGGTGCAACACGTGGGTCACCTCCGGATTTTCGGCCACCAGTTGAAAGACCGCATCGCGATCGGCCAGATTCAGCTTGGCGAAGGTAAAGCCGTCGCGGGCCTCCAGGCGGGCCAGGCGGGCAGTCTTCAAGCTGGGATCGTAGTAGTCATTCAACGAATCCAACCCAAGGACTCGCGCCCCCTGATCCAACAGCGCATGACTGACGTGGGAGCCGATAAAACCAGCGGCACCGGTGATCAAAACAAACATCAAGGCCCTCCCTTAGGGCTCGAAAACAACTTTTGGCGCACGGCGACGGTTCGGCGTGGTTCCCCGACAGTCTCTCGGCGGTCTCCCGGCTCGGGGTCGGCAAGGCCCGGCCCGCCGGGCCGGCCAACCCCGCCCGAATTCCAGCGCCGGGCGCACCAAATCGCACGGCCACGCCAGAGATCCGGCGTCCGCTGGCGCGACAAGCGCTGCCGGGCGGTCTTGTGCTGCAGGCTATAGCCGAAAAGCGCGGCGGGCACCATCACCCAAAGGCCCGCGCGGCGAAATTCCCCAGCCCCACAGTAGCCGCGCCGCCGCCACTATTGTTGCCGGAATAGAAATAGATATTTCTCGCCAATTCAACTGCATCGCGGCTCGCAAGCTTCTGCTAATCTTTGTCCGACAATCGGCTCTGCTCAGTAAAAAACTGTCCCCGATCTCCCGCTCAACGCAACAGCCTTGCGTTTTTCGGGTAACCGAACAGCCAACTCGACAAATAGGTCAGTATAACTTACCTTTTTCGTCACCATAACAACGCCCGATTCTAAGGTATACTCTTTTCCAAAGCATGCTTGCGCGCCCCGCTCTCGCGCTTCGAGAGCGCTGGTCGCCCCGGACTCCACCAGACCCCACTGGAGTTTACCGGGGACCACGGGGGACAACCGCGGAAGCCTTCGCCCAGGAGAAGAGAACGCCTTCGATAAAAGAGGCGCTGCGAAGAAAAACAAATATAGGTGAGGATTGATGCCTGACGGTTCCGTCTCTTTAGACGATAAATACACCCTGGAGTCCGGCCGCGTTTTCTTGACGGGCACCCAAGCGCTGGTGCGCCTGCCGCTGATGCAGCGGCAAAGAGATCAGGCCAACGGCCTGAACACCGCCGGCTTTATCTCCGGCTATCGCGGCTCGCCGCTGGGCGGCTTTGATCAGCAGCTTTGGCGCGCCAAGAAATATCTCAAGCAGCAGCAGATCCACTTCCAGCCGGGAGTCAACGAAGACCTGGCGGCCACCGCCGTTTGGGGCAGCCAACAGGGCGACATCTTTGGCGACTTCAACTACGACGGCGTGTTCAGCATGTGGTACGGCAAGGGCCCGGGGGTGGACCGCTGCGGCGACGTCTTCCGCCACGGCAACTTTGCCGGCACGGCGAAGAATGGCGGGGTGCTGGTTCTGGCCGGCGACGACCACGCCGCCAAGTCCTCCACCGCGGCGCACCAGTGCGAGTACGCCTTCATGGACGCCATGATCCCGGTACTGGCGCCGGCGGGCGTGCAGGAGTTCCTGGATCTCGGCCTTTATGGCTGGGCGATGAGCCGCTTTTCCGGCTGCTGGGTCGGCTTCAAGGCGGTGGGCGAAACGGTCGATTCCTCGGCCTCCTGCCATGTCGATCCGCTGCGCATCCAGATCAAGCTCCCGGAAGACTACCTGTTGCCCGACGGCGGCCTGAACATTCGCTGGGGCGGGGCGCTCGACGTCTTGCGGCAGGAGGAATACCACCACCGCTACAAGCTCTATGCCGCCCTGGCTTTCGCCCGCGCCAACAAGCTGGACAAGGCCGTGATCGACGGTCCCAAGCGCCGCATCGGGCTGATTTCGGCGGGCAAGGCCTACCTGGATCTTCGCCAGGCCCTGGACGATCTGGGCATCGACGAAAAGCAGGCCCAGGACCTGGGTATTTCCCTCTATAAGGTGGCGATGAGCTGGCCGCTGGAGCCGGAAGGCATTCGCGAATTCTGCGAAGGCCTGGACGAGGTCCTGGTGGTGGAGGAAAAGCGCGCCGTCATTGAAAACCAGTTGAAGGAGCAGCTTTACAACTGGGACCTGAACAAGCGCCCGCGCATCACCGGAAAATTTGACCGCGACTATCCCGATCAGTTCGCCGCGCCAGCGCTGCCGTCCTACGGCGAACTGTCGCCGGCCAAGGTGGCGCGCGCGGTCGGCCACCTGCTGGACCGGGCCGGCATCTCCACCGCGAAGATCCGCCAACGGCTGGAATTCCTCGATCAAAAGGAAAACGAACTGAGCCACGAGATCGCGCCGATCGCGCGCATCCCTCACTTCTGCTCCGGCTGTCCGCACAACACCTCCACCAAGGTGCCCGAGGGCAGCCGCGCCTTGGCCGGCATCGGCTGCCACTACATGGTGCAGTGGATGGACCGCAGCACCCAAACCTTCACCCAAATGGGCGGCGAAGGCATCACCTGGGTCGGGCAGGCGCCCTTCACCAAAACCAAGCATGTCTTCGTCAATCTGGGCGACGGGACCTACTATCACTCGGGCATTCTGGCCATTCGCCAGGCGGTGGCCGCCGAGGTCAACGCGACGTACAAGATCCTGTTCAACGACGCGGTCGCCATGACCGGCGGCCAGCCGGTTGACGGACCGCTGGACCCGATGATCCTGACCCGCCAGGTGGCGGCCGAGGGCGTCAAGCGCATCGTGGTGGTGACCGACGAGCCCGATAAGTATCCGCTGGGCGCCAAGTGGGCGCCCGGCGTGGACATCGAACATCGCGACGAGCTGGAGCGGGTGCAAAAGGAACTGCGCGACTATCCCGGCGTCACCGTCATCATCTATGACCAAACCTGCGCGGCGGAAAAGCGGCGGCGGCGCAAACGCGGCCGGTTCCCCGATCCGGACCGCCGGATCTTCATCAACGACGCGGTCTGCGAAGCCTGTGGCGACTGCTCGCTGGCGTCCAACTGTGTTTCCGTCGTCCCGGTGAAGACCGAGCTGGGCGTCAAGCGGGCCATCGACCAGTCGTCCTGCAACAAGGATTTTTCCTGCGTCAACGGCTTTTGCCCCTCCTTCGTGTCGGTATCGGGGGCCAAGGTGCGCAAGCAGGGCAGCGATCCCAAACCGCTTGACGCGCCCGACGGCGAACAGCTTCCCGAACCCAACGTGCCCACCATCGACGACCCCTATGGGATCGTCATCACCGGCGTTGGCGGAACCGGCGTGGTGACCATCGGCGCGCTGCTGGGCATGGCCGCCCACATCGAGGGCCTGGGGGTCTCGATCCTCGACATGGCCGGCCTGGCCCAAAAGGGCGGCGCGGTGATCAGTCACCTGCGGCTGGCCAAGACGCCCGAGGAGCTGCACGCCGTGCGAATTTCCGCCGGCGGCGCAAAGCTGCTGCTGGGGTGTGATCTGGTGGTTTCCTCTTCCTTTGACGCCCTTTCCAAGGTGCGCCGGGGACAGACCGCAGTGGTGATCAACAGCCATGAGTCGGTGACCGGCGAGTTCACCCGCAGCTCACCGACCTACAAGTTCCCCGCCCAGGGCCTGCGCGAGGTGATCACCGACGCCAGCGGCGACGCCAACACCGACTTCGTCGCCGCCACCGATATCGCCACCCATCTGCTGGGCGATTCCATCGCCGCCAACCTCTTCATGCTGGGCTACGCCTGGCAAAAGGGGCTGGTTCCGGTCAGCAGTGCGGCGCTGAACCAGGCAATCGAGCTGAACGGCGTGGCCGTTGCGTTCAACAAACAGGCCTTCCTCTGGGGGCGGCGCGCCGCGCTTGATCTGGCCGGGGTGGAAAAGCTGGCGACCCCGACCCAGGTCATCCCAAGCCACAAGATCTCCCAAACCCTGGACGAGATCATCGCGCGTCGCCGCGAGATGCTGGTCGACTACCAGAACGAAAGCTACGCCGTCCGCTACAGCCAACTGGTCGAAAAGGTGCGCAAGGTCGAAGCCGAAAAAACCAAGGGCTTTACCGGCCTGAGTGACGCGGTCGCCCGCTACGCCTACAAGGTCATGGCCTATAAGGATGAATATGAGGTGGCCCGGCTCTACAGCACGCCGGAATTCAAGGCCAAGCTGGACGAACAGTTCGCCGACTACAGCAAGCTGAAGCTGCACCTGGCCCCACCGCTGCTGGCCAGCCGCGACCCGGAAACCGGGCACTTGAAAAAGTCCACCTATGGTCCCTGGATTTTCAAGGCCATGGCTGTCTTGGCGCGGTTCAAGGGGCTGCGCGGCACGGCGCTCGACCCCTTTGGCTACACCGCCGAGCGCAAGGCCGAGCGTCAATTGGTGGCCGACTATATCGCCTTGGTGGAGGAAATTCTGGACGGGTTGACCCCCGACAACTACGCCTTGGCGGTGCAGCTGGCCGAAATCCCCGACACCATCCGGGGGTACGGCCACATCCGGGAAGCCAACTTGAAGACCGCAAAAAGTCGACAAGCGGACCTCTTGACCCGCTTCCGTCACCCGGCGCTGGAAAAAACCGCCGCGCAGTAACCCGGCCCAGCCGCACGCCCTGCCCCTGCCCCTGTCGCTGACGAGAGCAGGGACAGGGCGCGCCGGCGAACAGGCTATGTCAACGGGTCAACGGCCCCGCCGCGGCGCCGTTGTTAGAAGCTGAGCGGCTCATTGTCGGTAACCTCCTTCAGAACGAAGAAGGTTCGAATCTGCCGAACCCCTGGAAGGGCAAGAAGCCGCTCACCGTGCAGCCGGTTGAAATCCTCGATGTCCTTCACCCGAATTTTCAAAAGATAGTCAAAGTCGCCGGCGACGAGGTGGCAGGAAAGCACCGCTGTCAACGCGCGGATCGCGCCCTCGAAGGCGGCGAAACTATCCGGCGTCGAACGATCGAGCACCACGCCGACCATCACAACCGCGCCCAGCCCCACCGCCTTGGGATCGATCTGGGCGCGCACGGCGGTAATCTGTCCCTCGGCGAAGAGCCGCTGGGTGCGGCGGTGGCAGGTGGCCGGGCTGACGTTGATGCGCGCCGCCAACTCGGCATTGGTGAGGCGGCCGTCCGACTGCAGCAGCCGAAGAATGCGCCGATCAATCCTATCCAATTCCACCATGATGTTTTCTTTCATTTTTTCAAGAAATTTTTATCGTATCAACCAAATTTTCGCCATTTTCTATGTTGTTTAGTAAATTAAATCGAAAGCTTTGAGAACACCTTTCATGGCACTTTCTGTAGCATCAGCGCAGTTCACCTCACGGGAGAGACCACCGATGCTGCGAAACTTCGAACGCTACCCTCTGACCTTTGGCCCGACGCCGATCGAATACCTTCCCCGCCTGACCGAAGCCTGCGGCGGCAAGGTGGCGATCTATGCAAAGCGCGAAGACTGCAACTCCGGCCTGGCCCTGGGCGGCAACAAGCTGCGCAAGCTGGAATATATCGTTCCCGACGCCCTCGCCTCGGGCGCCGATACCCTGGTGTCGATCGGCGGCGTTCAGTCCAACCATACCCGCATGGTGGCGGCGACCGCCGCCAAGATCGGGATGAAGTGCCGTCTTGTGCAGGAAAGCTGGGTGCCACACGACGACGCGGTTTATGACCGGGTCGGCAATATCCTGATGACCCGCCTGATGGGGGCCGACAGCCGGATCGTCGAGAATAGCTTTGACATCGGCGTTCGGCAAAGCTGGGAAGCGGCGATGCAGTCGGTCCGCGACGAAGGCGGCAAGCCCTATGGCATTCCGGCGGGCGCGTCGGTGCACAAGTTCGGCGGCCTCGGGTATGTCGGTTTTGCCGAAGAGGTGCGGGCGCAGGAACAGGAGCTTGGGATCACGTTCGACTACATTGTTGTCTGTGTGGTGACCGGCTCGACCCAAGCCGGCATGGTCGTCGGATTCAAAGCCGACGGTCGGGCGGCGCGCGTGATTGGCATCGACGCCTCCGGCACGCTGGCGCAAACCCGCGCCCAGGTCACCGAGATCGCCCGCAACACCGCCGAACTGATCGCGCTGGGCCAGGAAATCACCGACCAGGATATCCACATCAACCCAGACTACGCCTACCCGGCCTATGGCATCCCAAGCCACGCGACCAACCAGGCCATCCGCCTCGCCGCCCAGACCGAGGCGATGATCACCGATCCGGTTTACGAAGGCAAATCCATGCAAGGCATGATCGACCTGATCGACAAGGGGTTCTTCCCCGAGGGATCCAAGGTGCTCTATGCCCACCTGGGCGGCGCGCCGGCTTTGAACGGCTACAGCTATACCTATCGAAACGGCTAGCGTGCGACCGGCGGAAACCAAGCGCCTCGCGCTTGGTTTCCGCCGTGCTTTCGCCGCTGGAGCAATCGTTCCCGACCGGGGCCGCCCCGCGCCTACAGCAGCAGCCGCTTGGCGCCGACAATCCTGAGCCGCCCCGGCAGAACATCGAAGCGGAACCGGCGGGCGCGGTAGGGTTCGCCGTCCAGGTTGATGTGGATTGGCCGGTCGCTTTCCACCTGCAGCCAGGCAAGGCGATGGGCTTCCGCATGCCGCTCCAGCCCCTTCAGGCCGCTGGCGCCAAGCGAAATCAACGCGCCGAATTGCTCTTCAAAAGGAATATCGCGCAGCCAGACCACCTCCAGCAGGCCGTCGTTGACCTTGGCCAGCGGACAGAGCACCAGCCCGCCGCCGGCCTGGCTTCCATTGCCCAGGGCCAGCGCCAGGAGGTCGCCTTGCCAGCTTTTGCCCCCCGGCAGGCTCACCCGCACCCGCTGCGCGTAGAGCTCGGCGAAGCGCGCCAAGCCGGTCAGCAGATAGGCGGCGCGGCCCAGGTGGTGCTTCAAGGTTCGATCAGTGGTCGCGGTCATCCGGGCGCCGAAGCCGCCGGTGGCCATGTTGACGAAAATGTGGGCGCTGCCCTGCTCCAGATCGATGGCGCGCCCCAGATCCAGCGGATGGCTTTGCCCCTCCACCGCCAGTTGCAGGGCCTTTTCCGGCCTGTTCAGCGGCAATCGCAAGGCGGCGGCGAAGTCATTGGCTGTCCCCAACGGCAGGATCGCCAAGCGCGGTTGCGGCGCCTTGGCCGGTTTTTTGGCGCTGGCGGCGGTACTGGCGGCAACACCGGTGGCGGCGCTGGCGGTGAGACTGGCGGCGGGAGTCTTGGCCGCGGGCGGGCGCGGCGCGGCTTCGGCGCGCGCCAGGGCGTTGTGCAGGCCGGTCGCCACTTGGTTGACCGTGCCGTCGCCGCCGCCGGCCACGAAGGTCCAGGCTTCGCCCGGCGGGACCGCCGCCAGCCCGTCGGCGGCAAAGCGGGCGGCGTCGCCGGATTTTTCCGTCACCCGCACCTGCAAGGTCACCCCTTGCGCCCGTAGCTTGGCCAGGGCAACCCGGACCGGTGTTTGTCCGGCCCTCTTGCCGTTCAAAATGACAAAGAGGTTACGGGTCATCGCCTATACGTCCTCGCAAACCGATCCGAGGTAATGGAAGCAAACCGGCGAACCGCCGCCAAACCGAGAGTCGGATCGGTTTGAAGGGAACCACCCGGCGATCCCGGTCAAACCGTCACTCCGCCTCTTATCAGCCGATTGGCCGGTGCCTGGCGGGTGCTTGCCGGCAGGGTAGCCGCGCCACGCGCTGTGCTTTCTTCATCGCGCACAGGTTAGCGCGACCTTGTCATTTCAACCTCTTTGGTGAGCCAGGAGATGAACTCATCCGTACCGGGCTGCCCCCGTTGCGGCCGCAAAATCCGGTAATCCTGCTCGCTCTCGATGAAACCAAAGGGCGCCAGCAGCTTGCCGCTGGCCAGATCATCGGCCACCAGAGGCTCGGGCCCGATGGCCACGCCCAGTCCGGAAACCGCCGCCTGCAGCATGAAATAAAAGTGCTCGAACCACTGGATGTTCTTCGGGCGCAACCCGGGCTGCTTGATCCGCGCCAGCCAGTCGTCCCAGGCGAAGGAGCGGGTTTCGGTGTGCAGCCACGTCACCTTCTTCAAGTCAGCCAGTCGATTGATTTCATGCAGGTTCTTGAAGGTTGGGCTCATGACCGGACCGATTCGCTCACACAGGAAAATGCGCTCCTGCAGGCCCTCGGCCCAGGACTGGACGCCGGCGCGTATGGCCAGATCCAGATCATCGCGGGAAAAGTCCACCGGGCCGTCGGAGGTCACCAAACGCAGATCGATCTCGGGGTGCGCCAGCTTAAAGCGAAACAGCCGGGGGATCAGCCAGCGCATGGCGAAGGAGCCGGGGCAGGACACCATCAACCGGCCTTCCTGCGCCCCGAGAATTTGGGTCACGCCGTTTTCAATCAGATCGAAGGCCGCCGAGAGAATCGGCAGCAAGCGCGCCCCGGACTCGGTCAGATCCAGGCCATTGCGCCCCCGCTTGGCCAAGGCGATGCCCAGACTTTCTTCCAGCTGCTTGACCTGGCGGCTCACCGCCCCGTGGGTGACGCAGAGTTCTTCCGCCGCCTCGGTGATTTGCCGATGACGGGCGGCGGCCTCAAAGGCGCGCAAGGCATTGAGGGAAGGGAGCTGTCGGCGCATGACTTCGACTTATCTCTGACTTTTACTCATAGAATACCGGAGATATTTTTAAATTATCTCATGGCTCTAGAGTGTTATAGCTTTTGCCTAGGCCTGTAAATCGTTGATCCTCGATCCCATCGGCCGCCGCCCTGCCGATCCGCCGGCGGCTTGTCTCCACGCTGCCGATCCGGGTTCCGCGCCGCGCCGCGCGGTCGGATTGATCGGCCGGCGGCGCGCGCCTTGGCTTTGGAGGACCCCCGCCCTTGTCACCAGAGGTTGTCGCCATCGTTCTACTGGCCGCGCTGCTGCACGCCAGTTGGAACACCCTAGCCAAAGGCAGCCCGGATCGGCTGGTGACCATGACGCTCTTTGCCGTCACCTCGCTGGTGATTTCGCTGCTCCTGGCGCCTCTGGCTCCGCTGCCGCGCGGCCAGGCCTGGCTTTGGCTCCTGGCCGGCGCGCTGCTGCACAGCGGCTACAAGCAGGTGCTGCTGCGCGCCTACGGCGCCGGAGACCTGTCACAGGTCTATCCACTGGCGCGCGGCGCCGCGCCCTTGCTGGTCACCGGCGTCTCGCTGGCTTTCCTGGACGAGCCGCTGCGTCCGCAGGAACTGTTGGGAATGGGCCTGCTCCTGCTGGGAATTTTTGCGCTGTCGCTCAAACCAGGCGGCAAGATTTCCTGGCCGATGCTGGCCTACGCCCTCGGCACGGCCTGCTTTACCGCCGCCTATACCCTGGTGGACGGCCTGGGCGCGCGCATCCTGGGCAACGCGCTCAGCTTCACGATCTACCTGCACCTGTTCGACGGCATCATCATGCTGGGGCTCTTCGCCCTGCAGCGCGGGCGCAGCAGTCTGGCGGTCTGGCGCTTGCCGGCGGCGGTCTGGCGTCAGGGTTTTCTCGCCGCGGTCTTCTCGTTCACCGCCTTCAGCCTGATCATCTGGGCGATGACCCAAGCGCCAATCGCCCTGGTCGCCGCGCTGCGCGAGTCTTCCATCCTCTTTGCGCTGCTGCTGTCCATCCTGGTTCTTAAAGAGCGCCCGACCGTCCCCCGCCTGGCCGCCGGCGGCCTGATCCTCACCGGCCTGCTGGTGACCCGGCTGGGATAGCGCCGGCAAGAAAAAAGGCTCCCCACCGACGGCCGGGAGCCTTTTCTCTTTTCTTTTCTTTTCTTGGCGTCACGCCTCACACAGCGATTTTACCGGTTCCGGATATTTACTGCTCCAGCGCCTTGACCACGTTTTCGCACATCTTCTTGGCGTCCGACAGCAGCATCATGGTGTTGTCCATATAGAACAGCGGATTGTCGACACCGGCATAGCCGGTCGCCATGGAGCGCTTGACGAAAAGTACGTTCTCGGCCTTTTCCACGTCCAGCACCGGCATGCCGAAGATCGGCGACGCCTTGTCGGTTTTGGCCGCCGGGTTGGTGACGTCATTGGCGCCGATAACAAAGGCCACCTCGGTTTCACCGAACTCCCGGTTGATCTCATCCATTTCGAAAACCTCGTCGTAGGACACCCCGGCCTCGGCCAGCAGCACGTTCATGTGCCCCGGCATCCGACCGGCGACTGGATGGATGGCGTACTTGACCTCCACCCCCTCGGCCTTCAACAGGTCGCCCATTTCCCGCAACACATGCTGGGCCTGGGCCACGGCCATGCCGTAGCCGGGCACGATGATGACCTTGGAAGCGTTCTTCATCAAGAAGGCGGCATCCTCGGCGGAGCCGGCCTTGTGGGTCCGGTCCGGGTCCTGCGCGCCGCCCGCGTCGCCCGGGTTCGACTCGCCGCCGAAGCCCCCCAGGATGACCGAGAAGAACGAGCGGTTCATGCCCTTGCACATGATGTAACTGAGGATCGCGCCGGACGAGCCGACCAAGGCGCCGGCGACGATCAACAGGCTGTTGCCCAGGGTAAAGCCAATGCCCGCCGCCGCCCAGCCGGAGTAGGAGTTGAGCATGGAGATCACCACCGGCATATCGGCGCCGCCGATGGGAATGATGATCAGGAAGCCCAGCGCCAGGCTAAGCGCCACAATCAGCCAGAAAACCAGCGAACTCTGGCTGCCGGTGAGCCAAACGATCAGCGTCACCAGCAGAAGTCCCAGCAGCAGGTTCAGCAGATGCTGGCCCTTGAAGGCCACCGGCTTGCCGCTGACCAGCCCCTGCAGCTTCGCAAAGGCCACCAGCGAACCAGTGAAGGTGATGGCCCCAATGGCCCCGCCCAACGACATCTCGATCAGGCTGGACATCGGCACCGCGCCCAGCCTGCCGATGCCATAGGCCGCCGGGTTGTGGAAGGCCGCCAGCGCGACGAAGACCGCCGCCAGTCCGACCAGCGAATGGAAGGCCGCCACCAACTGCGGCAACGCCGTCATCTTGATCCGATAGGCGACCATGGTGCCGACGCCGCCGCCCAGCACCAAGCCGCCCAGAATGATCAGCGGGTTGAGGTTTTCCAACTGGAACAGCGTGGTGAAAATAGCGATGGCCATGCCGACCATGCCGTACAGGTTGCCCCCTCGGGCGGTTTCCGGGTGCGACAGCCCCCGCAGCGCCATGATGAAACAAACGGACGCCACCAGATAAAGCAGCGCAGAAAGATCTGAATCCATGATGTCTGTTCCCGCCCTACTTTTTCTTCTTCTTGAACATCGTCAGCATGCGCTGGGTCACCAGAAAGCCGCCAAAGATGTTCACACTGGCCAAGGTGACCGCCAGAAAGCCCATGACTTCCGAGAAACCGGCGCCTGAACCGGCGGCGATCAGCGCGCCGACGATAATCACCGAACTGATGGCGTTGGTGACCCCCATGAGCGGCGAATGCAAGGCCGGCGTGACCCGCCAGACCACATGATAGCCAACAAAAATCGCCAGCACGAACACCGTCAGACCGACCAGCAGCGCCGACGGCCCGTTGGCCTGCGCAACCTCGGCAACCCGGTCGCTGGCGGCTGAGCGGCTTACTTCCACCGCGAAGTCAACCAGACTCTGAGACAGCTCCCTGGCTTCTTCAGCCAACGAAAGGGCTTTCTCATTCAAAGCATTAGCTGCCATTTTTCTTCCCCTCTTCTCCAGTGGCTTGCGCCGCCGGGGAAGGGACCTTGGTCCGCCCCGCCGCCTCGCTCACGGTCGTATCCGTCAGATTTTTTTCCGCCGCGGCTTTATCCGCCTGGGTTTTTTCGCCCGCCGCCGGTTTGGCGGCGGCCTTGCCTTTGGCGCCGCCGGGCAGGCGCGCGGCCTTTTTGCCGCTCGGCTTATTGCTAGCTGCCTTTTTGCCGGCCGTCTTGGTGGTTGCTGTTTTGGCTTTCGGCGCGGCCTTGGCCTTGGCGGCGGGGCGCGCGGCCGCCATCTCCTTTACCGCCTTGGCCACCGCCTCATTGACAAGCGCGCCGTCCTTGGCGACCAGCGCCGCCGCGACAATCTCGTCGTTCCAATCAATCGCCAGGGCGGCGCTGTCCTTATCGGTGAGAAGGTCGAGAAAGTTGAGCAGGTTGTTGGCGTAAAGACTGGAGGTGGCGGCGGCGAGCCGCGACGCCATGTTGCTGTAGCCGACGATCTTGACGCCGTTGATCTCCACCACCTGGTCGGCGACCGACAGGGCGCAGTTGCCGCCGGTTTCCACGGCCAGGTCCACGATCACCGAGCCTGGTTTCATCGAGGCCACCATCTCGGCGGAAATCAACCTGGGCGCGGGCCGGCCCGGAATCAGCGCCGTGGTGATCACCAGATCCATCTTCGGCAGGGTCTCGGCGATCAAGGCGGCCTGCTTCTTCTGGTATTCCGCGCTCATCTGCTTGGCATAGCCGCCGGCGGTTTCGGCCTGTTTGAATTCCTCGTCCTCCACGGCGACAAACTTGCCGCCGAGGCTTTCCACCTGCTCCTTGGCGGCGGGCCGCACATCGGTGGCATGAACCACCGCGCCCAGGCGCCGGGCGGTGGCGATGGCCTGAAGGCCGGCAACACCCGCGCCCATGATCAGGACATTGGCCGGCGACACCTTGCCGGCGGCGGTCATCATCATGGGAAAGGCCCGGCCATATTCAGCCGCCGCCTCGATCACCGCCTTGTAGCCGGCCAGATTGGCCTGCGAGGACAGCACATCCATCGACTGCGCGCGGGTAATGCGCGGCACCAGTTCCATGGCAAAGGCGGTCACGCCGGCGGCGGCGAGCGCGCTCACCTCCTCGCCTCCCCGGTAGGGATCGAGGTGCGAAATCAGTAGCGCCCCCTTGGGCAGGCCCTTGCTTTCAGCCCGGGTGGGACGCTGGACCTTTAAAACGACATCGGCGCCTTTGACCGTGTCCTTGGCGCTTCGGGCGATTCGCGCCCCTGCCTCTTCAAAGGCGGCATCGGTGATGGCCGCGCCGAGCCCGGCGCCCTGTTCCACCACCACGACATGGCCCTTCTGAACCATCTTCTTGATCGAGACAGGCGACGCGGCCACACGCGCTTCATTGGGCCGCAACTCCTTCAAAACCGAAACTTGCATCGAGTCTCCCCTGCGTTTGGCGGTCATTTTCCTAAAAGAGACCATTTGTCGTCAAATCGCGAAGCTCAGCTTGCCTAGCTGCATCGCAACAAGCAACCCTGTTTCCAATCGCCGCCTGGCCGCGAAAGGATATTACGCCAACGCCCCGCGCCGCGCCCAACCAGCCAGGGCATTGCACGGACGAGAAAGGAGGCAACGGCCAGGGCGATGGGCGCGCGGCGATGACGAATGACAGCCGCTGGATTGCGAGGATAAAGCGCTTCGCGGCCTTTTTGCATAGCCGCGGCGGATTAAATGAAATGAAGCGCGCGCCGGTTTAATCGGCTTTGGCCGTCACCGCGACGGCCAAGGCCGGTGGCGCGGCTATCCCGCCGGCGATCACCCCACGCCCCCCAACCGTCGCCAGCCCGACGCCGTAGCGCGGCATCTGAAGTTGGAGAGAATGCCACGTGAAATTGGCGCAGGATTTTTAGCCATCTATCCTACTCTAAAGCATCACCCGTGTGAGCCGTTTGGCTTCTTCTTCTGCGACCGACAAACTGTCAAACAACAACCAGACTTTCCCAAACCAAAGTCTCGGATTCAACCAACCTTTGACCGGTGTGTTGATCTTCATCGCAGCTCTCGCCTGGACGGGCGACCTACTGCGGCAACGGCAAGCCCGCCTGCTTCAAAGCCGCGCTTTGCCGCCGCTCCAAGTCACTGCGCTTGAAGTCGTCGATCAGGCCATGGAACAGCTGATGCCAGTTGATCTCCGCCTTCAGGTGCATAAAGACCGAGCCCAATCCGATAGCCGCCCGGTCCATCAGCACGAACTCCCGGGGTGGCTTGACCCCGCCCAGGCGGCGCAGTTCCTTGTGCACTTGGCCCGCCACCTTGGCGCCCTGGAAAGACTGGCCGTCCTCCAGGATCGATTGGTGGCGATCCTCCAACAGCGGACGGTAGAGAAAATGGGCCCAAACGTTGAGTGCTTCCAGCAGTTCCGGATTGTCCTTGACCTGCGGAAAGCCCCAACCGCTGTAGGCCTTGATGGCCAGGTCGCGGTCGCGGCGCTGAAAGGCGTGATAGAGATCAATCACCCCCTCGACGAAAGGCGGTCGAAAGACCCGGATACAGCCAAAGTCCAGCAGGTTGACGCCGGCCTGCTCGGTCAGGGTGTAGTTTCCCAGGTGCGGGTCGCCGTGAATCACGCCGTAGTTGTAAAACGGTCGATACCAAGCGTGGAACATGTTGATCGCCGCCTGATTGCGGCGCGCCTGGTCCGGATGATTGGCGACGAAGTCCAGCAGCGGCTGGCCCGTCAGCCAGGTCATGGTCAAGAGCCGCGCGGTGGAAAGATCTTCCAGCGGCTGGGGCACCGCGATCCCCGGTTCATCCGCCAACATCAGGCGATAGAGCTGCATGTTCTTGGCTTCGCGCCGATAATCCAACTCCTCGCGCAGCCGCTCCGACAGCTCCTTGTAGATATCCGAAGGGTCAATGGCCTTGTCGTAGCGCCGGTAGATCGAAAAGGCCAGTTTGAGTTGACTGACATCGGCTTCAACTGTCGAGGCCATGTCCGGGTACTGCAGCTTGCAGGCCAGATTCTGATCGCCGCGGCTGGCCCGGTGGACCTGCCCCAGGGAGGCGGCGGCGGCGGCGCTGCGCTCAAAGGACTCGAAGCGGCTCAACCAGTCGACGCCCAACTCGCTCTTCATCCGGCGGCGCACGAAAGGCCAGCCCATCGGCGGCGCATTGGCCTGCAACTGCCGCAACTCCTGGGCATATTCCTCGGGCAGCGCGTCGGGAATGGTCGCCAGAATCTGCGCCGCTTTCATCAGCGGACCCTTGAGACCGCCCAGCGCCGCCTTGAGTTCCGCCGAGTGTTTTTCCCGATTGAGCTTGCGTCCGGTCATCCGGGCGCCGGCCAATTGGGCCGCCAGCAGGCCCACGCCACTGCCGACCCGCGCAAAGCGCTTGATCCGCCCGCTCAGGTGGGAGGACTCGTCGCCAAAGTCCCGCTCGTTTTGCCCGCTGTCCGCCGCGCCGCCGTCTTCTTTGCCACCCATCGCCACACAATACCTTTGCTGTACATCCACCGCCGGAACGTCCGCCCCCGCCGCGCCGCCAAGCCCGCCAAGCCCGCCAATGATGCGCGAGAGGCCAGGCCGCGCCCACGGTGAAGTTGCGATAAAGTCGCGGCGAGCCACACTGGAGCCACACTGGAGCCAGATTGGGGCCAGATTGGGGCCAGGGCAGGCAACCGCGCCCCGCCTCTTATCACGTTATCGGAAGATCACTCACGGCAAATTCGACGCGCCAGGCGCTTCTGTTCAGGCCGATAGTACGCTAGATCGGCTGGCCGCGATTCTTGTAGGCGCGGATAAAGGCCCTGGCATTGGCGATAAAGGGATGAACCGCCAGCGCCGCCTGGAAGGCCTGAAAAGCCAAGGCCTGGTCACCCAGGGCCTGATAAATCAGCCCGCGCCCGGCCAGCGCGCCGAAATGGCGCGGCTCCAGTTCCAGGGTGGTGATGATATCGGCCAGCGAGCCCTTAAAATCACCAAGGAGATAGCGCACCGTCGCCCGCTTGTTCCAGCCTTCGGCGAACTGCGGCGCCTTGTCGACCAGCGAGTTGAACGATTCCAGGGCGTCGCGTAGGTTGTTTTGACGCAGCGCCGCCACTCCCTGCTGCAACAGCTGCCGCGCGATCTCTTGGTCGCTGGAAAACCAGATCAACCAGATATCCCGCTCCACCCGCGACGCTTCCGCCGGACTCTGACTGGTTTTGAGCAGGTCGAACAAAGCCGGCAGGCGCGGATCGGTCTGATCGGCCCGGCTGGGGCTTGCGGCAAAAAACAGCATTGCGGCAAGAACTATTGCGATTGGCTTCCACACAACAGAGAGTATGCTGTCGCCAAGGCCGTGCTGTCATCCCTCTTGACAGGGCGCTCCCGGTCACATCTGCGCGACGATGACCTAGGCCCCAGCCGCCAGCCGGCGCGCGCCAACCATCCCTCCGAACCAGCGCGCCTCCTTGGCGCGTGGCATTTAAGTAAATAAGGATCACAGCATGTCTGCCTCCCCAGCCGGTTATTTCTCCTCCAGCTATGCCGAGGCGCGGACCCGTTTTACCGAAGCCGCCCGAAGTCATGGCCTGGCGGTGGAAGCTCACATCAATCCACAACGCGGCCCGGCGCGCGAACATCTGATCACCGATGTGATCTGGGCGGGACCGCGGGACGCCGAACGGGTGCTGATCACCATCTCGGGGACCCACGGGGCAGAGGGCTACTGCGGGTCCGGCGCGCAGGTCGGCACGATTGAAAGCGGCCTCTGCCAGGAACTGCCGAGCGGGCTGGCTCTGATGATGATCCACGCCATCAATCCCTACGGCTTTGCCTGGACCCGCCGGGTTAACGAAGACAATGTCGACTTGAACCGCAATTTCATCGACTTCGCCCAGCCGCTCCCGCGCAACGCCGGCTATGAGGATCTCCATGCCGTTCTCTGCCCCAAGGAATGGACCGAGGACAGTCAGTCGGCTTGGGACACCCAATCGACCAACTACGCCCTGCAGCACGGCGCCCACGCCTTCCAAGAGGCGGTTTCCGGCGGCCAATACAGCCGCGCGGACGGCCTGTTTTACGGCGGCAACGCCGCCACCTGGTCACACCGCACGCTGCTTTCCATTCTTGATTACTGGCTGCCGCAGGCGAAAAAGGCCGCCATCATCGACTACCACACCGGTCTTGGCCCCTATGGCTATGGCGAGCGGATTTGCGTTCACCGGCCGGGCAGCGCCGGCGAACAGCGGGTGGCGCAGTGGTATGGCGATGATTTTACCAACCCGGCCGCCGGCACCTCCAGCTCGGCCGAGCTGAAAGGCGTCAACACCGACGGCGTCGCGGCCAATCAACCGGCCATCGAGTGGACCAACATCGCCCTGGAATACGGCACCTTGCCGCTGGACCAGGTGCTCAACGCCCTGCGGGCGGACAACTGGCTGCATTGCCACGGGACGGTGGAGTCGCCACTGGGCAAGGAAATCAAGGCGCAGATCCGCGCCGCGTTCTATGGCGAAACCGACGGCTGGAAACAGGACGTCTGGGAGCGCGCCATGGAAACCCAGCAGCTTGCGCTCAACGGGCTGGCGGAAAGCTGACCAGCGGTCCCGGCCCCCGAACCAGAAACCCGGACCTTGGCGGTGGGCCGGGGATCCCGCCGGACAGGAGCAGGTGAGCGTGTTCAACCCAAATAAATTTCTTGCCGGGTTAACGCTGAAAAACCGCGCCACCCCGGCCACGCCGGAAGAAGAACACCTGGCCAGCCGTCCCGGCGAGCGACTGGCCGACCGTATGGTCCATCTCGTCGGGGTTCCCCTAGGATTTACCGGCTTTGGGGTTTTGCTGGTGCTCGCGCTTCAGCAGCGCGACGCCGCCACCGCGCTCAGCCTGCTGGTCTACGGTGTGGGGCTGGTGGTCATGCTGTCGTTCTCGGCGGCCTACAACAGCTTGAAGCATACCCGGTGGGCCTGGCTGCTGCGGCGTTGCGACCATGCCAGCATCTTCGTGATGATCGCCGGCAGCTACACGCCGCTGCTGGTCGCCCGCTTCGCGCCGGGCTGGGGCCTCGGCCTGCTGATTGCCATCTGGCTGCTGGCCGGTGCCGGCGTGGCGCTGAAAATCCTGTTTCCGGGTCGCATGGAGCGACTCGCCATGGCGCTCTATCTGGTGATGGGCTGGTTTTTTCTTCTCGCCCTGAAACCAACCTATCAAGCCCTTTCAGGATTGGGATTTGGCCTGCTGTTGACCGGAGGGCTGCTTTATACCTTTGGCGTGCTGTTCCACCTCTCGACCCGCCTGCCCTATCATCAAGCGACCTGGCACGGCTTTGTGCTGGCGGCGGTCTCCACCCACTTCAGTATGATCCTGATCGAGGTCGCCCTGGCCTGACCCAGAGTTCACCGACAAGCCCGGGATCACCATAAGCCAGAGATCACCGACAAACCCGGGATCGCCGACAAACCCGGGGGTCGCGCGCCACCCCCGGGCCGTCGTCGAAAACGAGGAGACTGCGAGAGTCAGATCGGGTTAAACGGCAAGCGCTTCGTGCTCCCCTTTAAACCGTGAACCCGCCCCTTCTCCGTCTATCGCACTCTTGCCAGGCCCGCCTTACAGGCAGGCCACGCCGCGCACCCGCACGTTGGTGCCGGGCAGGTCGACCCAGGGGGGACGTCCCCCCAGGCGACGCCGACGGCGGTCGCGTCGAAAGGCCTCCACGGCGCGCATTTTTTCCCGTGGAAACCGGGCCACCTGCTCGATCATATCCAGCAGTTCCTGGCTGCCGCGGCCGACAAGGATCGGCCGATTGGCCGCCCGCCAGCACACCAGCAAGGCGCCGGCGGCGCGCGCCGGGTCCAACTGGCCGGGCAACTCCAGCAGCCAGGCCAGCAGAACATCTTGAGGTTTTAGGGAACAGGCCTGTCCGTCGAACAGGACCGCGCGCAATCGCCCCTTGGGATCATATCCCGGCAGGATCGCAAGGGACGAGGGAAAGGATTGGACTGCAACAGCAGCAGATCCACCCGATCCCTCGGATTGCAGAAACTTGGATTGCGAGGACTCGGATTGCAGAGACTCGGATTGCGGAGATTCAGATTGCGGAATCGTCATAATTTCCTCCCCGGGACGCCCCGCCCGGTTTTTTTGGGGTCAAAACAGACGAATGGCAGGTTTCCTGACTTACGGGTCGTTGCTGACGATCTGACCTTCCCAAAGCGTCCGCCGATCACGGCTTTGGCTTCAGTGGTGTTGTTTAGATCGCTCGCTCGCCGTCTACAGTTGCGGGGACAGTTCCGGAGTTGCGGCCGCCACCTCTAAACGAGAGGTCGGAGTCGCGCACCGGATTCCCTTTTTATCCCGCCCAATCACAAGAAAGGCGGGAACCATTCGCCGCGGTAGTATAGAAAAACCGTGGCGACAAGCCTATCGCAAAGACGACAATCCGGGTCGTTGCTGCTTGAATTGCCGCGCCGGCCCCCAAACGCCCCTCAAATCGGCGGCCAAACAACTCACAGTCGCGGGGCCGCCAACACCAGCATGATCTGCGCGAAGCCGGAAAAGATCAGATTGATTCCCAGCATCAAGCCGAGAAACCAGCTCGCGGAAAAGGGCAGCTGCCCCCAAATCAAAGCCGCCAGCAGCACCGAAACCAACCCACTGAGCGCCAGCCACCCCCAGTTGGTCAAATGCTTGCGGGCGTCGAAAGCGGCAATGATCTTAGTGACCCCTTCCAGGGTAAACACCAAAATCAGCAGGAAGGTCAGGGAGGTCGCGCCGGCGCTGACGTCAAGCAGCAGCAGCAGGCCGATCAGGCTTGCCAGCAGGCCGATGCCAAAGGGAAACCAAAAGCCCGACGCGGTGCGATGCTTGAGCGCCGAGAGAATTTGAACCACGCCCACACTCAACAAAATCGCCCCAACCAGCAGCGTGGCGGCATAGGTCGCCACCACCGGCAGGATAATGGCTACCGCCCCCAGAAAAATCAGCGCGACGGCCTCAACAACAAAAATTCGCCGGTTCGCCCTTACCCCCCGAACCCAGCGTCGGCTTAAAGCAGTGAGATCCGAATCTTGCGGTTCCATGTAATTTTTCTCCCCATCGCTGCCGGTCGCCAGCCTGTCCGCACTGGGTAGGGCGCGCGCAACCAAGCTGGCTCCTGCGCGGCCCAAGCCGGATTCCGGGTGCAAATCCGGCGCTAAACGGAAATCTTTCGCGTCTCGGCCATCGCCTTGATCGCCGCGCGGATCTTCGCGATGGCCACCTCCCGGCGAACCTCGTCCAGGCCATCGCCCTGGGGCGGCTCGACAATCACCCGGTCCAGGTAAACGATGCGCTCGTCTAACGTCAGGTTACGCTGCGCCATCGAATTTTCCAGTGACAACGACAGGACATCGCGAAAGCTAGCAACCGCTTGGGTCGCTGCCTGCAGCGCCGCTTCCAACTCCGGCATTTTTCTTCCCCTCTATCCACGGTAAAAGGCAAGCCACGCCCTCAGGGCGCCTCCGGGTTTCAACCCCAGGATCCCATCCTAGAGCGTGATCGACGAAGAAAAAAGCGCTGGGCGCGCCACCTCTGTCGTCACCCCGCCGCTAGGCCAGCGCCAAGACCATTTTTCGGAAAGCCCACACCCAGCAGCCGGGTTACTGATCGCGCCCCAGGCCCTGCATCAGTTCGCCCCATTCGCGGGCGGAAAGACCGGAGTTTTCCTGTGTCACCGGCTCGCCGTCCAACAGGCGCTTGACAATCGCCAGCCCCTGGGCCGACAGCCTGAAGGCCCCCTGGGTGTAGTCCTCGAAGGCTTCGAAGGTCAGCGGCACCCAGCGCTTTACCGCCTCCAACATCGCCTCGGCATAGACCCGAATTTCATACTGGGCGTGCGGGTCGGCGCGCAGCGACAGGAAATGCAGCAGGTTGTGCAGGTCCACTTTCCAATACCACTGGGTATAGAAGTTCACCGGCAGGTTCATCCGCGCCAATTCCCGCGCCAGACCCTGACGCGCCGGGTCCGCCCGCTCGCCGTTCTCGGCTTCGTTGAGGATGTGCTCATAGGTATCGTAGCACTGCTCGGCGTCGCGTTTCAGCAGCGCCATGACCTGCTCAGCCTCGGCGCCCTCCAGCACCTGATCGCGGCCTTGGCGGTTGCTGTGCGACTGGGCCGCCAAATGGCCGGCGGCGGGGAGATAGAACTCGCGGTCGAGAATCGAATAGCGGGCGGAGTACTCGTTGACGTTGGCGGTGCGGTGGCGAATCCACTGTCGCGCCACGAAGATCGGCAACTTGACGTGAAACTTGATCTCGCACATCTCAAACGGCGTGCTGTGTCGATGGCGCAGCAGATAGCGCAGCAGTCCGCGATCCTGGGTAATTTTCTTAGTGCCGCGTCCATAAGATACCCGCGCCGCTTGCACCACCGCCGAATCGTCGCCCATGTAATCAATCACCCGGACAAATCCATGATCCAGGACCGGCAACGGCTGATAGAGGATTTCCTCGACCGCCGGCACCGTTGCGCGGCGGGTCTCATAGGTCTGAAGGCGGGCGGCAGCGATCTCTTCCTGCTGGTCCTGACTGACGGGCATGGTGGTACGGGCCTCGACTCGGGGTGATCTTCCAGGATGGACCCGCAGATTACCCACAGTGAACAGACCTGACCAGCCTGCCGGCGCCCCGGGGTAAAATACCTCGCGCCGCGCCGCTTGGGCGCGACCAACCTGAAATGGTATGATCTGCGAGTCTTTTCGAAGTGGTCCCTTTTCCCATCGGGTCAAAGTCCCTATATTGAAGGTGCCGGTTCGCCGGTTATGGCGCTAAACGTCTTCATGGAATAAGCGTTGTGGACCCGGGGGCAGTACCCGGCGCCTCCACCATTTCCCCATCTGATCGGTCAGGGTTTAGCTGACGGTCGGCCGGGCATCTCGGGGGCGAAATAGGATCGACACGCGTGGTAAAGATGTTGTACGGCGCTCGGCATGGTACCGCCGTTATCGGGCCATTATAATAGTTGCAAATGACAACTATGCTGAGGCTCGCCTCGCAGCGTAAGCTGTCTGGTGAACCACTCTAAAGTCCTAGGTTCTTCAGCGAATTTAGGCGGGGTTCGGGGTGCACCTGGCAACAGAAGCACCCCACTTTGGTTAGGGTAAAGCGTTCCCGTCCGGCTTGGCGCGCGCCGTGGCCGTGGCAGCCGTGATTGGCTGGTAGAGATTTCGGTGATGGCTGTTGCGACGGCACGGATCACGCGGCACGGATCACGCGGCACGGATCACGGTGGCACTGATCACGGTGGCACTGATCACGGTGGCACTGATCACGGTGGCACTGATCACGGTG
>CAXBMB010000060.1:0-22639 GCA_963976695.1 uncultured Rhodovibrionaceae bacterium
CGGCGCGGCGGCTGGTTTTCAGCCCTTTGCAATATGGGCAATTCCACGCCGGGATCAACGCTTTGCCGACAACAGACAACTTCCCGGGGTCGCCCGACGATACAGCGCCGCCACGCCGACTCCGCCCCAATGCCGCGCGCCGCCGCCCTTTCCAACTCGAAAGCCACAGCCGTTCACTGGCCCCGCCGGTTCCGACCGCCGCCGGCGACGGTTTGCTTGACCGGCATGGGATTCCTCCCCATTTGTGCTCTGGGGCAAGCGCGATTTGTCTGCTAGAGTCCGAGGGTGGCATCGGGTTAAACCGTAACGCCGCCTCTTAATCAGCCGATGAGAGGGTTCGCGTGACGCGCCGCTTACCACGTCGATCACACGCGCGCCTGCGACGCCCCGGCGACCCGCTCGCCACCGCCCGTCTCACTATCCCCGCCGGTGCCCGCCGGCTTCTGCTGACGCCTTTTTTGAGCAAAACCCCCAAGGATTCCATGCCGCTGCTTTTTTCCGGTCCCTGCTTCAAAGGCCTGCCCGCGCGTCTGGGCCTTGGGGTCATCCTGCTGTTGCTTTCAACGCTTCCCGATCTCACCGCCCGGGCCGCCGAACCCTTTCGGCTGCTGGCCTTTGGCGATTCCCTTGTCCATGGCTATGGCCTGCCGCTTGGACAGGCCTTTCCCGACCAGTTGGCCGCGGCGCTGGCGGCTTCCCGGGCGAATCCCCAAGCGGACCCCGCGACCAAGCCGGCCCATGCGGTCACGGTGATCAATGGCGGCAACTCGGGCGATACCACGGCGGCAGCGCGGGCCCGACTGGAATGGAGCTTGACGGACGAACCCGATGCGGTGCTGATCGTCCTCGGCGGCAACGATGGCCTGCGCGGCCTTTCGCCGGTGCAGACCTACAAGAACATCTCGGCAATTCTCGACGGCCTGGCGGCGCGCCAACTGCCGGTGCTGCTGGCCGGAATGATGGCGCCGCGCAACCTGGGGGCCGACTACACCCGGGAGTTCGACGGCGTGTTTCTTCGCATCGCCAAAGAACGTCAGGGCCCGAACTTTCTGTTTTATCCCTTTTTCCTAGCCGGTGTGGCCGCCGATCCGGCATTGAACCAGGCCGACGGCATTCATCCCAACCGTCAAGGCGTCGCCGAAATTGTCCGACGGATCCTGCCAAGCGTGAAAAGCCTGCTGCGGCAAAGCGCGGCGCAAAACAGCCAAAGGTCTGATCGCCCAACCGGGGCGGCGCAACAACTTCCAAGCTCCGGTCAACAGGTTACCGACGAAGCTGGCAACAAGGAGGCCGGTCATGGCTAGCACCCGCCTGTCAACCGCAAGCAACAGCAGCTTCAAGTCGGCGCAAGTCGAAGGGGAAAGCTGGGCCGAAACGGTGCAGGGCCTGGTCGATGCGCTGCTGCCCCTGCCCGAGGGCGCCAATCTTGGCTTTCTCTACGCCACCGCGGATTTGGCCGCCGACCTTTCCTCCTGCCTCGCCTTTCTGCGCGACCGCACGGGGCTGCGCCACTGGTGCGGCACCGTTGGCCTGGGCATTCTCGGCAACGGCGTTGAGTCCCACCAGGGTTTGGCGCTGTCCGCGCTGGTCGGATCTTTCCCCGATCAAAGCTTCAAGTTCTTTGGTCCCACCCTGGACGCCGAGGCGTTGCAGGACACGGCGCAGACCCAATGGCGTGCGGCGCACAGCCCCCTGCTGGCGGTGGTTCACGGCGACCCCCGAACCGCCGAGATCGCCGATCTGCTGGGCAGCGTGGCCGAGGACACCCACTGCTATCTGGTCGGCGGACTGACCTCCAGCGAAGGGGAGTTCCCGCAGTTGGCCGAGCGGGTGGTCTCCATGGTCGGCGGTCGCCCGACAAGCGGCGGCGGACTGCCGCTTGCCAACCACGGCAGCCTGGAAAAGCCGCTGCAGCCGGCCCGGCCATCGGCCGAACGGCTTGCCGTCGGCGGGCTGGGTCTTTCAGGCCTGCTGTTTGACCACCAGGTGCAGGTCGCCACGGGATTGAGTCAAGGCTACAGCCCGCTGGGCGAGGTTCATCAGATCACCGCCGCCCAGCAGAACATCGTCATGGAGCTGGACGGTCGCCCGGCCTTGGAAATTCTAAAGCAGGAGGTCGGCGAACTGCTGGCCCATGACCTCAACCGCGTCGCCGGCTATGTCCATATCGGCTTGCCGGTTCCCGGCCATGATCTGGGGGACTATCAGGTGCGCAATCTGCTGGCGATCGATCCCCAACATGGCTGGTTTGCCGTCGGCGAAATGGTGGAGCCGGGCCGCAACCTGCATTTCGTCCGCCGCGACCCCGACACCGCCAAGGCCGACCTGTTCCGCATGGTCAACCAGGTCAAGGCCCGAATGGTGCAGCCGCCGCGCGCCGCGCTCTATTTCAGCTGCCTGGCCCGCGGACCCAAGCTGTTTGGCGCCCCGCCCAACGGCGAAATGGCGTTGATCCACGATGCGCTGGGGGACCTGCCGCTGACCGGCTTTTACGCCAACGGCGAAATCTGCAACAATCGCCTCTATGGCTACACCGGCGTTCTGACGCTCTTTGCCTAAAGGCTTGCGCAACGACGACAAACTTTCAAACCCAACAGGCGTGATCGCCCCGCGCGACAGGCGAACCCCACGCCAGCGCCAACCGACAATTCCACCCCACAACGCCAACTCACAACACCACCCCGGCGCCCCGCCCACCGGCCACGCGCCTGATCAGCAAACGCGCGACCAAAACAAGCGCACCTTTTGAGGGATAACAATGGACTATCGACAGCTCGGACACAGCGACATCAAGGTCAGCAAAACCTGCCTCGGCACCATGACCTGGGGGGAGCAAAACAGCCTGGAAGACGGGTTGGAGCAGATGGACTACGCCCTGGATCGCGGCGTGACCTTCTGGGATGCCGCCGAGATGTATCCCGTCGCTCCGCGCAAGCAGACCTATGGCCGAACCGAAGAGATCATTGGCGCGTGGTTCGCCAGCCGCGGCAAGCGCGAGCAGGTGGTGCTGGCGACCAAGATCGTCGGGCCGGGATCGCGGTTTCCCTACATCCGCGACGGCAAGTCGCGCCTGGACCGCAAGAACATCCTGGCGGCCATCGATACCAGCCTTGCCCGCTTGAAAACCGACTACGTCGATCTCTATCAACTGCATTGGCCGGACCGCAACACCAACATTTTCGGCAAGCTGGGGTTCCAGTACGACCCGGACGAAGAAAGCACCGCGCTGGAGGAAACCCTGTCGGCACTGAACGACCTGGTGGTCGCCGGCAAGGTTCGGCAGATCGGCCTGTCCAACGAGACCCCTTGGGGGGTGATGTCTTTCCTGAAGCTGGCCGCGCAGGGCAAGGGGCCGCGCATGGTCTCGATCCAGAACCCCTACTCCCTGCTCAACCGCTCCTTTGAGGTCGGCAACGCGGAAGTGGCGATCCGCGAGAAGGTCGGCCTGCTGGCCTACGCCCCCATCGCCGCAGGGGTGTTGAGCGGCAAGTATCTGGGCGGTCGCAAGCCGGCCGGCGCACGGCTGACCGTTTTCCCCGACAACACCCGCTACACCAACCCCCAGGCCGAGGCCGCCACCGCCAAGTATGTGGCCCTGGCGAAAGAGTACGGGATGGATCCGGCCAGCATGGCGCACGCCTTTGTCTATTCGCGCCGGTTCCTCACCGCCTCGATCGTCGGGGCCACCAAGGTCGATCACCTCAAGGTCGCCATCGACGCGGCCGAGGTCACCCTGAGCGATGAGCTGCTGTCGGCCATCAACGCGATCCATGCGCAGCACACCATTCCCTGCCCCTAAACGCCGAGAAGGCGGGGTTGCCGGGTCGACCCCGCCCCCCTGTCGCCGGGGGGGCGGGCGACCCGGCAATCGGCTGAAAAAATTACCCAAAAAACGGCGAAAGCGTTCAACTTTGCCTTTGGCTTGTCATTTTGTAGTGCCAGGTTGGCTGCGGTTGCGTTTATACTTTAACAACGCGATGATACCTGTTGTTCGTTAGATGGGGGCTTTCGTCAAATGCGGTTATTCGTTGCGCTCAGCCTGCCCTACTCCCTGCACGACCGCCTGTCTCAGCTGTGCTGCGGTCTTCCCGGCGCCCGCTGGGTAAAGCCGGAGAACTTCCATATCACCCTGCGCTTTCTCGGCGAACTGGACCAACACAGCGCTGCCGACGTCGATGCCGAATTGCAAGGCATTCATCTACCCGCCTTCGACCTGCAGTTGGAAGGCATGGGGACCTTCAGCGAAGGCAAGCGCCTCAAGGCGCTCTGGGCCGGGGTCACGCCCTGCGCCGCGCTAACCCATCTGCAGACCAAGGTCGAAAAGGCCGTGACCCGGGCCGGACTGCCAACCGAACGGCGCAAATTCAAGCCTCACGTCACCCTGGCCCGCTTCAAGGCCCAGGGGCCGACGCCCCGGCTCGATCATTACCTGCAAGCAAACGCCGTGCTCCGCTCGGCGCCCTTTCCGGTGCAGGACTTCGTGCTGTTTTCCTCTATCCTCACCCACGACGGCCCCCACTATCAGCCGGAGGTTTCCTATCCGCTGCAGCGTGAAAGCCTGCAAGCCATCGGCCTGTAAAGCCGCCTTTTATCAATGGCGTAGAGGGCGCGTGACGACCGAGTCGATCACCCTCTAGCGTCTGGCCAGGCGGGTTTCGCGGAACAGGATATAGAGCCCGGCCCCGGCGATCACCGCCGCGCCAATCCACACCTGAAGCGTCGGCAGGTCGCGCCAAAACAGCCAGCCAAACAGAACCCCCCAAACCAGCGACGAGTACTCAAACGGCGCGATCACCGCGGCCGGTCCATTGCGGTAGCCGACCATGATGAAGAAGCTGCCGGTCGAGCCGACCAGCCCCATGGCGACAAACAGCAACAGGTCGTCGAACGTCGGGGTTCGCCAAAAAAACGGCAGCGCCAGGCCGGAGACAAGCAGGCCGCCCAGCGTGCCGTAAAACACCAAGGCGGCGTTGCTGTTGCTGGGGGCCAGTTTCCGCCCGTAAATCATCAAGGTGGCGTAGGCCAGCGCGGCCAGGGCGGGCAGCAGCACGGCCCAGTTGAAGGCGGTCTGGCCTTCCGGCTGGATGGCGATCAACGCGCCGACAAAGGCCAGGCCGACCGCCGCCCAGCGCCGCGGTCCGACCCTTTCCCCCAGCACCGGATAGGACAGCGCGGTCACAAAGATCGGCGCCAGAAAGGCGATCGCCATGGCCTCGGCCAGACCCATATGGCGCAGCGCCAGGAAGAAGCTGAAAATCGCCACCAGACCGGCCAGGGCGCGCAACAGATGAAGCGGCCAAGAGGTCACGCGCAGGGTCTTTACGCCGCCGTCTCGCCAAACCATGACCAGCACCGGCAGCAGGCCGAAGAAGTTTCGAAAGAACACCACCTGCACCACCGAGTAGCCGTCGCCCAGCCACTTGGCGGCGGCGTCCATCAAGGTCATCGCCAGCATCCCGATCAAGAGAGCGGCGATGCCCAGGGGCAAGCGCTCTTGCGGGGCAGCGGTGTTGGGCACGACGGGAGCCTCAATAACGACAATAAGCCGAAGGAACAGACAGCAAAGACGGCGAAGACGGGCCGCGCGACCGGCGCGAAGACGGGGAAAGGCCCGCGAAACTGACGGCCGCGAAGCGTTTTAACCTTTCAGCAGGGCTTGCAATTCGGCCAGAAGACCGTCGCACCCCTTTTCAATCAGATCGAGGGTTTCCTCGAATTCCTCGACCTTGCCATAGTAGGGATCGGGAACGTCCAGGCCGTGGCCGGAGGTGGGAAAATACTCGAGAAACAGCCGCAGGCGATCGGCCTTGCCCTCGGGGCACAGCGACAACAGATGCCGATGGTGCCCCTTATCCATGGCGATCAGGCGATCAAAATCATTGAAGTCCTGGCTGGAAACCACCCGGGCGCGCAGATCCTTGACGTCATAGCCCCGGGCCAGGGCCACCCCGATGGCCCGCTGATCGGGCGGCGAGCCGGCATGCCAATCGACCGTGCCCGCCGAATCCACGTCGATCTGCGCGGCAAGGCCCGCATCCGTGATCTTCTTGCGCAAAACCCCTTCCGCCAACGGCGAACGACAAATATTGCCCGTACAGACAAAGAGAACTTTCATCGTGGCGCCTTTCCCATCACGTTCCCTACAGCGCCTCCCAGGAAGCACTCTCGTCAGGCACCTGGCCTTTTCCACAAATTAGGCAGGTATATAACGCAAGTCTGTTCTATAACCAATTGTGCCCTCGGGCAAAGTCCCCCGCGAGAAAAAACTCGGCCAGATTTGCTAGAATCAGGCAACCCTTTTCTCATTCGCACGCTGAAGGCCCTGCCCCATGACCTTGTCTTTCGCCAAAAAATCCACCCCCCCGATCGTTGTTCTGACTGGCGCCGGAATATCCAAGGAATCGGGACTAGACACCTTTCGCGACCGCGACGGCATCTGGTCGCAGGTTCGCCTGGAGGATGTCGCCACGCCCGCAGCTTTCCAACGCGACCCGGAAACCGTTCACGGCTTCTACAACGACCGACGCCGGACACTGCTCGAAGGTGACATCGGCCCCAACGCCGCGCACCGGGCCTTGGCCGAATTGGAGGCGCGCTGGCCGGCCGAGGTGCTGCTGGTGACCCAGAACATTGACAACCTGCATCAGCGCGCCGGCAGCCGACGCCTGCTGGCCATGCATGGCGAACTGCTGTCGGCGCTTTGTCAGCGCTGTGGCCAACGCAGCCCTTGGCGAGGCGACATGTCCAGCCAAAGCAGCTGCCCGCACTGCGCGCGGACCGGCGGCATGCGGGTCGATGTGGTGTGGTTCGGCGAGCTGCCCTACCACATGGACGCGATCTATCAGGCGCTTGCCGACTGCGCGCTGTTCGTCGCCATCGGCACATCGGGCAGCGTTTATCCGGCGGCCGGCTTTGTGCAGGAGGTGCGCCGGACCGGCCGGGCGCACAGCCTGGAATTAAACCTGGAACCCAGCGATGGGGCCAGCCTCTTCGCCGAAACCCGCTATGGCCCGGCCAGCCGATTGGTGCCGGAATTTGTGAACGAACTGCTGTCCACCCTGGGGTGAAGACCATGACCCGACGCCCGCGTCGCGACCACCGACCCAGCCGGCAAACAAGCGCCCAAGACCCCCGCACGCCCGCGCCGCTTCACGAGCAAGCGCCGCTTGACGATGGGGACACGCCATCCCTGGCGACGCTTTTCGCGCAGGCGCGCGCCTGCCGGCTGTGCGCGGCGGCGTTGCCCCTGGGTCCGCGGCCGATCATCCAGGGCAGCGCCCAAGCTAAGATACTGATCATCGGTCAGGCCCCCGGCACCAAGGTTCACGCCAGCGGCCTGCCGTTTGACGACGCCTCGGGCGATCGGCTGCGCGACTGGATGGGCATCGACAAGACGGTGTTCTACGATGAAACCCGCCTGGCCATCCTGCCGATGGGCCTGTGCTATCCGGGCCGCAACCCCAAGGGCGGCGACCTGCCGCCGCTGGCGCGGTGCGCACCGACCTGGCACCCCCGTCTGCGCCCGGCTTTCACCGCCGTGCAGCTGGTGCTGTTGGTGGGCAGCTACGCCCAAGCCCACTATCTGGCGCGCCCCGGCAAGCAAACCATGACCGAAACCGTCGCCCATTGGCGCGACCACCTGCCGGATCGACGCCTGCCCCTGCCGCATCCCAGTTGGCGCAACAGCGCCTGGCTGAAAAAGCACCCCTGGTTTGAGGCCGAGCTTCTGCCGGTTTTGCGGGAGCGGGTTCGCGCCCTGATTTAGCGCCCGCCGGACACCGCTAGATTGGCGCCGGTGATATAGCTGGCTTCATCGGACAGCAGATAGAGCACCGGATCGGCAACCTCTTCCGGTCGGGCGGGGCGGCGCAGCGGAATCATCGGACTGATGCGCTCCAGACGGCCCGACTCGCCGGTGGAAAGCGCGTGGATTTCCGTATCGATCAGGCCCGGCGACACCGCGTTCACGCGCACGCCCTGGCCCGCCAGTTCCTTCGCCAACCCCACGGTCAGGCTATCGACGGCGCCCTTGCTGGCCGCATACCAGACATATTCGTCCGGACTGCCCAGCCCGGCCGCAACCGAAGAAATGTTGACAATCGCCCCGCCGGGGCCGCCGCGCGTCGTGGCCAGTCGGCGGGCGGCCTCGCGGGCGCAAAACAGCGCGCCCAGGACATTGATGTCGATGGTGTCCTTGATCACCCGTGGGTCGGCCTCGGCCAGCGACGCGGCGCGGCCGGTGATCCCGGCGTTGTTGACCAGCGCGGTGATCGGGCCCAAGGCCGCCTCGGCGGCGTCGAACAGCCCGGCGACCGCGTCTGGATCCTGCACATCGGCCTGCAACGCCACCGCCTTACGGCCCAGCGCGGCGGCCTCCGCCGCCAAGGCCTCGGCCGGCGCGGCTTGCCGCTGATAGTTGATCGCGACCTCATAGCCCCGGGTCAGCGCCAGACGAACCACCGCCGCGCCGATGCCGCGACTTCCGCCGGTCACCAACATCACACCTCGACTTGCCTGCGCCATCTTGCCGTCCTCTTGCTGGGGAGTCGTCACCGGGGAGTCGTCACCGGGGAGTCGTCACCGGGGGCCCTCACGGGGGGGGGGCGTTCGGCAGTCAGCTTAACCCGATCATCGTCGGAAACCACCGTTGGCTTGGTCAGAACGCTTGTGATCACGAGCACAGGAGTGGCGCGGCCCAGAACGGCCCCGAACGGCCCAAAGATCGGGAACGGATTCAGCTCCCCCGCTGGGCGGCCGCCCCGTCTTGCGGCGGCGCGAAGAGCTGCGTCATCTGCCGTCGGAACAGATAGCTCGGGTCGCTTTCCACCAGCGCCACATCCTCCCAGGTCAAAACCTGGCCCGCCGCCACCGGGCGCTTTAGTTTGATGCCCTGCGCCAGTCCCATCGGCAGGACCCCCTTGCGCAGGGATTGGCTGGCCGGCAACAGCTTACCCCAGACGCAATACCCACCTTCCCCATCCAGCAGTTCCCCTGGCTTGAGGTCGCGCTTGGCGGTCGCGGCCACATCGCCGTGCCAGCCGATCGGCGCCCCGGTCGGCTCGCCCCGCAGCGTCGCCGAAAGCACCGAGATCGCCAACTCCAGCCCGATTAGATGATAGGGCTTGTAGAGCGCCGCCCGCCGTCCAGACCCGTCGGTCACCAGGCCATACTCGCGAAAGCAGCGGGCGGCATAGTCGTTCGGCGCCTCAAAAACCACATAGACGCCCCAGCGCAGGTCGCGAAAGACCGGCCGGCCGTCCCGCTCCAGCGACGACACCACCTCGACCTGGCCGGACCGCTCCAACTGCCCGCCCTCACCGCCTTGCTGGCCGGGACGCAGCACCTGCGGCAGGTCATCCACGCCGCAGGGCGGAAAGGCCAGGCCACGGTCGGGGGCCGCCAGCCCGGTGGCGTTGGCCACCGCCGCCATTTCAATCGCCGACTTTGTGCCGTCCATAAAGGAGTTGAACATCTGCGGGTTCATCCCGCCTTCAGCGGCCTTTTCCGGCGTAATGCCATAGTGCCCCCAAACCGTGTCCGGGGTGGCGTTGTGATAGGCCGGCAGATATTTTGTGCCCTTGCCCGCCGCCACCACGGTCATGCCGATCGACCGGGCCCAATCGACCATCTCGCAGATCAAGGCGGGCTGATCGCCATAGGCCAGCGAATAGACCAAACCGGCCGCTTCGGCCTCCCGCGCCAACAGCGGGCCGGCCAGCGCATCGGCTTCCACATTGACCATCACCGAATGCTTACCCTGGCGTGTGGCTTCGCGGCAGTGCTTGATGCCGGCGGCGGGATGGCCGGTGGCTTCGATCATCACCTCCAGATCATCACCGGCGATCATCGCCAGCGCATCATCGGTGAACCGCGTCTGGGCGATCCGCTCGTCGCGCCAGCCGACCCGGCGGCACGCTTGACGGGCGCGCTCGGGCGACAGGTCGGCAATCGCCGCCACGTCCAGCCCGGGAATATGGGGAACCTGGGAAAGAAACATCGAGCCGAACTTGCCGGCGCCGACCAGACCGACCCGTACCGGGCGACCGGCGGCGGCCCGTTTCTGCAACAAGGTAAAAAGATTCATGAAATTGGCTTCCCATCGCGTTGATCACGGCAACCGAATCGGCCCACCCGTCCGAGCGCGGCGCTTTGCCCGACGGCCGCGCCGAAGCCGGCTGTTTTTTAATGCTGACTCTCACATTCACGCCTCTAGTCACGGCCATCTTCTCTTACCTTGATTCCCCGATCAACAGGCCGGGGCCACGGAATCTTTCCCCGACCGGCGCGCGGCTGAGCGGGGTCGCCCGCCGGCGGGCTGGACAAGGCGCCCAGCGCTTGTTTGCGCTTGCCATGTGATTCTGTTTGACCTCACCGGGCGCGCTGCTTATGTTCCGCGCTGAAATTGTCCGAAAGTTTTGTCTTTCGGCTCCGAGGAGCCCCGTCAGTCCGCGAGTATCGCGCACTGACGCGCTTGTCGTTTGGTGGATTTGCAGCTTGGCGAACCACCACTCGGCCGGGGGTGACTCGGGGATGTCCTGAACCCTGAGCAAGGAAACGAACGTCCGTGTTCGACTCACTGCAAAGCCGCCTATCCGACGCCCTGGGCAAACTAACCCGTCGCGGCGCCTTGAGCGAGGCCGATGTCGCCGCCGCCCTGCGCGAGGTTCGCGTGGCGTTGCTGGAAGCCGATGTCGCCCTGCCGGTGGTCAAGCAGTTTGTCGAGTCGGTCAAGGAAAAGGCGGTCGGCGCGCAAGTGCTGAAGTCGGTCAATCCCGGCCAAATGGTCGTCAAGATCGTCCACGACCACCTGGTGGAAATGCTGGGCGGCGAGCCAGGCAAAAAACACGAGAACGAGAACCCGTTCCAGCAGACCACCGGCCTCAACCTACAGTCCACGCCGCCGGTGCCAATCATGCTGGTGGGCCTGCAGGGGTCGGGCAAGACCACCTCGACGGCCAAAATCGCCAAGCGCTTGAGCGAGCGCGAGGGCAAGAAGGTTCTGATGGCCTCGCTCGACACGCGGCGACCCGCCGCCATGGAACAGCTGGCCGCGCTGGGACTGCAGTCGGGCGTTGCCACCCTGCCGGTCGTCGCCGGGGAAACCCCGGTCGCCATCGCCAAGCGCGCCCTGACCACCGGGGCCTTGGAAGGCTATGACGTGGTCATGCTGGACACCGCCGGCCGCCTGGCCATCGACGCCGACCTGATGGCCGAGGTCGCCCAGGTTCGTGACGCTGCCAAACCCCATGAAACCCTGCTGGTCGCCGATGCCATGACCGGGCAAGACGCGGTCAATGTGGCCCAGGCCTTCAATGAGAAGGTTGGCCTGACCGGCATCATGCTGACCCGGGTCGACGGCGACGCCCGCGGCGGCGCGGCGCTGTCCATGCGACAGGTCACCGGCTGCCCGATCAAGCTGATGGGCATGGGCGAGAAGCTTGACGAGTTGGAGGCTTTTCACGCCGACCGAATCGCCGGGCGGATTCTGGGCATGGGCGACGTGGTCTCGCTGGTGGAAAAGGCCGCCGAGACCCTGGACGCGCAGGACGCCGAAAAGCTGGCGAAGAAGCTGCAAAAGGGCAAGTTCGACCTCAACGACATGGCCAACCAGCTCAAGCAGCTCACCAAGATGGGCGGCATGCAGCAGTTGATGAAGCTGCTGCCGGGAATGCCCAAGCTGCAGAAAGCCTCGGTGGACGACAAGATGGTCGGTCGCCAGCTGGCGATTATCTCCTCCATGACCCTGCAGGAACGCGCCAAGCCCGAATTGCTCAAGGCCTCGCGCAAAATCCGGGTCGCCAAGGGGGCGGGCGTGTCGGTGCAGGATGTCAACAAGCTGCTGAAGCAGTATTCCGACGCCAATCGCATGATGAAGCGGATGAAGAAGCTGGGCAAAAAAGGCATGATGCGGGGCGGTATGCCGGGCATGATGCCGGGCAACGGCGAGCTGCCGGGCGGCATGCCGGACATGAACCAGGCCAACCTGTCGGATCTGGCCAAGGGGCTGCCGGATTTGGGCAAGGCCGGCGGCTTGCCCGGTCTGCCGGGCGGCCTCAGCGGCCTGGGCAAGAAGAAATAGGTTTTGCCGAGCGCTTCCCATCCACGGGACGCGTTGGGCGGATGAGAACAGGGCCGGAAAGGTTTCGGCTGCTGCGAAGTGAAGAAGTGAACCAATACCTCTGTTTAGACCAGTCTAGGAGTAACGCAATGGCGTTGAAAATCCGTCTGGCCCGTGGTGGCGCCAAGAAGCGCCCCTTCTACTCGATCGTCGTCGCCGACGCACGCAGCCCGCGTGACGGCCGCTACATCGAGAAGGTGGGCACCTACAATCCCATGCTGCCTCAGGACCATGCCGACCGCATCGTCCTGAAGTCGGAATCGATCGCCAACTGGTTGAGCAAGGGCGCGCAGCCCACCGACCGGGTGGCGCGCTTCCTCAGCGCCGCTGATTTGATGGCAAAGCCGGTGCGGCGCGATCAGACCACGCAAAGCGCGCCAAGGGCCAAGGCCCAGGAGCGTCTGCGCGAGGCTGAAGAGCGGCGCAAGCTGGCCGAGGAAGAAGCCGCTTCGGCTGCTGCCGATTCGGCCTCCGCGGACGCCGGCGACGACGCGGCCCAAGAGGCCTAAGTCAAGCAATTTTGACCGAGAGCAGATCTTCGAACTGCGCGTAGGGGACATGAGGCTATGGGTGTTGAGAGAGTTTGTCTTGCTGCGGTTGCCGGTGCACACGGCGTCCGTGGATTGGTCAAGCTCAAGACCTTCACCACCTTTCCTGAAGACGTGGCATCGTATGGCGCGCTGACCGATCAAGACGGTCTCAAGCACTACGACATCACACTGAAGGGCCAGGTGAAGGACACCTTGCTGGCGCAAATCGCCGGCGTCGCGGATCGTGACGCGGCTCAAGCCCTGCGGGGGACGCGGCTCTATGTCGAGCGCAGCGCCCTGCCGCAACCGCAAGACCCGGAAGACTTCTATCACGCCGACCTGGTCAACCTCAGGGTTGAAACGGAAGCGGGAGAGACGTTGGGACGGGTCAAGGCGGTGCTGAATTTCGGCGCAGGCGATCTGCTCGAAATTGAACCTGCGGGCGACAAGCCGTTCTTGCTGAGCTTTACCCGGGCCTGTGTGCCTATTGTCGATTTGGACGGCGGCCGACTGGTGGTTTGCCTGCCGGAAGAAATCGAGACTGAGGCGCAAGGCGAGGGCGAAAGCGACAGCAACCGTGGGAAAGTGTAATCAGGCGAGGCCTGGCTCCCCGGCCGCAAGGCGCGGGAAACAAGGCTTTTGGACTGGACAAAGAGGGTCTGACGCGCCATAAAGCGCGGCTTTGGATAAGGACGTTAGAAGAGCATGTCGCATCCCAAACCTTGGCAGGCGACACTTGTAACGCTGTTTCCAGAGGCCTTTCCCGGCCCGATGGGGCTGAGTTTGGCCGGAAAGGCTCTCGACAAAGGGCTTTGGTCGTTGGCGTGCGTGAATATTCGCGACTTCGCCACCGACCGTCACCACACGGTTGACGACACCCCCGCAGGCGGGGGCGCCGGCATGGTGATGAAACCCGATGTCGTCGATGCGGCGCTGTTGAACGTGGCGGATAAACCCGGCCCGTTGCTCTTTATGAGCCCGCGTGGCCGTCTGCTGGATAGCGGATTGGCGCGGGAACTGGCGGCGGAACCGGGCGTGCGGCTGCTTTGTGGCCGCTACGAAGGCATTGATCAGCGGGTGCTGGATAAGCATCAGCCGATTGACGTCAGCATCGGTGACTTTGTCCTGTCGGGCGGTGAAATGGCCGCCTTGGTTGTGCTGGATGCGATTGTTCGTTTACTCCCCGGGGTCATGGGAAATGACCAGAGCTCTGGAGAGGAATCATTCGAGCGCCATTTGCTCGAGTACTCGCAGTACACGCGCCCGTCCCAGTGGGAAGGACGCAAGATACCGGAGGTTCTGCTCTCCGGCCATCATGAGAAAGTCCGTCAGTGGCGTCTTGCCGAGGCGGAAAACATCACAAGAGAACGCCGCCCGGACCTCTGGCGGCGTTATCTGGAGAGCCGCCAAGAGCGGTGAGAAAAAAGAGTAGGATCGAGGGCCATGAACACGATCGAACAGCTCAGCCAAGAGCAGATTGAAGCGCTTGGCGTTGATCTGCCCACCTTCGCGCCGGGCGACACCCTGAAGGTCAACGTAAAAGTCATCGAAGGCACGCGCGAGCGTATCCAGGTCTTCGAAGGCGTTTGCATTGCCCGCAAGAACCGCGGCATCAACTCCTCCTTCACCGTGCGTAAGATTTCTTACGGCGAAGGTGTGGAGCGCGTCTTCCCGCTGTACAGTCCCCGCGTCGACGCCATCGAAGTCGTGCGTCGCGGCGACGTGCGTCGCGCCAAGCTGTACTATCTGCGCGGCCGTCGCGGCAAGGCTGCCCGTATCGCCGAGAAGACCACCGGTCTGTCCGGCAAGTTGGCCCAGGCCAGCCGTGACGCGGCCGCGACAACCAAGCGCGCCAAGGATCAGGCGTCGCGCAAAGCCGTCGCCAGCAAAGCGGCGGCTGGCGAGACCGCCAGCGAATAATGGCGCCGCCGGTAACACCGGCCGCCAGGACGTTACTGCCGGGACCGCCCGCTACCGCGGTCCCGCCACAAGACTAAAAAAGCGCCGATCCCTGGACGTCCGGGGGTCGGCGCTTTTTATTTCGCCCGCGCTTTTTGCTTCCCGGCCTTGACTTGACCGGTAAACCACCCGCGAACCGGTCGAAAAGCGCCGACACCGCCGGCGCGTTCACCAAACCGGCCGTCGGAGCGTCTGTTCTTGTGACCGGCAGCCGCCGGGCCACGGCGATCCCTTCGGGCGCAATCGCGCGGCTTTTCCGTTTTAGATTTGATTATCAAACAGCTTTTTGCAATAGTTTTTCACAACTCCCGCGTGCGCCACGTCAAACCTTAGGATCCACCATCGGCACTGCTGTTCCCTCCGCGTCAACCGGGGCGACAGACATCTCCCCGGTGATGGTGTTGTCGAGAGGTCACGCGGTCCCGATCAATTTCCGCACCTCTTCATCTTTTCCAGCGGCGGCCACGTCCGCCGGCCGGAGAAGACACCCCTTGGAATGACAACAGGGAAGCAGCCGGTGCGAAAAAAACAGGAAAAAGTAATACCGCATCCGACCCAGACCCACCCCATCCAGAGGCAGGACCAGGTGGCTGGCGAGGCATTTGGATCGCCAGCCGACAGGCCAGGAGACGGTCAACCCGACGACCGCAAAGCAGGAACGACAAACCAGCCGGGACAGGGCGGCGATCAAGACGATCCGCCCGGCGCCCAGATCGTCGACCTGCGGCGCGCCCTGGAAGCGCGCCGCCGGGCCACGCAACAGCCCGCCGGAGCGCCCGATCAATCGTCCGCGCCATCGCCGGCGGCCAAGCGCACCCCCGAGCCCGGGCCCGCCGCCGCGCTGCCCAGTCTGGAATCCATGGCCAAGGCGCAACAGCCGGACGGCGCATCGACCCGGCATCAGGCGCACACCGGGCCGGAGGAAGAGATCGCGCGGGCCGTGCGCGACCACCCGATCAGCCGGTTGTCCCCCCAGGCCGCGGTAACCGCCCTGCTGGCCGGCAGCGGCCAGGCCGGCTGGAGCAGGCCCGATCCGGATCATTCCGCCCCCGATCCCGACCTCGATCCCAACAGCGAAGACACGCTTTCGGCCGACCCGGCGAGGCTGTTCTGGGATATCTGGCAGGACCATCACGCCCATCTGCGCCGCCAGTCCATGCGCCTGATGTCAGGCAACCGCGCCGACGCCGAGGACGCCCTGTCCACCGCCATGCTGCGGGCCTCCCAGAAGTACGCGCACTATGCCGAAAGCATCATCAACCAGCGCGCCTGGCTGACCCGCCTGCTGCACAACGCCTGCATGGACCACTACCGCGGCCAGGCGCGCCGCAACCGCCTGGTCGGCGATCAGAAAGACGAGGCCAGCGAAATCGGCCACCCCGCGATCGCCGCCGAACCGGAGCACTCACCCGAGGATATCGCGCTGAACCGCGAAGCGCTGCGCGCCGTCGAGGCGCAGGTCAACAACCTGCCGCCCAACCTGCGACTGCCTTTCCTGATGCGCTTCGCCCAAGAGCACAGCTACACCGAAATCGCCGATCACCTGGAGCTGACCAACTGCGCCGTGCGCAAGCGCATTCAACTGGCGCGCGAGAGGTTGCGGCAGAACCTGGAGCTTTAATCCCCCAACAAGCCTTGCCAGGGCTGCCGTGCGAAAAGGGTGGCGGGACGCGACAGCGCGCCCGGCGCCCTTTTCCTTGTCTGCCGTCGCCCCGCGCTGCCGCCGCATGCTGTCACTTGACCGGGCTGTCCGCGTGGCCGGCAAGAAAACCGCCCCCCCAAAAAAACGCCCCGGGAATAACCCCAGGGCGGATCCAGGTGATACGCGGGCTGCGATAGGAAAAGCCGCGTCGGTGTTTGGCGGCGGAGGCTTGGGGCGGGTCTTGGCGGCGGGAACATCTGGGGGGCAGCGGCATCCCCGTCAGCCCAGCGCGCCGGCTCAGGCGCCGCCGGAGGGGTAGGTGGTGGTCACCGTGGTGGCGGCCGCGCCGACGGCGGTGAAGTTGGCCTGGGCGGCAACCACCGCCTCCTGCGCGGCGGTCAGCACCGTCAAATAGAAGGGATTTTGTTCCGCCAGCAACTTGGTCAGCGCCACCCCTTGCGCCGCGGTTGAAATGGTTTCCACGTTGCGCAGATAGTCGGTGGCGTCCTGGATGGCGAAGGCCGTGGCCTGGGTGACCTTTTGGTAGGCGACGGATTGACCTTCCTGCTGCGCCACGTCCAACACCGAGGACTTGGTCGCCTGCACCGCCTGGACGATTTGCTGATTCAGCGCGGCGGTGTCCGGCGGTTGCGCGCCGACCGGCTTGGACGGACCTTCGGCGGCGGCCGAAGCCGCGCCGCCTGTTGCGCCGCCTTTTGAGCCGCCCGTCGAACCGGTGGTTTCCGGTGCGGCCGGCGCGCTGTTTTGCTGTTTCGCCATCGGGTCTCTCCCTTCCTCGAATCTTTACGATCGTCGCGACCGGCGCGGCGCGGTCGGGGGCTGCTGCGCGGCAGGTCTGGCTTGCTATTCCCGTCGCGCGCCGATTTACCTTCGCGCCTAACTATTGTTGTCCGTCATGCCCCCTTTGGAAATGTCCAGTATCTGCCGACAGGCGGTCGAGGTAATCGCGTTGCTGATCTGTTGAAGGCCGCCTTGGGTCTGCATGGCATTCTGCATGGCCAGGCTGATGGAGTGGGCCATGGACTGATAGACAAGGCCCATGGCTTGGGCTGGCGCTTCCCCCAGGACCTTGACGTTGGTCTGGGTCACGGCATCCGTAATCTGGGAATTAACCGGTGTGTTATCCGCCATGACTGTTGTCCATTTTCCTCTTCATGCCCTGCGCGAGATGCACAGCGCGACCCTCATCCCTTGAGCGCCTTGAGAGCCAGCAGCATGATCAATAGGTTCATCGTGCCATCGCTCTTGCTCAACTTCGTCGTTGCCGCGGCCGCGGCCATCGAGTTCAGGGCGTAAATCTGGATCACCCCCTGGTTCGCCGCCGCCTGGGCCGAAATCGCGGCCTGCTGTTGCTGGCCAACGGTGTTCTGGAACAGGATCCCAGTGGAATGGGCCAGGCTTTGATACACCGACCCCATCGCCATGGCCGGGGCCTGACCCAAAACCGCAAGGCTGGATTGGGTAACTGCATCGGTGATCTGTCCGTTTACCGCTGTTGGCCAAGCCATGGAGAGTCCGTTCCTTTTCTTGTCCTTAGTTCCGATTGACCGGACGGCTGTCCCGGCCAGCTGCGGCGGCGCGGCCCCGGCAGCGCGCCCCACGAGACGCGGCGCGCTGCTTTCCAAGTCGCTCACACTCTAGACGCCGGGAACAACGGGGCTGTGACGGCGACGCCAACGTCGGCGGCGCGATCACCCGGCGGTCTTGAGAATCAAGGTGCAGGCCGTCGAGGCGGTGGAGTTGGCCACGTTCTGCATCCCGCCTTGAATCTGCATGGCATTTTCCATCGCCAGGCCGGTGGAATGGGCCAGCGCTTGGTAGGCGATGCCCAGGGCCTCGACCGGCGATTCCCCCAACACCTTCACGTTGGTTTGCGTAACCGCATCGGTGATCTGAGAATTCACAACGTCTGGCATAACTGGTTCCTGACTTTGGCAAGCAAAACAAATGGCGAAGGACGCGCCGCTCGGATTTGGGCGCTAGGTCACTACCGGGCGGCCCCGCATCATTTCCTCGAGGGTTTGCAGCGCCTGGTCCAGGCCCTCAAGCGTGACATTGGTGTTGGTGGTGACCGGCGATCCCGACGCCAGACTGGTGGCGGTTGCGCCTTCGGCGTTGGCAGGGACGGCGGCGTCTTCCATCAGCGGACCCCGTTGCAGCGTCACCTGCTGCTCCTGCTGCGCCGGTGCGCCGCCGCCAAGCAGCCGGCGCGCGCCTTCTTGGGTAAAGGTCCGGCCCTGCTGGCTCAGCGCGCCCTGGCTTTGCACCATGTTGGCGAACAACAGACCCTGGGCCTGCGAGCCGGCCAGGTAATTTTGCCCCAGGGACAGCGCCGGCGCCGTGCCCAGCACCATGACGTTGGCCTGGGTCACCGCATCGGTGATGGCGCGGACGGCGCTTTGCCGATCCCTGGGCTGGGGGCCTGGCCCGCCGGTCGCGGCAACCGCGTCACGCGGGTCGGCACCGGTCTCGCCGACAAGAACCCGCGGATCCGACCCGCCCGGATGGCTGTTCGGGGCGGCCTGTCGCTGGCTCTTTTGAGCGGCTTTACGCGCGGGCATCAGGTAATCCTCCTGGGTAAAGAAGGGGCGGGGAGCGCGGGACGCGCCAAGATCGGGCGGCGGCGATCGGGGGGCGGGCCTGCGCCGCTCAAGAAACCGCCTTCAAGGCGCTGGTCAGCGCGAGCATGTTGTCGGGCACATCCGACTGGCCGATCTTACTGGTGGCCACCGCGTCGGCCATGGAGCTGATCGCGTAAATCTGGATAACCCCTTGATTGGTGCTGGCCTGCGCGCAAACCGCCGTTCGTTGCTGAGCCGAAACGGTATTCTGAAACAGCACGCCGGTGGCGTGGGCCGAAGATTGATAGATCGACCCCATGGCCATCGCCGGGGCGTCGCCGAGGACCTTCACATTGGCTTGCGTGACGGCATCGGTGATCTGTCCATTGACTGCGGTTGGAATTGCCATTGTCTCAATCCTTCATCATCACGGGCATCATCACGGGCAATCGCGACAGCTGGTCCTGTGGTGTTCCGCCTGCGCCGCGACCCGGCGTTATCTCGGTGCCAAACCCGCCCCAGGCGCGCTTCCGGCGCTATTTCAGTCCGTAGGTTCGCCAAACCTGGTCCAACACCGTTTGCACCGCGCGCAGGGCTTGGTCTTTCTGACTGTCCACCATGGCGTTGAAAAGGTCGGACGCCGACGGCGCGGACTCTTCAAACGCCGGGCTGGGCGACGTCACTTCCGGCACCGCCCGGCCGCCGCCGTCGGGCGGCGACAGCGGCGCGACAGGACGGCTGTCGACACCAGTGTCCGCGGCGCTGGCGGCGCTGGCGGCGCCGGAAGCAGACGCGGCGATTGTTCTGCCGAAGCGGCGTGCTTCACCCTGATTGGCGCCAGGGTCGACGCCGGGATTGACGCCGTGATTGGCCCTGGGATTGGCCCGGGACGCGGCGTCGCGGTGGAAAGGCGGGCGGGGCGGAGCCATTTGCTGTCTTCCTTGTCACCTTGTTTGTGGCGCCGGAAGCGCCGCGGTTTGTGGCGCCGGAAGCGCGGCGCTGTTTCCTGCGAGCCCGGCGCCAGTGGATCGGCGGTTGCGGGCCTGTTTGCAAGACGCCCGATCAAGCGCTTTTGTGATGCCGGGGATTTTCTGTGATCCGGGATTTTCTCTGGTTTGGGAAATTTCTGTGGTTGGGGAATTTGACCGCGAGGTTCGACGCTTCCCGGTCAGCTTTCCGGTCGGCTTCGCGGTCAGCCGCCCTGGAGCTGCAAGGCCACCAAGTCTTTCAGGGTGCGGTTGGTGATGGCCGAGGGTCCGGCCGCGGTCGCAATTCGGCCGGTGGCGACGGCCCCCGCCATGGACGACACCGAATAGATCTGGATCACCCCTTGATTGGTCGCGGCTTGCCCGGCAATGGAGAGCTGTTGAAAGTTCGCCACCGCGCTTTCGTAGAGAATGGCGGTTGAATGGGCGAAGGATTGGCTCAGCGCGGCAAAACTCAAGGCCGGCGTGGCGCCCACCACCTGCAGCGCGCTCTGGGTGACCGAATCGGTGATCTGGTCGTTAAGGGCCGTGGGTGACGCCATCTGCAGCCTCCTGCCGTATCCTGTTGTCGCCAATGACGCCGCGCCCTGGCTGAAAACCGGGCCTTTTTCGATCGACCGTCCGGCTCACCGAACCGGTCAACTCCCGGGGCGCAGGGTCCGGATCACGCCCTCGACCATGGAGGCCTGCCCGGCGATCGACAGCTGCTGCTGGTTGTTCACCATGTTGGCGTAGAGGATGGCATTGGCTTGAGACGCCGCTAGGTAGTTCTGCGCCATCGCGACGGCCGGGGCCTCGCCCACCACCTTGACGTTGGTCTGCGCCACGGCGTCTGTGATCTGTCGGTTCACCATGTTTTCTTCTCCCACTGCGATAAACTCTGGGGGCGGGCAAAAGGCGGCTTCTTCCACATCAATGGTCATCGTATCCTCCCCGAGACGGGCTGAAATCTGGGCCCTTGCGGTGAAGCGCCCGGTCTCTGACTGGACGCCCCGGCGGCGGTCTTTGTGACGCGGCGAAGTCCTTTGCCCCGCGACCTACCCAGTGACCCACCCAGCAAAAAACCGCCGTCCCGCAACGGTGGCGTCGCGGGACGGCGGGATCGCTGGATAACGGCGGGGCGGCGATCAGGTGATGGCCGGCCCAGACGCCTTGAGCGCGCTCAACAGCGACAGCATGTTGTCGGGCGTATCCGATTGACTGATCTTGCCGGTCGCCACCGCGCCGGCCATGGAATCGATCGAGTAAATCTGGATCACGCCCTGGTTGGTCGCCGCCTGAGCGGCGATCTGCAGCTGCTGCTGCGAGGACACGGCGTTTTCGTAGAGAATGCCGGTGGAATGGGCCAAGGATTGATAAATCGAGCCCATGGACATCGCAGGCGCGTCACCCAGAACCTTCACATTGGCCTGCGTGACGGAGTCTGTGATCTGGTCATTGACGGCTGTGGGAAGGGCCATCGTAGTCAACTCCCTTGTTGGTCATCCGCCAGCGCGGCTTCGTCCGTGGCGCGGCGAACCTGGTGAGAAGATTTCCCGCGCTTGGCGACGGGGCGTTCCGCTGCCTGTTAGAAAGGCGCGGCCCACCAGAACGACCCAATCAAGATCCTTCCGGTGGGGCAGGCGGCTGGGATTAGGCGGAAACCTGTGTCGCCTTCAACGCCGTCAACAGGGACAGCATGTTGTCGGGCACATCGGACTTGGCGATCTTGCTGGTCGCCACAGCGCCGGCCATCGAATCGATCGAGTAGATCTGGATGACCCCCTGATTGGTGGCCGCCTGGGCCGCGATACCGAGCTGCTGCTGCGAGGACACGGCGTTTTCGTAGAGAATGCCGGTGGAATGACCCAAGGACTGGTAAATGGCGCCCATGGCCATGGCCGGCGCATCACCCAATACCTTTACATTTGCCTGAGTCACGGCATCCGTGATTTGGCCATTAACGGCCGTAGGAATTGCCATCGTTGCTCTCCTTGATAGCGGTTGCTCTGTTTGAGCAGCAAGGGATGTGGTCTTGCGTCTCCCTCTGCCTGTCCGCTTTGACGCCCTGGAGAGCCAATCTGTGACGGGCGCGCGGCAAAAGGCGCGCCCCACCGGGTTGAATCGGCGCCAACGGCCGGGTGACGTCCGGCGATGGAATCCGGCGGCGGACGGCGGCTAGCCTAGGCTCGCCGCGCCGATCTTCGTCGCCAGCAACTTGTCCACCAGGTCCGCCGAGGCCAGCTTTTCCAAGGCCGCCTGACCGGCGACCCCGGTCAGCTTGTCAAGCTGAGCCATTCCCTGCAGCGTGGCGGCCTGCGCCGCCATCGCGCCCAACGACTGGGCTAACACGGCATTTTCAAAAAGAACCGATTGGGAGTGAGCGGCGGACTGATAGAGCAGCCCCATCGCCAAAGCCGGCGCTTCGGCCAGCGTAAGAGGGGACTCCGCCGCCGCTGCCTTGGCGATCACGCTTGGGTTGGTCATGGTCTGTGTTTCCTATCGCTTTGCGCCGTCGTCCGGCTTTTCTTTTTTGGCAAAACAGATCGGCGGCGCTTACCCGGTTGATACAGTCCTTCGTCTTCCCGCGATCGGGTCTCTGCCGGACCCTTTATCCAACCTAATTGGTTATTGTTATGGAAGATTTGCTAGTTTAGCGCGTTTTAAGACAAAACAGAAGCCCCGGCGCGCTGGCAGGCGGCCAGCGCCACGGCCAGCGTTGCGGCAAACGGCCCCGTATCCGACCCAGTATCCGACCCAGTATCCGGCGCGCAATCGCCACAAAGGAGCCGCATAAGATCGCTATAATTACCGCGACAATGACCACCACCGGGGGCCGGGCC
>CAXBMB010000061.1:0-22252 GCA_963976695.1 uncultured Rhodovibrionaceae bacterium
TGTCGCTTGGCCATTCGTCCGTCCAGCCCGCGCTTCCAATTTGACAGGCCCGACGTTCAGGGCCGGAAGCTCTAACGGAGAGGAGCATCTCGTCATGACCTTGGCGTACCGTATTATCCGTAGCGAGCACTACGAAATAGACCTGGTCATGCGATGTCTCGACAATCTGGCAATCGCCCTGTCCAAGGAGGCCTGGACAGCCGATTTCGGCTTTCTGTTCTTGCTTCTCGACTATGTGGAGAACTTCCCGGCGACCTTTCACCACCCGAAGGAGGAAGACTATCTCTTCGAGGCGGTTCGGCGGCGCAGTCCAGACTCTTCCGACCTGCTCGACACCCTCTGCCGAGAGCATGCGGCGGTGACCGAGTCGATCCGCGAACTGCGGCTGTCACTGGAAACCCACATTGATCGCCCGGCCGCGCGCGGCTGGTTCTGCGACACGGCGCGCAAGCTTGCCCGCCTGGAGCGCGAGCACATGCGAAAGGAAGAACGGACCGTCTTGCCGCTGGCCCTGCAGGTGCTGAGCAAAGCCGACTGGGAGCAGACCAACGCCGCCTTTGTGCAGAACGACAATCCCTTTCTCACTGCCCGGCGGCGAAAGAACTTCGACCAGCTATTTTCGCTGATTCTGCGGCAACTGCCCGCCGCCGCGGTGCTGGATCGCCGGCGGGTCAGGGTCGCCTGATCGCCCAGCCAGGGCCGGCACCGGGACCGGGACCGGTTGGGCCGAAATTTAGCGCGGCAGCCGCACCTCGACCCGAAGACCGCCGGTGGTGCGATTGCACAGCTGGATATCGCCGCCGTGGGCGCGAATGATCGTTCGGGCGACAGTCAGACCCAGGCCGGTGCCGCCGGTTTCCCGATTCCGCGATTCGTCAATTCGGTGAAACGGCTTGAAGACATCTTCCCGGCGGTCTTCCGGAATGCCGGGGCCCTCATCCTCAATGGTGACCAGAAAGACGTCCAGATCCTCCACCAGGGAAACCGCCGCCTGCTGGCCGTACTTGACGGCGTTTTCCACCAGATTGCTCACCGCCCGGCGCAGCGCAACCGGCCGGCAGTCGTACGGCATGGCCGCGTCGCCGCAGGTCAGGGTGACCACATAGCCGGCGTCGCCGGTGTCGTCGCACACCCGCTGCAAAAGCGTTCGAAGGTCCAGCGTCGCGCGCGGCTCCTGCCCCGACTCGTCGCGAGCAAACGACAAGGCGGAAAACACCATCTTTTCCATGTCATCGAGATCGGCGAGCATTTTACGCTGCTGCTCCGCATCCTCGACGAACTCGGCGCGCAACCGCAACCGGGTGATGGGGGTGCCCAGGTCGTGGGAAATCGCCGCAATCATCTGTGTGCGATCCTCGACGAAGCGCCGAATTCGATGCTGCATCTCGTTGAAGGCGCTGGTTGCCTGGCGAACTTCGGCCGGGCCTTTTTCCGGCAGGGAGGGCGCTTCGACATCCACGCCCAAGCGTTGCGCGGCATGGGCGAAGGTGGCCAGCGGCCGGGTCAGATGCTGCACCACCACCGCCGACAGCAACACCACCGCCGACAGCATGACAATCATCGATAGGCCGAAGCGAATCGACCAGAACGGCTCCGGCGCAGCGATCGACGCGGTGAAATTCAGCCAACTTCCGTCCGGCAGCGGCAGAGAGACCATCACCGTCTCGACCTCGCCAGCGCCGTGCGCCGCGGGCGCGACGTCGGCCGGCGCGGGATCGAGCGCCGCCATGCCCATATGCCGCAACCGGATGGCTGGGGCGCCGTCGGGGCTCAGACGCGCGCGCAGGGTATCGAGCAGCACGCCGCCGCGCTGCTCGCTGTCCGACCCAATGGCGCTTTGCGCGCCCCAGGTCACCCGCATGCTGGAGTCGTTGGCCAGTTCCACCAGCCGCGCCCGTTCGGCTGTTGGCGAATTCTCAATCAGCCGGTCGACGGCGGCGATGCGCTGGCTGATGTTCTCGCCATCGCTGAACATTTGCGCGTTGTTGCGGTCGGTCATATAGAGGGTGACACTGATCGCGTGGGTCAGCGCAAGCCCGAGGATCAACACCAAAAGCGTCCGCGCGGCGATGGTATCAGGTATCAGGCTTTTCATTTTGCGCCACAACTGCCGTAAACATATAGCCGCCGCCGCGCACGGTCTTGATCAACTCGGGTTGCGAGGGCTCGACTTCGATCTTACGCCGCAAACGGCTGATCTGCATATCGATGCTGCGATCGAAGGGTATTTCCGTGCGGCCGTGGGCGAGATCGAGGAGTTGATCCCGATTCAACACGCGCTGCGGGTGCTCGGCCAGCGCAACCAACAGATCGAACTCACCGGCGCTCAGATCCACAAGCAAGCCTTTCGGCGATTCAAGCCGCCGGCGGCCAATGTCGAGTTGCCAGCCGGCAAAACACAGGATCCGTCGCCGGCCGGTCGGCGCGACCGCCTGGGTTGACTGGGCGCGGCGCAACACCGCCTTCATCCGGGCAAGCAACTCACGCGGGCTGAAGGGTTTGGGCAGATAGTCATCCGCCCCCATCTCCAGACCGATGATTCGATCGGTCTCCTCGCTGACCATGGTCAGCATAATGACCGGAATCTGCGAGGTGGACCGCAAGCTCCGGCAGAGCGACAGTCCATCTTCGCCGGGCAGCATGAGATCCAGGACCACGAGGTCAATATTCCAGTCGGCAAGGGCGCGGCGCATTTCCTTACCGTCCCCGACCGCGGTTACCCGATAGCCGTAGTTGCCCAGAAATCGCCCGAGAAGATCGCGAATCTCGCGGTCATCGTCGACCACCAGAATGTGACCCACGTTTTCCGCTTTCGCTGCGCTCATTTTCACCAACCTCTCGCGCCCACGAACAGCGCCGCGAGAAAATTCTGTAACGCTTTGTCACGGCCAACCCATTGGTGACGAACCGTTACCCAAAGACCACCGCCGGCTATTGATCGGCAATAATGGTTGTCCACATACTGATTTCAGCCCGAAGACTACACCTGATGCGAAAGCGAAGAAAAGGGAAGTGATCATGGAAGCGCTGCTTTATTTTGCTCTCTGGGCAGGGTTCGTTTTCCTGATGATGCACGCTGGCCGCGGTCGCCATGTGACGAGCCAGGACAAAGCGCAAAAGGACGCCCTGGGTCGAACCAGCGATCTGACCGAAGGTCGCGCCCGGAATGCATCCCGAATGCCAAGCGCAACCGCCGGCGCACCCTCGCTTCGCTGGGTGCCACCGGACAAAGATACCGATCCCGTCTGCAACAAACTTATCGCCACTGACCAGGCCAAATCCAGCGTTTACGCCGGCAACGTTTACTATTTCTGCTCGCGCGAATGCCGAGAGGTTTTTGAGGCTGCGCCTGAACTATATGTCGGTGACAGCAACCAACCCAAATTGGTGCATTCACATGTTTAAAACCGTATCTCACGGACCCTCCCACGGCAGCTCCCACAACCCCTCCTCCTATGCCCCGCAGGACCGCAGCGGCGCGCCGGGCCGCGCCGCGCCGCGCATCCCGGTGATCGCATTGGGCATGAGTTTGGCGTCGTTTTTCGCGCTGACCTTTGTGTTGTGCGTGCTGTTCGACCTGTGGTTTCCCTCGCTGGCGATGAACAGAGTATGGACGCCGCTGCTGCCCGGGTTCACCTGGATCAGCTGGTCAAGCTTTTTCCTCGGCCTCGCCGAAACCTTCGCTTACGGCTGGTACATCGCGCTCATCGTCGGGCCGCTGTTTAACCTGTTCTCGGCGAAATACAGTCAGGGCGCACAGGGATGACCGATGTTCGAAGCCTGCACGGAACCACCATCGCCGAGATCTTCTCGTCGGGCCTGGAAAACCTCGAGGCGATTGAGGCCGTGGCCGTCTCGGTGTTGTGGAAAGACGGGCGGGTGAGCGCAGGCGCGTCGAACACAACCAACGACCGTCTGGCGCTCATGATCCTGGCATTGGACGAACATCAAAGAAGGGCGTTGCGGGACTAGTCGGTGATCGACAGGGAAAGAAGCGTTTGGCGCTTCGTCCCTGTCCGCCCAGCCCGCGCCCACAGACTGAGAACAGGCGGAGTCACGGTTTAAACGGGATCACCGAATGGTTCCATTTAAACCGATCCGACTCCAGCTCCCCAAACATCCCGACAAACCGCCGATTTTTCCTGGTCTCTATGGCACGGGCCAAACATCTCCGACACAAGCAAAAAGGGGCTTAACGACATGCAATGGCTGCTCGACAACTGGATATGGGTGCTGCTTGGGGGCGGAATGGTCGCCATGCATATGTTTGGTCACGGCAAGCACGGCGGAGGTCACGGCGGGGGCCATGGCGGCGGCCAGGGCGGGGATCACGGAGCCAGCAGCAAAGCCAGTAGCGGCTGCGGAAGCGGGTGTGGGAGTGACTGCGGGAGCAATAAAACCGCCGAACCCGATGGCGCTGAACAAAAGAAAATCGCCCCCTAACCCATTCAAACAATGATGCCGTCGCGAAAAACTCGACGGCAACCCGGCCACCTTGATCCCCGGCTTCGAGGTGGCCGCACCTCCCCGGAATTCGCAAGGCTGCCGTGCATCGGATGGAACAAAAAGCTTTTCCGTTGACATTCCAGTCACTGGAACCTGTTCTATTCGAACGTCATCGACTTTCAACGTTAAGGTCAATCCGAGACCAAGGCTCACCCATGGATAAGATCGATCATCCTCAGCGCAACCTTGTGACCGAGTTCCGGTCCAGCGATTTGTTGTCCAGCGGTTTGTCGTTCACCGGTATGACAACCGGTATGCCAGTTGAGGACCTTGCCCCCTCCCCGCCGCCCCCGCCGCGCGCGCGCGATGCCGTCACCCGCCAGGCGGTGGGCGTAACCCCGGCGGGCGGTCCGGTTGGCGGTCTGACCGGTGGTCTGCTCCGGGGCCGAGCGGATAAACCTGAACGCGAGTTGATCCGTATCAATGCGGGCATTCCCGGAAGCATCGAAACTCCCAGCCTGTCCGACAGGGCGTACGTGGAGGCGCGGTTACAGCGACTCGTTCCTCCGGCACCAAGCCGGTGCAAACCGAAGATCCGCAGAACCGACTCCAGCGCGCGGCGGCCAACCAAGGACCCTGCCGTCGCAATCACCGAAGCGGTTTTCCCGCGCAACGCGGATGTCCATGCGAGGCTGCTGTCCCCGCGGATCGCCACGTCGAAGAACCGCGGAAAAGCTGTGCGCGCCGCCCTACCCCTGTCCCGCGACGAGTTTCAACCTAGGCATGACATCTCGCCTAGGCGCAACCGGCCGCCGCGACAGGCGGCGTTAATCGAACCAAGAGGCTGACATGCGAAAAAAAATCACTACGGCATTGATGGCGCTGACCGCTTTACTGGCGGCGGTGCCTGCTTGGGCGCAAACCTCCGGCGATCGTTCGGACTACTGGCATGACGGCTGGGGTTGGGGTTGGGGCCACATGATTTCCGGTGGTCTCATGATGGTTCTGTTCTGGGGTGGAATTATTCTCGTCATCGTGTTCGCGGTGCGCGCACTGGGCGGGGGATCGTCCGGGGGATCATCGCAGACCACACCTCCATCGACCCCCTCGGGTAGAGCGCTGGATATCCTCCAGGAACGCTTCGCCCGCGGCGAGATCGAGAAGGCGGAATTCGAGGAACGCAAACGGTCGTTGACGGACTGATAGCTTATCGCACCCTTGCGTCGCCGGACCAACTGGCGGCGCAAGGGTGCGGTGTTTTGTTAAACAACTCACCCGCGAGAATTCGCGGTACCAATACCACGAGCAAAGCGGGAAACTGAGGGTAATCATGGATAAACACAATCACGATCACAAACACGAGCATAAGCATGAGCATGGCGGTTGCTGCCATAGCAATGCCGATGCCTCGGCCGATGCCGCCGCCACGGTAAAGGACCCGGTATGCGGCATGACGGTAAAATTAGATGCCGGAAAGCCGAATCTGGAGCACAAGGGCGAGACCTACCACTTCTGCTCGCAGGGATGTCACGACAAGTTCTCCCACGACCCGGAACACTACCTGTCGGGTGCGCACAAAGAACAAGCCAAGAACCAGCCGGCGGGCACCAAATACACCTGCCCGATGCACCCGGAAGTCGTGCGCGACAAATTGGAGGATTGCCCGATCTGCGGCATGGCGCTGGAGCCGATGGGAATCCCGGCGGGGGACGAAGGTCCGAACCCGGAACTCGTTGATTTCCGGCGTCGTTTTATCATTGGCTCGATATTGACAGTGCCGCTCCTGGTTCTCACCATGAGTCCCTATTTGGGATTCAATGAAGTGCGCGAGATCATGGGCGAGCGCGCGACCCTTTGGGTCGAGTTGGTGCTTGGCACGCCGGTCATCTTGTGGTCGGGCTGGCCGTTCTTCGTGCGCGGCGTCAAGTCAGTGATCACCCGCAACCTCAACATGTTCACACTGATCGCCATGGGGGTGGGCGCGGCCTATATCTTCAGCGTGATCGCTGTGCTCATGCCGCAGATTTTCCCCTCCGGGTTCCGTGATGCGGACGGAAACGTCGGCGTCTACTTTGAAGCCGGTGCGGTGATTGTCGTTCTGGTTCTGCTCGGTCAGATAATGGAGTTGGGGGCGCGCGAGCGTACCGGTTCCGCGATCCGGGCGCTGTTGGACCTGGCCGCCAAAACCGCGCGGATCATCCGCGAGGATGGGCGCGAGGAAGAAGTTTCGCTGGAAGACGTCAAAGTCGGCGACCGGCTGCGGATTCGCCCGGGCGACAAGGTTCCGGTCGATGGCGTCGTCGTCGACGGCCGCTCGTCAATCGACGAATCGATGATCTCTGGCGAATCGGTTCCGGTCGAAAAGGTCAAGGGCGACAAGGTAACGGGCGCCACGATCAACGGCACCGGTAGCTTGATAATGGAAGCCAAGCGCGTTGGCGCCGACACCATGCTCAGCCAAATCGTCGAGATGGTGGCCAGCGCACAGCGCAGCCGCGCACCGATCCAGAAGCTGGCGGATTCCGTGGCCGGTATGTTCGTACCCGCCGTGATCGTTATCGCCATCATCTCCTTCATCACCTGGGCGATCTTTGGTCCCGCCCCGGCGCTCACCTATGGGCTGGTGTCCGCGGTTGCGGTGCTGATCATTGCCTGCCCCTGCGCCCTGGGACTGGCGACACCGATGTCGATCATGACGGCAACCGGCCGTGGCGCCCAGGTCGGCGTACTGATCAAAAACGCCGAAGCGTTGGAGCGTTTTGCCAAAGTCGACACCTTGATCGTCGACAAAACCGGCACGCTGACCGTCGGCAAGCCCAAGCTGGTCGCCGTTCTGCCAGAAGCAGGTTATGACGAAACCGAAGTGCTGCGTCTGGCCGCCAGCCTGGAGCGGGGTTCTGAGCATCCGCTTGCGGAGGCGATCATTTCCGGCGCCGAGGAACGGGGGATTACCCTCGCCAAGACCGAGGAATTCAACGCGATCACCGGCAAGGGCGTGACAGGGGTCGTCGACGGCAAGGCCGTGGCCCTGGGCAACAGCAAACTGGTCAGCGACATGGGGCTGGACGGCGGCGCTTTGTCCAAGACCGCCGATTCCCGACGTGACGAAGGCGAAACAGTCATGTTCATCATGGTTGGCAAGAAAATCGTCGGCCTGGTATCGGTTGCCGATCCGGTTAAGGAGACCACGCCCGATGCGCTCAAAGCCCTGCATGCCCAAGGCTTCCGGGTGATCATGGCGACCGGCGACAACGAGCGCACGGCCAAGGCCGTGGCTGGTCGGCTGGGGATTGACGAAATCCGCGCCGATGTGATGCCGGAAGACAAGGCGCGGATCGTCAAGGAACTGCAAGCCGCCGGCCACAAGGTCGCCATGGCTGGCGATGGCGTCAATGACGCACCGGCACTGGCACAGGCCGATGTGGGCATCGCCATGGGCACAGGGGCCGACGTGGCCATCGAAAGCGCGGGTCTTACCCTGCTCAAAGGTGACCTCACCGGTATCGTCCGCGCCCGGCGGCTGGCGCGCGCAACCATGCGCAACATCAAGCAGAACCTGTTCTTTGCATTGGTGTACAACGCCGCTGGCGTTCCCGTGGCCGCTGGGGTTCTGTTCCCGTTCTTCGGCATCCTGATTTCTCCCATCTTCGCAGCCGCCGCCATGAGCCTGTCCTCCCTATCGGTGGTCAGCAACGCACTGCGGCTGCGGTCAGCAAAGATCTAGAAAGGAAAAAACTATGGTCAAGAAACCCGCTCCCAACCTCGGAAAAGCAACGATACGCGCGATCTCCTTTGCCCGTCCCGTTGTCTGGGCCGGGGCCATCTCCCTGCTGTTGGGGGGACAGGCGGCACTTGCAGACTCACGCGTCTACGTGCCGCTTGGTGGAGCGGGAAAAATTCTTGCAATCGATCCTGCAAAGGATGCCGTCGTTGGCAACATCGACGATATTCCCGCCGTTCATGGGCTGGCGGAAACACCCGACGGGCGTTTCCTGGTCGCGGGCAGTTTTGAAGAGCGTATGGCGGGCAGCATGATGGTCGCCAAACCTTCCGGCGTGAGCGAGGACGCGCACGCCGCCCACCATGGGGGCGCGTCGTCCGGCGCCACAATGCCCGACGCGCCCAAAGGCGACGACAGCGTCAGCACCCTGTCGATCATCGACACCGCCAGCGCAACGGTGGTGCGACGAATCGATGTCCCTGCCGCCGTGCATCACGTCGCGGTCGGCCCGCAGGGGCGCTTCGCCGTCGTCACCCATCCCAACGAAGGCACGGTCAGCGCGATTGACCTTGCCGCCTATGCGGTGGTTGCGACCATCGCCACCGGGCCGACGCCGAACTACGCCATCTTTGACGGCGATGGCGGACGGCTCTTTGTCAGCAACGCCGGCAACAACACAATCAGCGAGGTCGATACGGCGGCATGGGCCGTCCGACGCAACATTCCGGCCGGCGAAGGCCCGGAACATCTGGTGCTTTCGCCCGATGGCACGCGGCTCTATGCCGCGAACGTGGACGATGGAACGGTTTCCGAGATTGCGATCGAAAAGGGCGAAACGCTGCGGCGCTTCGATATCGGCGGCCGGTTGCACGCCATCGACCTGTCAAAAAAGGGCGAAACGCTGTTCGTGAGCGCTTCTGAGCAGGGCAAACTGATCGCCGTCGATCTGTCCGGCGCGCAAGAGCCTGCGGCCCTATCCATGCCCGCTCCCTATCACCTCGCCTCGATCGGTGACAGCGGCAAGCTCTACGTTACCAGCGCCGATCAGCCGGAGATTTTGGTGATCAACGCGACCGACCTGACCCTTGTCGGGAAGATTTCCATCGGTGGCAAGGGGCATCAACTGGCCCAGTCAAGCGGCAACTGACCAGCGCCCGATCGGGGGGCGCGGCTTTAGCATAATCCAAGATGGGGACAGAAAGGTATCTGAGCCATGCGCAAAGTCCCAAACGCAGACGATCCGCGTCACGCAACAAAGGAAAGCCGACGCGACTTTCTCTATCTGACCACCGGCGCGGTGGCCGCGGTCGGCGCGGCGGCGGCGGTTTGGCCCTTGATCGACAGCATGAACCCGGCGGCCGATGAACTGGCAATCGCCAAGATCGAGATCGACTTGAAGCCGGTTGAGCTTGCCCAGCGCATCACCGTCAAGTGGCAGGGCAAGCCGATCTTCATCGTGCACCGCACCGCCGATCAGATCGCCGCGTCCAGGGCGGACGACGACAACCCCGGTCTGATCGATCCGGCAACCGACTCCGCGCGGGCTCAGCGCGCCGAATGGCTGGTGGTGATTGGAATCTGCACCCATCTCGGCTGTATTCCAAAAGGGCAAGTCGCCGGCGATCCAGTAGGGGAATGGGGGGGATGGTTTTGTGTGTGCCATGGGTCGGTCTATGACATGGCGGGTCGAATTCGGCGTGGACCGGCGCCGAAGAATCTATACCTTCCACCCTACGAATTTCTCAACGACGGGCTGGTTCGGATTGGCTGACCCGAACCGTCGAATCAAGCCCGTAAGCTGAACACAAAAGTTAGGGGACGAGAATAAATCATGATTTTTTCAAATCGACTGCTGCAAATCCTCGTTGTGGCCATTGTTGTTGGCGGCGTGGGGACTGTGGCCTCCCGATGGATCTGGCCCGAAAGCGAAGCCGGCAGCAAGCCGCAGGCGGGATTGATCTCACCGGCCGCGGCGCAGGGCAAGGTGGCGTTCGAGGCCTATTGCGCGCAATGCCATGGCACCAATGGCGGCGGAACGGTAAAAGGCCCGCCCTTGGTCAATGATATCTACAACCCCGGCCATCATGCCGATGAAGCCTTCTTCAGGGCGGCCCGCAACGGCGTGCCGCAGCACCACTGGCCGTTCGGCAACATGCCGCCGCGCCCCGAGGTTTCGGACGAGGAAATTACCACCATCGTCGCCTACATCCGTGGACTGCAGGAAGAAAACGGCATCTTCTACCGGCCCCACAACATGTAAGGCGGTGATGTAAGGCCGTGGCGCCGACCGAACAGATCGGCAATCCAGCGCGCAGCAGCGACGCGCAAAAAGCCCCCCGCCGACCGGTGGGGGGCTTTTTGTCTTTCCCATTGCCGCCTTTGCCCCCGACCCGGCTCTAGATCTCCGGCGGCCGATCCACGCTCAACTCGGCCAAGCGATCGCCGCGAAACATCCGGACGAAGGCCCGGGTGACAGCGTCAATCCGGGGGGCCTCGGACAGGTCTGGCGGAGCGGCCTCAAGGAGTTGCTGCGCCGCCGCCTCCCCCAGGTTCCGCGCAATCAGCGCCGACAGATAGGCCGTGCTGAATTCAGGGTGAAACTGCACCGACAAGGCCGAGGCCGAGTAGGCCGACCCGGAATAGGCCAGCGCCGACCAGGGGCAGTGCGGATTTCCGGCAAGCGGGACGGCGTCCGGCGGAAGGGCGGCAACCTGATCGCGGTGAAAGGCCAACCCCTCCACCCGGCTTTGCCCGAACCATCGCTGCCCCGCCGGCAACACCCCATAGGCGGTGCGGCCAAGCGCCCAGCCCCGTTCGCAGTGCATGACCCGACCGCCCATCGCCTCGGCAATGATCTGATGGCCGAAGCACACGCCCCCAACCGGCACCCGCGCGGCCAGCGACCGCCGGATGAAATCCCGCAACCCGTGGATCCAGTCGAGGTCGTCATAGGCGCTGCGCAACGACCCGGTGATGAGATAGCCGTCAAAGCCACCCGGCGATCCCGGCGGTTCCGGGATTTCACCGGCATGGACCGCAACCCGCGAAAACCGCGCCTCGGGCAGCGCCGGGGCAAGCCAGGTCTCGAACATGTCGGCATAGCTGCCCGAGATTGTTCTCAAGTCCGCCGCCGGGCTGTCCGCCTCAAGAATGCAGAGATGCATGGTTGCTTTTCCTGCCGAGGAAAGTGAGAGGATATGGCTCAGTAAACGCCCAACAGGCGGGGCACGAAGAGCGACAACGCCGGCACGAAGGTGACGAGCAGCATCACCGGCAGAGCGACCCAAAAGATCATCAGCAGCGCCGGCGTCACCGCCTGGTGAATCGGCACCCGACCAATGCGGCAGGCCATATAGAGAATCGGGGCGACCGGCGGGCTGTTGGCGCCAATCACCACCGAACAGGCGACAATCGAGGCAAAGTGCACCGGGTCAACACCGTTGGCCAGCATCAGCGGCAGGAAAAGAGGCGCGATGACCACGGTGACCGACAGATCATCCATGATCATGCCGAAAAAGATCAGGAAGGCATTGACCAGCAGCAGGATCAGAATGCGGTTTTCGGTAATCGTCGCCACGGTGCTGGTCAAGTCCTGCGGCACCCCCTCGGCGACCATCACACGGCCAATCATGAAGGAAAACAGCAGGATGAGAATGATTGTACCGGTGGTCTCGCCGGCCGAAATAAAGCTGTCGCGCAGCCGGGCGAAGGACATGTCGCGGTAGATGAAAAAACCGATCAGCATGGCGATAACACTGGCCACCGCCGCCGCCTCCGTCGGGGTGAAAATGCCGCCGTATATCCCGCCAAGGATGATCACCGGCATGGAAAGCGCCGGAACCGCGCGGATGAACACCTGCAGGCGGCTCGGTTTATCCCCGGCCGACAAGGGGGTCCCGGCCGACAAGGAGACCCCGCTCAGCGCGGGCTTGGCGGGCCCCGCCGCCGCCGCGGGATCCCCGTCGGTGGCCTGGGGAAGAATTCGTTTGGCCATGATCTTGTTGAAAATAATCAATCCCAGCATCAGCAACACACCGGGCAAGATGGTGGCGGCGAACAGCGCGGTGATCGACTGCCGGGTGACCACGCCGAACAGAATCAGGGTGATTGACGGTGGAAACAGGATGCCCAAAAGCGACGACAGCCCCAGCAGCGCCGAGGTGTAGCCGCGGGGATAGCCGCGCTCCGCCAGCGGATCGACCATGATCGTTCCGATTGCCGCGACGGCCGCCGTCGCGGTGCCGGAGATCGCGCCGAACACCCCCGACGACAAGACCAGCGCCGCCCCCAGTCCGCCCTTGCGGCCGCGCACCAGCAACTCCATGAAGCCGATCAACCGGCGCGCCACGCCGCCGGACTGCATCAGATATCCGGCCAGAACAAACAGCGGCAGGGCCAGCAAAATCACCGAGTCCAACGAGCGGAAGCCCTGCAGGAGGAAGGTCGCGGTGTTGACATCATAAGCCCAAACCAGAAACATCAGCACGCCAGCAAAGGACCAGGCCACCGGCACACCGATGACCATCAGCACCAGCAGGATCAAAATCGCCCAAATCGGCTCCATGCTCAGCCCTCCGCTTTCGAATGCATCAGCTCAACCGCCGCCTGGATGACGTCGCGCAGCGTATAGATGAAACCCAGCACCGCCGCGACGACGATCGCGGCTTGGCCGACAAACAGCGGGATTCCCAGACCCGGCGTCAGTTGAGGTCGGCGAATCGCCCAATCGATCATGTCCTTGGATAGCGATAAAAAGAAGACGCCCAGAACCAGCACGATCAGCGACACCAAAAACCGGTGCGCCGCCTGCATCCGCGCCGTCCGTAGGCTTTGCGCCAGGAAGTCGACGACAATGTGTTCGCGGCTGCGCGTCGCAATAACCGCGCCGACCATGTAGAGCCAGATAGCGCTGAGAGTTGAGAGTTCCAACAAGCCAACGACCGACCAGCCGAACACAAAACGCGACAGGATCAAAAAGGTAATCAGCCCGACGATCATGGCTGTCGTGACCAGGATGACCACTATCATCAACCGGTTCAGCCAGCGATCCAGGAAACGGAAAACATCCGTCATAACTCAACTCCATCGGAAAACGTCAGACCCAGGGACAAACAGCGGTCCCTGGAAAAAGCAGCGGGCCCCGAAAACGGGGCCCGCCAGGCGCATCACTGGGCGCGTTCGAGCATCATGTTGACAATGTCCGCACCGATGTCGGCTTCCATCATCGGCCAGACTTGCGCGCGAACCTTTGAGATCAACGGTTGAAGCTGCGCGTCGGTCAGTTCGAAATACTCCATGCCCGACTCAACCGCCAGCTTGACGTATTTTTCATCATCGGCGCGCGCCGCGATGAACCGCGCTTCCATGATCTTGATCGCGCTGTCGCGGATCAGGTCCTGCTGTTCCTGTGATAGCTTCGCCATGCTCTCCGCATTGGCCACCAGGTTGCCGGTTACGAAAATGTGCTTGGTGCGCACGTAGTAGTCCAACACGTCGCGAAAATATTCGTAATCCCAGTAGATGACATTGCCGGCATCGCCATCCACCACGCCGGTCTGGATCGAGGTAAAGACTTCCGACCAGTCGATGGCGGCGGTCTGATACCCCATCGCCTGCAAGGTCTGCGGGATCGGGAAATAGGGCGGCGTGCGCACCTTCATGTCTTTGGCGCTCTCGATATCCAGCGCGTAGCTCTTGCGCGACGCCACGCCGGCAAAGCCTTCAGGCCAAGCGCCATAATACCGAATGCCCAGATCGGCGAAGACATCGTTCAGCGTGGTGTTGACCCACCCGCCCGGCTTATAAGCCTCCAGCGCCTCTTCCCAAGAGGTCACCATGTAGGGCGCGTACAGAATACCGATCCGCTTGTCGTAGGACGTGGAGGGCCAGCTGAGCATCAGGTCAACTTCACCGGCGACGAACAGATCGAACACCTCAAGCTGGCCGCCAAGCTGGTTTTGATAGAAAATCCGCACATCGATCTCGCCGTTCGAGCCGTCTTCAATCATTTTGGCCCACTGGGCCATGGCATTGCCCGACGGCGACCCTTCGGCGCCGGAATCCGTCGCAATTTTCAAGGTCGTCGCCGCTGTTGCCTGGCCGGCCGCCAGGCCCACGATCACGGCGCCGGCGACTATCAAGTTTCTTAGCATTCAATTTCTCCCGCTGATGACGCGTTGAGCTCCCAGAAATCACATAACAGCCGTTATGTTGTCATAATTCTTCCTTTACATTCGGGCGGTTTGTCAATCAAAAGAAACGATCCCTCGCAAAAATACGGTTACGCCTAATGAACAAGATCGGCGATGAATTGAATAAAAACAAAGCATTGGAAAAGAGTGATTGGGTTATCGCGGCGCGGGCCATATTGATCTCGGTGGGTCATTCGGGGCTGAGCCTGCGGCGCATCTCTTCCCATCTGGGCGCCACCACCGGGGCGTTCTACTGGCTATTTTCGAACCTGGAGGATCTGTTGAACGACCTGCGCGACGACTGGGCGAGGGAAAATTCGATTGCCTTTGATCGTGTGTTCAACGACGCCAGTCTCGACAGCTATGCCAAATATCTGGGTTATGTGCGGGTACTGCTGTCGGAGGACGACTACAACCCGCAGTATGACAATGCGATACGCGATTGGGCCTATTCATCGGAGCCGACGGCGCAAATCCTGCGCACGATCGATGCCAAGCGGATCAATCAGTTGGCGGACATGTTCAAGGAAATTGGGTTTGACCAACGCTCGGCCCGGGTCCGCGCGCGGGTGACCTACTTCCATCAAAGCGGCTACTACCGAATGGGGATCAACGAGACGCTTGAAGAAAGATTGGTCGATATCCCATACTACTCGGAAATTCTGCTGGGTAATAATTTCATCTCACCGGATCACGACCTGGAGGAAATTAGACGGCGCATCTTTGGTGAGAAAAGCTGAATCACCCGCGACGCTTGCGGCTATCGCGCAACAGCCCCTTGACCCCCAAACCATTCGGAGAGTCATGAACCGCCTTCGCCCCCGATCGACCACAGCAGCGCGCCCCTGCCCGAGCGGGCCGGCGGCGGCCTGGGCCCAAGCGGCGGCCCGGTTTGACCTGCTCGGGACCCTGCGCGCCAGCGCATTCTTGGGACTGGCGCTGGCGGTGCTGTTGCCGTCCGGCAGCCAGGCGGCTTCCGATTCCCGGCGCGGCACGCTGAGCTTACTGCTGGAAAACGACCTGTTCTACGATACCGACCGCAACTATACCAACGGTGTCCAGGCGGCCTGGCTGACCACCCCGGCGCAGACTCCCGACTGGGCGGTGGCGGCGGCGCGCGCCTTTGTACTGTTTCCCAGCAACAGCGCGGTTCGCATCAGCTATGCCGCCGGGCAAAACATGTACACCCCCAGCGACATCACACTGGCCGACCCGCCGCAAGACGACCGACCCTACGCCGGCTGGCTGTACGGATCGGTCGGCGCCATCGCCGAAACCGGTCGCCAGTTGGATCAACTGGAACTGACCTTGGGGGTGGTTGGCCCCGCTTCGCTTGCCGAGCGAACTCAAAAGCTGGTCCATCGAACCATCGGCGCCAACAGGCCCAACGGCTGGGACAGCCAACTGAAGAACGAACCGGGGGTGGTCCTGACCTACCAGCGAAGCTGGCGTCAGTTCATTGCGCGGCCGATTTCCGAGTTTCGCTTTGACCTTACCCCCCACGCCGGCGGGGCGCTCGGCAATGTCTTCACCTATGCCAACGCCGGTGTGACCTTTCGTTTCGGGCGCCGCCTGCCGCTGGATTACGGCCCGCCCCGGATCCAGCCAAGCTTGCCGGGATCAGGCTTCTTCATCCCACGCGACGGCCTGGGCTGGTATCTGTTCGCGGGGGTCGAGGGGCGCGCGGTTCTGCGCAATATCTTTCTCGACGGCAACAGCTTCCGCGACAGCCGCCGCGTCGACAAAAATCCGCTTGTCGGCGACGTCCAGTTCGGCTTTGCCGCGACCTGGGACCGCTTCCGCCTGAGCTACACCCATGTGGTGCGATCTCCCGAATTCAAAGGCCAGAACGTGCGGGACGACTTCGGCGCGATCAGCCTGTCCGTCAGATTCTAGCATCGAATCGGCCTCTGATGAACCGATTGGCGGTTGGCAACTCCGGCGCGCACAGTAGCAAATCACCCTGTTTAATCACCCTGATTAGTCAACCGGCTTTGTCGTTTTGTCCTGTCTAGGCGCCACCCGATCCAGCATCGCCAGATAATCCGACGGCAAGCCGCTCGCGTGCGCGCCTTGGCGCAGCAGATCGAGATAGGTCCGACTGGGCTGTCCCTCCTTTGCGACGACCGGCACCCGGTAAGTAAGCGCCTTCAGGCGCGCGCCGGTCTCATCCTCCACCTCGCACCACAGGTAGGTGTAGTGCTTGCCTTCGCTGTTATCGAGGCGGGCAAACTTGCGCAGCGGAAGCCGGTAGAGCACGCCATAGACCGCCTCCCCCGGCGCCGTGATGATGTTCGCCGGCGCCGAAATCCCCGGCCGGCGCCCCCCGGCGACGGTAAAGGCCAGACGGTATCCATCCAGTCGGCCGACCCGGCGGTCCAGCCAGGTCATGTGGCGGCGCGCCCGGAATAGGCGTTCGTTCATGTTGGAGCCGAACGCGAAATACCACACCGGCCCATCGAAATCGGCCGGCGGCAGACGACCGCGGCGCAGATAGATCCATCGGCGAAGTAGTAACCAAATCAAGCTGTTCATCTTGAGCAGCACTCCCGGCTGTTTGCACTGTTGGCGTCGGATCGGTCTCGGATGAACCGATTGGCGGGTGATTGACGACAGAACCGAAGCGCCCAGCGCTGCGTTGCTGGTCAACCACCGACGGGTCGTTTGCGCGGTCAGTCGGCCGCCTTTCGTTCGGCAGGCGGATGTCCCACACTGAGGATGGCATCAATAAACAGCCGGGGCCGACCCCAAAGCGAATTGACGAAGATCGCGGTCACGCTGGCCGCCATGGCGACCATGGCCCAGACCGGGTACAGCAGCCCGGTCGCGGCCAAGGGCACGCCGATGCCGTTGAACAGAAACGCCAGCAAGACGTTCTGCAACATCTTTCGATAGCTGCGGCGACTGATCTCCTGCGCCACCACCACGTTGGCAATCTGGTTGTTCAGGATGATGATATCGGCGGCGTCGATGGCGATGTCCGTGCCCGAGCCCATGGCGATGCCGACATCGGCCTGCATCAGGGCCGGGGCGTCGTTGATGCCATCACCGACCATGGCCGTTCGGCCCCTGGCTTGCAGCCCACGGATGAGATCTGCCTTCCGGCGCGGCAGCACCTCGGCATGGACCTCGTCCAGCCCCAGTTCCTTGCCGATTCTGCCGGCGCTGCGGCGGTTGTCGCCGGTGATCATTAGGGTTCGCACGCCGGCCTTGCGCAACGCGCGGATTGTGTCGGCGGCGTCCGCGCGGATTGTGTCGCCCAGGGCGAGGAATCCGAGAAACGCGCCGTCGCGGGCCACGGCGATGACCGTGCGTCCGCGCGCTTCCAGCGCGCTGATCCGCGCCGCCAGGGGCCGGGTCGCCACGCCCTGCGCGCGCAGGAAGCGCGGGCTACCCACCAGAACCTTCCGGCCCTCCACGCAAGCCGTCACCCCCTTGCCGGGGCTTGCCACGAAGGTTTCAGCCTCCGGCGGGGTCACGCGCGCATCGAAGGCCGCCTCGACCACCGCCTGGGCCAGCGGATGTTCCGAGGCGAATTCGGCGGCGGCGGCCAGGGCGAGCAGCGCATCGGAACCGCCTGTGACCGTCTCGATCTCCCGAACCCGGGGCCGGCCTTCGGTCAGCGTACCGGTCTTGTCGAAGGCGATCTGCCGAACCAGCCGATAACCTTGGAACGCCTCGCCGGTGCGCATCAGGATGCCTTTTTCGGCGGCGTCGCCGGCGCCGCGCACGATCGACAGCGGCGCCGAGATCCCAACGGCGCAGGGATAGCCCATCACCAGCACGCTCAGCCCGGCAAAGACGGCCCGCTGCAAATCCGGCGTGAAGCCGAAAAGCTGCGGCAGCACCGCCCAGCCGAAAAAGGCCAGCACCGCAATCGTCAGCACCAAGGGCGTGTAAACCCGAAGCACCCGGTCGACAAGATGCAGCAGCCCCGGCTTCAAGGCGCGGGCATCCTCGACCTCCCGCGCCACCCGCTGCAGGAAACTCTCCGCGCCGATTGCCGTAACCCGGATCAGCAGGCTTCCATTGCCGTTGATGGTGCCGCCGACAACCGGGTCGCCAACCCGGCGTTCCACCGGCATCGGCTCGCCGGTCACCAACGACTGATCGACGGTCGAGCGGCCTTCCGCGACCTGGCCGTCCACCGGCAGGCGTTCACCGGGGCGGACGCGAACCAGGTCGCCCTGCTGGACCTCGCCAACCGCCAGATCGACCTCGCGGCCGTCGCGCAGCACCCGGGCGCTGTCGGGCTGTAGATCAAGCAGCCGCCGGACGGCCTGCGAGGCGCGCGTCTTGACGATCAGCGACAGCCATTCGGAGAAGATGTGATAGGTGACGATCAAGGTCGCGACCGCGAAAAACGGCGCGGTCGGATACCCCGGTGGGTCGACAAGCAGGCCGATCATCCCCCCGGCCACACCGGCGAAGGCCCCGGCCTCCAGCAAGACGTGCTGATTGAGGATGCCACGGCGCAGCGCCTGGGCAGCCATCGCCAGGATGTGCCGGGCGATCCCGAAGACCAGCAGCGCCGCCAGACCGCCGACGAGCCAGGGGGTGAGGCCGGCCAGCGCGCCTTCGACCCTCAGGGCCAGCAGCCCCAGAGTCAGCAAGCCCAGACCGCCGGCCCCGCTGATCGCACGCCACAGGCCGCGCGACCGGAGCACCAGGAAGACGAAGGCCACCAGACTGGCCGTGGCCACCGTGGGCAGGATCAGCGACAGCGGCCCGGTCGGCGCGGTAATCAAGGCAACCGACAGCAGGCTGAATGCAGTGGCGACGAGAAACCGGCGACTTTCCCGCACCAGATCGCGCTCTTCTTCCTCGTAGGGCCGTAGTTTGTTGGGATCGTGAACCGTATAGCCGATATCCCGCAGCGTTTGCAGCAGGGTCGCCGGATCGACCGCCTTCGGGTCGTATTCAACCAGCGCCTGCTCATGAGTCAGGCTGACCGCGACCTTGTCGACGCCGGTTTGCCGACCAAGCGCCTTTTCGATCGTGCCGCTGCACAACGAGCAGTGCAGCCCGCCGATACGGGCGCGAATTCGGGCCCGGTCTGGCCGGTCGGAAGGCTCCGAACTCCACAGCTCCGGCTTTGCCTGGCTGGCTGCAACCCGGGTCATGTTGGCTGTTCTCTTTCTTAGTTGGGATCAGGCGGGCTTGATTGGCAGCGGATCATCTCCAGGCCGGCGCGCAGGACCCGCGCGCACAACCGGGGCAGCGACCGAGACGGCCACCGGCGGCGGGGTCACCGATCGACGGTTGTCGCCGTGAAGCCGGCCTTGGTCACCGCCGCCATCAGATCGGCAAGCGGCGCGGCGTTCCGATCATGCAGGATCCGGGCTTGCGCTTGATCGAAGGACGCCTCGACCCGGCGCACGCCCGGCAGGCGGCCAAGCAGCGTCTCGATCGTCCGCGCGCAGCCGTCGCACCGCATGCTGTCGATGCGCAAGATGGTGGTTTTCATAGCTGCGCGCCCCTTCCTTGATTCTGTTCCTTCATTCTGGTCCGTGATTCTGTTGATCACCCTGGGTTTATCGGTAATTCCGCCGCAAACCATCCAACCCGGAAGACCAAGCCTGCGCCCCGGAGCATGGTACGGAGTCAAGCCATGGATCGAGAAGAACGCCGGGAACCGCCGAACGTGCCCGCCAAGCCCCCGCCATATTTACCCATTTTATGTATAGACATATCAAACATTAACTTATATCAAAGCAGGTGAACTTGTCGGAAGCCCGGCGGCGGCGACGCACGGACCGTCGGGCCTATCGCCCCCCGCCGGGCCAACCTGCCGCGTCGGCTCCAACCCGCGTCGCACCCCGCATTTCTGGAGAGCTGTCTTGACCATCCTGACCCTGACCCCCGGCGCGGTTAGCCTTGCCGATCTGGCCCGCGTTTTCTGGGAAGACGCCGCCGTGCAACTGGACCCCTGCTGCCGCCCCGCGATGGCGGATGCGCAGGCGCGCATCGCCGCCGCCGCCACCGGTGACGCGGCGGTTTACGGCGTGAACACCGGCTTTGGCAAACTGGCCAGCGTGAAGATCGCGGCCAAGGACAGCGCCACCCTGCAGCGCAATCTGATCCTGTCGCACTGCTGCGGCGTCGGCGCGCCGATTCCGCGCGGCCATGCGCGGCTGATGATGGCGCTCAAGCTGCTCAGCCTTGGGCGCGGCGCGTCTGGCGTGCGGCTGGAATTGGTGGACCTGATCCAAGATCTACTGGCCAAGGGCGTGACGCCCGTCATCCCGGCCCAGGGCTCGGTTGGCGCATCGGGCGATCTGGCCCCGCTGGCCCATATGGCGGCGGTGATGATCGGCCAGGGCGCGGCGGAATTTGAAGGCGACATCCTGCCGGGCGGCGATGCGCTCGCGCGCGCCGGGCTGTCCCCGATCGTACTGGGGGCCAAGGAAGGGCTGGCGCTGATCAACGGCACTCAGTTCAGCACGGCCTTCGCGCTGGCAGCGCTGTTTGGCGCCTGGCGCGCGATGCAAGGCGCGCTTGTCACCTCGTCGCTGTCCACCGATGCGATCATGGGCTCCACCGCGCCGTTGCAGCCGGAAATCCATTCGCTGCGCGGGCACGCCGGACAGATCGACGCCGCCGCCGCCATGCGCCGGCTGTTGGCGGGCTCGGAGATCCGCGAAAGCCACCGCGAGGGCGATGTCCGGGTGCAAGACCCCTACTGCATCCGCTGCCAGCCGCAGGTCACCGGCGCCGCGATGGACGTGCTGCGCATGGCCGGCCGCACGCTTGAGATCGAGGCGAACGCCGCCACCGACAATCCGCTGGTTCTGAGCGGGGCGGGGCTGATCGTTTCCGGCGGGAACTTCCACGCCGAGCCCGTCGGCTTTGCCGCCGATATGATCGCGCTGGCGGTGGCCGAAATCGGCGCCATTGCGCAGCGCCGCATCGCGCTGATCGTCGACCCGGTGCTCAGCCACGATCTGCCGCCCTTCCTGACGCCCAATCCGGGGCTGAACTCGGGCTACATGATCGCCGAGGTCACGACCGCCGCCTTGATGAGCGAGAACAAGCACCTCGCCAACCCCTGCGTGACCGACAGCACGCCGACCAGCGCCAATCAAGAAGATCACGTATCGATGGCCGCGCACGGCGCGGTGCGGCTGGGCCGGATGGTCGAAAATCTCGAGCGGATTCTGGGCGTCGAGCTGCTCTGCGCCGCGCAGGGCGTTGAATTCCGCGCGCCCTTGGCGACCAGCGCGCCCTTGGCGCGGGTGGTGGCCCACTTACGCGGCGACGTCCCGGCGCTGGACGATGACCGCTATCTGGCCCCCGATCTGGAACGGGCCGCGACCCTGCTCAAGACCGGCGAGGTGGTGGCCAGCGCCGCCGTGGCCATGCCGGAGCTGTCCGCATGAGCGCCGTCGCGGTCACCCAGGGCGACAGCATCTCAAGCGAGTCGATGGCTGGCTTGCGAAGGCTGCGGCCTGGACCGACGACGCGGACAAGACCGGACGGCCGCGGCCGCAGCTGAACACCCTTCTCGCCACCCCGGCCAATCCGGCCCCGCCCCTTGGAGGCACAAAATGAGCGATCCCCGCAAGAACACCCGCGACGTCTACCCGGCGACCGGAACCGAAATCACCGCCAAAAGCTGGCTGACCGAAGCGCCGATGCGGATGCTGATGAACAACCTGCACCCTGACGTGGCCGAGAACCCGCACGAACTGGTGGTCTATGGCGGCATCGGACGGGCGGCGCGCACCTGGAGAGACTTTGACAGCATCGTCGCCAGCCTCAAGGATCTGGAGGAAGACCAGACCCTGCTGGTGCAGTCCGGCAAGCCGGTGGGCGTGTTCCAAACCCACAAGGACGCGCCGCGCGTGCTGATCGCCAACTCCAACCTGGTGCCGCATTGGGCCAATTGGGACCA
>CAXBMB010000062.1:0-21094 GCA_963976695.1 uncultured Rhodovibrionaceae bacterium
GATTAAACGCCGGATCACGCGCCGGGGCGCGCCGCGCCGGTGGCTTCTGTGCTGGGCCCAAACGGGTGGTCAGGCGGCCCGGACCTTGTCGATAAAGATATTGACGGCGGTTCGGAGCTGCTGCGAGTTCTGCGACAGGTCCTTGGAGGCGTCCGAGACATGGTTGGCGGTTTGATCGGTTTCCTTGGCCGCCTCGGTGACCTTGGCGATCACCAAGGCGACGGTCTGGGTGCCATCGGTCGCCAGATGAACCGAGCGGTTGATTTCCTGGGTCGCCGCCGACTGCTCCTCGACGGCGGCGGCGATGTTCGAGGCGATGTTGTCGACCTGTGTGATGGTCTGGTCGATCCGGCGCATGGCCTGGACGGCGGTTTCGGTGACCGCCTGCATGGCCTCAATCTGTCCGGAGATTTCTTCGGTTGCCAGCGCGGTTTGATTGGCCAGGGACTTCACCTCGTTGGCCACCACCGCAAAGCCCTTGCCCGCCTCACCGGCGCGCGCCGCCTCGATGGTGGCGTTGAGGGCCAAGAGGTTGGTCTGCTTGGCGATGTCTTCAATCAGCTTCAGCACGTCGCCGATTTTCTCGGCCGACTGGTGCAGCGATTGGATGGTGTTGTCGGTGCGCTTGGCCTCTTCCACCGCCGTGCGGGTGATGCTGGTGGTTTCGGTGGTCTTGACCCCGATTTCAGCAATTGAGCCGGTGAGCTGTTCGGTCGCGCCGGCCACTTCCTGCACGTTGTTCGAGGCGGCCCGTCCGGCCTCCGCCACCTCGATGGCCTGCTGGTTGCCGTTTTCGGCTGCCAGGTGAAGCTGGTCGGCATGATTGCGCAGGTTGTCCGACGAAGAGGTGACCATGGTGACGATGCCCAGGATCTCCTGTTCGAAGGCCTCGATATGCGCTTCGACCCGCTTGGCGCGGGCCGTTTGCTCGGCCTGTTCCTCGCTCTTGTCCTTGACCAATTTTCGCCGCTGTTGCGCGGCTTCCTGCCAGGTGCGTATGCCGCGCGCCAACTCGCCGATTTCGTCTTCGAACTCTTGTCCCGGCACGGTGATCGAAAGATTGCCCTTAACCAGTTCCTTGGCCGCCTTGGTCAGTTGGGTAATCGGCATCACCACCCGATAGAGGTTTGCCCAAATTGTGCCAACGATCATCAGCAACAGGAAGAGAATGGTCGCGGCGCTGGTCACGTTCAACCGCAGTGTGACTTCTTCCAGGCTGGCGTTCATCACATCCGCATCGGCCAGGCCCCGGCGATCCAACGTCGAAACCAGGCTGGTCAGCGCGGCGATGGCGGGGCCGTCATTGACGGCGGCCAAGGCGTCGCGTGCGGCGGCGTCGGCGCCGTTTTCGATGGCGCGCTGCACCGGATCCAGCTTGGAAAGGTAGGCGTCGATCATGCTGTTGATCGCGGCAAGGTCTTCCTCTTCCTTTGCCGACAGCGGCAGCGCCCGATAGTCCTCGATCGCCGCCTTGGCGGCCTGGGCATGACGGTTGATCTGCGCGATGCGGTCGGTCTCACCGCGTAGGACGAAGTTCTTAAACTGATGGATCACACCGCCATAGCCCAACTCCGCGCGCAAGGTGGAGAGGGCCTGCATGCGCCCATTGCGCTCACCTTCCAAGGTGGTCCAGGCCTCTTTCGCACGCGTCAGGCTTTGCAGAGTCACATAGCTGTTGGCCAAAAACCCAAAGGAAGCCAAAACGGTAAAGCCAATGAAAATGATCCCGAACGTTTTGATTCGAAAGAGACGAAGTAAGGACATGGTGGGGACCCTAGTAGTAGAATGGAAATCGCTGACAGCCGATCCAGAGCAAGACGCTGGCGCGGAACCGGCGCGGGAATCCAGTCTTAGTTAACAAGTTTTCGTTAACAAATTGTGGGCAACGAAAAGTAGATAACAAACTGTCGACAACAAATTCGGTGATGCGCGTCGGATCGGCGCAAACGGAATCCCGGCGTGATTTCGCTTGCGCCGTGGTTCTACCTTTTATCAAACCTATTCGCGGCGCTTGACGGCAGCGTTGCTGCGTCAAGCGCCGCTTTGCAAGTTGATCGCAGGCCCGCGCGCCGGGGAGGTTCAAGGAGCTGTTACGGCGAGATAACGCTTTCGGGTAATAAATACGATTTTGGGTAATAATTTCTGCGGCAAACCGCCGCAATGCGCCGGTTGCCGCCGCCCATCCCGGCGGGGAACCTGAAAATTCGCCGCTTGCCGCCGCCGTTGCCGGGGGGCGATCCGCGCCGCCGGCGCGACACGCCAGACGCGAAAAACCAGCGGTGGGATCGTCAGCGGTCAAACCGGCGGAGTCCGCAGAGCGCTCCGGCGGGAGCTGCCGGGCTAGATCGGCAGGGTTTCGCCGATAAAGACGGTCGCGACGGCCAGCGCGGCGCCCGCCAGGGTCAGCCAAACAAGCGTGCCGATTTTTCGATCGCGCCGCCGACGTCGGCCCAGTTGGGATTGGTAGCTCAGTAGGGTTAGGTAGCCTTTTTTTCGATCATCCTTTCGCACGCGGCGTCCCTCCTTTGCCTCGCGAGGGTGATCGACGAAGAAAGTCGCGCTCGGCGCGTCGTTTCTGTCGTCAAGCACCCGCCAATATGATGATAAGAGACGGAGTCACGGTTTAACCGGGATCACGTTAGCGATGTGCTTTGAACCGATCCGACTCTCGTGGCCTGCTGCTGACAAGTCGACGGCAGCTTAATGGCAGGATGAAGGCATGCGTGTGACAATTCTGGATCAAGGACGGTCGTCGCCCAAGGGCCGGAATTTGGTTGCCGCCTGGCTGCGCCGTGCCCGCTGAACGCGATAGACCGGGCCGCGCCGCGCGGCGTCAGACCAGCGCCGGGCTGCTGGGAAAAGGCGAAGGGTCTTGGAATCCGGGCCGCCATGTCGGAATTGGGCGGCTGTTATTGTTGCAGTCGCCTTGGGGCTGATTTACCGTGCGCCGCGTTGTCTTTTTCTTCTTCTTTTAGCATTCGGAGCCTAGCGCCATGTCGCTGATTGCCGAGCGTCTGTCTCGCATTAAGCCCTCTCCCACGATCGCCGTTACCTCGAAAGCCCGTGAATTGAAGGCCGCGGGGGTGGATGTGGTTGGGCTTGGAGCCGGGGAACCGGACTTTGAGACCCCACAGAACATCAAGGACGCTGCCATCGCGGCGCTGGCCGCCGGGGATACGCGCTACACCGCCGTGGACGGGACTCCGGCGCTGAAAGAAGCCGTGATCGCCAAGTTCAAGCGGGACAACAACCTGACCTACGCCGCCAACCAGATCACCGTCGGCACGGGCGGCAAGCAAATTCTCTACAATGCCTTGATGGCGACGCTCAATCCTGGGGACGAGGTGCTGATTCCAGCGCCCTATTGGGTCAGCTATCCGGACATGGTGCTGCTGGCCGAAGGCACGCCGGTGGCCATCAACTGCCCCCAGGAGACGGGGTTCAAGCTGCGGCCGCAGGACCTGGAAGCGGCAATCACGCCGAAGACCAAATGGCTGATCTTCAACAGCCCCTCCAACCCCACCGGCGCCGGCTACAGCTGGCAGGAGATGGCAGGGCTGTGCGAGGTGCTGTTGCGGCATCCCCAGGTGTTGATCATGACCGACGACATGTACGAAAAGCTGGTGTATGACGACTTCGAGTTTTGCACGCCCGCGCAGGTCGAACCCCGGCTCTATGACCGGACCCTGACGGTCAACGGGGTTTCCAAGGCCTACTGCATGACCGGCTGGCGCATCGGGTTTGCCGGTGGTCCGGTCGAACTGATCAAGGCGATGGCGATCATCCAGTCCCAGTCCACCTCCAACCCCTGCTCAATCTCGCAGGCGGCGGCGGTGGAAGCCCTGAACGGGCCGCAGGATTTCATCGCCGAGCACAACCAGGTCTTTGCCGCGCGCCGCAATATGGTGGTGCAGGCGCTCAACCAGATGCCCGGCCTGGACTGTCCCATGCCGGACGGCGCTTTTTATGTCTATCCTTCCTGCGCCGGCACCCTGGGGAAGACAACTCCCGAGGGCAAGGTCATTGAAAGCGACGAGGATTTTGTGACCTACCTGCTGGAAAGCCAAGGGGTCGCGGTGGTGCAGGGGTCGGCCTTCGGCCTGGCGCCCCATTTCCGTGTCTCCTATGCCACCTCCACCGCCGTGCTGGAAGAGGCCATGGCCCGAATTTCCAAGGCGTGCAACGCGCTGCGCTAGAGTCGGATCGGATTAACCGGGATCTTCTGTCGATCCTGGTTAATCCGTGCCGTCGCCTCTGGTCGCCTGCGAGGGCAACGCGGAACAGGCGGCCCGGTGGCGCCGGCGCCCGATCGACAGGCCGAGGCGGGACGGGGACCTACCGTCCTCTAATTTTTTTGCCGGATTTTTTTGCCGGCTGCGGTTGGAGAATGAAGTGATGAAAATTGCCATTATTGGGGCGGGCGGTGTGGGCGGCTATTTCGGCGCGCGGCTCGCGGCATCTGGACAGGAGGTGGTGTTTGTGGCGCGCGGCGCGCACAAGGCCGCCATGGAAAAATCCGGATTGAAGGTGTTGTCGCCGCTGGGCGATCTCGACCTGCCGGAGGTCACGGTGACCGACGACCTGTCCACGCTGGGGCCCTGCGACGTGATCCTGGTCTGTACCAAGCTGTGGGACAATCCGGCCCTGGCGACAGCCCTGAAGCCGGCGGTCGGTCCGGAAACAGCGGTGATCTCGCTGCAAAACGGCGTCGAGGCCGAAGATCAGTTCGCGCAGCAGCTGGGTCAGGGCGCGGTCATGGGGGGCGTCGCCAAGATCTCCGCCTTGATCGAGTCCCCCGGCGTGATCCGCCACAACATCGATCTGGCGCTGCTGATCTTCGGGGAGCTGGCCGGCGGCGCGTCGCCCCGCGCCGAGCGCTTCCGCGAGGCCTGTGAGGCCGCCGGGTTCGAGGCCAGGGTGGCGCAGGACATTCGCTCGGAGCTTTGGCAGAAGTTTATCTTCCTGGCGCCCAACGCCGGGGCCGCCTGCTATTTTCGGTCGCCGTTGGCTGACGCCTTCAAAAAGGAAGCCGCGCAAAAACTCTATCAGGCGGCGCTGCTGGAAGCGGGCGCCGTCGGCCGGGCCCAGGGCATTCAACTTCCCGAAACCCTGGAGCAGGACATCATGGAGGGACTGATGGCGCGGATCAGCAAAGTCAAACCGTCCATGCTGGTCGACCTGGAGCGCGGCAACCGGTTGGAGCTTGAGTGGCTGACCGGCGCGATCGTTCGCTTGGGGGAAAAAGTTGGCATTCCCACGCCGGCCAACAGGGAAATCTACCAGGCGCTCCTGCCCCATGCCTTGGGCCGAGAGGCCGGCGGCGCGGATTGACCCAGCGGCGACAAGGCCGCGGGGCGCGCTGCGGGCCCTGTTGCGCGGCAAGGGCTGCCGGACAGAGCGTTATTCTGTCGTCGTAACCCTGGCGGTCGCGTGCGAAAGTACCTATCTGCCACAGCAAGACCGGCCACGGCCGGTGACCTATTGGTTCGGTGACAAGAGTTGAGGATAGAGGGTGTTGGTGCGCAACAACGAAGATAAGCCGAATACGGTCAAGGCGGCCGCAACTCCAGAGCGCCCGGGCAAGGAGGCGGGCCCGGCGTGGCTAAGGCCCGCCACCGACTACCTGCCGCTGATTATCTTTCTCGCGGTCTACCTTTTGACCGATATCCTGACCGCCACCGGCGCCTTGATCGCGGCAACGGCGGTGGCGTTGGCGGTGTCCTGGGCGGTGGCCCGGCGGGTGCCTTGGCTGGCATTGTTCGCCGCTGTTTTGCTGGGTTTCTTCGGCGGTCTTACGCTGGTTTTCGAAGATTCTTTTTTTATAAAGATCAAACCGACGGTGGTGCAGATTCTCTTCGCGGCGGCGCTTTGGGGCACCCTGGCGATCGGCCGGCCGGTGCTGAAAACCGTGATGGGAGCGGCTTTTCCGCTGAAAACCGATCAGCCCTGGACCACCTTGACCCATCGCTTTGCGGTCTTTTTCCTGATCATGGCCGCCGCCAACGAGGTGGTGTGGCGCACGCAAACTGAGGAAGTCTGGGTCGCCTTTGACACCATCGGCCAGATGGTCATCACCTTTATTTTCGTGATGAGCCAAGTTCCCCTGCTGCTTAAGCACCGGATCGACGAGGAGGAAGAACCCTCGGAGCCGTAAGCAAAGCGCGATGACCTGCACAACCCCTTGGCGACGCGGCGCGCCCCGGGAAGGTCCGGGCAAATTGTCCCAAGGGCGAATCAACTTGCCAGATCGCGGCCAAGTCTGAAAAAATGGGGCATCGTAAAGGCCCGGGGAAGACCGGGCAGGCGGCGCTTTCGTCCGATGATTACAGCCTCTGGCGGGTTTTATCAGGCCGGGTTGAAAACGCGCCGACCTTGTCATGAACCGTCAGTCTCCCAAGCCGGAACAGGCTGTCGCGGAGACCGACGTCGGTTTTTGACCAGGCCGACGCGGCCCAAGGCTCCGAGGCGGCTTTCTCCTCGGAAAAAAGATCTTCCCGAGGCGAAAGCCGCGAGGCTTTCAAAGGACTGTCGCGTCTCCGGCTGTTCTTCCTTAACCGGCCCTGCATTTCAGGCCATGGGGAGACAGTCATGACAACAAATGGAGGACAGGCGCGCTGCGCCGTCATTCTAGGCCCCTACACCAGCGGAAAAACCACGCTGTTGGAAGCCCTGCTCTTTGCCGCTAAAGCCTTGCCGCGCAAGGGCACGGTCGATGACGGAACAACCTTGGGCGATGCCGCTCAGGAAGCCCGCGCGCGCGCCATGTCCACGGAGCCCAATGTGGCGCGCTGCAGCTTCATGGGCGAGGACTGGTCGTTCATTGACTGCCCGGGCTCTGTCGAACTGCAGCAGGACAGCCGCAACGCCATCATGGCGGCGGATCTCGCCATCGTGGTCGCCGAGCCGGAAATCGACAAAGTCGTGGCGTTGGCGCCGCTGTTCAAGCTGCTGGACGAACTGCGGATGCCGCATCTGGTTTTCGTCAACAAGATGGATCGCTGCGCCGTGCGGCTGCGTGACCTGCTGGCGGCCTATCAGCAACACTCCCGTCGCCCGCTGGTGCTGCGCCAGGTGCCGATTCACGAGGGTGACAAGGTCACCGGCGTGGTCGATCTGGTCAGCGAACGGGCGTGGAAATACAACGAGCACAAAGCCTCAGCCTTGATCCCGATTCCCGGCAACCTGGAAGAACGGGAATCCGAAGCCCGGCAGGAAATGTTGGAATTTCTGGCCGACTTCGACGATCACCTGCTGGAGCAACTGCTGGAAGACCAGGTCCCGCCCAGTCACCAAGTTTATCAGCAGCTGACCGAAGACCTGCAACGCGATCTGCTGGTGCCGGTTTTTCTTGGCTCATCACTGCATGACAACGGCATTTTGCGGCTGTGGAAGGCGCTTCGCCATGAGGGGCCGTCGGTGACGCAGACCGCCCAGCGCCTGGGTCTTTCGGCGCCGGACGGATCGCCGGATGGGTCGCGGGGCGCGGCGCAGAACGCGCTGCAGGCCACGGTGGTCAAGACCTTTCATCTGGCCCATAGCGGCAGGGTCTCCCTGGCCCGGATTTGGCATGGGGAACTCACCGAGGGCGGCAGCCTTGCCGGCGAACGGTTGAGCAGCCTGTCGCGGATGCAGGGGGCGCAACTGGAAAAACTCACGCAGGCCAAGGCGGGCGATCTGGTGGCGCTGGGACGGATGGACGGTCTGAAGACCGGCGATCTGGTGACCACGGAAAGTGCCGCGCCGGCGTCGGACCTGCCCTGGCCGTCTTCCTTGACCCCGGTTTACGCGCTGGTGTTGGAGCCGACAAAGCGGGAAGACGAGGTGAAGGTCTCCGCCGCGCTGCAAAAGATGATGGAGGAAGACCCCTCGCTGATGGTCGAGCAGAATCAGGACACCCAGGAACTGTTGCTTTGGGGCCAGGGTGACATTCACCTGAAGATCGCCATCGATCGCTTGCGCAACCGCTATAAAATCGAGGTCAAGGCGCGCAGTCCCCACCCGGCCTACAAGGAAACCATTACCAAGGGCACCGACCACCACGCCCGCCACAAGCGCCAGAGCGGCGGCCATGGCCAATTCGCCGACATCAAAATCAAGATCAATCCCTTGCCCCGGGGCGCGGGCTTCCAGTTTGAAGACAAGATCGCCGGCGGTTCGGTGCCACGGCAATATATTCCCGCTGTGGAACAGGGCGTGCAGGAGTATCTGCGGCGCGGTCCACTGGGTTTTCCGGTGGTGGATTTGACGGTCACGCTCTATGACGGTCTGCACCATGCGGTGGACTCCTCGGACATGGCTTTTAAAACCGCCGGTCGCATCGCCATGAGCGAGGCCTTGCCCGACTGCGAGCCCGTGCTGCTGGAGCCGATCTATGACGTCACCATCTACGTGCCCAACGACTACACCAACCGGGTTCACTCGCTGATCTCCAGCCGCCGTGGACAAATCCTCGGGTTCGATGTCCGGCCCGACTGGGAGGGATGGGACGAGGTGAAGGCCCATATGCCGCAGGCCGAGATCCTGGATTTGATCATCGAACTGCGCTCACTGTCGCAAGGCGTGGGCACCTACCGGTTCGCCTTCGATCATTTGCAGGAGCTGCGCGGCAAACCAGCCGACCGGGTGGTGCAGCAGCAGGCGGCGCAATAGCCCGCGTCGGCGCGCCGTGGCCCTGGCGGCCTGTTCCAACCAGGCCGGCGGTGATCGGGCGGAGAAAAGTAAACGCCGACTTTCTCGTCCGTGCGGGCGACGAAACAATGAGTGTGAACAATGGGTGTGATGAACGGGGGGGCAAGGAACCGTCGATGGCTGGCTATAACCGGATCAAGCGTAAGCTGGGCTACTGCAAGGAGGACTTCATGAAGGGAAACGACGCGCTGGTTGCGCGCCTGCTGGCGGCCCGTCGGGACGTTCAGCCCTTGGCCCGCCCGCCCCAAGGCGTGCAGTTGAGCGAAGCTTACGGCCTTCAGGCGCTTGGCCAGGCCCGTGGCGGCAAGACCCCCATGGGATATAAACTGGGCGCGACCAGCCGGAAGGCGCAGGAGTTTCTGCAGCTCTCCGGCCCGTTTTACGGCCGTCTTTACGCACAAGACTGCTATCAGGACGGGGCGCGGTTGCGTGCCGGGGACTTTATTTTCCGGCTGATCGAGCCCGAGTTCGCGCTGGTCCTGGCCCGGGACCTGCCGGCGCGCGCTCAGGCCTATGACGAAGCGGAGGTCGCGGCGGCCGTCGCTCGGGTCTGCCCGGCCTTCGAGATCGTCACCTCCGCCTACGGCGCGCCGGCCTGGACCAGCGCCGGCGCCCCGGCGCTGATTGCCGACAACGGCGCCCATGGGGCGATCATTCTGGGGCAAGGCCGCGGAAACTGGGATCTGGCCGGGCTGCGCGGCTTGGCCGAGGTTGAGGCGCGGCTGTGGGTTGATGGTCGCGAGATCGGCGCCGGCCGGGGCGAAAACGCCATGGGCGGCCCGCTGACCGCGCTGACCTGGCTGGCCAATGCCCTGCGCGGCGTTGGATCGGGACTGCGGGCCGGGGAGGTGGTCAGCACCGGCGTGGTAACGCCCTTTCTGGAGCTTCAGGCCGGACAGTCCGCCCAGGCGGATTTCGGCTCGCTGGGCAAGCTGGGGTTTTCCTTTCTGTAACGCTGGCCGCTTGCCGGACGGTGATTGCGCCGACCGCTCACCGGACGGGGGCTGTGCCCGGCCTTCGGTTTAATCGACTCCTCGCGCGCAGTTGAATTGGTCATAACCGACTAAAGCACTAGGTTAAGCCGTGAGCGTGATGCGCGCCGCTTGATCCCGCTGGGGGCCAGGTTGGCGGCTGAATCGCCCGCTGCGCCCTGGGGTGTGGCGCAGCCGATAGGCGGGCGGTTTACGGCAGCGCCGGCGCGCCGCGCGTCTTTCCAAGTTGATCTGGCGCTAGATCATGAAAGGGACCACCGAGCGATGTTGATAAAAGTGCGTCCAAGCTGGGAACTGCGGGAAAATCAAGTCACCGCCGAGGGTGACTACCATAACCGCCGATCCTTCCTGAGGAAGGCGGCCGGCGGGTCGCTTCTGCTGGGCGCGGGGGCGATCTTGTCGGCCTGCGACGACGGCCCGGCGCAAGCCCGCCAGGAGGCCACGGCGGCCTCGGATTCGGTCCAGTTGGCCGCCGCGACGGCCGAAGATCCCTCCGCCCATCTCTATCCGGTGCCGCGGAACTTGAGCTATCGGATCGAACGGGCGCTGACCGCTGAACAGGAGGCCACCACCTACACCAACTTCTACGAGTTCGGCTCGTCAAAGAACATCTGGAAAGCGGCGCGGGCCCTTCCGCTTCGGCCCTGGACCCTGTCGATTGGCGGCATGGTGGACAAACCCTTGGAAATCGGCGTCGATGATCTGCTGGCCCAGATGCCTTTGGAAGAGCGGCTCTACCGGCATCGCTGCGTCGAGGCCTGGTCGATGACCGTGCCCTGGTCGGGGTTTTCGCTGGCGGCCTTGGTCAAATTGGCCAAGCCGACGTCCGGCGCCCGCTATATCAAGTTTGTGACCCTCAATGACTCCGATGTGATGGTCGGGCAGCGCGCTTCCTGGTACCCCTGGCCCTACGTCGAGGGGTTGACGCTGGCGGAGGCGACCAATGAGCTGGCGTTTGTTGCCACCGGTATTTATGGCAAGCCGTTGCCGAAACAAAACGGCGCGCCGCTGCGCTTGGTCCTGCCGTGGAAATACGGCTTCAAATCCATCAAGTCGATTGTTTCCGTCGAGTTCACCGATCAACGCCCGGTTTCCTTCTGGGAAGAAATCAACCGGAACGAATATGGCTTCTGGGCGAATGTGAATCCCGAGGTGCCTCATCCGCGCTGGAGCCAGGCCAGCGAGCGGGTGCTGGGCACCGGCGAGCGCGTCCCCACCCAACTATACAACGGCTATGGCGCGCAGGTGGCGGGCCTTTACGCAACGATGAAGGATGATGCGCGGCTGTTCATGTAAGCGGCGGCGCGGTGCTGCGCGCGGCGACCCCTGAGCAAAAAAAATGCCCGGAAGTTGATACTTCCGGGCAAGTTGAACAGGGAGGCTTCACGTCTGGGAGACGTCGGAGACGCTGCGCGGGAGGCGCGCTCGCGTACCCGTGGGACGGTCGGCATAAAAGGGAGGGTGCCGACGGTCCGGGATGCTGCGATGCAACATCCGTGAGTAAGAATTTGGTGTTTCGCGTCCCTGTTGTCCACCCCGAATGTCGGAATGCACCCATGCGACTGTTGCATGGCTACACCGCTGTGTTAAAAATACACCATAATCACCGGATTTTGAAATAATATTAGTTTGTAGACCGTCTGATGATCTTTTCTTACGACGACCCGGGATTATGGAGTTTATCCGCCCGGAGCGCGCGGTCGGGTGATAATCGCGGCGCGGCACGTGACGATTTATTTACTTTCGGGGGCTTGAAAATCGCGGCCCCGACTCGCGGGCTGGCTGTTGCAAGGAAGACGCGCCGTCACCGATTGCTGTGACGAAAAAGCGCTGGCGAGCCCCAGGCGGGCCGGCGAGGCGACGCGCCTTTCGCTTATCTGGTGTGGTCGGGTCTGTTGGATGGCGGTCAAAGCGCGGCGGCACGGCGGCGCGAAACGGTGCGAGAGGGGGGGGCGGTGAAAGCGCGGCGCGCGTGTCGCCAATCACGCGTCAACAGCGTAACCGGACTATCAGCGGGATCGAACTAACCGGCCGGTCGAACGCCGGTTCACGGTTCAAACGCCCCGACGTGGCGCGCCGTTTGAACCGATCGGATGCTAAAACTTGGCTTCCGCCACCTTGCGCAGCAGGAAGTCCCGGAACACCTCGACGCGCCGGGTGCCGCGCAGCTCTTCGGGATAGCAGAAGTAGGCGTCGATGCGCGGCCCTTCTTCCTCCGGCAGGACCCGCACCAGATCGCTGCCCTTTTGGATCATGAACTCGGGCAGCGCGCCAACGCCGCAGCCGTTGGCCACTGACTTCATGATGGCGTAGACGTTGTTGACGGTCAGCGCCGCTTTGCGCATTTGGTTGCTCTTGCGCCCGATGCGCAGCAGCCAATTGACGTCGGGAACCGGTGGCCGGGTGTCCTGGCCGTAAACCACGATCGGATGGTTATCCAGCTCTTCCACGCTGTTGGGCTGCCCGTTGCGCTTGATATAGTCGGCGGAGGCGTAGGCATGCATGTGGACCGCCAGGATGTGGCGCTGGATCAGGTCTGCCTGGCGTGGCGGCGACATTCGGATCGCCACGTCGGCCGCCCGCATGGACAGGTCCAATTCCTTGTCCGAAAGCACCAGATGCATTTCGATATCCGGGTAAATTTCCAGAAAATCGCGCATTCGCGGCGCCAGCCAAGTGGAGCCGAAGGCAACGGTCGCGGTGACCCGTAGAACGCCGCGCGGCCGGTCCTTGCTTTCGGTCAGCAGGGCTTCGGTCATGGCCAGCTTGCCAAAGACTTCGTGAGCGGTGCGATAGAGAAGCTCGCCTTGCTCCGTCAAAATCAGCCCCCGGGCGTGCCGATGGAACAGCGGCACCCGCAGGCTGTCTTCCAGCGCGGAGATCTGCCGACTGACTGCCGATTGGCTGAGATTGAGTTGCTCCCCCGCATGGGTGAAGCTGCCAGCCTCAGCTACGGCGTGGAAAATGCGCAGCTTGTCCCAGTCCATGTTTCTGCATAGCCCCTTGTTGGATTCGCCAATGACAGATGCGAATCGAGCAGGAGGATAGCGAAATATCTTCGCGAAGTCTTGACCTGTTGCTTGGAATTCTGCACCGCGAGGAAAAAACAGGACCGCAAAGTCATCTTTAGCCTCGGTGCGACCAGAGTGCGCGCGATCCGGCAAGACGCCCGTGGCGCGCTGATTGGTGGCGACGCCGCCGCGGATCGGGCGATGGCGGCGCCGTCACGGTTTTGGCATTCCCCCGGTCAGTTTTTAAAGAAGGCGGCGATGAGCGTTAACATCCGCTCCAGGTCCTGGCGGGTAATGTCCAGGTGAACCACCAGGCGAGACAGCGGCTGCTGACCGCCGATCAGGAAGCCTTGCGCGGCCAGGTGACGGCACAGGGGACCGAGATCGGCTGGATCGCTGGTGCCGAGGAACAGCATGTTGGTGGCGGCTTTGCCCGGGGCCAGTCGAATCTGCGGGATCAAGTCCAGTTCCTCGGCCAGGAAACGCGCGTTGGCGTGATCCTCGGCCAGCCGCGCCACATTGTGCTCCAGCGCGTAGAGGCCCGCCGCGCCGAGCACGCCGGCCTGGCGCATGGCCCCACCGAGAAGCTTGCGGTTCCGGCGGGCGCGGTGAATGAAGTCAGCCGGGCCGACCAGCACCGAGCCAACCGGCGCGCCCAGCCCCTTGGACAGGCAGAGCGACACCGTATCCACCGGCTGACAAAGGGTGGCCAGCGGCAGATTTTGGGCGACGGCGGCGTTGAACAGCCGGGCGCCGTCAAGATGGACCAGCAGCCCGGCGTGGTGACCGGCTTGGGCCAGCGCCGCGATCCGCGCCTGTGGCTGAACCTGGCCGGAGACGGTGTTTTCCAGGCAGAGCAGCTTGGTGATGGCGCAGTGGAAATCATCGGGCTTGATGGCCTGGGTGACCTGCGCCACGCGCAGGCCGCCCTGCGCGTCGACCGGCAGCGGCCAGGGCGAGATACCGCCCAACACGGCCGCGCCGCCCGCCTCGGCGCTGAAGATGTGATAGTCGGCGCCCGCCAGATATTCTTCGCCGCGCTGGCAGTGGGTCAACAGGGCGATCAGGTTGCTCTGGCTGCCGCTGGGCAGAAAGAGCCCGGCGGCCTTGCCGGCCCTGGCGGCCAGCTCGGCTTCCAGCCGATTGAGCGTCGGGTCTTCCCCATAGACATCGTCGCCGACCACAGCTTCGGCCATGGCTTGGCGCATGCCGGCGCTGGGGCGGGTTACCGTGTCGCTGCGCAGGTCAACGATTCTGCTGTCGTTCGCGCTCTCGGCGCTGAGTTTGTCCATACCGGCGTACATCTGTGAAGCGGCTCCAATTGGCTTGTCGGTTTGAATCGGTGCGATCGGGCTTGGCTGCCGCCGGCCCGCGCAATTTGTCGCCCAGCCGCCATCGGGTCGGTCCGCGCGGTGCTGGCGCGGAGGCGGCGCTGGCCGGCTGGCCGGGGCATGCGATGTTAGCTCATAACGTGGTTTGCCAGCCAGCGGGCGGTTCGAAGGAGCCGGGCGTCGTCGCCGTTTGTCGCCACCAATTGCACCCCCAGAGGCAGGCCTGCTTCGCCCTCCAGCAACGGCAGGCTGAGCGCCGGGACGCCGAGATAGGTCCAGATGGTGCAGAAAATCGGGTCGCCGGTCGACTCCAGTCCGCGCGGCGCCTCGCCCCGGGTGGCTGGGGTAATTATCGCGTCGTAGTCATCGCACAGGCTTTTCACCCAGGCGCGCAGAGGGCCGATTTGATCCAGGCAATTGTTGTAGCTTACCGCGCTGACCGCCGCGCCGTCGTCCATCATGGCGCGAAGAATGTCGCTGATCTGATCTTCACCGCGCTTGCGATAGCCCGCCAGATAGCGCGCCAGGTCGGCGGTCATGATTGTTGCCAGGTTGTTCACCGCAACGTCGAATTCGCCGGGCAGCGCAATCTCGTCGCAATGCGGGCCGAGAAATTCGTGCAATTCCGCGAAGGCGGCCTGGGTGCTGGGCGCCGCCCGATCCCAGGCGGGGGTTTTGATGAAGGCAAATTTCGGTGTGGCCGGCGGTTCGTGCTCGGCGATTTCCAACAGCCGCGGCGCCGCGCCCGGTTGGGTATCCGGATCAACCGGATCGTGGGCGATCAAGCAGTCGCCGATCAGGGCCACATCGGCCAAGGATCGGGCAAACAGGCCGACATGATCCAGGGTCCGCGACAGGACCAGCGCGCCGCTGCGCGAAATCCGTCCGTGGCTTGGCTTGAAGCCGACCACACCGCAAAACGACGCCGGTCGGATGACGGAGCCGTTGGTCTGGGATCCCACCGCAAGCGGAACCATTTTGGCGGCGACGGCGGCGGCCGAGCCGCTGGACGATCCCCCGGGGGTGCGCGCCGGATCGTGCGGGTTCCTGGTCTTTCCGGGTGAGAAGACGGCCAGCTCGGTGGTGACCGTTTTGCCCAGGATAACCGCGCCGGCCGCCTTGAGCAGGCTGACGACGGTGCTGTCCTTAATCGGCGCGCGCCCGACATCGAGCGGCGTGCCATTTTCGGTCGGGTAATCTTTGGTGTCGAAGATGTCCTTGATGGCCACCGGGATGCCGTGCAGCGGCCCGACGGGGACGCCGCTGGCGCGCAGCGTGTCACGGTTGGCGGCCTGCTGGCGCGCGAAATCCCGGTCCAGATGGGCCCAGGCGCCGATGTCCTGATCGGTGGCGTCGATTTGTCGGAGGCAGGCGTCGATCAATTCACTGGCGGTTATTTCGCCGTTTTTTATCATCTGCGCCAGTTGGACGGCGCCAAGATCGGTTAATTCCATAGGTCGGCCTCTGTGAATAATCAGCTGTGGAAAAGGGCTTGTCACTTCTTGCGCAGGCAGCCGTCCCAATAGTCGTAGGCGATCAGCGCCAGGACAAAAACGCTGATGATCCAAAAGGGCAAGCCCCCCCAGAACCCGGCGAAACCCGAGGAGATGCTGTCTGCGAGACCAATCACGAAGGTCGCGACCAACAGGATGGCAATAAGACCGGTAATCTTGTCAATCATCCGAACAACACTCCGCCTTCCAGTTCACGGCGCGATCCAACCCAAAGCCCTGCATCCAACCCAAAGCCCCGCCCGGCTCATCCGGCCCGCGGGCGTGGTTACTACGGGACGTATTTTCCGAACAGCGCGTCCGGCAGCCAAAGCGCCAACTCGGGGAACTGGTACATCAGGACCATAACAAAAATGACGATCCCCAGATAGGGGAGCAGGCCTTTGAAGATATCCAAAAGTTCGATAACTTTTCCCAGCACGCCTTTCAGGTAAAAGGCGGACATCGCCATCGGCGGCGTCAGGAAGGAGGTTTGCAGGTTCAGCGCCACCAGCATGGCGAAGAAATAGGGGTTGATGCCGAAGGTATCCAGCATCGGCAGGAAGATCGGCACGAAAATAATCAGGATTTCCGACCACTCCAGCGGCCAGCCAAGCAGGAAGATGATCAGTTGCGCAAGGACCAAAAACTGCCAGGGCGACAGGTTAAACGACAGGATGAAGCTCTCGATCACCTCATGGCCGCCGAGATAGGAGAATACCGAGGCGAAGGTCCAGGATCCGACAAACAGCCAACAGACCATGGCCGTCGCCTTGGCGGTCAGGTACACCGACTGCTTTAACATCGTCCAATTGAGCGACCGGTACAAAACCGCCAGCACCAGCGCCCCCAGGGCGCCCATGGCGGCGGCCTCGGCCGGCGTCGCCAGCCCGCCCAGGATCGACCCCAGAACCACCAGTATAAGCGATGTCAGTGGCACGAAGGACGTCAGCAATTGCAGATAAACCGTCCCTTTTGACGGAATGTCTTCTTGTTTCGGTTTGGGCGCCAGGGAGGGATTGAACAGCGCGCGGATAATCACATAGAGGATATAGGATCCGGCGAGAATAAATCCGGGAAGAACCGCCGCCGCATAGAGCCGCAACGGGGACAGATCGGCGATTGCCGCGTAGACGATCAGCATGATCGACGGCGGGATCAAGATGCCCAGGGTGCCCCCGGCGCAGATGACGCCGGCGGCGAAACTCTTGTCATAGTTGGCCTTCATCATCGCCGGATAGGCCAGCAGTCCCATCAGCGTGACGACCGCTCCGACAATGCCGCTGGCGGTGGCGAACACCGCGCAGGTGATCAGCGCCGCGACGGCCATCGACCCCGGGAGATTTCTGGCGGCCATCTGCAGGGCGCGAAACAGTCGATCGACGATATTCGCCCGCTCAACAACATAGCCCATGAACAGGAAAAGCGGGATCGCGACAAGCGTGTCGTTCTCCATCACCGAATAGGTGTTCTGGTTGAGCAGATAGAAAATCTTGTTGCTGAAAACGTCGGAGAAGGTTTCGATGCTGCCGGATTCAAAATAGGCGAAGTAGCCGAAGGCGACGCCCATGGCGAGCAGCGTAAATGCAACCGGAAAACCCAACAGAACCAAAAAGATAAAGAGGGTTAGCATTAAGATGGCGACTTCTGGGTTCGTCATGCCAACAAAAGCTCCGTGATGAGAAACCGACTGGGTTTACGGGGACCGAACGCAGACGCCATCATCAGACGCTTCCGGGTCAGTGGCTCAGAATGTCTTCCGTTTCCTTCGCATCTTCCATGCGATCCGGCCATTTCCCGGTCTTAATTGCGAGATAGCAGCGCATGCATTCCGAAACCCCCTGGACGATCAGCAGCGCGCCTGCCAGCGGGATCAGGGTCTTGAAAAAATAGATCTGAATTCGGGCCGGGCTGTTCCAGCTCACCTCCTTGTAGCGCCAGGAGTCGGCGGCAATTTCCCAGCCGTACCAAAACAACGCCGCCATGCCGGGGAAGAAGAAGAGGACATAGAGCAGCATATCAATTCGCCCCTGCCAGCGGACCGGCAGCAGGCGGTAGAGGATATCGGCCCGAACATGGGAATCCTGGGCCAAGGCATAGGGGCCGGCCATCAGGAACAGGGCGCCGTACATCTGCACCATCATGTCGAAAGCCCAAACCGTTGGGGCATTCAAGACGTAGCGAACGAAGACCTCGTAGGCGACGGAGAAGGTCAGGATTAGGATAAGCCAGCCAAAGGCGCGTCCGATCCAAATATTCAGGGCCTCGATGGCGTGAATGATGCTCGTCATGTGCTGATACTGTCTGCCGGAATTCATGATGTTGGCTTCGCGGGCCGTCCCGCACGGCTATCTTCACCGGTCGTCTTAATCGGTCGCCGCAGCCGGTCGCCGCAACAGACCGGGCCGCTGCCGGTGGAGCGGTGGCATCCACCGCCCCTTCGGCAACAGCTGCCGCGGGGCGGCGGCGTCCCCTGGCTCGCTCGGCAGCGCGTGACGGTCGGCCCGGGTGGCGATGATCCAGACGATCGGATCAGCCGAAGTAATGTTTGTAGGCCAAGCCGTAGTCCGGCGAGTTCAGCAGCAGATAGCCCAGCACCTTCTTGGCGTAGGCCTTCTGCGAGGCGACAACCTTGGCGAAGAAGGGATCTTCCGCGGAAATCCGATCGACAACCACATCCCAGGCGTCCAGCTGCGCGGCCATCACCGAGTCAGGCGTGCGATAGACGTTGACGCCGCTGTTTTCCTTCAGCGAAATCAGATCGTCGGCATAGCGCAGCGTGTTGTTCCAGTAGAAGTTGGCGTTTTCCGCCTCGGAGGCGTAGCGCAGGATGGCCTGAAGTTCCGGCGCCAGTGAGTTGAACTTCTTCCGGTTGAAGGTGATTTCGAAACACTCTTGCGACTGGTGGAAGCTGGCAAGATGGTAGAATTTCGATACATCCTGCATGCCGAAATCACGGTCAGAGGTGGGATTGTTGAACTCGGCGGCATCAATCAGGCCGGACTTCATGGCGGCTTGAATTTCGCCACCCGGCAACTGAACCACCGCCATGCCCATTTCCAGCAGCACGTCCGCCGCCAGGCCGACCGTCCGATACTTGAGGCCGCGCAACTGCGACACATCGGTGATTTGTTCTTTGAACCAGCCAAGTGGTTGGGCGGGCATCGGGCTGTTGAAGAAACTGATCAGATTCAGGTCGAGCGACGCCATCAATTCATTGAACAGGTCGATGCCGCCGCCGTAGTGAATCCAGCCCAGCAGTTCCTGGGCCGACCAGCCGAAACAGGGTCCCGTTCCGAACAGCGACGCGGCCTTTGATTTTGAATACCAGTAGGCGGGAACGTAGTGCGCGCCATCGAGAACGCCGCGATGCACCGCGTCCTGCATTTGGCTGGTCTTGACCACTGAATTCACCGACAGAAGATCGATGCGCAGGTCTTTGCCGGCCATGGAATGGACGCGCTCGACATAGCTTTTTGCGTTTTCGAGAAAGATCCCGCCGCCCCAGGCGGCCTGAACTTTCAAAACGGTCGGCGCCGCCGTGGCGATGTTTGGCGCGGCGACCGCCGTCGCGGCCGCGGCTCCGGCCGCCAGTGCGCCGCTCTTGATGAACTTACGGCGAGATACCGATGATTTTTGATCAACCATAACGCTAACCTCCCAAAGTTTGTTTGGTTTATAAATCCGGTCAACGAGATCACTGCGCGCCGTCGCGGCCGACAGACTTTGGCCGACAAGGGTGGGCAGTCGCTCTCAACGGGATTGCTTTTCGTTGGCCTGTTCTCTTTTCCTCGGCGGATGAGCCAATTTACAAGTTGGCTTCGTGGTAATTTTTATCGTATCAGTTTGCACACTTCCCATAATGTATACAAGCGGATTGACTGATGATTCTCGTAATGTGGAATTGTAAGTGTAATTGGAAACCCGCGGGTGCGTGACGTGGAAAACCGCGCTCGGCGCGGCGACGTTGGGGTCAATCACCTTCTAATAGATTGATAAGAGGCGGATTGACGGGTCACAGGAAATCATCTGCGGCGTGTCTTTGCGCCGATCCGGCGCGGGGAATTTCGGCGTCCGCGCCGCTGCTTTCCCGCCGTTCACGCTGCCGGCCCGCCCGAGAATCTCCGGTCGCCAACGTGAAGATATACAATATTTAGGGAGTTTTCCGGGATCCTCGATCCAGGCCGACCGGGCGTCCCAGGGATGAGGCCAGGCCAGATCCAACCGCAGCTGCGCAAGCTTGACGTTGTGAGCGTGACGTCGTGACAGGCTTCGCAACGGGCGGGCGCCCTGGTCGGGTCCGCCGGGGCCGACTACCGCCTGCCGGAGGATTTGGCCGCTGCGGCCTGGCCCCGAAGATCGAAACCGCCAGGGTCAGGTTTTTGGCCCGACTTGGGCCGGAGGGGTTGCGGAGGGGTCGCCGTCGCGCTTCACGCCGAACCCGCTTGTTGAGTCCGGGTGACGCGCTGTGACGTTAGTCGGCGGCGGCGGCCACGGCGTCTTCTTCTTCCGCGATGAACCGCTCGGCCTCCAACGCCGCCATGCAGCCCATGCCGGCGGCGGTCACGGCCTGACGATAGATCTTATCCTTGACGTCGCCCGCGGCAAAGACCCCGCGCACGTTGGTGGCGGTCGAGTCCGGCGTGGTGATGATGTAGTTTTCCGAATCCATTTCCAACTGCCCCTTGAACAGTTGGGTGGCCGGGTCATGGCCAATGGCGATGAAGACGCCATCGACGGCCAGCTGGCTGCTGGCGCCGGTCTTCAGGTTCTTGATTTTTATGCCGGTCACCCCCAGCGGATCTTCGTCGCCAAGAACCTCCTCGACAGCGGAATCCCAGATCACGTCGATCTTGGGGTTGTTGAACAGCCGGTCCTGCATGATCTTTTCAGCGCGAAGCGTGTCGCGCCGATGGATCAAGGTGACTTTGCTGGCGAAGTTGGTCAGGAAAATCGCTTCCTCTACGGCGGTGTTGCCGCCGCCAACGATGGCGATCGGCTTGTTGCGATAGAAAAAGCCGTCACAGGTCGCGCAGGCCGAGACGCCGAAGCCCTGGAACTTGCTTTCGCTTTCCAAGCCCAGCCACCGGGCTTGCGCGCCGGTGCAGATCACCACGGTGTCACCGATATAGATGTTGCCGCTGTCGCCCACCGCCTTGAAGGGGCGCTGGCTCAGGTCGACCTCGACGATGGTGTCAAAATGCATTTCCGTGCCGACATTTTTGGCCTGTGCGCCCATCTGCTCCATCAGCCAAGGCCCCTGGATGGCGTCGGCAAATCCAGGGTAGTTCTCGACGTCGGTGGTGATGGTGAGCTGGCCGCCAGGCTGGATGCCCTGCACGAGAATGGGATTGAGAGCGGCACGGGCGGCGTAAATCGCAGCGGTGTAGCCCGCGGGGCCCGATCCAATGATCAGGACTTTTGTGTGGTGGGTTTCGGCCATGTCTCAACACTAGCAAGCGGAAGGGAAAAATAGCGGCCGGATTGGCGGCCGCGGAGCCCATAAGATAGTGGCCGGACCGTGGGCGTGCAAGGTGCGCAATCGACCTGTTGCCGAGATGACGGCGGGCGTCCGGCCGCCG
>CAXBMB010000063.1:0-20249 GCA_963976695.1 uncultured Rhodovibrionaceae bacterium
AAGTCGGCCCCGAAGATGACGGCGTCGGCTAAACCGGCGGCTGACACCCCGGCTAACTCCCCGCCTGAATCGGGGGCCGGCTCGGCCGATGGGCCGGGACCCGAGGCGCTCGCCGATCCTGTGGCCCGGGACGCCGCCGGGGCGGCTTTTGGCGACCGAGACGGCAACAGCGCGACCGCCTACGGCGACCCGTTGAATCCGCCCAGACCCTGGTGGAAGCGAATTCTCCCGCGCACGCTGCTTGGCCGTTCCTTGCTGATTATTCTGGCGCCGCTGGTCCTGGTGCAGGTGATTTCCACTTGGGTTTTTTACGACCGCCACTACGACCATGTAACCCGACGGCTCAGCCAGTCCGTGGCGGGTGAAATTGCGGCGCTGGTCGAGATCATCAACCGACCGTTTCCCGATTGGCAGGACTGGCTGATTTATGATCTGGCGGCCCGCCGTCTCTGGCTTGACATTCAGCTGAAGGAAAAGACCGAGCTGGCGCCATCGCCCGAGCCCTTCTTCCCGTCGATCCTCTATGACCGTTTGATCGAGGCGCTGAAGGAGCGGTTGGGCGACACGCCCTTTTCCGTCGATATCCTGCGCGACGACGACTATGTGCAGATCCAGGTCGATATGGGCGACCAGATCCTGGATGTGCTGGTTCATCGGCGACGGCTTTTCACCTCCACCTCCTATATTTTCATCATGTGGATGGTCGGCAGCTCGATCATTCTCTACATCGTTGCGCTGCTTTTCATGCGCAACCAGGTCCGGCCCATCCGGCGTTTGGCCCAGGCCGCCGAAAGCTTCGGCCGCGGCGTCGATGTCAGTGACTTCAAGCCGGAGGGCGCGCTGGAGGTGCGCCAGGCGTCCTTGGCCTTCCTGCGGATGCGCGAACGGATCAAGCGGCAGATCCGGCAGCGCACCACCATGTTGGCGGGGGTCAGTCACGACTTGCGAACCCCGCTGACCCGGATGAAGCTGGAATTGGCCATGCTGGAAAGCAAGCCGGAGATGGAGAACCTGAAGATCGACGTCGACCAAATGCAGCGCATGATCGAAGGCTATCTGGCTTTCGCGCGCGGCGAGGGGACCGAGCAGCCCCGGGAGACGGAAATCAGCGACCTGCTGCGCCAGGCCGTGGTCGCGGCGGCGCGCGAAGGCACGAAAATCGATCTGCATGTTGAGCGAAAGCAGGTCATGCCGCTGCGCCGCGAGACCTTCCGCCGCTCTTTGGCCAACCTGATCAGCAATGCCCAGCGGGCCGGCACGACAATTACCATCCTGGCGGGACCGCGCAAGGGCGGCTATGAAATTTTCATCGACGACAACGGTCCCGGCGTTGACCTGAAGATGCGCGAGGAGGTGTTCAAGCCCTTCTTTCGCTTGGAGGAGTCCCGCAACCTCGATTCCGGCGGGACGGGATTGGGATTGACCATCGCCCGCGACGCGGTGCATGGGCATGGCGGCACCTTAACCCTGCACGAGGCGCCCACCGGCGGCTTGCGCGCGCGCATTTGGCTTCCCATATAGAAGTCCTTGGCCTGGGCGCCCGCCGGTTGGGCAGCCTTCTTCTTATCGCCGCCCGGGCGCTGGCCCGCTGGCGTGCGATGGCCTTGCAAGGCCGCGCTTTGCGCGCCTTATCTGTCGTCAAGCCCCCGCCAATCGGGTGGTGCGAAGGGAACCGGAAGGATCGAGTTGCTATGGCCGCACTGCGCAGATTGCTTGTCCTGTCGCTGACCGCTTTTGTTATCGGCGGCGCGCCGCTCGGCGCGGGAAAGGCCTGGGCCGGCGTGGAGGTTTCGCCCTGCTCTCCCCAGGTTCGGGCGGTGCTGACCAGCTTGGAAATTTCCAGCCTGGAGGTCGCCAACAGCACCACCGGCGACATAACCGAAGATCGTCGCGGTGGAACGTCGCGCGTCGGGTATCAGGTGTGGCTGGCGCTGACCGACAAGCCCGGTAAGCTGGTGCTTGAGTTTAATACCCGTTGCCAGTTTAAACAGGCCTACACCCGTGGCGGCCTGGAACTTGCCGGCGTGAAGGCTTTCTAACCGGCGATAGATTTCCCCCCGGGTTACCGCTCCAGTTGCCGCCGCCAGTTGCCGCCGTGCGCAATCGGCGCGCGCAAAGGCCGGCTAAAACAGCTTGCCGCCGTTGGGCACCCGATGGCCCGGTTCAATCAGCACCACCTCGCCATCGGCGTCGGGGAACCCCAAAACCAGAAGTTCGCTCATGAACTTGCCGATCTGTTTGTTGGGGAAATTGGTCACCGCGGCGACCTGACGGCCCAGCAAGCTTTCCGGGCTGTAGTGGGCGGTGAGCTGGGCGGAGGTTTTCTTGATGCCCAAGGGGTCGCCGAAGTCGACCCATAGTTTGATGGCCGGGCGGCGCGCCTCCGGAAAGGCTTCGCTGCGGACGATGGTGCCAACCCGAATGTCCACCTGTTGAAAGGCGTCGAAGGTGATTTCGGGGGCTGTGGCTGCGGTGGTTTTGGCGTCTGGGTTTGCACACATGGCTGCTGGCGCTCTGTTTTTGCTGAAGGGGCCGCGTCAGTCGGACAGATCAATCACCCGGCTGAAACACCTGGCAAGTCTATTCGCACGGGTGTTGCTCTCGCAAGCTCGGCTGGCGTGCCTTCGTTGAAGAAAACAGCGCTTGGCGCTTCGGCGCTGCCGTTAAGCAGTCGCGGGTCAAGCGATCCGATTCTCGTGACCGAAAGGCTTTGTTCCCATCGCCGGGCCGCCGCCGCCGGCCGGGGGCGGGACAACAGAAAAAGGCCGCTCGCGTGGGCGAGCGGCCTTTTGCCGGTCGATGATCTGTTTCCCGTGGGGGTCGAAAGACTTAGGAAAGCAATGCGATCATCTCAGGTCGTCAGCAGACTGATTACGCGGCAGCCTTGCCGGAGCGCGGTGCTTTTGCCGCCTTGGGCGTCGCATCGGCAACGGAGGACATGACGGTTTTCATTTCGTCGAGACCTTCGGAGATGCGGGCGTTGATCAGCTCGAGCGCGTCGCTGTTGGACTTGGCAGCCATTTCTGACAGCTCGCGAACATTGGAGATCGCGGTTTCGAAGCTGGTCTTGGCGGCGTCAGCCTGCTTCACCATCGTTTCTTGGGGGGCGCTGACCGTGGTCAGCTCCTGCAGGGAACCGGTGAAGTCCTTCATCGCCGACTGCAGCACTTCAGCCTGGCGCTGAGCGATGGCCTGTGCGCCTTCGATGGTCAGCTTGTTGGCTTGGGCGATGGCGTCCAGGTTTTTGCGCTGTGCTTCGAGGACGGACTGCATGTCCACACCGGGAACCTTGATCTGCTCCGTCCATTTGGACAGGTCGGTGAAGTCGAAGTTAGCGAAGGGATTCTGGCCGAAAGGGTTTTTGGCGTTCATTTTGTGGGTCCTAACTCTCTAGCGAGTGTAACGGCCCGTTAAAACCAGTCGGATACTTGAGGGCCGGTTGGCGCCTAAGATATTCCGACCACGCAGGCCTGAATGGAATTATGCAACGTTTCGTTGCGATGCAGCATAGATAGGAGGTCCCATGGCTGGGGTCAAGAAATTTTTGTTGCACTGCAACATATTTTTCTTTGAAATAGTCAACTTCTCTATCTAAATCGGTTATTATCAAATAGTTACAGAATAAATTTTGTTGAACCTCCCAGCTTGGAAACCTGGGCTTGTCGCTTGCCCCAGCCCAAGCGCTGCCCAACGGCTGCGCCAGTTTAAGCGGCACTGTCCCGGCCAGAGGGGGATCGCTTTGCAAAGCAGCGCGCCAGGTTGGGCCGATGGCCTGTTGACGGTCGCCGGTCCTTTTTGTGACGGCGCTTGACGACCGGCGCGAACCGCCAAGCGGCGCTTTCTTCTCGGTTAGGAGCGTTTCCAGCGGGCGGCGGCGTCCGCGTCGCTGTCGCGGGCATCGACCCAGCTTGTCTTGCCTTGTGCGCCTTCTTCCTGTTTCCAGAAGGGCGCCTTGGTTTTTAGCCAGTCGATGAGGAAATGACAGGCCTGAAAAGCCGCCTCCCGATGCGCGCTGGCGGCGGCCACCAACACAATCTGCTCCCCCGGTTCAAGGCGTCCGAAGCGATGAATGATCAAGGTGGCGTCCAGCGGCCAGCGCTCTTGCGCCTCGGCGTCGATGCGCTGGAGCATTTTCTCCGTCATGCCGGGATAATGCTCCAGCGTCATGGCGGTGATCGGACCTTCGACCTGTGGCGCCATGTCGCGAACCAGGCCGACAAACGAGGCCAGCCCGCCAATTTGGTGGTTGCTTTCGGTCAGGGCCTTGAGTTCGGCGCCCAAATCGAAGTCTTCCTGCTGCACGCGCACCGTCATGTCAGCCGCCAGTGACCGGAGGAAAGAGCGCCACCTCGTCGCCTGGGGCCAGCGGGTCGCCGGGTCGGGCGTATTCCTGGTTGACGGCGACACGAATGGCCTTGGGGTCGGCCAGGGCTTCGGCAAAGCCGGGGCCGCGGTTTTGCAGCCAGGCCAACAGTTCGGCAACAGTTGTGACCTGGGCGGGCAGATCAATCTCTTCTTCGGCGCGCCCGGTCTTGGTTCGCAGCCAGGCGAAATATAGCAACTTCATAGCGCAATCACGTCCTTTGCAACCGGCCCAACTCCTCGGGCCAGGCCCAGTGCAGCATCTTTGGCGCTACTTTAAAAGCTCGCTGAAGGGAAGGTAGTCGACCTTCTCGCCCTTTTTGAGCGCCGCGGCGTCTTTCGCCAGCACGGCCAGCCCATCGCTGTTGACCAGCGAGCTTAAAATCGAAGAGCCCTGGTGGGGGAATTTCTGCAAGCTGGGTTGCCCCTGGTCATCATAAACCAGATGCACCCGCAGCCATTCCAAGCGCCCGGGTTTTTTGTCGAAGTCAAAAGCGAGCGGAAGCGGGTAGTGTTTGGGTTCGGTTTCCCCGCCGCCCATCAGCCGCAGGATCATCGGCCGCACCACATTGAGGAAGGTGACCATGACGGCCACCGGGTTGCCGGGCAGGCCGACAAAGGGCACCCGCCCGATCTGGCCCAGGGCCAGCGGACGTCCCGGCTTGACCGCCAGACGCCAGAAATGCAGCGAGCCCTGACTTTCCACCGCCGGCTTGACGTGGTCTTCCTCGCCGACGGAAACGCCGCCCGAGGTGATGATCAGATCATGGTCCTTGGCGGCCCTGGCCAAAGCATCCTGCACCACCTCCAGCTTATCTTCCAGAATGCCCAGGTCGGTGACCTGGCATCCCAGGCCGGTCAGCAGCGCGGTGCTGGTGAAACGATTGGAATCGTAGAGTTCACCCAGCTCGAGCGCCTCGCCGGGGTTGCGCAACTCGTCGCCGGTGGAAAAAAGCGCCACCTTGAGCGGGCGCGAAACAGTTAGGCTCTGATAGCCGCTGGCGGCGGCCAGACCGATATCCTGCGCGCGCAGGCGCCGTCCGGCCGGCAGCACCGGATCGTTGACTTTGGTGTCTTCGCCGCGGCGGCGGCAGTTGGCGCCCTGCTTGATGCCCGGTGGAAAGACCACGAAGGTCTCGCCGCTTTGCGGGTCGGTCTCCAGGCTGGCGTCTTCCTGCATGAAGACCGTATCGGGCCCCGCGGGCAGGGCGGCGCCGGTAAAGATCCGCACCGTCGCGCCGGGCAGCGCGGCTTGTTTCAGCGGATGGCCGGCGCTGGCGCGCCCGCGCAGCGGAAGTCGGGTCGGTTCATCGTCCTTCAGGTCGGCAAAGAACACCGCATAGCCATCGACGGCGGAATTGTCGTACTGCGGGACGTCCAGCTTCGCCAGCAGGTCCTGGGACAAAATCCGTCCCAGACAGGCGGTAAGCGGCAGGGCCTCGTCATCGGTCACCCGGGTTACCCGCTCGGCCATGATCTCAAGCGCGCGCGACAGCTCCATCAGCTGCTGGTCGGGAGAAAAGCAGCAATCGGAAAGTTGGGTCATTGCGCGGCCCCCCGAACGGAATCGACACAGCCGGCCTGGCGGCGTTCGGTCAGGTGACAATGGGCGATCACGAAATCGGCGATCGCTGGAATATCGTTCAGGTCGAGCACCGGGCGTTGGGTTTCCGGGACCGGCTCGGTGCTGAGCACCGCCACCACCTTGGGGTCGCCGGTCGCCAGCAGGGGCTTCTGGTTGGCCCGCCGAAACACCTCCAGCTTTTCATGGCCTTCCTGTTTGAAGCCCTCGACAATGACCAGATCCACCGCAGCCAGCTTGGGCAGCAGATCCCACAGGCTCGGTTCCGGCGCGCCGCGATTTTCATGCATCAAGGCCCAGCGGTTGGCCGAGGTCACCAGCACCTCGGTCGCCCCGGCCGCGCGGTGTTCATAGGAATCCTTGCCCGGCGTGTCGACATCGAAGCGGTGATGGGCGTGCTTGATGGTTGAAACGCGGTGGCCGCGGCGGGTCAATTCCGGGATCAGCTTACACAGTAAGGTGGTTTTTCCGGCGCCGCTCCAGCCCGCCAATCCGATTACCTTGGGCGGCTGGCTTGTGTGGTTGGCTTTGTTCACGTTCTCGGCCTTGATCACTTTCAGGGTCACTTTCTGTCTTCCCCCAAGATGGCTTGATCTCTCGACAGTGGCGGCTGCCTGGGTTTGCGGGAGGGAACAGATAAAGAAGCCTACCCAATACCGCATTGATCCACCGCAAGGCCGCAAGGTCAAGCCGCGCCTTTGTCGCGCGGTGGCCCGCGCGCCGCGTCCCGCCCGTCGCACACCATTCGGGGGGATCGGTTGGCGGGATCTGTTAGCGGGGCGGCTTTCAGGGCCAGTCTTTCAGGAGGGGCGGTTCGGGAGGCCGGGTCAGTCGTTCATCATGTGCTTGAGACCATGTGACAGATAGTCCCAGCCGGTTGCCGCGGTAAGCACCGCCGCGGCCCAGAGTAACAGTTCGCCGAGGGGTAAAATTTCCGGAATTACCGGCGCCATGATGAACAGGCCGAGCGAAACCATCTGCGCCCCGGTCTTCCACTTGGCAAGACGGGAAACCGGCACCGGCACGGAAATTTCCGCCAGGTATTCCCGCAAGCCCGACACCAGGATTTCTCGAAACAGAATCACCAGCGCGGCAATCACGGTCAGCCCGGAAATGTCGCCAGAGGCGATGAGCAGCAGCAGGATCGAGGCCACCAGCAGCTTGTCGGCGATGGGATCGAGAAAGCGACCCAAAGGCGATACCAATCCCCGGTCGCGCGCCAGCTTGCCGTCGTAGTAGTCGGTGATGCAGGCCGCCGTGTAAACCACAAGCGCCAGCCAGCGGGCCAGGGGCGCGGGGCTATAGAGCAACGCAACCACAAGGGGGATCGCACCTATCCGAGCAAGAGTCAGCAGGTTGGGTAAATTGGTCAACATGGAGGCAATCCAGTCGGAGCTTTGTTAGGAGTTGGTGACGTTAACGTCTTGTATCATGGCCCCGGCGGCTCGCCTATGAAAAGCTCTGTCTGTCTGGGCAAATCTCTTGTTTCAAAGCGCTCATCGGCAGCCCGGCGGGCGCGGTCGGCGGCGGCGCGTCAGGCCGTGTCGTTGTAGTGGTCGTAAATTTTCCGGGCGACGGCGTTGGAGATGCCCGCCACCTTCTCCAGGTCGTTGAGCGATGCGCGCTCCACCTGCTTGGCCGAGCCGAAATGCAGCAGCAGGGCTTTTTTGCGCTTCGCTCCGATACCGGGGATGGCGTCCAGGGAAGACACCAGGCGGGATTTGGTGCGGCCGGCCCGGTGGGTGCCAATGGCGAAGCGGTGGGCCTCGTCCCGCAACCGCTGAATGAAATACAGCACCGGGTCCTGTGGCGGCAGCAGCAGCGGCGCTTTGCCGGGCAGAAAGATTCGCTCCCGGCCCGCATCGCGATCCGGTCCCTTGGCCACGGCGACAAGCGGGATGTCCTCCAGGCCCAGTTCCGTCAGGACCGCCAGGCCGACCGACAGCTGTCCACGGCCGCCGTCGAGCATCAGGAGATCGGGCCAGGTTTCCGACTCCCGATCCGGGTCTTCCTTAATCGCCCGGGACAGGCGGCGCTTGAGCACTTCGCGCATCATGGCGTAGTCGTCGCCGCCCCGCGCCACCATGGCCCGCGCCCCCCGGTCCAGTTCCTTTGCATCGCTGGCCGCCAGCGTGGCGTGAATGGCTTGGGTTTCGGCGGTCGGTTTGGCCTTGATGGAAAACTTTCGGTAGGCGTTTTTCATGAAGCCTTCCGGGCCGGCCACGATCATCCCGCCGTAAGCGTCGGTGCCTTGGGTGTGGCTGTTGTCGTAGACCTCGATTCGGCGCGGCGGCCCGTCCAGCCCGAGAAGTTCACTCAGACCCTCCAGCAGGCGTCGCTGGGCGGAAGACTCCGCCAGACGGCGGGCCAACGCCTCCCGGGCGTTTTCCAGCGCCGCGTCAACCAATTTGCGCTTGCCGCCGCGTTGCGGGCGCAGCAGTTGCACCTTGCGTTCGGCGCGCAGCGCCAGCGCCTGGCCGATCAGCGTCTGTTCCGGCAGCGCATGGCTCAAGAGCACCAGGTGCGGGACCGGTTTGTTGTCGTAGAACTGCGCGACGAAGGCCGCCAAAACCTGTGCCGGCTCCAGATGCTTGTCGTGACTGGGAAAATAGGCGCGGTTTCCGTAGTTGCGGCCGGCGCGGAAGAAAAAGACCTGAATGCAGGTCTGGCCGCCTTGCTGGTGCGCGGCGATGACGTCGGCGTCTTCCACCCCTTCCACGTTGATGTCTTGGTGGGATTGGATATGCGCCAGGGCGCGGACGCGGTCGCGAAGCCGCGCCGCAGTTTCGAAATCCAGGTCGTCAGAGGCTTTTTGCATGGCCGCGGCGAGTTGCGACTGCACCTGGGTGGACTGGCCGGTGAGAAAGTCGCGGGCCTGGCGCACCAGGTCCTGGTAGTCGTCGTGGGAGATGCGGCCGACGCAAGGCGCCGAGCAGCGCTTGATTTGGTATTGCAGGCAAGGGCGGGTGCGCTGGGCAAAGGTGGTGTCGGAGCAGTTGCGCAGCAGGAACGCCTTCTCCAGGGCGGTGATGGTGCGGTTGACCGCGCCGGCGGACGCAAAGGGGCCGAAGTAGCGGCCCGGTCGCTGCTGCGCCCCGCGATGCTTGGTGATCTGGGGATAGTCGTGATCGCCGGTGATCAGGATGTAGGGGAAGGATTTATCGTCGCGCAGCAGCACGTTATAGCGCGGCATGAACCGCTTGATCATGTTGCTTTCCAGCAACAGCGCCTCAACCTCGCTTCGGGTGGTAATGATTTCCAAGGCATGGGTTTCGGCGACCATGCGCTGAAGGCGCCGGGGCAGCTTGGCCACCTGGGTGTAGGAGGTGACGCGCCGCTTCAGGTTCTTGGCTTTGCCGACATAGAGCACGTCGCCCCGGCTGTTGAGCATGCGATAGACCCCCGGCCCGCCGGACAGCGGTTTGACCGCAGCCAGCAGAACGGCCACGCCCCGGCCAAGATTGGCGGCGTCGCTGTTGGTTTGCTGGCCAGTCGCGCCGCCGTCGGCCGAGGAGTCGGGGGGACGGGTTGGATCGGTTTCGTCGCGCGGTGCTTGGAAATCGGCGGCCGATTCGGACAGCGCGGTCAAGCGTGGCTCCGCCGATTCATAGTGGGCGGCAAAGTCGTCGGATCGATTGGGCGCGCGCTTGCCGCCTGCGGTTGGGTCCTGTCGCGAAGCCTTGCGACGCTTCTTTTGTTCGCTCATCGCCCTCTGTCTTGCTCCCGGCTTGGTTTTCGGCGGCTGTTCGCCGCCGGCTCGCGGCCGTGCTGCCCGCCCCATCCCGATCAGACGGGCTTCATTAAAGTAGCGCTTCGCGCCGGCCTGTTCCAGGCAAGAGAAATCCCGGTTGTTGCTGTCGCCCCGCCAGATCACGCAATAGAAGGAAGAGAAAAATGATCCCGATTACTCGCTGCCGGAATCGCCGCCGCGACCGAGTCTCCCAGGCCGCGCCAGACCGGTCAATGCCGGTGCGCCGAGTCGCGCGCGGCGCGACCCAACGCTCCTGACAGCCGTGGACTGGGGGCGGCAAATCATTCGCCGGCGACCGACCTTCCGTAGCTTGGATGATTGGGAAAAATCTCTCCCCCCAAGCGCAAGGAGATGTCAACAGACAACAAACCCGTTGAATCTCAAGGACTCAGAAGGCTTTCCACGATTCCTGTGGATAACACTGTGACTAAATCGGTGCGACGGGTCGGCAGCCCCAAGGAATCAATGCTTTCATCGCTTTGCTTAAAAAATAGGCAAAATATTCAATCCATTGAATTTAAAGGAAAATAGTAAAGTCAACTGGAAAGCTTAGGTTACGGAATTATTACCATAAGACGGTTGGGGTTGGTTTTTCCCTGCCTGCCGACGTTGTGTAAAACTTTTGGGGAAACCGTCGCCGTCAAGCGAAATTTACCGATATTTTTGCAGGTATTTTCCTTGACCGGGATTGGCGCGGAACCGGGTCAATCGCATCACCCCGACGTCGTCGATCATCGGGTCGCGACCTTGGCGCGGGTTTCCAGTCCTAATGTCGAGGGCCGGATTCCGGCTTGCAACAGTAGTGAAAATATCCGCTGTTCATCACGCCGCCGTGGTTATACTTGAACAGTCGTTTGCTGAAGTTTGGTCGACTTGCAAAGCAGCGCTTGGCGCTTCGCCGAGGCGTCACGCATGCGGCGATCGGAGGATAGAAGGCCGTTTTCTTGTCGGCCGGTTACCGCCGGGCGGGGCGATGGAAAGCACGCCTGTCCCAGTGCTCTCTCCCAGCGCTCTCTCCCAGCATCTGCTTTGCCATTGGCGTCGCTACTAGCGTCGCTATTCGTGCCGCTATTCGTTTCGGTGGCGTTGCAACTCGATGCCGAGGCCACCCAGTTCGGCGTAGCGGTCCAGCTTTTCGATCCTCAGTTTGCCGCCCAGGACCCGCTCATCGCTCATGCAAACCCGAAGGATGCGGTCGGCGAGGGTTTCCAGCAGCAGAGTGTCATTGCCGGCCACCACCCGGCGGATCTGGCCGAGGATCGCGCCATAGTCCACTACCCGGGAAAAATCGTCGTCATAGCTGGTCGGCTTGGCGACTTCCAAGGTTAGATTGAGGCAGAGTCGCTGTGGTTTGCGCCGCTCGCCATCGCTCACGCCGATGGAGCAGGACACGGTAAAATCCCGGATGATAATCTTGAGTGTATCCCGGTGGGTCACGGTTTCGCCTTCCTGCTGGTCCATCAAGCTTTACCTTGTTCGGTCTGACGCGGTGCGTGCGTTGGGTGGTTAATCTAGCGTGTGATCGAGGTGGAAAGAAGCGCGATGCGCTTCGGCTCCGTCGTCAAGCGGCTGCCAATCGGAAGGTTAAAGGCCGATCGGCTTACAGAAAACGGGGATCGGGGTGGTCCGACTGGGCCCAGGCCAGATGTTGGCCGCCGTCCAGCGCGATCATTTGCCCGGTCATGGCGCGCGCGCGCAGGATAAACCGCACGGCGTCGCAAACTTCCGCCGGCGAGGCGCCGCGTTGCAACGGCATGGCCCGGGTCTGGTTGTCGAACTGGGCTTGGGTTTGGTGGGGCGAAGGCAGGGTTGGACCGGGTCCGATGCCGTTCACCCGAATGCGCGGCGCCAGCGCCAGGGCCATTGTCTGGGTGAGGGCCCAAAGGCCAGCCTTGGACAGGGTGTAGCTGACAAAGAAGGGCGTCAGGTTCCAAACCCGCTCATCAAGCAAGTTCACCACCACCGCCTGGCGATCTTCCGGCAGCGCCTTGCCCAGCGCCTGGATCAGCACAAAGGGCGCGCGCAGGTTGGGCTCCATATGGCGGTCCCAACTGTCCCGATCAGCGGTGTCCCATTTGTCGAGTTCGAAGGTGGAGGCGTTGTTGACCAGCAGCCCAATCGGGCCAAGCGCCTGCTGGGCGCGGGGCAGCAGCGTCATCACCTGGTCTTCGCGACCCAGGTCGGCCTGAAGGGCGCAGGCTGTGCCCCCGGCCGCCTCGATCTCGCCAACCAGGCTCGCGGCGGCATCGGCGGAGTTGTTGTAGTGGGCGGCAACGGCGAAGCCCTGGGCGGCCAGGTCGAGAGCAATGGCCCGGCCGATGCGCTTGCCGGCTCCGGTCACCAAGGCGGCGCGCGGTAGTTCCGGCGGTAGGGAGCTGTCAACGCGGGAAGCGGAAGGGGCGGTCATGGGGCCTCTGCGTGGTGCGGTTTTTGTACGATTTGATCTCAGTAGGGCAAGCCGTGGCGGGGCGCAAGCCGCAGGACGGCCTGCAGCCGCCCATATCCGCCAAAAGATAACCGGTGGTCGACGTAGGACGCAGCGCAAAAAGCCACGCGTCGCGCGGCGACCATGCAGGCCGGACGGTGGCCGAACGACGGCCGAACGACGGCCGAATGACGGCCGGACGACGACCAGACGGCGGCGGGGGGAAATGGGTCGGCTACAGGCCAACCGCCCGGCCGATGTCGTCATAGAGCAGGAAGATGAACAGCAGATAGACCGTGGTCAGGCCCAGACCGGCCGGCCAGCGAATGGTGACGCGAAAGAACAGCAACAGGTAGAGCAACAGAGTAATAAAGAGCAGCGCCCAGATCTCGAAATCAAGCAGGCTGGCGGGCACCGTGAAGGGTGAAACCAGGGCCATGGTGCCAACGATCCCCAGAATGTTGAAGATGTTGGAGCCGACGATGTTGCCCAACGCGACGGAGGACTGACGTCGCAGCGCCGCGACAATGATCGTCGCCAGCTCTGGCAAGGAGGTGCCGAAGGCCACCATGGACAGGCCGATGGTCGCCTCGGAGACGCCGAATTCCTCGGCCAACTCGACCGCCGATCCGACCACCAATTCAGCGCCGAAAGCCAGGGCGGCGCTGCCCAGCAGGACGTAGATCACCGCCAGCGGCAGGGCCTTTGGGGTGGCGGTAAGGGTTTCCTCGACCTCGTCACAGCTGTGCCCGGGCAGCTTGCCTTTGCATTCCTGCCGGTAACAGAGCAGCAGATAGCCTGTCAGCGCCGCCAGCATGAAGACGCCATGGACCCAGGTGAACAGTCCGAAAAAGGAAAAGATCACCAGCAGCAGCGTGGTCCCGAACATCATCAGGCCGTCACGGCGGGCCAGTCCTTTTTCGGGCACCAGATTGCAGAGCAGGGCGCCGATCCCGAGGATCAGCAGGCTGTTGGCCAGATTGGAGCCAATAATGTTGCCCAATCCCAGCAGCGGCTTGCCCAGCAGGCCGGCGTGAACCGAGACCACCATCTCAGGCAAGGAAGTGGCGAAGGAAACCACCGTCAGGCCGATTAGCAGCGGCGAAAGGCCAAAGCGCCAAGCCAGTCCGACCGCCCCGCGCAGCAGCAGTTCGCCGCCCGTGATCAGCACCAGCAAACCGGCAATCAGCACAAAGAGTGGGATCATCAGATCCAAAACCGACCCCCGGGGTTCGCAGCGCCCATGCTAGGTAGAACAGGCGCCGTCGCTGGGGCACCCGTAGAGACCGGCGGCGACCCCAGGGGGGCCGCCACGGCTGTTTTCATCGCTGGGCTGATGGTCGCCGCGCCTGTTGCGGTGGCGGCGGTTGTCGTCTCAAGGGGGCCTTGCAGGCGAGTCATGAAATTTTCCGGTAAATAGGAGGATCGGATAGTCTCTTGCACCAGCCTGCGCCTCGGAGGCCCGGTCGTGTGTGTCCGCGCGGCTGCAAGAAATTCATCTGTCAGTCGCTTGGCCGTTGTAAAGGGAACGCCGCTGATTCTCCGCGCTTCCTCAAATAGATGTTCAATAGAAATGCAAGTTTCAAGGAGTCCCGCGGCGGTCGGGACAAAGAGCGCACTGGGAGCGCACTGGAAGCGCAATGACGCCGCGTTCAAGCGCGCCTGCCATCGCCGCACGAGCGGACGATATGACGCGCGGGGCCGCAACGCCGCGCACGTCGTTCCAAGCCGATCACGGGCTTGGCGCCGCCTGCTATCTGTCGTCGTCTTCCGGCTTGAAAGTCATCGCGGCGGAATTGATGCAGTAGCGCAGGCCGGTGGGTTCGGGGCCATCGGGAAAGAGGTGGCCCTGGTGAGCGCCGCAGGTGGCGCAGTGCACCTCGGTGCGTTTCATGAACAGCTTGTGGTCCGACTTCTCGCCGATCGCGGTTTGGCTGATCGGCTGATAGTAAGACGGCCAGCCGGAGCCGCTGTCGTATTTGTGCGCGCTGGAAAACAGCGCCGCGCCGCAGACCACACAGCAGTAGGTGCCCCGCGCGTCGTTGTGGTTGAAGGCGCCGCTGCCGGGCCGCTCCGTGGCTTGCTGTTGGGTGACGGCAAGCTGCTCGGCGGTCAGGTGGGATGTGTCGAATTTTTTGCTCTCTTTGTCGGCCATCGCTGCTCTCCCTGATAGCTACCACGCGGGCTTGCACGCGGGTTTGGCGGATGGATATGGCGGCGCAACAGCATAAGGACAAGGGGGCCCACTAGATCGTGAACCCCTCTCCTGTCACGCGATTGCAGGGCATTTTTGCGTCACAGTCCAAGCGCCAGGCGCTTCGTTCTCAGCCCCATCGCATCCTAGTCTGGAAAGCCGACATAGCGCACGAATTTCTCGTTGGCCTCGCGGTGCGACTTCACGTCGTTGGCGGAAAAGTCGTCATCGGGATAGCCCATGGCGATGCAGGTCATAATGACCTGGTCGCCCGGAATGTCGGCCACCTCGCGCACGATGTCCGAGCGCATGATCCCCTGGCCGTTGATGACCGTCCCCAGGCCCCGGTCCCAGGCGGCCAGACAAATGCCATAGGACAGTGCGCCCACATCGAAGTGACAGATGGCGCCGGGATCCAGCACCTTGTCGTAGGTCAGCACCATGGAAACCGGGGCGTCAAACTGGCGGAAGCCCCGCATCACCCAATCCTGGCGCTGCTGCTTATTGTCCCGGGCGATGCCCATGGCCTGGAACAGCTGGATGGCGATATCGATCTGGCGCTGGCGGTGAACCCCTTCATAGGCTTCGTGGCTGATAATATCGCGCTGTGGTTTGGCGCCCGCGAGCATTTCCTCGGTGTTGCGCCGGCGAACTTGCTCCAGCGGCGCGCCGGTCAGCACATGCACATTCCACGGCTGGGTGTTCATGGAAGAGGGGGCGCCTTTTGCGACCTCAATAATCTCTTCGATTACCTGGCGGGGAACGGGGTCGGTTTTATAGCCGCGAATGCTTTTCCGGGTACGGACCAGGGTGTCGAAATCCATAGTTCTCTCTGTTTTGTCGGTTCAAAGGACAGCGTGGCGCCGCCGGAACGGCCGTTGCCTTACCCGGGGTCGGCTCGGGCAAAAAGGAATCGCGCCTTCAGCAAACCGCCGATCCGGCGGAATTGCAAGAAAGGACCATGGAAAAGGACCACTGAAAATAACAGCGGAAAATAACAGCCGAAAATAGCAGCGGAAGATGATCGCCGGAGAGGCCCGTCGGAATTCAACCGGGTCGCCCGCCGAGATCTTTTTTGACCGGGCAGCTCTTGCGCCCTATGGCCCCTTGCGCCGCCGGGGCTTGCCGCGCTTCGACTTGGCCGCCGCGTCGGCGCCGGCGATGGCCTTGGCGAAGTTGCCGGGGTCGGTCTTGAGGATACGCTTTTCGCCCTTGGGGGTGCTGGCTTTGCCCTTGGGGGCGCTGGGCCGCGCGCCCTTGCCGCCTCTCTTGCCGCCGGAGCCGATGTCCCCGGTGCCGTCCCAGACTGCCCGGTGCGGGATTTCGATCGCCGACTCCTGCAGCCGCTTGATTTCGTCGCGCAAGCGGGCGGCTTCTTCGAATTCCAGGTTGGCGGCGGCGTCGCGCATGCGCTTTTCCAGATCCTCGATATGGGCCTGGAGATTGTGGCCAACCAAATGGGGCGTGTCGGCGTCGCCGGTTCCCACCGTCAGGTGGTCGCGTTCGTAGACCGAGCCGAGGATATCGGCGATCTGCTTCTTGATGGTCGCGGGGGTGATGCCGTGTTCGACGTTGTAGGCCTGTTGTTTGATCCGGCGGCGATCGGTTTCTTCCAAGGCGGCCTTCAGGCTGTCGGTCATCTTGTCGGCATAGAGGATGACCTTGCCGTCCACGTTGCGGGCGGCGCGGCCAATGGTCTGGATCAGCGAACGGGTGGAGCGCAAGAAGCCTTCCTTGTCGGCGTCGAGAATACACACCCGACCGCACTCGGGAATATCCAGGCCCTCGCGCAGCAGGTTGATGCCGACCAGCACGTCAAACACGCCCAGCCGCAGGTCGCGGATAATTTCTATCCGGTCCAGGGTGTCGACGTCGGAGTGGATGTAGCGCACTTTCAAGCCGGCGTCGTGCAGGTATTCCGTCAGGTCCTCGGCCATGCGCTTGGTCAGGGTGGTGACCAAAATTCGCAGACCCTGCGCGATGGTCTGCCGGCACTCTTCGATCACATCGTCGACTTGGTTTTCGGTCGGACGGATGATGCATTCCGGATCAATCAGGCCGGTGGGGCGGATCACCTGTTCGGCAAAGACGCCGCCGGTCCGCGTCAACTCCCACTCGCCCGGCGTGGCCGAGACGTAGAAGGTGGCGGGGCGCATGGCGTTCCACTCGTCGAACTTGAGCGGTCGATTGTCGATGCAGGACGGCAGGCGGAAGCCGTATTCGGACAGCGTGGATTTGCGGGCGTAGTCGCCTCGATACATGCCGTTGAGCTGGCCCACCGTGACGTGGCTTTCATCGACCACCAAGAGCGCATTGTCCGGCAGATATTCAAACAGCGTCGGCGGCGGTTCGCCGGGGGCGCGGCCGGAGAGATAGCGGGAGTAGTTTTCAATCCCCGCGCAGGAACCGGTGGCCTCCATCATCTCCAGATCAAAGGTGGTGCGCTGCTGCAGCCGCTCCGCCTCCAGCAGCTTGCCGGCGGCGGTGAATTCCTCCAGCCGCAGCTTCAGATCTTGTTTGATCTGTTTGGCCGCCTGGACCAGGGTGGGGCGGGGCGTCACATAGTGCGAGTTGGCGTAAATCTTGACCGCTTCCAGGGTGCGGGTGCGCTCGCCGGTCAGCGGGTCGAACTCGTGGATTTCCTCCAATTCGTCGCCGAAGAAGGTGAGCCGCCAGGCCCGGTCTTCATAGTGGGCCGGGAAAATCTCGATGGTGTCGCCGCGCACCCGGAAGGTGCCGCGCGAAAAGGCCACGTCGTTGCGCTTGTACTGCAGCTCGGTGAAGGTTTTCAGCAGGTCGCGCGGGTCCTGGCTGTCGCCCTGACGCAGGATTTTCACCATGCGGGCGTAGGTCTCCGGCGCGCCGATGCCGTAGATGCAGGACACCGAGGCGACAATGATCACGTCGTCGCGTTCAAACAGCGCTCGGGTGGCCGAGTGCCGCATGCGGTCGATCTGTTCGTTGATCGAGCTTTCCTTTTCCACATAGGTGTCGCTGCGCGGGACATAGGCTTCCGGCTGGTAGTAGTCGTAGTAGGAAACGAAATACTCCACCGCGTTGTTGGGAAAAAACGACTTCATCTCGGCGTAGAGTTGGGCGGCCAGCGTCTTATTGGGGGCCAGAACCAACGCGGGGCGCTGGGTTGCCTGGATCACCTGGGCCATGGTGAAGGTCTTGCCGGAGCCGGTAACCCCCAACAGCACCTGATCGCGCTCCCCTTGGGTGAGGCCCGCCAGCAGCTCCTTGATGGCCTGGGGCTGGTCGCCCGCCGGCAGGTAGTCGCTGACCAGGGTCAGGGGCTGACTCTCGTTCAGCGCATCCGGGAGCGCGCCCTCGGTGGGCACGGCGGCGAGATCACGGGAGAGGGCATCGCGGGACATGAACGGGGTATCTCTTCGACTGGGGCATCAAGACTTCCAGCAGCGCCCGAGGGCGCCAGGAAAATGATGGGAAAACTGGTTTCTGGCGCAACGACGACGGTCGCGGCGGACTGCTTCGCACCGCCGGACCGGGCTTGGTCGCGGGCGGGTGGTGGATAGTCTAGCGGGTGGCCGACGGGGAAAAAAGCGCCGCGCAATTCCTTTTAGGCCGATCCGACTCTGGCCGATCCGACTCTAGGGGTTGTGGCGGCGGGGGGCCAGCCCTCTCCTGACCCGCTGCTGACAGAAAGCTGTCACCAGGACGGCGGTCAAAGGCGGCTTGCGGCGACTCCCGGTGAGGTGGGAAAAGGGCAATCTGCTGGCGCGCGCACTTATGGGAGCCGACGATGATCACGGTTTATGGCATCAAGAATTGTGACACCTGCCGCAAGGCCTTGAAATGGCTGACCGCCGAAGGGCTCGCCTATCGGTTCCACGATTTGCGGGCCGAGGGGGTGGAGGAAGCTTGGCTGCGCGACTGGCTGGCGCAGCTGGGTTGGGCGCGCTTGGTGAACAAGAACTCGACCAGCTGGCGGCAGCTTGATCCGGCTGCAAAGCTTGATATCAACGATGACAAAGCCGTCGCGCTTTTGCGCGCCCAGCCGACGCTGATCAAGCGGCCGCTGTTTGTTCGTGACAACCAACCGCCACTTGTTGGATTTCGCGATCCGCAAAAGCAGGCCCTGCATAGCCAGAGCCGCAACGGCTGAAACCGCATCGTCGGGTGATTTTGGTTGAACCGGGACGGCGGCCGTTCGCGCGCCGCCAGCCTGTTGTCTTCCCATTGGACGCTGGGCCACGACGGTCTTGTTCACAGGCCGGGGCCGCCGTTCAACGCCGGTTTTTCCCCTTGCGTTGGGCTGGCGGGGGGGGTGTTATCGCTTTTTACAATCATTCTAAAATAAGGCTTGACCCTGTTGGGGTCGCTTACTATCTATTCCTCAGTCAGGCCGGTTGACGGCGCTGACCGACAGATTCGGCGACGCGTTTTGGCGCGCTCCGGCTGGGTCCCGGTGACCCGCCAACGCCCAACCCGTCGCGACCGATGTTAAGAAACCTGTGTTTGTAATAATTTGATCAAGGAGATCTTCCATGCTCACCGTTGGCGATAAATTCCCCCAGTTCAACCTTCAGGCTGTCGACGCGGGCCTGCCAAAGAACCCCAGCGAAGCTTTCTTCAAGGTGTCGGACGACTCTTATGAAGGCAAGTGGAAGGTGGTGTTCTTCTGGCCGAAAGACTTCACCTTCATCTGTCCCACGGAAATCGCCGAGTTCGGCCGTTTGAACGGCGAGTTCGCGGACCGCGACACCCAGGTTCTCGGCGTGTCCACCGACAGTGAGTTCGTCCACCTGGCTTGGAAGCGCGACCATGAAGACCTGCGCGACCTGCCGTTTCCCATGGTGGCCGACATCAAGGGGGATCTCTGCAACCAGTTGGGCATCCTGGATGCGGAAGAAGGCGTGGCGCTGCGCGCAACCTTCATCGTCGATCCGGATGGCGTCATCCAGCACGTCGCGGTCAACGGCTTGAACGTTGGGCGCAATCCCGGTGAAACGCTGCGCATTCTCGACGCCCTGCAGACCGACGAGCTCTGCCCGTGCAACTGGTCGTCCGGTGAAGAGGTCATCAAGGTCGCGTAACCGACCTTCGCGCCGCGACCGGTCTTACGCTGGCGGGTCTTGCGCGGACTGGTTTTATGTGGACTGGGCGGCGGGCGCGGCGGGACACCTTGGTGATCCGCCACGCCCGACCCTGGCTGGAATTGGATCGGTTCAAATAGCATCACCAAGCGATGTGGCGCGAACCGTGATCCCGTTTGCCTGGCCGTTCTCGCCTTCCTCTCGCTAGCTAATGCGATTGCGACGCAATTGCGTAAGAATCAACATAAAAAGGATCCGTCTCATGTCTCTTGATGCCTTGAAAGATCGCCTGCCTGCCTATGCCAAGGATATCAAGCTGAACCTTTCCAGCGTGATGACCTCCACCAGCCTGACCGCCCAGCAGGTCGCCGGAATTTCCCTGGCCGCCGCCTTTGCCGGTCGCAACGCCACGGTAATCCGCGAAATTCATGATGAGGTGGCCGGCCGGTTGAGCGAAGAAGCCTTGGCGGCGGCCAAGGCGGCGGCGGCGATCATGGGTATGAACAACATCTACTATCGCTCGGTTCATCTCTTGAGCAATAAAGAGTACCAGACCATGCCGGCGAAACTCCGCATGCAGGTGATTGGCAACCCCGGGGTCGACAAGCTGGATTTCGAGCTTTGGTCGCTGGCGGTGTCGGCGGTCAACGGCTGCGGCCAGTGCCTGGAATCCCACGAGAGGGAAGTGCTGAGCAAGGGAGCCAGCAAGGCGGGGGTGCAGGATACCTTGCGTATCGCCGCGGTGATCCACGCCGCCGCCGCCCTGCTGGACGCCGAGGAGGCGCTGGCGGCATAGCGCCGCGCGGCCGAAGGTTTGACGGACGTTGGCCGGCTTGCTCGCTGTTACGGGCAGGCCGGCCACCGGATTAAACGCC
>CAXBMB010000064.1:0-19184 GCA_963976695.1 uncultured Rhodovibrionaceae bacterium
TTCTGATCCTAATCTTGCTCGGATTTATCTTAATTAAGCATGAAGCTGGCCGGTAACCGGGAAAGCGCCTTGACCGAGCCGATAAAGGCGGGACGGGCTGTCCCGGTTTGGTTGTTTCGGCCGAACCGGCAGGCTGGGGGGTTAGCTGGCCGGTTGCGGATTTTCAATCGACGGCCCGTCCTGGCTGGGGCTGGTTTTTCTCGAGTCGCCGTGGCCGCGTGCCGCAGCGCTTTCGCGATGGTGTTTGCGGTGGTGTCGCTTGTGCCGCCAGATCTTGACGTTTTCGCGGATCATCAGCGCCGACGGCGTGACCACCAGGGTAAGAACGGTGGCAAAGCCAAGGCCAAAGACAATCGCCGTGGCCAGTTGAACCCAACGCTCGGTGGACGGGCCGCCCACCTGCACCAACCGGGTGACAAAGTCGATGTTGGTCTGCAGCACCATCGGCAGCAAACCCAACATGGTGGTGACGGTGGTCAGCATCACGGGCCGCAGGCGTTGCGCGCCGGTAAGCATGATGGCCTCGCGCACCGTCGCGGTTTCTTCCTTCAGTCGATCGAAGGTATCAATCAGCACGATGTTGTTGTTGACCACAATTCCTGCCAGTGCGATCACGCCGATGCCGCTCATGATAATGGAGAAGGCTTGGTTGGTGATCAGCAGCCCGATCATCACGCCAATCGTCGACATGATCACCGCAGTGAGGATCAGGAAAGCGCTGTAGAAGGAATTGAACTGGGTAACCAGGATGATGGCCATCAGGAAGAGCGACACGGCAAAGGCCTTGCCGAGAAACTCCGACGCCGCCTTCTGTTCCTCGTCCTCGCCCTTGAAGGTGATTTCGACATTTGGATCGAAGGTCTGCTTTTCCATCCAGCTGCGGATTTCCCGAACCTTGTCGTCAGGTAGCAGGCCTGTCTCCAGATTGGCCTTGACGGTCATCACGCGTTGCCGATCCACTCGGCGCAGCAGGGAGATTTTCTGGATCGGCGTGATGGTGACGAAGTTGGAAATCGGCACCTGCCCGTAGGTGGTCTGAACCCGGAAGCGGTCCAACTGCTCGGTGGTCCGGTATTGCTCGGGAAGACGGACCACCAGGTCGACTTCTTCGTCGCTGTAATCGGGACGGTATTCCCCCAGCTTCATCCCGTTGGTGATCATGCGCACATATTGGCCGATCAAGGCCACATCAGCGCCGAACTTGGCCGCCTGGGCCCGATCAATGCGCAGCTCCCATTCGATGCCGGGAATTGGCTTGCCGTCTTCGATGTCCTGGAAGCCGCCGATTTCCTCCAGCCCGGCCAGCACCTGCTGTACGGCCGGTTCGATCAGCTTGGGATCGTCGGAGCCGATTTGAACCTGGATCGGTTTGCCGACGGGCGGGCCAAAGACCTCCTTGCGCGGTTCAACCTGAATGCCCGCCAGATAGGCGGTTCGGTTACGAATATCCTGAATGATCTGGTCGGCCGATCGGCGGGTGCTCCAGTCGACGAATTCCAAGGATATGATCCCGACCAGGCCCTCCGGCTCGTCGTCGTTTTCCGTTCCGGAGGCGGTCAGCGACCGGGCATAGATCGAGTGGAACTCGCCGCGTTCGGCCTGCAGGGCCAAGACCTCGTTTTCCACCTCCTGCAGCAACGCGTCGCGCTCGTCGATTGAGAGATTGCCCCGGCCGTGGACATAGAGCTGAACGTTTTCCGGATCGACGGATGGAAAGAATTCAACCCCCTTGCCGTACTTTCCGTAGATGACCTGAACCGATATCAGCACCACCACGGCCATCAGCACCACCTTGGCCGGGTGGTTGAGCGCCTTGCCAAGAATGGCGAGGTAGCTGCGGGTAAAGGGGCTGGCCTTGGCGAAGTCGCCATGCTCGGCGGCGGACAGGGCCTGCATTTCGGCGCTGTCGACCACGCCGCCGGACTTGCCGAACACCGCCCCCAGGGTGGGCACGAAAATCAAGGCCATAAACAGCGAGGCGGACAGCACGGCGATCAGCGTAATCGGCAGATATTTCATGAATTCTCCGACCATGCCCGGCCAGAACAGCAATGGCAGGAACGCCGCCAGGGTGGTGGCGGTCGAGGCGATGATCGGCCAGGACATGCGTTTGCCCGCCATGGCGTAGGCGTCCCGCTTATCCAGCCCCTCGGTCATCTTGCGGTCAGCGTATTCGGTGACCACGATGGCGCCATCAACCAGCATTCCGACCGCCAGGATCAGGCTGAACAGCACCACCACGTTCACCGTCAGGCCGGCGATGGAGATGATCAGAATCCCCGCCAGGAAGGATCCCGGAATGGCCACGCCCACCAAACCGGCGGAGCGCAGGCCAAGGGCGCCGACCACCACGATCATGACCAGCAAGATGGCGCTGATCACGTTATTCTGCAGATCCTGCAACATCGAGGCAATTTCGGTGGATTTATCTTGATTGAAGGTGACTTCGACATTGTCGGGCCACTGCTTCTGCGCCGCCAGCACCGTCGCCTTGACCATATCAATGGTCGCGATGATGTTGGTGCCGGTGCGCTTGGAGATCTCCAGGGTGATGCCGCTGCGGCCGTTGATGCGCACGAAGGAGGTGGGGTCCTTATAGGTGACGCGAAGCAGTCCGACGTCGCGGAACCGCACCACCGCATCGCCGTTGACCTTCAGCGGCATGTTGAGAATGTCGTCGGGGGTCTCGAACAGCCCGGGCACCTTGATCGGAAAGCGGCCGCTGCCGATATCCATCACACCGGCGGCGACGATCTGGTTGGAAAAGCCGACCGCTTGCGCGATTTCCCGGGGATCAAGCCCGTAGCTGTCCAGCTTCAGGGGATCCACCACCATTTCCACCAGTTCCTCGCGGTCGCCGCCGATCTTGGCCTCAAGCACGGTTGGCACCGATTCAATCCGGTCCTTGAGTTGCTTGGCGATCGACAGCAGCGTGCGCTCGGGCACATTCCCGGCCAGGGTGACGGTGATGACCGGAAAAAGGCTGAGATTGACTTCGTTCACCGTCGGCTCTTCGGCGTCAGCGGGCAGGTCGGCCTTGGCGATGTCGACCTGCTTGCGAACATCGGTCATGGCCTGATCAATATCGAAGCCGGCGTCGAATTCCATCAGGACGTAGCCGCCGCCCAGATAGGACGAGGAGCGCATTTCCTTGACCCCCTCGATGGACGACAGCTCCTTTTCCATCGGCTTGATCAGGAGGCGCTCGGCGTCGATCGGGGAGATGCCGTCCTGAACCAGACTGACATAGACGATCGGGATGTTGATGTCCGGGTCGGATTCCTTGGGAATATTGATGTAGGCCAGGGTGCCGGCGACAAGAATCAGAACCAATGTCGACAGCACGGTCCGACTGTGGGAAATGGCGGCTTCAATGATCGCGTTCACGGGACGGGAGTTCCTTTTCTCGGGGGCACCGATCAGCGCTTGGCCATTTGGTTATCGGACTCTGTGAAGCTTTGTTCAGGTTTTTGGGCGGCGACCAGTTCCTCGTCGACGGCCTCCACCAGTTGACCGTCCAAAACAAAGTCCTGGCCGACGGTGATCACCTGCGCTTCATCGGGCAAACCCCGGATCCAGAGACCCTGTTCGTCCTGCTCGATAATCTCCACCGTCTGGAAGCGGACCCGACCGTCTTGCCCGACCGTCTTGACGCCGATGCGGCCCTTGTCGCCCAGGGTCAGAATGGCCGGAGAAACGATGTGGGCCTTGACGCTGCGCAACGGCAAGCGCAGTTCCGCGGTCATGCCATCGGCCACCGCCGCTTGCTTGTTGGGCACCGACAGTTCGACGGTGAAGGTGCGGGTGGCCCCGTCGGCAGAGCGCGAGATATAGGTGACCGCGCCGGCGATAGTCGCGCCATTGCTGAGGCGAATTTGTCCGACTGTTCCCATCTTCACCTGGTCAATGTCGGCCTCGGACACCGGGACGTTCACCTTGATTGGATCAAGTTCGACCACGCGCGCCACCGTGTCGCCAGCTTTCACGAAGTCGCCGAGCTCGACATATTTCTGATCCAGAATGCCGGCGAAGGGGGCACGGATCTTGGTGCGGTTCAATTCCACCTCCGCCAGGTTTACGTTGGCGGCGGCGGCCTGATAGTTGGCCTGGGCTTCCTTGTAGGCGGTTTCCGAAGTGTAGCCGCTTTTGGACAATTTCTTGGAAGCGGTCAGCTCGATTTCCCGCTGCGCCAGAACCGCGCGGGCGCTCTCCAGCTTCGCCTTTCGGTCTTCGACCGCGATCAGCGCCAAGGTGTCGCCCTGTTCGACCTGCTGCCCCTTTTCAATTGGCAGCTGGATGATCGGGCCAACGGTTTCGGCGCGCAGATCGACGGTGCGGTTGGCTTTCGTCCAGCCATTGATCACCAAGAGAGTCTGGCGGGGCTGGGATTTGAGGGTCGCCACCCGGACCTTGGTCAGCGCGCTGGTTTGGTTCAACTCGGCGGGCTGTTTTTTCACCGGCGCGGCCGTTTGTTCGCCGAGCTGTCCGGAAAGAATCCAGGCCGAGGAGCCGATGGCTAAAACGGCGGCAAGAAGGAGAGACTTTTTCATCGAGGGCTTCCTGGTCTGATTTTCCGCGGTGAAGCGGGGCGGCGGCTGGTATCGAGGGGCAAAACGCGCGTCTGTTGCCCAATCACAAGCTGCGGTTCGGACATCGGGTTCATCGGACGGGGCCGCCGGGAGATGGGGCCTCCGGCGCGGTGAGCAGGTCGGCGCGCAGCTCGATCAGCGCGCGGCGTTCGTCGTCGTAGTGGCGGATCCCCAGGTCCAGCAGCCATTTTTTCAGGCGCTTGTCGACAGTGGGCGCGCAACTGCTCATTTCCGTCAGCTTGATGTCACAGTCGCAAATACGTTGGTCGATCAGCGCGATGAGCTGGTCTTCACGCAGAAACTCGCCGTGATAAAGCAGAAACAAAAAGTCAGATCGATAGCGGTCCGGCGCCGGGGGGTGGGTCAGCGTGGAGAGGAAGTACGCCCGGCCCTCGTCGGAGATGGAGTAGACCTTTTTGTCAGGCCGTTTCTCCTGGGCCATTTCGGTGACCTCCACCAGCCCTTCGCTCGCCAGCTTGGTCAAGGCCGGGTAGATCGACCCGAAACCGGCGTCTTGAAAGTGCTCGAACGGGGGCTGCTCCAGGGTTTTTTTGATTTCATACCCGGAAGCCGGTCCCTGTAACAGCGCGGATAAGCAAAGTATTTTTGCCTGCACGACGGGTTTATCTTCTCTGACTGTTGGCGGTGGAGATTAAATATATCGTCTGGCAATAGGTTCAAGCGATATATTCCAATTCGATATATATTTTTCGAATATTTCGCTGGCGCGGCAGCGGGAATCGGTCGGGGCATCAGGCTTGGGCCGCGCGTCGGCAGGGGTGAAATCGGCCGGTTTTAACCAAAGGCGGCTATCTTGACGGCGGCGTGAGCAGGCCGGTACGGGGTGGCAAGTTGTTGATCAAGCGCTATTTCCTATAAAATTTTAGGTAAATAATTCATAAAAACTTTCGGTTGCATTTCGCCCCGACTACACATAACTATGGAATAGGTTAATGTGAGAAGAACAATGATTTCGCCGTTAAGCAATATTGTGTCCGAATCCCTGTCGAGCCCGCGTCGCGTGGCGTCGACGGCGAAATCTGTTGCCACGGTGCCGGCGGTTCAGCCAACCACGGCGGCCGGAAACTCGCGGCCCGAGAGCTTTGTTCCTCTGCGGGTCGATCAAGTTACGCAGTCGGGCAGCGGCGCGCCGGCGGAAGTTCAGCGGTCGGCTCAGCCGCTGGTGCAACAGGCCTATGGCCGCCAGCAGAATTCGCAGGATAAAAACAATCTGGTTTCCGAGGGCTCGGAAACCAGCCCAGGGTCGCCGTTCGTCAGCGCCGTGGACTTGGAAGGTGAATTCACCACCATGATTCGGGCGCAGGCCGCCTATGGCGCCAATGTTCAGGTTCAGCGCACCAGCCAGGAGATGATCGGCGAAGCGCTGGATATCACGACCTGAGACTTTTCCCCAGACTATCAAAGCCCGGCCGATCGGCCACAGACATCGACCCGCTGGGATCGACCGCTGGGATTGACCGCGCGCGTTATTCCAAGCAGATAAATCAGCCGAGCAGCTCATCTGAACCGAAGGGCCGGCGGGGCGCTTTCGGTAAATCCAACGTTTATCCGCATGTTAGAGGGTGCTTGGCGACAGCGCCGATCACCCTTTAGGGCAGCGGAACGCCCGCCTGTTCCAGCGCATCGATCAGCGGGCCCAGATGCTTTTCATAGTGTCGCCAGCGCTGGATCGAGCTTTGATAGATCGGTTGGCGCACCTGGTAATAGCTGGCGGTGGCGACCCGGCCCGTGCTGCCCTCGCGGGAGAGCATTTGTTCCTCGAAAGGTAGCCCGCAGTGGGCGAACAGCCGGGGCAGTTCGCTGTCCAGGGAACTGACCAGCGCGGCATAGTCCAGCAGGTAGAGTTGCGCCCCGAAATAGCGCCGCCAATGATCTTCGATGCGGTGATAGCAACCGTAATAATGCCCCATGGCCGACATCGAAAAGGAAAAGGCGCTGCCTTCGCTGAAGTTTTGCATCAGGCATGACAGCGACACGTCGCGCGGGTCGCGGCGACACAGGATCAAAGGGGCTTCTGGAAAAAGTTGCCGCGCCACACCCAGGTTGTTGATGTTGCCGGGCAACTTATCGACAAGAAACCGGCGGTCTAACTGCGCCGCGGGCAAATCCTTGTAGTAGAGGGCCCGGCCTTCTTCTATCTGCTGTTGGGACAGCTGCGGCGGGCAGAGGTATTCCCCGTTTAGGTTGGTTAAGCCGAGATGATAAGCCGCCACGCCCAATTCCCGCCGTTCGCCGCCCTTGCGCACCAGCGGCGACCGTCCCAGCAGTTGCTCGGTCAGCGATGTGCCGCTGCGCGGCATGCCGACAACGAAGATCGGGGTGGGAAGCTGGCTGTCGCCAGCGTGCGGGCGTTGTGCCGACGGCGCGGGGAAGAATTCGATGATGGCGTTGGCGACGGCTTCGGCGGCCTGGGCATCATAGACCCGGGGCGACTTTGCCAAGGCCCGTTCCAGCTGCTCAAAGGCTTGATCGTGATTGCCAAGGCTGTCGTGCAGCTGGGCGCCGGCAAAGGCGACCGACTGGGCGTCGCCTGGACTGCGCAGCGGGCCTTGCGCCACCCGTTCGAAAACTGCCTCGGCTTCTTGCGCCTTCTTTTGCCGAACCGCCATGTTGATGAAGCTCACCGCGACGGAAATCGAGGTTGGCGCGCGGGCGATCAACGCCTTCAAAATTGAATAGGCCTGGTCGGATTGCCCCATTTCATCCAGCAGTCCGGCGCGTTCGGCAATCGTGGCCGGTTGGTCGGGCGCCAGGGCCAGGGACTTGTCGTAATTCGCCATGGCGTCTTCCCACAGCCCCAAGCTTTGACTGCAGCGCGCCAGGTTGGACAGGGCCGGCACAAACGTTGGGTTGTCCTTGGCGCAGAGGGAAAAAATTTCCCTGGCGAAGACAACCTCGCCATTCTTTTTGTACAGCAGACCCAGCAGATTGCGGCCAACCGGATCGTTTTTGTGGTGCTTGAACAGCAGGTCGAGGGTTGCGCGGAGCAGGTTGTCCCGGCCCAGGGCAAAGGCGATTTCCGCCTTGGTGCGAAGCGCGGCGAGGTTTGACGGCTGGATGGCCAGGCAGGAGTCGAGAAATTGCAGGGCGCTGTCAAGGTCACCCTGCCGCATGCCGACGTGCGCCAAATAGAACCAGGCGGCCGGGTCCTTTGGGTTGGCTTGCAGGCGTGCTTCGCAGCGCTGGGCCGCCTGGTTGATGTCACCTTGCTTGAGCAGGGTCTCCAGCGTTTGGTTGGAGCGGTCGAAAAGGGAAGGGTCGGCGTGGGACATCAAGGCCTCGGGCAGCGAAAACGACAGGGGTCGCAATTATGGTTCTTGAAAGGTTAATTTTGTCTTCCCTTGGCGGCCTGGTTTTGCCGGCTTTGCAGAATTAACCCAGCAGCCGTCGCAGGCAGTCCCGATAGCGTTGGGAAATGGCTGCTTCTTGGCGGTGATGGCCGTCGGTGATGACTTCGCGCCCGGCAACGAAGACCTTGGACAGCGGGCGGCTGGGGCCGTTGAAGAAAATCCAGCTATCCAGCAGTTGATCTCCCTGGCGTCCAATCAAGGCCGGATCCTGGTGGTCCAGCACGATGAAATCAGCTTGTCGGCCAACGGCAAGCGCGCCGCTGTTCCGGCCCAGGGCCCGGGCCCCGCCCTTGGCGGCGGCGTGATAGAGCCGCGCGCCGGTGGAGCGGCCCTCACCGCCGGCCAGCAGGTTGCGCCCCCGGTCGGTCAGGCGCGGGCCGTACTCCAACAGCCGCAACTCCTCGGTTGGGTCAACAGTGATATGGCTGTCAGACCCCAGGCCGAAGGCGCCGCCCTCCGCCAGGTAGTCGACAATGGGAAAGAGGCCGTCGCCAAGATTGGCCTCGGTGGTGGGACAAAGCCCGACCACCGCGCCGCTGGCCGCCAACCCACGGGTTTCCTCGGCCGTCAGGTGGGTGGCGTGGATCAGACACCAGCGCTCGTCCAGGGCTCGGCCCTTGTCGGCCTGATGGTCCAGCAGCCACTGCACCGGGCGCTTGCCCGACCAGGCCAGGCAGTCGTCGACTTCCTGGGTCTGCTCGGCGATGTGAAGGTGCAGCGGACAGCCCGGCAGGAACGTTTCCACGCCGGCCAAAACCTCGTCCATCAGCGCCGGCGTGACCGCCCGCAGGGAATGGGGCGCCAGACCCAGGGTGAGATTGGCCTTGCCCTGATGCCGGCCTTGCAGGGTCTGCAGCAACGTGAGGAAGCGCGTCGCGTCGTGGCGGAAGCGGAGTTGGTCGTCGTTGCCGGGCAAACCGCCAAAGCCGCTGTAATTATACAGCACCGGCAGGTGGGTCAGGGCCAGACCCGTGGTGTCGGCCGCGGCGATGATGCGCTCGGACATCTCGGCCGGGTCGGCGTAGGGGCGACCGTCAAGGTCGTGGTGTAGGTAGTGGAACTCGGCCACCGCGGTATAACCCGCCTTGAGCATTTCCAGATAGAGCTGCGCGGCGATGATCTCCAGGTCGTCCGGCGTTATCTTGGCCAGAAAGCCGTACATCACCTTGCGCCAGGTCCAAAAGGAATCGCCGCGCGGACCGGCCACCTCGGCCAAGCCCGCCATGGCCCGCTGGAAGGCATGGGAATGCAGATTGGCCAGCCCGGGCAGACAGGCCCCCGCTATCCGCTCTATCGTCGCCGCTCGGCGCTCGGTCGGATCCGGGGCTTGGGCCGCCGGGTCGTAGTCGGGGGTCAGCGCGGCGATCGCCCCCCGATCATTCAGGGTGAGCAAAACGTTGTCGCGCCATCCCTCCGGCAGTCGGGCACGTTCACAAAGCAGCTTCTTCATTGACGCGGTTCCTCAATAGCCTATACCTGTATATACAAGCTGGTTATTGCCGGAGCAAGCGGTCCCTTGTATCTCCTTTCGGTTTCGCTGTTGAATGCGGGGTCGCGAGGGTGGGGCGCCAACGGAAAAAGGGAGAGGTCGTGTGACCGGGCGGAAGTGGGACTATCTTTGGGTTAATCTGTCCTTGGCCACCATGGTGGCCGGTCAGGAAAGTTATGGCGCGCTGAAGGGCGCGGCCTTGGCCGTTGCCGACGGAAAGATTGCCTGGCTCGGTCCGCGAAAGGAGCTTCCCGGCCAACCGGAAGACTTGGCGCGGAACGTCATCGACGCCGAGGAACTGGCCGGCGGGCGGTCCGCCTGGATGACGCCGGGACTGGTCGATTGCCACACCCATCTGGTTTACGGCGGCAGCCGCGCGCGGGAGTTTGAACTGCGGCTGGAGGGCGCCAGCTACGAGGAAATTTCCCGCGCCGGCGGCGGCATTCGCGCCACCGTCACCGCCACCCGCACCGCGTCCGAGGAGACGCTCTTCGTCACCGCCGCCGAACGGGCCGAGCGGCTGATGAGCGAAGGGGTGACCACCTTGGAGATCAAGTCCGGCTATGGTTTGGATGTCGCCACCGAAATCAAAATGCTGCGGGTGGCGCGCGAACTGGGCAAGGCCCTGCCGCTGGAGGTGCGCACCACTTTTCTGGGCGCTCACGCCCTGCCGTCGGAGTTCGACGGAAACAGCCAGGGGTACATTGATCTGGTCTGCGATCAGGCCCTGCCCGCCGCCGCCGCCGAGGGGTTGGTGGATGCGGTCGACGCCTTCTGCGAGGGCATCGGCTTTTCGCTGGCGGAAACCCGTCAGGTGTTTGAGGCGGCCAAGAGGCGGGGTTTGCCGGTTAAGCTGCATGCCGAGCAGCTTAGCGATCTGAAAGGATCCCTGTTGGCGGCCGAGTTCGGCGCGCTGTCGGCCGATCACTTGGAATTCCTGGGCCAGGATGGCGTCGACGCCTTGGCCGCCGCCGGCAGCGTGGCGGTGCTGTTGCCCGGCGCGTTTTATTTTCTACGGGAAACCCAGCTGCCGCCGATCCCGGCGTTGCGCGCCGCCGGCGTGCCCATCGCGCTGGCCAGCGACAGCAATCCAGGCTCGTCGCCGGTTACCTCCTTGCTGTTGATGTTGAACATGGCCTGCACGCTGTTCCGCATGACCCCGGAAGAGGCGCTGGCCGGCATAACCCGCAACGGCGCGGCGGCCCTGGGCTTGGCCGCCGATCGCGGCACCTTGGAGGTGGGCAAGCGCGCCGACTTGGCGCTTTGGGCGATTGGCGAGCCCGCCGAGCTGGCCTATCGGATCGGTGACAACCCGCTGCTGCAGCGGGTGTTGGCGGGCGAGATTACCGACCAACGGTGATCGCCGGGCCTTACCGGCGCGGGGCCTTACCGGCTTTGCGACAGGATCCAGTCCTTTGCGGTCTGTAACAGCCCTTGCAGGCTGGGTCGCAGCTGGGCGGCCTTGGCGGCGTCATAAGTCGGGCGCGGCAGGTTTTCGTCCGAATAGGTCGCCATGGAGAGTTCAAGCTGGAAGGCGTGGATGCGGTGGGCGGGCTGGCCGTAGTGCCGGGTGATGTAGCCGCCCTTGAAGCGGCCATTGACGGCGGTTTCGTAGCGCGGGTCCTGCCGCAGGGCTTGGGCGAGGCGGGTTTCCAGTTCCGGCGCGCAGGCGCTGCCGCCACCGGTTCCAAGGTTGAAATCGGGCAAGCGACCGGCAAAGAAGCGCGGCACCCGTGAACGGATTGAATGGCAGTCAAAAAGCAGCGCCACGCCGTGTTCGGCCCGCATGGCGGCTAGGCGTTGAGAAATTTCGTCGTGGTAAGGCCGCCAATAGGTCGCCACGCGGGCGGCGATTTCCGCGTCGCCCGGCGCGTTGCCCTCGGCATAGAGTGGCTGGCGCGAAAAACTGCTGGTGGGGCAGAGTTCGGTGGTGTCGGCGCCGGGATAGAGCGAGGTTCCGGAAGGATCTCGATTGAGGTCAATCACATAACGAGACTTCTTCGCTTGCAGGATTGAGAAGCCGAGGTCGGTGGCAAAGCTGTAGAGGCGGTCGAGATACCAATCCGTGTCATCTGAACCCAAGGCGCTTGGCAGCAGGCGGCTGGCGATGTCTGCGGGGATCTCTTCGCCCAGATGTGGGATCGACATCAAGAGGGGCAGGGGGCCGGCGGTGTAGCTGTAGACGGTCATCGGAAGTCCTCAGATTGGCGGGGTGGCGGGGACCGGCGGGCGTTTCGGGATCGGGGCGCCCCGGCTTGCGGACGGTCTTGCGGATTAGGGTCGTTCTCCGGGTCTCTTGCGTTCGGGCTATTCCTCTCGACCCTCTTTTGTTTGCGGCGCTATCCGGTTGGCGCAGCCGTCGGCAAAGGGGGCGATTAAGATCGATTGACCAAAGTTGTATATACATGTATAGAATGACTCGTCAACCGGTGAGGCGATTGGGCGTAACAGCGCTCAAGAAACGGACCTAACGTATAGAAAATAAATGAGAATTCCTCATCCTCGTAGAGAGGTCAAGAGGACTCGGTCAGCCTTACGGTTAAAGATTTTTGGCGATTATCTGGAGGCAAAAAACCATGAGCGTGTTGAATAACAGCCTGATCGGCCTGGCCGGGAGCCTGCTGTTGGCGGGCAGTCTGGCCGCCTCTCCGGCCGTGGCGCAGATCAAGATTGGCATGAACGTTCCGCTGACCGGCTTCGCCGCGGCGGATGGCCAGTCGGCGCTGACCGGGGCCGAATTGGCTGTTGAGCAGGTCAATGCCGCCGGCGGCATTAACGGCGAGAAGCTTGAGCTGGTGGTCTATGATGACCAGGCCTCGCCAAAGGAATCCGCGCCGATCGCCATTAAGTTGGCCACCAAGGATAACGTCGTCGCGGCGATTTCCGGCAGCTATTCAGGCGCCACCCGGGCGGCGGCCGGCGTCTTCCAGTCCCAATCGGTGCCATACATCTCCGCCTTTGCGGTTCACCCGGACATCACCCGGGCGGGCGACTATGTCTTCCGTACCGCCTTCGTCGGCGAGGTCCAGGGGCGCGCGGGCGCGCAACTGGCCGGGAAGGGACTTGGCAAGAAGCGGGCGGTGATCGTCACCCTGAAGAACGACTTTGGCAAGTCGCTGGCCGCGGGGTTTCGCGAGGCCGCGGGCAAGTACGGTGTCGAGGTGGTCAACGAGTACGAATATTCGATCAAGGACCGGCAGTTCGGCTCGATCGTATCCAAGGTGAAGTCCGACAATCCGGATGTCATCTACGCATCGGGCTATTTCTTTACCGCCGGACCGCTGGTCAGCCAGTTCCGCTCCGGCGGCATTGAGGTGCCGGTCATCGGCCAGGAAGGCTATGATTCGGAGAAATTCATCGAGATCGCCGGGGCCGCCGCCGAAGGCGTGATCATCACCACCTCTTTGGATCGGGACTCCAACAAGCCGGAGACCAAGGATTTCATCCGACAGTTCAAGGAAAAGGCCGGTTACAAGGCCGACATGGTGGCCGCGTCCGGCCACACCGCCATTAAGGTTCTGGCCGCGGCCCTGAAGAAAGCCGGCAGTACTGATCGCAAGGCGCTGCGCGACGCCATCGCCGCGATTTCGGTTGAAACCTCGATCGGGACCATTTCCTTCAATCAATTGGGGGAAGTGCAAAAAGACGTGCAGGTTCAAATCGTCAAGGATGGCGCGTGGCGGCGTCATTCGGTGATCAGCGATCCTGAACTGCTGGCCCCGCCCACCAAGTAGGGCCTGTCCCAAGTAACCGGCTGTCTTGTGTGACGGGCGGCGCTGATCTAGCGATGCTGAAGGGGCGGTCGGGTTGCAAGCTCGACCGCCGGCCTCGGGTATCCCGGTCCTTGGGTTTTCATATTTTACGTTGTGGCCGCCGCCAGGCCGCCGCCGCGTTGGTCAACGACAGGTTTTCCGATGCTTTTCTTTGAACTCACCATGCAAGGGCTGGTGCAGGGTTCGATCTATGCCCTCATCGCGGTCGGATTGACATTGGTCTATGGGCTGCTGCGCATCCTGCACGTGGCCCATGCCGGGCTTTTCACCCTGGGCGGCTACATCGGTGTCTTGGTCACCAACGCCACCGGATCGCTGTTGCTGGCGGTAGTGATCGCCATGGTCGTGGTTGGGCTGTTGGGGATTTTGCTGTACCGGCTGTGTTATCAGCCGATCCTTGACAAGCCGCCCTTCGTGGCGCTGATCGCCTCCATCGGCCTGTTCATCGCCATGGAGGAGATTTACCGGCTAATTTTTGGCCCCTACGGTCTTTCCTATCAGGATCCCCCGCTGTCGGCGGCGATCACCTGGGCGGGCTTCAGCCTGAAGCAGGCCGAACTGGTGACCATGGCGGGCGCCTTGGTGTTGATCGGCGGACTGGCGGTGATGGCGGGCAAGACCCGGCTTGGCATGGCTTGGCGCGCCACCGTGACCGACCCGGCGATGGCGCAGTCCTTTGGTATCGATATCGTCAAGGTTCGCTACCTCAACTTCTTCATCGGCTCGGCCTTGGCGGCGGCGGCCGGCGTGATGGTGGCGCTGCTGAACAACCTGGTGGAGCCGACCATGGGCTCCGTGCCCAGCTATAAGGCCCTGGCGATCATCGTGCTGGGCGGCCTGGGCGACGTGCGGGGCACCCTCATCGCCGCCTTGGCGCTCGGGGTGATCGAATCTTTCGGCACCATCTACCTGGGCGCTTTCCTGGATCGCGACGCCATTGCCTTTGCCTTTCTTATCGTTGTCCTGATGGTGCGCCCGCAGGGCCTGTTCGGAAAGGTTTGAGGTCATGGAATATGAAATTTCGCTGGCGATCTTGGCGGCCAACGCGGTGATCCTGGCGCTTTCGCTCAATCTTATCACCGGCTACTGCGGCCAGATTTCGCTCGGCCATGCGGCTTTCTACGGCATGGGGGCTTATGGCGCCGCCCTGTTGACCACCTCTGGATTGCCGTTCTTCCTGGCCCTGCCGCTGGGCGGGGTGCTGGCCGGCATCCTGGGGGTGATCGTCGGGTTGGCGTCACTGCGGGTTCGCGACGACTTTTTGGCGATCACCACCATGGGGGTGAATTTTCTCTTTATCGGCATTGTCCGGCAGCAGGACTGGCTGGGCGGGGAGATGGGGATCTTCGGGATTCCCGACCCCGGCCTTGGCCGGTTGGGTTTTCTGGCTTTGGTCGTGGCCCTGGCCGTGGCGGTGATCCTGCTGTCGCTTTACGTGAAGCGCAGTTGGATGGGGTTCGCCTTTGACGCCATTGCCGACGACGAAGATACCTCGCGAATGGTCGGGACGGATGTGGCGCGCTACAAGCTGGCGGCCTTTGCCATGGGAACCGCCATCGCCGGTGTCGCCGGTGGGATTTATGCGCACGAAATCAAATACATCGGACCCGATTCCTTTGGCTTTACCGAATCGATCACGGTGCTGTCGATTGTGGTGATCGGCGGAATCGGTTCGGTTCCGGGGGTGGTTGTCGCCGCCTTGGTCCTGACTCTGTTGCCGCAGTGGCTGCAATTTATCGCCGAGTTCAAGCTGCTGTTCTACGGCGGCCTGCTGTTCCTGGCGATGCGCTTCAGTCCCGACGGGCTGGCCGGCTTGGTCAAGCGGCTGCTCGGTCGGGGCCGCCACGACAAACGGCAGATCCTGGCGAAGGAGGGCCGAACATGAGCGCGTTGTTGGAGGTCAAGCGGCTGTGCGTTTCTTTCGGCGGCGTGCAGGCGCTGCGCGATGTAACTTTTTCCCTGGCTCGAGGCGAGCTTCTCGGATTGATGGGCCCCAACGGCGCGGGCAAGACGACCTGCATGCGCGCGATTACCGGCGTGGTGTCGCCGAACAGCGGCGAGGTCGCCCTGGAGGGGCAAGCCATTTCCCACCTGCCGGTCCAGGCGCGGGTGCGGTTGGGGCTGGGGCTGTCCCAGCAGCTCGTCCGGCCTTTCCGATCCCTTTCGGTGCTGGACAACGTGACCTTTGCCGCCGGCGCGGCCAAGACGGAGAACCCCTGGAAGGCGCTGCTGCACCGGGATCGTTCGGCGGAACGCAGCCGTGCGCGCGAACTGCTGGAACTAGTGGGCATCGCCGAGGCGGCGGAGGCCGAGCCGTCAAAGTTGCCGCTTGGCTATCTCAAGCGGCTGGAAATGGCGCGCGCCTTGGCCTTGTCGCCGCGGCTGCTGCTGTTGGACGAGCCCTTAGCGGGGCTGAACCACAAGGAAGCGGAGAAGTTGGCCGACACCATTCTTTCGCTCAACAGCGCCGGTCTGTCGATCATTCTGATTGAACACAATCTGGGCGAAGTCCTGCGGATCTGCAGCCGTCTGGTGGTGCTGGACAATGGCCGCAATCTCGCCGCCGGCGCGCCGCAGGCGGTGATGAGAGATGCCCGTGTTCGCGCCGCGTATCTGGGCGAGGAAGCCGAGGGAGGGCAGGCGGCATGACATCACAATCATCACAGGCGCCACAGATACCAGAGACGCCACAAACGCCACAGATACCAGAGGCGCTTGAGACGAAACAGGCCGCGCCGGCCAAACCGATCCTGCGCCTAATCGACCTGACCGTCGGCTATGGCGCGTTTTCCGCCACCCATGACCTTTCGATAGATGTGGAAGAGGGCAGCGTCTTTGCCTTGGTCGGGGCCAATGGCGCCGGCAAGTCCTCCACATTGATGTCGGTGGCGGGCCATGTCGAGGTGCTGGGCGGCTGTATCGAATTCGACGGCCGGGACATCACCAGCCTGGCGGTCAAGGATCGGGTGTCGGCCGGGATTGCCGTGGCCCCGGAAGGCCGCCGTTTGTTCAGCGATCTTTCGGTTGAGGAAAATCTGTTGGTCGGGGGCTACAGCCGGCCGCGCGCGCAAGGGGTTGAACAGCAGGAGCTGGTGCTGGAGCTGTTCCCGCGGCTGCGCGAACGCTTTACCCAACTGGCCGGAACGCTGTCGGGCGGCGAGCAGCAGATGCTGGCCATTGGTCGCGCGCTGATGGCCCGTCCTCGTCTGCTGATGATCGACGAGGTTTCCCTGGGGCTGATGCCCAAGGCGGTGGACGTCTGCTACGCCGCCGTCGCCCGCTTGAAACAGCAGGGTCTAACCGTCTTGCTGGTCGAGCAGAGCACCAAGCGGGCGCTCGAAGTGGCGGATCGGGTCTGCGTTTTGGAATCTGGTCGCATTGTCTGGCAGGGAAGCGCCGAAGAGGCACGCAGCGACCCGGCGATGATCGAGGCCTATATGGGGCTACAGGAAGAGGGTTAGACCGTGCTCGTTGAAACCCCCGTTACAAGGAACCGCCGATGACCGCGCCCGCGCCGCTCTATGAGCAGATCAAGCAGCAAATCCTGCTGAAGATTAATGATGGCGTCTGGCAGGCGGGGGACAAAGTTCCCTCGGAAAACCAGTTGGTGCGCGACATCGGCGTGAGTCGCATGACCGTCCACCGGGCGCTGCGCGAACTGACGCAGGAGGGTCAGTTGGTCCGTGTCCAGGGAACCGGCACCTTTGTCGCCGAGCGGCGCGCGCCAGTGGAGTTGATGGAACTGCGCAACATCGCCGACGAGATCACCGAAAAAGGTGGTCGACACAGCGCCCAGCTCGAACTGCTGCGACGTGAAACCGCCAGTGACACCATCGCCCGCGCGTTGCAGATCGAGCCGGGGCAGGAGGTTTTCCATTCCGTTCTGGTGCATCTGGCGGATGGCAAGCCGTTGCAGGTGGAGGACCGCTATGTCAATCCAGCCCTGGCGCCCGACTATATGAGCTTGGATTTCACCAGCCAGACCCCGAACCAACACCTGTCCAAAGTCGCGCCGGCAACCGAGGTCGAGCACATCGTCGAGGCGGTGATACCGGAAGGTTGGGTGCGCCAACTCTTGAAAATGCCCGAGAGCGAGCCGGCCTTGCAGATGCGCCGGAGAACCTGGTCCGGCGCGCAGGTGGTAACCAGCGCCCGTCTGACGCACCCGGGATCGAGCCACAGCTTTGGCACGCGGTTTTCCTACCGTCCCGACGGAAGACCCAGAGTGTGATCGACGTGAAAGCAGCGCTTGGCGCAGGCAACAGCAACCACAGACCGACGTCCCTTCCGGAGGATTTTTAGCCGTGACCTCTTTTACCCGCCGCGACAACAGCCGCGTCATCAAAGCCCCGCACGGGAGCGCATTGAACACCAAGAATTGGGGCGCCGAAGCCGCCTATCGGATGTTGCGGAACAATCTCGACCCGATGGTGGCTGAAAAGCCCGAAGAGCTGGTGGTTTACGGCGGCATCGGTCGGGCCGCGCGGAACTGGGAGGCCTTTGACCGCATCGAGGCCAGCCTTAAAGACCTGGAAGAAGATGAAACGTTGCTGGTGCAGTCCGGCAAGCCGGTCGGGGTCTTCAAGACCCACAGCGATGCGCCGCGGGTGCTGATTGCCAACTCCAATTTGGTGCCGCACTGGGCCAATTGGGAGCATTTCAACAAGCTCGACCGTGACGGCCTGATGATGTACGGCCAGATGACCGCCGGGTCGTGGATCTATATCGGCAGCCAGGGCATTGTGCAGGGAACCTATGAGACCTTTGCCGAGATGGGGCGTCAGCATTTTGACGGCGACCTGACGGGCAAGTGGATTCTGACCGGCGGCCTGGGGGGCATGGGCGGCGCCCAGCCCCTGGCCGCGACCATGGCGGGCGCGTCGATGATCGCGGTGGAGTGCCGTCCCTCGCGCATCGACATGCGCCTGCGCACCGGATATCTGGATCGTCAGGCCAAGACCATCGATGAAGCCGTCGCGCTTGTCAGCCGGGCCCATGCCGACGGCCAGGCCATTTCGGTCGGTTTGTTGGGCAACGCCGCGGAGATTTTCCCGGAAATGGTCAGGCAGGGCATTCGCCCCGATGCCGTTACCGATCAAACCTCGGCCCACGACCCCTTGAACGGCTACCTGCCGGCGGGTTGGACGCTGGAACAATGGGAAGACATGATCACGCGCGACCCGGCCAAGGTGATGGCCGAGGCCAAGCTTTCGATGAAGACGCAGGTCCAAGCCATGTTGGATTTCCACGCCTTGGGGATTCCAACGGTGGACTACGGCAACAACATCCGCCAGATGGCGCTGGAGGCCGGGCTGGACAAGGCCTTTGATTTCCCCGGCTTCGTTCCGGCCTACATTCGGCCGCTGTTTTGTCGCGGCGTCGGGCCGTTCCGCTGGGTGGCGCTGTCGGGCAACCCGGAAGACATTTACAAGACCGACCAAAAGGTGAAGGAGCTGATCCCCGACGACCCCCAGCTTCACACCTGGTTGGATATGGCCCGCGCGCGCATCCAGTTCCAGGGCTTGCCCGCCCGCATTTGCTGGGTCGGCCTGGGCCAACGGCACCGCTTGGGCCTGGCGTTTAACGAAATGGTCAGGTCGGGCGAACTGGAAGCCCCGATCGTCATCGGGCGGGATCACTTGGATTCCGGCTCTGTCGCCAGTCCGAACCGGGAAACCGAAGGCATGAAGGACGGCTCCGACGCGGTGTCGGATTGGCCGCTGCTCAACGCTCTCTTGAACACGGCCAGCGGCGCCACCTGGGTGTCGATCCATCACGGCGGCGGCGTCGGGATGGGCTTTTCCCAGCACGCAGGCGTGGTGATCGTGGCGGACGGCAGCGACGCGGCCGCCAAACGCCTGGAACGGGTGCTGTTCAACGATCCGGCCAGTGGCGTGATGCGTCATGCCGACGCCGGCTATCAGATGGCTGCGACGTGCGCCCGGGAGCAGGGGTTGAAGTT
>CAXBMB010000065.1:0-19170 GCA_963976695.1 uncultured Rhodovibrionaceae bacterium
TCGATCATCCCACCGCGTTCGACCGTGCCGCCGCCTTGGGCTGTCGCCCCAGCCGGCTGTCCGGCCCGTCAGACGGCGCGCGGCTGTTGAGCGCGCCGAGACACGGCGCCGTCGAGGGATCACTGCCGGTCGGCCAGGCCGTGCTGTTTCATTCGCTCGACCAGGCCCGGTTCGCGCTCACGGCGGCGCGGCGCGCCAAGCTTGCCCTGCTGCTTTTAACCGCGCCGGGCGCCGGCGCCTATCTCGGCGTGGGCTGGTTTCTCGCGCTCTTGGCGACGCTCCGGCCCAGCTTTCCCACGATCGAGCAGCAGGTTTGGCTGGACTGCGACGACGCCGCCGGCCACGCCTTGAGCGCGCTTCAGCAGGGCTGCCAGCGGATACTGTTCACCGGTGATGCGCGGGCGGCGACGCAACTCAAGGACCTGGCCTCGATGGGGCAGGCAAAAATCCTGCGCCGCCGTCCCCCGTCCTTGGACCTACGGCAGCTTGAGGTGCCAAGTCGCGCCGCGCCCGGTTACCGCTTCGTCGAACAGCGGTTCCAGGCGTGGCTGCGCGACCCAACCGGTCACCTGCGCCCCACGCGCGGGAAACGCGACGGAGGCGACGCGGAGGCGGATTGAAACCGCCCGCGCAACCGGCGCCCCCGCCCGGCCGGCGGTTGAAAGCGTCGATTTTGGCGTTCGGATGCAAATAATCAGCCGAATTGCCGTGAAATCAGCGGAAAAGCGATCTTGCCGCAATTGCCTTTCCGGGGCAGCTCGGCTATTGAATTTGGCAGAATTTTCAGGGCAGCAGCCTCGCGCGCCCCCTTTTCAGTTCCCTAGGGAGAAGACCATGCGGATCACCCAGCGCGTCAAGCGCATCCTTGCCAACTATGAGAGCGACAATCCGGGCACCAAAACCAATCTCGCCCGCATCCTCATGCACGGTAAGTTGGGTGGCAGCGGCAAGCTTGTCATCCTGCCGGTCGACCAGGGCTTCGAGCACGGCCCGGACCGCAGCTTCGCCCCCAATCAACCCGCCTACGACCCCCACTATCACTACCAACTGGCGATTGACGCCGGCCTGAACGCCTATGCCGCGCCGCTGGGTATGCTGGAAGCCGGCGCGGATACCTTCGCCGGCGCCATTCCGACCATCATGAAGATGAACTCTTCCAACAGCCACGCCACGCATAAAGATCAGGCGGTCTACGGCTCGGTCGAGGACGCGCTTCGCCTGGGCTGCGCCGCCATCGGCTTTACCATCTATCCCGGCGCCGACGACCAGTTCGAGATGATGGAAGAGTTCCGCGAGCTCTGCGCCGAAGCCAAGGCTGTTGGCTTGGCCGTGGTTCTCTGGTCCTACCCGCGTGGCGGCAACCTGAACAAGGACGCCGAAACCGCCGTCGACGTCACCGCCTACGCCGCCCATCTGGCCGCGTTGCTTGGCGCCCACATCATCAAGGTCAAGCCGCCAACCGCCCATGTCGACCAGCCCGAAGCCAAAGCCGCCCTGGACAAGGCCGCCGTCGACCTTTCCAGCCTGGACAAGCGCATCGCCCATGTGATGCAGGCCTCCTTTGCCGGCCGCCGCATCGTAGTCTTTTCCGGGGGCGGCGCCAAAAGCACCGACTCGGTTTACGACGAGATTCGGCAGATCGCCGCAGGCGGCGCCAATGGCTCGATCATCGGCCGCAACTCTTTCCAGCGTCCGCGCGATCAAGCCCTGGAACTGCTCGACAACATCGTCAAAATCTACCAGGGTAAATTTTAACCCAGGTCGAACGTTAAACCGCTGGCGCGTCAAACCGGCGGCGGGACGGTTCTGTTGGTCTCTTACCGGAACCGTCCGCCGTAACTCTCCAGCAGGGCTGTCCACGAGGGCCTTCGAAACGAGGAGCACAAGCTGTTGCGCAGCCGCCTATTCCTGGTGACGCCACCAGACCTGGTTACCGGCGAACAAGATTTGCCGCGCTTTTCCGAAGCGCTGATCAAGGCGCTGGCGGCCGGCGACGTCGCGTCGGTGCTGTTGCAAACCGGCGGCGGGAGCGAAGCCCTGGTCCGCGATGCGGTGGTGACCCTCTGCCCGCTGGTCCAAGACGCCGAAGTCGCCTTTTTGGTGGAAGAGCGCGCCGATCTGGTGGGCGAACTGGGCTGCGATGGCGTCCATGTGCCCGCTGACGCCAAAAAGCTGGGATCGTTACGCACGGCCTTGGGCAGCGACCTGATTCTCGGCGCCGACTGCAGCCAATCCCGCCATTTGGGAATGGTGGCGGGCGAAGCGAGCGCCGACTACGTCTGTTTTGACGCCCAGGACAAAGAGCTGCTGACCTGGTGGTCGGAGGTGATGGAAATTCCCTCCATCGCCTGGGGCGGCGTCACCTTGGAAAGCGCCCCGGAAATCATCGCCACCGGCACCGACTTCCTGGCGGTCGGCGATGCCATCTGGACCCACGGCGCCGGGCCCGCCGTCGCCATTCAAGCCTTTAACGAGCTCATCGACCGGCTCGACAAGAGCAGCGATTAGCTTCCGACCCAAGCTCGCCGCCTGTCGTTCACGGCGCGGCGCCACGCCATTCTTTGGGTTGGGAAAAAATATTTTCGCGCGAAATACGGGAAAAATCCGCCGCTTTTTCGGCTCTGATTTGCATCCCGGGATTTAGGTAAGAAACGCTTACCCTTTGGCGGTGCTGGTTTTTTCGCCTCACCGCCGGACTTTCGGCGCGCGGGGGTGCAAATCCGCCGCCACTGGCCGGGAGAATGATTAGCACACTCCCTATTCAACAAGCCCCATCGATCGCTTGCGAGTCGCTGTCTGGCTGGTTTAGCTTAGAGCCGGATCGGTTCGAACGGTACGGCGACGTAATGTCGTTTGAACCATGAATCCACCACTTATCAACCTGTTAGAGGGTGATGCACGACGGTGTCGAAGCGCCAAGCGCTTCTTTCCAGGTCGCTCACGCTCTAGCCGACGACTTTAGCGTCTGCTCGAAAAAAAACAACCAGGCCTTCGGGGGCTAAGGAGAGCCGATGCCTTTTGGGACAGATCGAAACCTTCGGGAGGAAAAACGATGAAAAAATTTACGGTCGCTTTGGCCGGTCTGGGGGCCTTGACCCTGGCGGCGCTGCCTGCGTCAGCCGCCGAAACCACCCTACGGATCAGCTTACAACTGCCGCTCAAGAGCCACTTGGGCCAGAACCTGTTGGTGTTCAAGGAAGAGGTCGAAAAGCAGTCCAACGGCGAGATCGCGGTGGAAATTTACGACTCCGCGCAACTCTACAAGGACAAGGAAGTTCCACAGGCCGTCGCCTCCGGCCAGATCGAAATGGGCGTCGCCTCGCTAACCCGCTATGTCGGCGAGATCCCCGCCGTTGATATTTTCTATCAGCCCTTCATGTTCAATTCCGAGGAAGCGGTGCGCAAGGCCACGGCCCCGGATAGCCCGGTGCGCCGGCTGCTCGACGACGCCATCCTGAACACCGGCAGCCGGGTTCTTTGGTGGCAGGCCTATGGCGGCGCAATCATGCTGTCCAAGGGCGCCCCGATCAAAACGCCCGCCGACATCAAGGGCAAGAAGGTCCGCGTCTTCGGCAAGACCCTGGGCGAGTTCATCAAGGCCACCGGCGGCTCGCCGACCCTGATTTCCGGCTCCGAGCAGTACCTGGCTTACCAGCGTGGAACGGTGGACGTGGGCATGACCGGGGTGTCCGGCGTGAAGGCGCGCTCGCTGTGGGAAGTCATGGACACCATCACGGTAACCAACCACGCCGACATTGAATTCATTGTGGTGATCAACGAAAAATTCTGGCAGGGACTGCCGCAGAATCAAAAGGATATCATCGCCGCGGCCGCCGCGCTGGCCGACAAGACCGTGCGTGACAAGGTTGCCGAAATCGAAGCCAACGCCTACGCCGCGGCCAAGGAAAACGGCATGACCATTTACCAACTGAGTGAATCTGATCTTGCGGCATGGCGCGCCGGATCCGCCCCGGTTCTACAGCAGTACAAAGACTCGGCCGGTGAACTGGGCGCCAAGGTGCTGGAAGCCGCGCAGACTTTGAACTAACGGCTGGCGCGGCCATCATCGGCACGGCCATCATCGGCACGGCCGCGCCTTCGCACGATCCACCAAGCCATCCTACCAGGCCCTGCGCGTGCCCGCGCAGGGGACCGTTGCATCGCGCGGCGGTCTGGTGGATCGCCCGTTCCGGTCGGATCGGGCGCGCCTTGGGCGGCGGCCGGGCCGGCCGCCCGTCGCGCCTTGCTTGCTCAACCGGGTTCGTCCAACTGGAGTTTTGTCATGCGTCTGATCGACCGCCTGAGCGCCTTTTTGGGCCAGATCGCGGCCTGGCTCTTCTTCCTAACCGGCGCGATGATCACCTATGAGGTGACCGCCCGCTATCTGTTCAACGCGCCGACGATTTGGGCCGCCGAGCTTAGTCAACTGGCGTTGATTTGGGCGACCTTCCTGGCGACCGCGCTGCTGTTGCATCGCCGCCAGCACATCCGCATCACTATGATTTTGGTGCACCTAAGCCCTCAGGGACGGCGCTGGGCGGAGATGGTTTCGCTGCTGTTCATCGCCGGTTTCGCCGCCCAGGTCACCTGGTATGGCTGGGAAATCGCCTATGATTCGCTGCTTCGCGGACGCTCCACCGGCACTATGCTGAACATCCCCAACTGGTACAGCGAGATCGTCATCCCGCTGGGCTTCGGCCTGCTGACCTTGCAAGCGCTTGTGGAGTTTTTGCGCTTGGCGGGTGGTCAACTGCCACCGGAACCGGAAGAAGCCGAGTCGCTCCACTGACCTGCCACGCCCCCGCCGCCGCCTCATAAATTCCGCTGTTCGCGAGCCCCCCCATGGTCACTGTGATTGTTCTTATTCTCCTCTTTGGCCTGCTGCTGGTCGGCATCCCGGTCGCCTTCGCGCTGGGTGGGCTTGGCGCGCTCATGCTGCTCTACCGGGACTTTTCCCCGCTGATGCCGGCAGCCGGTCTGCTCAGCACCATCGACAACTTTCTGCTGCTTTCGGTGCCGCTCTTCCTGTTGATGTCCAATGTCCTGCTCAAGGGCGGGGTCGGCAAGGACCTGTTCGCCGCGGTGCAGGCCTGGGTCGGGCATTGGCCCGGCGGTCTGGCGGTCGCGACGATCCTGAGCTGCGCCATTTTCGCCGCCATTTCCGGAAGCTCGGTGGCCACCGCCGCCACCATTGGCACGGTCGCCATTCCAGAGATGATCGCGCGCGGCTATCCTCGTCGATTCGTTTTCGGGCTGCTGGCGGCCGGGGGCACCCTGGGAATCCTCATCCCGCCTTCCATCCCGATGATTGTCTTCGGCTTCATCATGGAAGAGTCGGTCATCGCGCTGTTTTTGGCGGGCATCGGCCCCGGGCTGTTGCTGGTCGGTCTGTTCATCGGCTTTTCGGTGCTCTATGCCCGGTTCAGCGGCAACTACGAACCGACGGCCAAGGCTGACTGGTCCGAGCGCTGGCGCAAGTCGCTGCGCGCCAGTCCAACCATCGTGCTGGCGTTGGTGATCATCGCGGGCATCTACACCGGGATTTTCACCCCCACGGAAGCGGCCGGAATCGGCTTTGCCGTGGCGCTGGTGATCACCGGATTGCTGCTGCGCACCCTAAGCTGGAAGGGCCTGCGCGAGGCGGTGCTGGAGGCCATGGTGACCACGGTGGCGATTTTGCTGATCATTGCCGGGGCCAAGGTTTTCGGCAAGGCCATTACCCTCTACCGCATTCCCCAGGACATCTCCGCGACGATCGCCGCCAACATCGACAGCCCGGCGCTGTTCATCCTGGTGGTGGCGCTGGTGCTGGTGATTATGGGGCTGTTCCTGGAAGCGCTCTCCATGATGCTGATCATGGTGCCGGTGCTCTCGCCGTCCTTGGCGACCTTGGGCATTGACCCGATCTGGTTCGGGGTTTTCTTTGTCATCATGGTGGAATGCGCTCTGATTACCCCGCCGGTCGGCCTCAATCTTTACGTTATTCAGGCCGTCGGCAAGGCGCGAATGTCGGAGGTGGCCGCCGGTGTCTGGCCGTTCCTACTGCTGATGCTGGTGACGGTCTTCCTGATCTTCCTGCTGCCCGACATCGCCCTGTTTATTCCGTTCAAACTTTAGCTGAAAGGCTCGTTGGCGACCTCATGGCGATCAGAACCGAACCCAACAGCCGGCCGCCGCTTTTCACCTCCCGCCCTACCTCCGGTAAAAAAGGCCCGTTCGACATGACGCAAACGCCCGCCGATACACTGCGCAACCTCCTGGGCGAGGGGGGCCTGACCGTGATGCCCTGCTGCTACGACGCCCTGTCGGCCAAGATGATCGAGCAGGCCGGCTTTCCGCTGACCTTCATGAGCGGCTTTGCCGTATCCGCCGCCCGGCTGGGGCTGCCCGATACCGGGCTGATCTCCTACGGCGAGATCCTGGATCAAGGCCGCAACATCTGCGCCGCCACCTCGATTCCGGTAATCGGCGACGGCGACACCGGCTACGGCAACGCCCTCAACGTCAAACGCACGGTGGCGGGCTATGCCCGGGCCGGCTTTGCCGCCGTGATGATCGAGGATCAGCTGGCGCCGAAGCGCTGCGGCCACACCAAGGGCAAGGAAGTGGTCAGCCGGTCGGAGGCGGTCGATCGGATCAAGGCCGCCGTCGACGCCCGCGCCGAAGGATCGGACATCCTGATCCTGGCGCGCACCGACGCCCGCCATGGCCACGGCCTGGATGAAGCCCTGGAGCGGGCCGCCCGCTTCGCCGAGCAGGGCGCGGATATTCTGTTCGTCGAGGCGCCAAAGAACGAAGCGGAAATGGCCCGGATCTGCCAGGAACTGCCCGGCTGGAAGATGGCCAATCTGGTCGAGGGCGGGGAAACCCCGATGTTACCGCCGGCGCGCCTGGAGGCGCTGGGGTTTTCCATCGCCGCCTACCCGCTGACGCTGTTGAGCGCCGCCATGAACGCCCTGCAGCAAACTTTACAGGCGATGAAGAGCGGGCAACAGCATCCGGACGGCCTGCTGGATTTTTCGACGCTGCGAGAAATTGTCGGTTTCGACGACTACTATGACGAAGAGCGCCGCTATGGCGGGGCGCGCGAGGGAGAGATCTGAAACCTTCGATCGCGAGTCGGCGGACGCTCGGAACCTGCCCGCCCCGGTCAACAGCAGGCGTTGCCCTTTGCCCGGGCTTTGGGTATGGTCCGCGCGCTTTTCACACACAGGCTGAAGAACCCAGAGTCTCCCATGAAGATTAACGGCAACGCGATTCGTCCCGGCAACATCATCGAACACAAGGGCCGTCTTTGGCGCGCCGTCAAGCTCCAGCACGTCAAGCCCGGCAAAGGTGGGGCTTTCGCCCAGGTGGAGTTGAAGGAGGTGCGCGACGGCACCAAGCTCAACGAACGCTTTCGCTCCGATGACAAGGTGGAGCGCGTGCGCCTGGAGCAGGAGGACTATCAGTTCCTGTTCGCCGAGGGCGACATGCTGACCTTCATGCACAATGAAAACTATGAGCAGATTTCGGTGCCCGCCGACCTGGTGGGCGACCCCTTGCCTTTCCTGGCCGAGGGCATGACCATCGCCATGGAAAGCTATGAAGGCAGCCCGATCTCCATCACCCTTCCCGAGCACGCCACCTGCGAGGTGGTCGAAGCCGATCCGGTGGTAAAGGGCCAGACCGCCAGCGCCTCCTACAAGCCGGCGCTGCTCGACAATGGCGTTAAGATCATGGTGCCGCCGTTCATTGGCGCGGGCACCCGGGTGGTGGTAAACACCGCCGACGCCAGCTACGTCGAACGGGCCAAAGACCAGCTGTAAGCCGAACCCTTCGCTTCCCGCCGCGCCGTCGGCCCGGTGATGGCGGTCCCCGGACCGCATGACGGCAAGGCGCCGTTGCGCAAGAAACATGCCTCGGGCGGTTTCTTTTCCGGCCTGAAGCTCTATCCTTCGGACCGCGGCGCCAACCGCCGCCGGTCGCGCCGCGGTTGGCGCCGCGATCCTTGCTGTTTGACACGTTTAACGCCCACCCTCTGCTGCAAAGAGAGACCTTTTGCCATGTCGATCAAATCGGCCAACATGACCGTGATGACCAAAGCCGCCCGTAAAGCGGCCCGCCACCTGAAGCGTGACTTCGGTGAGGTCGAAAACCTCCAGGTCTCCCGCAAGGGACCCGCTGATTTCGTGACAAACGCCGACCTGAAGGCCGAGAAGGTCATCCACGACGAGCTCTCCCACGCCCGACCGGGATACGGCTTTCTGATGGAAGAAGGTGGCGAGATCAAGGGAAGCGACCCCGCCGGTCGCCGCTGGATCATCGATCCCTTGGACGGCACCACCAACTTCATGCACGGCCTGCCGCACTTCGCCGTCTCCATCGCCTTGGAGGAAAAGGGAGAAATCATCGCTGGCGTGATCTACGACCCGATCAAGGAAGAGATGTTTACCGCCGAAAAGGGCGCGGGCGCTTTCCTTAACGATCGTCGCATTCGCGTTTCCTCGCGTCCCTCGCTGGAAGAATCGCTGTTTGCCACCGGCGTGCCGTTCATGGGCCGCCCCGGTCATGACCTGCAACTGGCCGAACAGCGCCGCATCATGGCCCGCTCCACCGGGATTCGCCGCTGGGGCACCGCATCGCTGGATCTGGCTTACGTGGCCGCCGCCCGCCTGGACGGCTTTTGGGAGCGCAACCTGTCGCCCTGGGATATCGCCGCCGGTGTGATCATGGTCAAGGAAGCCGGGGGTATTGTCACCGAAATCGGCGGCCGCGCCCTGCGGCTCGACGGCGACAGTATCGTGGTCGCCAACAGCAAACTGCACCATCAAATCAACAAGCAGCTGTACGAGGCCAAGCGCAGCAAGCCCAATTCGGAAGACTCCGGCAGCGACAGCTAAAGCCGAGTCGGTTTAACGGGCATCGCAAAGCGGTTTCGTTTGAACCGTGACTCCCCCTCTTATCAGTCTATTAGCGGGTGCCGGACGATGGGGTGGAAGCGCCAGGCGCTGCTTTCTTCGTCGCGCGCACGCGGACGGTCGGGTTGCGGTTTGTTCGGCCCGGCGGCCGGGTCTTGGGCTGCTTTTCGGTCACCGCACGCGCGCTTTCCAGACAACCGCCCGCTTGCCCGCCATCCTTCCTACCAAAGCGGTTGAGTTTTTTGCCTTTGAATCTTACTGTTAGGCAGATTTTCCGCAGAGGCTTGGATGAAAATGCAGAAGAAAAACGCCACCGCTAAAGGTCTGCCTGCCCCCCGGACCGAAACGGCGGGTCGGCAGGCGTCCCCGCACCGTTGGCTGATGCTCGCTCTCACCGGCGTGGGACTGCTGTACGCGCCGCAAGTTTGGGCCGGCGCCTTCGGCGACAGCGCGGTGACGGTGAACGAGGACGTCCTTAACAGCCTGGGATCCGGCCGCCCCCAATCCGCGGGGATTTACGCCACCGGCGACGCCAACAGCTATGGCGGCAGCCGGGTCAACGCACAGGCGCCAGCCGGCAGCGGCGCGGGCGAAGGTGCGGGCAGCGGGGGCGCGAGCGGCATTCCGAACTTCCAGCAGGTCTTTCCGACCCAGGCCGGCTCGGCGGTCCTGCCCGACTATCCCCTGCTCTTCCCGCCCAGAAGCTATCCAAAGTCGGTTGCCGTTGCCCCGCAGGGCACCCCGGCGCCGGTCGGCGGCCTCAGCCGGACGCCGCTTCATCCCGCCGCGGCCGCGCCAGCCGACGGCGGCGACCAACAGATCATTCCACCAGCCCCTCCGGTGACCAGCAAGACGCCCTCGACGCCACCCGCGCCAAATCGTCGCGCCGCGCTTCCCGCGCCGGCACCGGCGGCCGCACCGGTGATGAAATCAACCGAACCGGCCCGGCAGACGGCCGAGGCGAGCCAGCCGCCCAAACCGGTCACCCTGCCCGCCAAGCCAGTGGTCGAAAAGCCCGCCGAACAGCCGGCCAAGGCGATGATCCCGACAACAACCGAAGCCGCGAAGACGACGCCTGAGGAGGATCCGGCCGGCCAGTCCCTCGCCACGATCCAGGCGCCCGCGCCACCACCGGCACCGGCACCGGCACCGGCGAGCAAGCAGCCCGAAAAGCCGACCAGCAGCCAGCCTGAAGAAGCGCCGGCGGCCAAATCGGCCGAACCAACGCAACTGGCCGCCGCCCCGCCCTCCGCCGAGACGCCGGAAGGCGTAACCCGGTTGCTGTTTGCCGCCGAGCAGACCGATCTTTCCAACGAAGCAAAAAACCAACTGGACAAGGTTGCCGCCGACCTGAAGGCCAATTCGGACCTGCGCATTCAGCTTCTGGCCTACGCCGGGGGGGAAGACTTGTCGGTCAACCGCTCCCGGCGTCTGTCACTCAACCGGGCCTTGAAGGTGCGCGCTTACCTGCTCAAGCAGGATATCCGCTCAACCCGCATGGACGTTCGCGCGCTGGGTAAGGTCGCCGACGACGGGGCCAAGAATCGGGTCGATATCAAACAGGCCCGTCGCTAACGGATCGGAATAGGGCCCAGGTGATTTTCTCCTCCGCAGGCAGACATCCCGCACGCCCCTTTCCGGCACGTCACGCCGGCGAGCGGGGCCGCGCGGCGGCTCGGCCCGTCAGTCAAATTTTCGCCTCACTGCTTGCTTATCTTTTGCCGAGCCCGCCCGACGCGCCGGCCGGAAAAATGCGCTCCGGCGCCGGACGCGCGTTTTCGCGACCCGCCCGCTTTTCGCCGCCCAACGGGGCCAACAAGGATGGTCTTACCGCATGACCCGACCACAGATCTATCTGCTGAGAATGGGAATTTTCCTCGCCCTGGTGGGTGTGGCGGTGGTGGTTCTCGGGCCACGCCTTTCGGAGGCCTTCTTCGCCAACGCGCCGCTGAACGGGATGATCCTGGGCGTACTTTTGCTTGGCATTCTCTATTCCTTTCGCCAGGTGTTGCAGCTTCCCGGCGAACTAAAATTTCTTGACCAGCTGCGGCGTGAAAGCAGCGGCGGGCTGATTTTCCCCGGCGAGAAGGACAGCAACGAACACCGCAGCGGCCTGCTGGGACCGCTGGCCAAGATGCTGAGGGAAAAAAAGGGCCGAATCAGCCTGTCGACGCTCACCACCCGCACCCTGCTGGACTCCATCCAAACCCGGGTCGACGAAGCCCATGACATTTCCCGCTATCTCATCGGCTTGCTGATTTTCCTGGGCCTGCTGGGCACCTTTTGGGGACTGCTGGAAACCGTCAACGCGGTGGCCGATGCGGTTGGCGGTCTGTCGGCGGGCAACGGCGATCCCGCGTCGATGTTTGAACAGCTCAAGCAGAGCCTGGCGCTGCCACTCGCCGGAATGGGCACAGCCTTTTCATCCTCGCTTTTCGGCTTGGCCGGGTCGCTGGTGCTGGGGTTTCTCGAACTGCAGTCCAGCCAGGCCCACAACCGCTTTCTCAACGAGTTGGAGGAGTGGTTGGCCGGCATCACCAAGCTGACCGGCGGCGGCCCGGGCAATCTGGATGGCAGCGAAACCTCGGTCCCGGCCTACCTCCAGGCCCTGCTGGAGCAAACCGCGGACTCGCTCGACAATCTCCAGCGCACCATTGCCCGAGGTGAGGAAGACCGCCAAACCGCCACCACTAATCTGGCGCTCTTGACCGAACGAATGTCGCTGATGACCGATCAGATGCGCACCGAACAGGAAGTCATGAAGCGGCTGGCCGAAACCCACGTGGCCCTCAAGCCGATTCTGAGCCAGTTGGCCGAAGGGGGCGTGGCCGGCGGCGGCATGGACGACGCCACCCGCGATCACATCCGCACCATGAACAGCCAGTTGGGGCAAATCGCCAACAGCATGGAAAGCGGGCGCGAACAGATCATCACGCAGGTCCGCAGCGAGGTGCGGCTGTTGGCACGCACCATCGCCGCGCTCGCCGAAGAAGAGGGATAACCCTCGCCCATGTCTAGCTCGAGCCGCAGGGATCATCGGCGCGCCACCAACATTTGGCCCGGCTTCGTGGATGCGCTCTCCACCCTATTGCTGGTGGTGATCTTCGTGCTCATGGTCTTCATGGTGGCGCAGTTCTTCCTCTCCACCGCCCTCACCGGCAAGAATGAAGAGCTGTCCGATCTGGATCAGCAGCTCATTCAGTTGGGGGAGTTGCTGGCGTTGGAGCGCAGCGCCAACGCGGAGCTGCGCATCAACATCACCCAGCTGTCCTCCGAACTTCAGTCAACCTTGGCGGTGAAAGACGAGGTCAGCGCCCAGCTGCAGGGGCTGAAAGCGGACAAGCAGAGCCTCACCGATCAACTGGCCACGCTTCTGGCGCGCCGAGACGCCCTGGCGGCGCGGGTCGACAGCCTGACCGCCGAGCGCGATGACCTCCGGCTTTCCCTGGGCGACCGCGACGCCCGGCTGGCCGAATCCGACTCGCAACTGACCAGCCTGGAGTCCGATCTGTCGGCGATGAAATCCAAGGTGAGCGGCTTGGATGCGAAACTGGCCCAGGCCGCTCAGGAGATGAGCGACGGCGAAGCCCGCGAACTGGCCTTGAAAAAGCGCCTGGCGATGATGCGAGACGAGCTGTCGGAAGCCTACGGCAGCCTGGAGGCCGACAAGGAAAAAATCCAGGCCCAGCTAACCGAACTGGCGGTGATGCGCGAACTGCGCGACGAATTGGACAAGCAGTTGGCGACCCGGGAGCGCTTGCTGGCCGCCCTCACCGCCGAAAAGCAACAGCTCACCCTCGACCTGGACAACAGCCGCAGCGACCAGGCGGCGCTCAACAGCCGTCTGGCCAACCGGGAGGCGGAACTGGCCGCGCTGGCCAACCGGCTGGCCACCACCTCGGACTTCGCGCTGGAGCAGCAACAGCTAAACGACGAGGCGCAGCGCAAGCTGGATCTGCTCAATCGTCAAATGGCCTCGCTGCGCCGTCAGATGGCGTCTCTCAACGCCGCGCTCGACGCCTCGGAAACCCGCAACGAGGCCCAGGCCGTGCAGATCATCGACCTGGGCAAGCGGCTCAACGTGGCCTTGGCCAGCAAAGTGCAGGAACTGGCCGGCTTCCGATCGGAGTTCTTCGGCCGGCTGCGAAAGGTGCTGGGCGACAACCCCAACATCGCGATTGTCGGCGACCGCTTCGTCTTCCAGGCCGAGGTCCTTTTCCACAGCAGCCAGGCGGTGCTGGACCCCGAGGGTCAAAAACAGATCGCCTCGGTGGCGCAGAGCTTGTTGGCTGTGGCCAGCAAGATCCCCGATGACATCGACTGGGTGCTGCGGGTCGATGGCCACACCGACAACCGTCCGATCGCCACGGCGCAATTTCCCTCCAACTGGGAGCTGTCTTCCGCCCGGGCGATAACGGTGGTGAAATTCCTTATCGAGCAGGGTCTGCCGGCCCGGCGTCTGGTGGCCGCCGGCTTCGGTGAATTCCAACCCATCGATCCCGGCGAAAACGAAGCCGCCTACCGCCGCAACCGGCGCATCGAATTCAAGCTCACCACCCGCTAGTCAGGCTGGGCGGCAGAAAGTTAAGGTGCGCCGCCGGGTCGGGCCATCCTGAACCACATCGTGATCCAGATTGACCCGCGACTCCGCCGCCCGATCCTCTCTATTCCGCCGCGCTTTATTCCGCCGCGCGCGGGCCCTCCTTGCCGTCGACACGCTGGTCGAACTGCAGCTTGGCCAGCCGCGCATAGAGCCCGGAGACGTCGGCGATCAGCTCGTGATGGCTGCCTTGGGCCACCACTTGGCCTTGATCGATCACCAGGATGCGATCGGCCTTGAGCACGGTGGCCAGACGGTGCGCGATCATCACGGTGGTCCGCCCCTCCATCAAGCCGTCGAGCGCGTCCTGAACCAGCTTTTCGCTTTCCGCGTCCAAGGCCGAGGTGGCCTCGTCGAGCAGCAACACCGTGGGATCGCGCAGGATCGCCCGGGCGATCGCCAGGCGTTGGCGCTGCCCGCCGGACAGGCGCACGCCCTTTTCGCCCAAAAAGGTATCAAAGCCCTCTGGCAGAGCCTCAATAAAGTCCAGGCAGTTGGCGGTGCGCGCCGCCGCCATCACCTCGGCGTCACTGGCCTGGGGGCGGCCATAGCGAATGTTCTCGCGGGCGTTCTCGGAAAAGATCACCGGCTCTTGCGCCACCAGCCCAAAGCGCCGGCGCACCTCTTGCGGGTCAGCGTCACGCAACGCCACGCCGTCCAGGGTGATGCGCCCGGCCTCGGGGTCATAAAACCGCAGCAGCAGTTGAAACACCGTTGACTTGCCCGCCCCCGAGGGTCCCACCAAAGCAATTTTCTCACCCGGCTTGGCGGCGAAGTCAAAGCTGGAAAGCGTCGGCTGGTCGGGCCGGGCGGGATAGTGGAAGACAACCTGCTCGAAGGTCAGCGCCCCGCGCGCCGGCGTCGGCAGCGCCAGCGGGCTGTCCGGGGCGGCGATGTCCGGTTCGGTGGTCAAGAGGTCGTGCAGCCGTTCGGTTGCCCCCGCGGCGCGCTGAAGGTCGCCGTAGACCTCGCTGAGCGAGCCCAGGGCCCCGGCCACCACAATGGCGTAGAAGACAAAGGCCGACAGCTCGCCCGGCGAAATTCGGCCCGACAGCACATCATGGCCGCCGGACCAGAAAATCATCGAAACGGCGCCGAAAACCAGTGCGATCACCAGCGCCGTCAGCAACGCCCGCGCCCTGATCCGCGCCACGGCGGTGTCAAAGGCGCCTTCCACCCGCGCGCTGAACTGCCGCCGGTCCTCGTTTTCATGATTGAAGGCCTGGACCGTGCGAATGGCCCCCAGGGACTCCTCGACATAGGCGCCGACGTCGGCGATGCGGTCCTGGCTGGCGCGGGAAAGCTTGCGCACCTTGCGGCCAAAAATCACAATCGGCAGCACCACAATCGGCACGCCGAGGAAAACCAACCCGGTCAGCTTGGGCGAGGTGATGATCAACAGCACCATACCGCCGAGGAACATCAAGATATTGCGCAGCGCCACCGACGCTTGCGACCCGATCACCACCTGCAGCACCGTTGTGTCGCTGGTCAGCCGGCTGAGAATCTCACCGGTTCGGGTGGTTTCGAAATAGGCCGGAGACAGCTTGAGCACCTGGGAATACACCGCTTGTCGAATATCCGCCACCACCCGCTCGCCCAGCCAAGACACCAGGTAGTAGCGGCTGTAGGTCGCCAGCGCGAGCACCAGCACCACGGCGACCAATCCCAGCACCGCTTGATCCAGCAACGCGCTGTTGTTGCCGGCGAACCCCTCGTCCACCAGCTTGCGCAGGCCAAAACCCAGCACCAACACCGTCGACGCCGCCACAACCAAGGCCGTGAAGGCGCCGGCGATCTGCAAGCGATAGGGGCTGAGGTATTGCCATAGATATGTTAAAACTTTGAAGTTTCGACTAGGCGTTCGCCCCATGCCGCGAACGTCGCTTGTGCCTTGTGGCGGTTGTTGTCTGGCCATCGGATCCCAAAAACGACTGTTGTGCCCGCGGATAGAACAGCCCGCGCCCCGATCAGACAAAGAATCCGAAGGCGGACGCTGTAAAGGCTGGTCAAGCCGCAGCAAATGAACTAAATGTCCGGCCTTAAGGAACAACCGCGCGCGGGGTCTTCCTGCCTGACAATTGCCCCTTACATGGCATAGCTCATCCGCTGCTGCAAGAAACCTGCGTCGATGGGCTTGCACAGGGCAGTCAGGTTAGGTATACAGCGCGCCTCCGAAGGAGCCAGAGTGCTATGAAAAAAGACATTCATCCAGAATACCACGACATCACCGTTGTCCAGACCGACGGCACCGAACTTCAGATGCGGTCCACCTGGGGCAAGGAAGGCGACGTCATGCGCCTCGAAATCGATGCCAAGGTTCACCCGGCCTGGACCGGCGTGCATCGCATCATGGATCGCGGCGGCCAGATGGCGAAGTTCAACAAGCGCTTCGCAAGCCTGGGCTTGAAGAGCTAACGCTCCTTCCGCGCGGTCGATCGACCCGGGAATCCCAGACGGCCTTTCGGGCGGAATGGCGCGCAGAATTGTTTCGGCGCCACGGCTGCGCCGGAGCCGGCGCGTGCACTCCGCCACGCCGGCAAAGCTGCCAAAACAGGGCGATGTTCCAGGACCGAAGGTCCCGGCGCGCCCTTTTTTGCGTCGGCTTAGAACCGCCCGCCAGTGGCGGGTGGCGGTCGGCGGGTCAGCCGTCCAGCAGATCATCGAGGCGGGCAATGCGTTCATAGAGCGACAGAGACTGCGCCAGCAGCTCGTTGAGCCGCTTGGGCAAGTCGGCGCGCCTCACCCCGCCGTAAGGCTCGGCCTGGCGACAGACCCGTTGACCGGACAGCCGCCACTGCTGTTCGGCGGCCTCCTCGCGACTAATCTCCCCACTGTGAACCGCGCGCTGCATCAACAGCCAGGCCATGATCTGGGTCATCCGGGCGGTCAGGCGCATGGATTCGCAAGAGGCGGCCAGTTGCGCCCGCCCGCTGAGCTTATCCCGGTCGCGGCGCTGTTGATGGGCCACATAGTCGCGCGCGGCCTCGGTAAGACTGAGGGCCTCTTCATAGGTCCGGTCAAACAAGGCGACGGTCGCAGGACGATCTGGCACAGATTCTTCCCTTTTCTCCCCAGGGTCAGTTTTCCCCGGGGTCGGATTTCCCCAGGGTCGGATTTCCCCGGAATTGGCTTTTCCCCGGGACCTTACCTGCCCGGGCGCGCATCGCCGGGATGATTCCCTCGCCGCGTGCATTTCTGTTCCCGGCGTCAGATTACCTCACCGCAACGCGCCGCCAGTTTCAAGCCCGACCGATTTTCCGCGCCCCATTTTCAGGGCGAAAGTCTTGAAAAATCCTTTCCATCTTACCATTTACTGATCACGCCGAAGACGCCGGGTGCCGCCAAGCGGGCCCAGAGGCAAAACGGCAAAATCGGTTCGACCCTGATGGGTGGACCACACCAAAAGGCGTTGCCTTGGGGCGGCGACAGCCCGGCCTTGCGGGAAGCAATTCTGGCCTCTCTGGCCTGGGCCGCTGCTTGAGTGCTCCTGCGGCGACGCTGAACAGACCTATCGCTCAAAGAGGATATGGAGCTATGCGTACACAAGACTTTTCTCCCCTACTTCGCGCCACCATTGGCTTCGACCGCATGATGAACCTGCTTGACAGCAACCAGCGGCTGGAAGAGGTGCCGACCTACCCCCCTTACAACATCGAGAAAACCGGCAAGGACGCCTATCGGATTTCCATGGCCGTGGCCGGATTCAGCGAGGATGAGTTGACCTTGACCGCGCAGGAAGACACGCTGAAGGTCGAAGGCAAGAAAGCCAAGGACGACGATCAGGATAGCTCAACCTTCCTGCATCGCGGAATCGCCACCCGAACCTTCCAGCGCAGCTTCCAGTTGGCGGATCATATTAAGGTGGTGGGCGCGGGCCTGGAAAACGGTCTGTTGCATGTCGACCTGGTTCGGGAATTGCCCGAGACAAAGAAACCACGCACCATCGCCATCGACACCACCGGCAAATCGCAGACCAAGGTGATCGAAAACCAGGCTGCGGCGTAACGCCGCCTTCCTGGTCGCCGGCGGGGGCTGTTGTACCCGAAAATAGCTGAGGCGGAAGGTGACAAGCAGATCAGCGGCGCGGCGCCAATGAACAACAGCGGGCCGCGCCGCCCCTCTTAGCCACCTGTTAGCCACCTGGTTCGCTGGCGCGGTGAACGACAGCCCTGAGCGGCCGCGGCCGGATCTGTCCGGTTCGGCCGTTTTTTTACGCCCGCCTCGGGGTTTCCACCGGACCGCCGGGTTGGATGGGGCCGCCGCCCGACCGGGCGGGCCGAAACGCGCAAAAATAAAACCCGCGGCCACTCCCGCAAGATTTGCTACACTGTCGCTAAACCAGTTGGTGCAAAGCGGGAGGCAATGATGAATCAGCGCGACATCAGTTTTGCCAGCTTCAATCTCTACAATCTCCAAGTGGCCGGTCAGCCGATGTACAACGGCAAGACCTACAGCCCGGAAGACTATCAAGCGAAAATTTCCTGGACCGCCGAGAAACTGGCGCTGCTCGACGCCGACGTCATCGCCTTCCAGGAACTCTGGTCCGCCCAAGCGCTGAGACAGGCGTTCCAGGTTGCCGGGTTAAGCGATGCCTATCAGCTTGTCTTCATCGGCGATACAGCCTGGTACAACGTGGCCGTGGCGGCGGCGGTGCGCAAACCCTGGCGCGTGGCGGCGCAAACAAACCATAAGCAGGTGCCCTCCGAACTCAAGCTGATAAAGCATGAGCTGGAGGAAATATCCGACACGGCGGAGGACGAAGACGACGACATCGCCGTCAGCATCGACGTGTTTTCCCGCACCATCCTGCAACTGACCCTGCAGCGGGATGGCACGCCCGAGGTGCCCCCGGTGACCGTCTACTGCTGTCACCTGAAGTCAAAGCTGGCCACCCGTTTCAACGCCATCGACCACCGCCGCAATCCGCAAATCAGGGGATATCAGGGGCCGCTCGGATCTGCGCTTTCGACCATTCGGCGCACCGCCGAGGCGGCCGGCCTGCGCATCCTTCTCGACCAGCAGATGGCGGACAACCACGATCCCGTGGTGGTGATCGGCGACCTCAATGACGGGACTTTGAGCAACACCTTGCAGATCATCAGCCGCCAGCCATCCTATCGCCTGTCCATCAAGTCCCGATCCGGCCGCCACAGCGAAAAGGGTCTCTATGCGGCGGCGCAGATCGACCAGCTCAAGTCATTTCGGGATATCAACTACAGCCACAGCTATCTTGGCGTGCCGGATATCATCGACCATGTGCTGGTCTCCGACGCGTTTTACGACGCCTCCAGTCATCGCAAATGGTCGTTTAAGGACCTGCGCATTCTTACCGATCACATCAACCCCCATATTAAGGCCGGGGAGGCGTCTGACCACGGTCTGGTGCGGGCCGCCTTCGACTGGAACCCCGTAGAGGACTGACGCCAGCGCCGCGCTAGCCGGTGAGCGCGAAGGCGGCGGTGGTTTCCTCGACCAGCGCCGCCATCAGCGCCGCGACCGAGAGGCTTCGGGTCATCCCCACGCCCTGGCCCGCCCACAGCGACAGATAGTTTGGATCGTCAGCCTGCGCCGAGGCGGCGCGCAGGCCACGCGTCAGGCTGTTTTGCGCGGGATAGAGCATCGGGTGTTCATTTGGAATCGAAGGGATTCCCAAAAGGTTCGATTTCT
>CAXBMB010000066.1:0-18933 GCA_963976695.1 uncultured Rhodovibrionaceae bacterium
GGGCCCCACAAGGTCCGGAAACCGGGTGGGCCCCACAAGGTCCGGAAACCGGACAACGGCGCGCCGTCTGTCATCCCATCCGACGCGGCCGGATTTATCGACCCGGATTACGGGTCGGACCGGATTACGGGTCGGACTTGTGGGGCGACGCGCCCGATCAGTTGATGGCGCGCACTTCCACCACTTCGGGAATATAGTGCCGCAACATGTTTTCAATGCCCATTTTCAAGGTCGCGGTGGACGAGGGGCACCCGGCGCAGGCGCCGTGCATCTGCAAATAGACCACGCCGCGCTCAAAACCTTGAAAGACAATGTCGCCACCGTCCTGAGCCACCGCCGGACGCACCCGGGTGTCCAGCAGTTCCTTGATGGTGGCGACCACCTCGGAGTCATCGCCGTCGTCAACATGGCCGCTGCCGCTTTCGCCTTCCAGCACAACCGGGCGGCCGGCGACAAAATGCTCCATAATCACGCCCAGCACTGCGGGCTTGAGCAGATACCATTCCTGCTCGCCTTTCTTGCTGACGGAAATGAAGTCCGATCCGAGAAAGACACCGGTTACACCGTCAATCTCGAAAAGACGTTGCGCCAAAGGGGACCGCTCCGCTTCTTCCGCCACCGCAAAAGACGCTGTGCCCTGGGCCATGACTTCACGGCCGGGCAGAAATTTGAGGGTCGCCGGGTTTGGCGTCTGTTCGGTTTGTATAAACATGCCACTCCAGGGCTTGTTAAAAAGTTATGTTGAAAATGGGCCAAACAAGTCGATGGTTCAAGCCCTCTGTGCGCATGTGTTGCTTGCGTCCAATGGGACGCTGCCCGACAGCCAATTAATTTCTTTATTTATCAACCAGATAACGAAAGTGCGCGGCGGTAAATTCACCGATGAAATTACCGCAACAACCGCCGCCGCGGTTGCTTTCTCGCCGGCCCCGACAATCCAGACCGGCATGGCGGACCGGCAATGCAGGATTGGGGCGTGAAAATCGGCCCGGACAACGCCCCTGGGAATCGCGCTACGACAGGGCGTCCACGTCTTCATCGGTGAGATTGCCGGGAACAATGGTTACCGGAATGCGGAGTTTGCCGACGTCTTTGCCGGTCAACGCGGCGACCAGGGGACCGGGGCCGCCTTTTTCCGTCGACGCGCCCAGCACCAAGATCGAAACCTGCGGCTCTTCGTCAAGCAATTCAAAAAGCGCGTCTTTGCTGTTGCCCTCACGCAGATAGAGAATCGGTATGCGTCCGCCTTCCTTGGTCACCTGGGCGGCAACCCGCTGCAGCAGGGCTTCGGCTTCGCTGCGCGCTTCCTCGCGCATCAGCTCGCCAACCGTCAGCCAGTTCTGATAGTCGGACGGCTCGATCACATGCAGCAAGGCGACATGACCGTTGGTATGGCGCGCCCGTCGGCAGGCAAAGCGCAAGGCCACCGTCATTTCGTGGGTGTCGTCCACCACCACGAGAAAAATCCGTTTTTCTTGCCGGTCGGGCGCCTGGCTGTCACTTGCGTCGGTCATAGGACCTCATGGCGTTGTTTCGAAAGGCAGGCTGATGAGAAACGACCGCGACGACAAGTTCGGCGCCGCAATCCCGGCGCTTCGATCAGCCAAGTCGAACCGGACCACAAAAGACCTTGGCATTGCAAGCCGCCCTTTTGTCACGCGCTAGCTGCGGTGGAAAATCACATGCCCCAGCCAACCGGCAAACAGCGCCAGGGCAATCGCAACCAACCCGTAAAGCGCGGAATAGCGTTGGGCGAAGGTATGGATATCAGCCTCCAACCCAATTTTGCTGATAAACAGCGGCGAGGTCTGCGCCGAAACCATCTTTCCGTCGCGCAGCAGATAAGTCACCACTTGATAACGCCCAACCGGAACATTGGGCGGCAGGTAAAGCGTGGTGCGGAACAGCTTGTCGCCGACGAAGGCGACCCGGTCGGGCTGGATCGCATAGAGCCCCGACTGTTCCTTGTTGCGAATCAGTCCCTGGCGCCATTCCCGCGCCAGATTGGCGGAGACGATGGCCGACGGCAGATCCAGGCGTAGGTACTCCAACCCCATTTGATGGCTTTTCAGGACCCGGGGACCGGCGATGTCCGCCAGCTTGCGGCTGCTGGAAATGGAATAGAAGCTGGGGACCTGGGTGAAGGTCATGCTGGCGGTGTTCATCCAAATTCCAGCCACCTGGGTTTTCCGATACACCTTGGCGGTTTCCTCCGGTCCCATCACCGTCACCACCAGGTCGCCCGGACCATCCACCGCGCCGAACAGCAACACCTCCGCCCCGGCGAACCCCGTGGTGATCGCCACCAAGGGGTTGGACAGATCGGCGATCAGGGAAATGGCGCGGACGGGAAAAATAAAAAAGAACGACACCAATAGGGTGAAAACCAAGGTTCGCGCCGGCGCGCGGCGCTTCTCGAGCCGGCGACCCCCGGCCAACTGGCTTCCCCCAGCCCGGCGCGGCCACGGCGCGGCGACGAAACTTTCCCCAACATCCAGATACGACAGGGGCTCCAAGCGCGTGGGGGGCTGGCGGCGGCGCGGCATCACTTGCCGCCCAGCGAATAGATGTATTCGGGCGCGACGATCAAATCGAAGAGCAGTTTCAGCGCCACCGAAAGGATCAGTAAGCCAAGCAAGATCCGCATCACCTCGCCCGGCAACCGCGCGCCCAGCCGGCCGCCGAACTGCGCGCCCACCACGCCGCCGACCACCAGCAGCATGGCCAGCACCAGATCCACCGTCTGATTCTGGCTCGCCTGCAAGAAGGTGACGTTGGCCGAAACAAAGATAATTTGGAACAGCGAGGTGCCAACAACCACGGCGGTGGGCATGCCCAGCACATAGATCATCAAGGGCACCAGCAGAAAGCCGCCGCCCACGCCCATAATGGCGCTCAGCACGCCGACCAGAAAGCCCATCCCCGCCGGCAGCAGCGCCGAGATATAGAGACGCGACTTCCGAAACCGCATTTTCATCGGCAGGCCGTGGGCCCAGTTGTGAATGTGGGCCTTGCGCGGGCCGGCCTTGCGCCGGCGGCGCAGTATGGTCCGGCTGCCCTCCAGGATCAGCAGAAAGGACACCGTGCTCAACAGCACCACATAGGCAAGGTTGATCACCAGATCGATCTGGCCCAGGCCGCGCAGCAGGGAGAACAGCGCCACCCCCAAGGTGGAGCCGATAAAGCCGCCCGCCAGCAGCACCACCCCCATCTTGACATCCACATGGCCGCGCTTCCACTGGGCCAGCACGCCGGAAACCGACGAGGCCACCACGTGATTGGACTGGGTGGCCACGGCGATGGCCGGGGGAATGCCGATAAAGATCAGCAGCGGCGTCATCAGGAAGCCGCCGCCCACGCCGAACAATCCGGAGAGAAAGCCGATCAGTCCCCCAAGCCCCAACAGCAGGAAAACATCCACCGACAGCTCGGCAATCGGAAGGTAGATCTGCATGCCGTCAGCCGCTCCCCCTACCGGTCGCCGCCGGCCAGCGCGAGTCAAAAAGGCTCCGCCAGCGGAGCCTCTTCCCACCCCCCCCTCGCGCGGGAGAGCCTTCTGTTGCGCGCAACCGGGAACGAGAGCCGCTGGCCGCGCAAACTTTCCCAAAACCACCCATTTCCCAGCACCCGATCTCAACCATGGTCCGAGTGGCCTGCCCGCAAACTCGCGCCCCGAGACAACTCAAGCTCGAAGGGGCAGACGCACACTACCCATAACGCCGCCGCCGGATCCGGGAATCTCTCTTGCCATCCCCGCTTGGGCTTTTGTGAGAAAGGACCTGACAACAGCGCCGACGAGTTTGCCGTTGCAATCCCATCTAGGTGTTCCCTGCACCCTAGCCCCTAATTTGGGGCAAGGCCAAGTGGATAAAGCGTTTTTTCTTTTTCGCTCAACAAAACTTGACTGCCGGAGTCAACCGCGCAGGAAGCCGACCTTGTCGTGGACTTCCCGGAGAATGGGCGCGGCAATGGCGTGGGCCTTTTCCGCGCCATCGCGCAGCACGCCATCCACATAGCCGGGGTCATCCAGCATGCGGCGCATTTCGTTGCCCATGGGACCGAGCTTTTCGACCGCCAAATCCGCCAACCTCGGCTTAAAGGCGCCAAAGCCCTGGCCTTCGAACTCGCCGAGCACCTCCGCCAGCGTCTGGTCGGCCAGGGTTGCGTAAATGCCCAGGAGGTTGAAGCACTCAGGACGGGCCTTGCGCTGCGCTTCGGGCGGCGTGGTCGGGCTTTCCAGGATCGCGGCGCTGGGCAGAACCTCCATGTCGGATTTTGCCTTCTTGATCTTCTTGGCGATGGTATCGGCGTCGTCGGTCATGACAATCCGGCTCATGTCCGACGGGTCGGACTTGCTCATTTTCTTGTTGCCGTCGCGCAACGACATCACCCGGGTCGCCGATCCCAGGATCAGCGGCTCGATTATCGGAAAAAATCCCTCGGCGTCGAAATCGTGGTTGAACTTCTGCGCGATGTCGCGGGTCAGCTCCAAGTGCTGCTTCTGATCCTCGCCGACCGGCACATGGGTGGCCTTATAGGTCAGGATGTCCGCCGCCATCAAACTGGGATAGACGTAGAGTCCCGCCGAGGCTTTCTCCCGGTTCTTGCCCGCCTTATCCTTGAACTGGGTCATCCGGTTGAGCCAGCCCAGGCGCGCCACGCAATTGAAAATCCAGGCCAGTTCCGCATGGGCGGAGACTTGCGACTGATTGAAGATGATCGACCGCTTCGGATCAACGCCGGCAGCCAGGTAGGCCGCGGCGACTTCGCGGGTGTTGCGCTTCAACGCCACCGGGTCCTGCCACAGCGTGATGGCGTGCAGATCCACCACGCAGTAGATGCACTCATAGTCGTTCTGCAGGCCGACAAAGTTGCGGATGGCGCCCAGGTAGTTGCCCAGGTGCAAGTTACCGGTGGGCTGAACGCCCGAAAAGACACGCTTCATGATCACTCAAATCGTTTCCAAAGAAAAAGCATGGGGTTGGACGCCACGCTGGCAAGAATTCCACCAAGAATTTCACCGCGTCTTTTGACCAAGCAAACGGTGACGCTTCGGTCCCCGGACGGGGCTGGGCGGGTTATGGCCGCCCCAGCCAAGCCGGTCAAGTAAAGCCGGTGAAAAAGTTCCCCGCCGCCGATCGACCCGGACGGTCGCCACAGCTCACGCCGCCCGACGCCGCAGCAAGCTCTTCAACTCCGCCAGCGTCACCGCCCGGGTGGCAAAGGCCAGCAGGGCATAGGTCAGCAGTCCCGCACCCACCAGCAGGATCAGGGCAAGGAGCCGGGCCACCTCCCCCCCGGCCAGCGCGGCGCTCAAGGCGGGGGCAAGCAGCCAAAGCCCGACGCCCATGGCCAGCGAGGCCGCCAAAATCCGGGGCAGACGACGGCGCAGGCGACGGTCCAGAACGACGTGACCCAACCGCCACAGCCGCCCGCCAAGCAGGGCCGCCTGCAACCAGGCCGACAGCGCCGTGGCCAGGGCAATGCCGACAAAGCCGATCTGGAAGAACAGCAGCAGCGAGAGCAGGATATTGGTCGCCACCGCGGTCAGGGCAAAACGAAAGGGCGTGGCGGTGTCCTGGCGCGCGTAGAAGCCGGGCTGCAAGATCTTGATCAACACATAGGCCGGCAACCCGGCCGAAAAGGCCAGCAGCGCCTGACCGGTCGCCAGTCCATCGGCGGCTGAAAAGGCCCCCCGCTCAAACAACACCGCGACAATCGGTTGGGGGATCACCAGCAAGGCCACGGTGGCGGGCAGGGTCAAGAACAGGCTGAGCTCCAGGGCCCGGTTTTGGCTGTTCTGCGCCCCGGCCCGGTCATCGGCCCGCAGCCGACGGGTCAGGTCGGGCAGCAGCACAATCCCAAGGCCGATGCCGATCAGGCCCAAGGGCAGCTGGTAAACCCGGTCGGCATAGTAGAGATAAGACACCGCCCCGGATTGAAGGGTGGCGATCATCGTGCCGATCAAAATGTTGATTTGCAGCGCGCCGGCGGACAACACGCCGGGAAGCATCAGGCGCCACAGCCGGCGCACCTCCGCCGTTAGGCGCGGCCGGGGTAGGCGCAGCGCCAGACCCTGCCGCGCCGCGGCGACAAACAGCAAGACAAACTGCAACAGACCCGCCAGCGCCACGGTCCAGGCCAGCACCTGTCCCTGGGCGGTGGGGAACCAGGGCAACACCAGCAGCAGCGCCGCGATGAAGCAGATATTGAGCACAATCGGCGCCGCCGCCGCGGCGGCGAACTTGTATAGCGAATTGAGCAGGCCGCTCAACAGGGCGGTCAGCGCCATGAACAGCAGGTAGGGAAAAGCGATGCGGGTCAACTGCACCGCCAGGTCAAACTGCGCGGCCTGTCCGACAAAGCCCGGCGCGATCACCGGCATCACCCAGGGCATCGCCGCCATGGCGCCGGCGGTAATCAGCAGCAAGCTGGTCAGCAGCACCGCCAGCGACTGTTCGGCGAAGTCCTGCGCGGCGCGGCGGCCCTGGCCCTCCAGCGTGCTGGCGAACAGCGGCACGAAGGCCGCGTTGAAGGCCCCCTCGGCAAACAGTCGCCGAAACAGATTGGGAAAGCGGAAGGCAACAAAAAAGGCGTCGGCCACCGGGCTGGAGCCCAGGGCGCCGGCGATAAGAATATCCCGGACAAAGCCGAGCAACCGACTGGCCGCGGTAAACCCCCCGACGGTCAAAAATGATCTGAAAAGCCCCATAGGCTCAGCTACTATCCCAATGTGGCGAAAGTGGGAAGCCACCCCGGTCGCCGGAGCAAAAGAAAAACACCGAGCGCGAACAGCCGAGCGCGAACAACCGGGCGTGCCCGCGACGCTGCGGCGCGGCGCGTTCGGGCGACGCCCGGTCAAGCGATCCGACTCTACTCGGCGGCCTCTTCCTTCTTTTGGGTTGGCTTTTTTGCGGTCCGCGCCCGGCTCGGGACCTTCTTCTGGCCCTTGGGTATCTGCCGGTCGAGGGCGTCGAGCAGGGCCGCGCGCAGCCGTTCCAACTTGCTGGTACTGGTGATTTTCGAGCCCAAGGCGTCGTGGATGTAGAAGGTATCGACCGCCCGTTCGCCGAAGGTGGTGATCTTGGCGGCGTGGATGATGAAGTTCTGCTTGGCGATGGCGAAGGTCAGGCGATAGAGCAATCCTGGGCGGTCGCGGCCGTTGATTTCCACCATGGTGTGATTTTGCGAGGCCTTGTTGTCGATCAACACCCGGGGGGTCACGGTGAAGACTTCCAGCCGGGAGGGAATGATGCTGGCCTGCCGCGCCAGTTCCTTCAGCGGGGCAATGTCGCCGCTCAGCGACTGCTCGATCGCCTTGGTCAGGTTCTCGAGCTTGCCGGGCTTGTCGAAAGAGCTGTTCTTGGCGTCATGGAAATAGAAGATGTCCAAGGCCATGCCGTTGGACAGGGTAAAGATTCTGGCCCCTTCCACCGTGGCGCCCGCCACCGCCAGGGCGCCGGCGATCCGGTTGACCAGTCCGGGATGGTCGGGGGTATAGATGGTCAGTTCCACCACCTCCCGATAGCGGTCGATCCGGGCGTCGACGGTCAGGGCGCGCTGCTGCGCCTCCGCCTCGCGAACCAGATGGGCGTGGCGCACCTGGGTCTGGACGTCGCAAGACAGCCAATAGGAATGATAGCCCCGATCCAGATGAGCTTTCATGTCTTCCGCCGGCCAGTCGCTCAGCTCGGCGGCGAGGGCCAGCTTGGCGAGCTCCACCCGCCGTTCCCGACCCTGGGTGTTGAAGCCCCCGGAAAGCACCTCTTCCGTGCGCCAAAACAGTTCGCGCAGCAGCGCGGCCTTCCAGGCGCTCCAGATATTCGGTCCCACCGCCCGCACGTCGGCGACGGTCAGCACCAGCAACAGCCGCAGCCGCTCCACCGACTGGATCACCTCGGCCAGATCCTTAATGGTTTTGCCGTCGTCAATGTCGCGGCGAAAGGCGGTGTCGCTCATTTTCAGATGGTTCAGCACCAGCCAGGATACGGTTTCCGTCTCCTCGGCGCTCAGGCCCAGTCGCCGACACAGCTTATCGGCCACCTGCGCCCCGACCTGTGAATGGTCGCCGGGCCGGCCCTTGGCCACATCGTGCAGCAGCACCGCCATGTAGAGCACCCGGCGCGACAGCACCTCCTGCACCACTTCACTGGCAATCGGCGCCTCTTCCGTCAACCGCCCCTGCTCAATGGCATGCAGCACCTCCACCGCCATGATTGAGTGCTCATCGACGGTATAGTGGTGATACATGTTGAACTGCATCTGACTAACCACCCGGCCGAAGTCGGGCAAAAACCGCCCCAGGACGCCGGCTTCGTTCAAGCGCCGCAGGGTGGTCGCCGGATTCTTCTCACTGGTCAGCATCTTCAAAAACAGCGCATTGGCCTGTGCATTCTTGCGCAGCTTTCCACCGATCAAGCTCAGGCTCTGGGTGATCCACCGCAGGGCCTTGGGGTGGATGTCGAGTTCTTCTTCCTGGGCGACCGAGAAAATCCGCAGCAACTCAACGGGATTGGTTTCAAAAACCGTGACGCCGGACACCGACAGCCGGTCCCCCTCGACCTTGAAGCCCTTGATTCGGCGGCGGATCCGCAGCGACGGCAGGCGAAACCGCGAGCGCCGGTTGTGCTCGGACTCCAACTGCGCGCAGAGAATGCGCGTCAAGGCGCCCACCTCCTTGGCCATCAGGAAGTAATGCTTCATGAAGCGTTCCACCGCCTTGGTGCCGGCGTGCTTCTTGTAGCCCATCAGCGGCGCGATCTGATTTTGCAGATCGAAGGTCAGCCGCTCCTCGGCCCGGTCGGTCTGGTAGTGCAGATTGCAGCGCAGGGTCCAAAGGAACTTTTCCGCCTTGCGAAAGGCGCGCACTTCCTGTTCCGCCAGAACGCCCTTGTCGACCAGCTGATTCACATCATCGATCCGATAGACGAACTTGGCGATCCAGAACAGCGTATGCAGATCGCGCAGCCCGCCCTTGGACTCCTTGATGTTGGGCTCCAAGGAATAGCGCGAGCCGTCGCCGAAGCGCAGGTGCCGGGCGGTGCGCTCGGCCAGTTTGTCTTCGATAAACGCCGCGCCGCCGCTCTCCTGAACCTCCTTGCGATAGCGACGCCGCAGCTCGATAAACAGCGCCTGATCGCCCCACAGATAGCGCGCTTCCAGCAGGCTGGTGGCGATGGTGTTGTCTTTGGCGGCTTGGCGCAGGCAGTCGTCAAGCGACCGGGTGGCGTGGCCGACCTTAAATCCCAGATCCCACAGGAAATACAGCGTGGCCTCGACCACCTGCTCGCTGTGGGCGGACATTTTGTAGGGCAGCAGAAACAGCAGATCCAAATCGGAGAAGGGCGCCAGCTCGCCACGGCCGTAGCCACCCACCGCCACCAGGGACAAGCGCTCGGCCATCGAGGGATTGGGGTTGGGATAGAGGTCGTCGTTGATGTGGTCGTAAATCACCCGAACGATTTGATCGGACAGGAAACAGAGGGACCGCGCCACCTCCTGACCGCTCGCGCCCCGGTCAAAACGCCGCCGCACCTCTTCGCGCCCCGACGCCAGGCATTCTTTCAGCAATTCCAGAATGGCCTGGCGCGCGCTTTCCGGCGTCGACGCCATCAGCCAGGTCTTGGTCAAGCGGTCCTGAACCGTGGCGCGGTCGATGATCGCCCGGCGATTGCGCGGCTTGACCGGCTGAAGGTCATCGATCTCCGCGGCTTGCACGGCGGGGCTGGCTTTAAGCGGACGAGTCCGACGGACAAAAGTCATGGAGCCTGTTACCAAAGCGCCGGCAAGACGATCTTCCGGCTTTTATCTCTCTCTTGGGCGAAAGCTTACACCAGTCGGCCCGGTTCTCACAAACGCCCGCCCTTCCCCGCCGCGTCGGCCTGGCGACCGTTACGCCTTGTTCAGGGTCTTCAATTCATAGAGCAGCGCCAACGCCTCGCGGGGGGTCAAATCATCGGGATTAACCCCCTCCAGGCGGCTTGCCACGGGATCGGGGCCCGGGGCCGCCGGGGCCGCGCGCGCCAGCGTGGCGGAAAAAAGCGGCAGGTCGTCGGCCAGCCGGGTCAGGGCGCCGGCCTGGTCGCCCTGTTCAAGCTGGGCCAGCACCTCCTCCGCCCGCGCCACCGCGCCGGGCGGCAATCCGGCCAACCTAGCGACATGAATGCCATAGCTGCGGTCGGCCGCCCCCGGAGCGACCTCATGCAGGAAGACCACCTCGCCCTGCCATTCCTTGACCCGCATGGCGTGACAGGAAAGCGCGGGTAGTTTGGCGCTCAGGCGGGTCAGTTCATGATAGTGGGTGGCGAAAAAGGCGCGGCAGCCATTGACCGCGTGGAGATGCTCGATACAGGCCCAGGCGATGGAAAGCCCGTCAAAGGTGGCGGTGCCGCGACCGATTTCGTCCAGGATCACCAAGGCCCGTGAACCGGCCTGATTGAGGATCAGGGCGGTCTCGACCATCTCCACCATGAAGGTCGAGCGGCCGCGGGCCAGATCGTCGGCCGCGCCCACCCGGCTGAACAGCCGGTCCACCACCCCGATGCGGGCGGCGCGAACCGGCACGAAGGAACCCATCTGGGCCAGCAGCGCGATCAGCGCGTTCTGGCGCAGAAAGGTCGACTTGCCCGCCATGTTGGGGCCGGTCACCAGCCAAATTCGATTGTCGGCGTCAAGATCGCAGTCGTTGGCCACGAAATCGCCGTCTTGGGATTTCGCCAGGGCGGCCTCGACCACCGGATGACGGCCGCCGTCGATTTTAAAGACCACGCTGTCTTCCATCTGCGGCCGCACCCAGCGGCACTGCGCCGCCAACTCGGCAAGCGCGGCGGCGACATCCAAGTCCGCCAGCGCCGCGGCAATCGCCGCCACCTGCTCGGCCTGGGCCAGAATTTCCCCGACCAGTTCGGCGAAAATCTCCAGTTCCAGCGCCAGCGACTTGTCGGCGGCGGAGAGAATTTTCTGCTCCAGTTCGCTGAGCGCCACCGTCGAAAACCGCACCGCGCTGGCCAGGGTCTGCCGATGAACATAGGGCGAGTCCGGCCCGGTGGGAATTTTGCCCGCGTTGGCGGTGGTGACGTCGATGAAATAGCCCAGCACGTTGTTGTGGCGGATCTTTAGCGACGCCACGCCGGTCTGGGCGACATAGTCGGCTTGCAGCCCGGCGATCAAGCGGCGGCTCTCGTCGCGCAGCCCCTTGAGTTCATCCAACTGGGGCGCATAACCCGGCGCGACAAATCCGCCGTCGCGGGCTTGAAACGGCAGGTCCGGCGCCAAAGCCCGTTCCAGCAGGTCGATCAGACCGTCTTGGCCGCCCAACGCCCCGCCCCGGGCTTTCAGTTCCGCCGGGGCCTGGGGATGGCTGGCCAAAAGGCCCTGCAGCGCCGCGGCCTCGCGCAGGCCGTCGCGGATCACCGCCAGGTCCCGAGGGCCGCCCCGCGCCAGGGAAATCCGCGACAGCGCCCGCTCCATGTCCGGGCAGCGCTTGAGGATCAGGCGCAACTCCTGGCGCAGCGCTGTTTCCGCCAACAGGTACTGCACGCCGTCGTGACGGGCCTTGATGACCTCGATCGCGGTCAAGGGCGCCGACAGGCGCGCCGCCAGCAGCCGCGCCCCGGGGCCGGTGACCGTCCGGTCAATGGTCGCCAGCAGCGAGCCCTTGCGCACGCCCGACAGCGACTGAGTCAGCTCCAGGTTTCGCCGGGTCGCCGCGTCGATCTCCATGGCCTGCCCCTGGCCGCCGCGACGCAGCGGCGACAGCCGGGGCAGTTTGCCCTGCTGCGTCAGTTCCAAATAGTCGATCAGCGCGCCCGCCGCCGCCAGTTCGGCGCGGCTGAAATCGCCAAAGGCCCCCAGATCCCCGACGGAAAACAGCTTTTCCAGCCGTCGCCTGGCGTTTTCGCTGTCAAAGCGCGCCGCCGGCTGGGGCGTGTGGCAGTCCCGCCAATCGGCCAGGATTTCGGCCAGATCGGTCCGGCCCAACAGCCGGTCAGGCAGCAAAATCTCGCCCGGCGCCAACCGCGCCAGCACCGCCCCCAGGGCGGGAAGGGCAACTGTTTCGCACGCGAAATGACCCGTCGACATGTCGAGCCAGGCCAAGGCCAATTCACCGGCGGCTTCCGCCAGCGCGGCCAGATAGTTGTGGGTGCGGGCGTCCAGCAGGTTGTCTTCACTGATCGTCCCCGGCGTCACCAAACGCACCACCGCGCGCTTGACCACCGACTTGGCGCCGCGTTTTTTCGCCTCGGCCGGGTCTTCCATCTGCTCGCAAATGGCGACCCGGAAGCCTTGCCTGATCAAGCGGGAAAGGTAGCTTTCGGCGGCGTGAACCGGCACCCCGCACATCGGGATCTCCCGGCCCTCGTGCTGGCCGCGCTTGGTCAACGTGATATCCAGCGCCGCCGAGGCTTCCACCGCGTCCTCGAAAAACAGCTCGTAGAAATCGCCCATGCGGTAGAACAGCAGGCAGTCTGGATTGGCCTCCTTGATCTCCAGGAACTGGACCATCATCGGGGTGACGGCTTTTTTGTCGCCCTTTTCCGTCTTGCCGCGCGCCGCTTGGTTGGGGCCGGCCTTATCGGAATGGGCCGGGGCCGGGCCGTCATCGTCGCGCGGCGCGCTGTGACGCCGGCGGTCGTGATCCTGATCGGGGGCGACCCTGTTGTCGGGGGTGGCGGCGCGCGCCTCGGTCGGCTGGTCGGGCACAATCATTCCTTAGCAAATCGAGGGAACAAATCGGGGGCGGAAAAAAGCAACGGACGGCGACATCAAAGCCGGCGCTTCCGAACAACCGTGAGAACCCTCGTGAGAACCCTCGTGAGCGCCTCCCCCGTCGCGGCCGCCATTGTGAACGCCGCAAAGCGATGTGCAAAGCCTTTGCGTGCGGCGCGCCGCTGGTCTTGTTGTCGACAGGCTGATTTTATCCAACCCGGCCGGCGCAGTGCAAATTGTCCTTGGTTCGCCGGCCCAAGCCGGGGCACACTAAAGACAATCAGATCAACGCCTTTTCTCGGCTTCCCGCCGGCAGGGGCGATTCGCGCAGACCAAGGCATTGGTTCGTTACAAAGGGATACAGCGATGACATTTGACACACGCCATCCGGTCGAGGTGGTTGGCCGGTTTGAAACCAGAGAGGCCTTCGCCGCAGCGGTGAAGGCCTTGCGCGACAGTGGTTTCCGGCGGCAGGACCTGTCGGTTCTGGATACCCACGAGTCGCTGCGGGCGGCGGGCGACGCGGGCGAGGCTTGGCGGGACACGCTGTCCGGGATGGTGGGCGATGTGGACTATGTCGGCCCGATCACCGCAGCGGGCCTGATCGCCATTGCCGCCGGTCCGGTCGGCGCGCTGGTGGCGTCGGTGATCGCGGCGGGCGTGACCGGTGTGGCGCTGCGCGACCTGTTGGAGAAAGTCCAGGCCACGCCCCATACGGAAAATTTCGCCAAGGCGCTGGAAAACGGCGCGGTGCTGCTGTGGGTCAACGCCGCGCAAGCCAGCCAGCAGCAGGCGGCCGAGGCGATTTTGCGGCAGCATGGCGCCCGCGATGTCCACCGCCACCAGCGCAAGCAACTGCCGGTCGACTAGCCGACGGACCGCCGCGGCAAACAGCGCGTCGTCAACAGATGCCCACCCGCAGTAACCAGCAATAAGAGGATGGCTTGCAGCAATGGCCGGAAAAACAAAACCCACAGCCAAGAATCCGGACCGAAATTTCGGCGCGGAGGCGTTGGAATTCCATTCGCAGGGCCGGCCGGGCAAGCTGGAAATCACCCCGACCAAGCCGCTTACCACCCAGCGCGACCTCTCCCTGGCCTATTCCCCCGGCGTGGCTGAGCCCTGCCTGAGAATCGCCGAGGACCCCAACAAGGCCTACGACTATACCGCCAAGGGCAATCTGGTGGCGGTGATCTCCAACGGCACGGCGGTGCTGGGCCTGGGCAACCTAGGGGCCATTGCCTCCAAACCGGTGATGGAAGGCAAGGCCGTGCTGTTCAAGCGCTTTGCCGATGTGGACGGCTTTGACCTGGAGGTCGCCACCGAAGACGTCGATGAGTTTGTCAACTGCGTGCGCTATCTCGGCCCGTCCTTCGGCGGCATCAACCTGGAAGACATCAAGGGCCCCGAGTGCTTCATTATCGAAGACCGCTTGAAGGAACTGATGGACATTCCGGTGTTCCATGACGACCAGCACGGCACCGCGATCATCGCTGCGGCCGGCATGATCAACGCCCTACATTTGACCGGCCGCGACCTGGCCGACACCAAGATGGTGATCAACGGCGCCGGCGCCGCCGGAATTGCTTGCGCCGAGTTGGTCAAGGCGATGGGCTTTCAGACCAACAACGTTATCATGTGCGATACCCGAGGGGTGATCTACCAAGGCCGAAAAGACGGCATGAACCAGTGGAAATCGGCCCACGCCGCCAAGACCAAGAAGCGCACGCTGGCCGAGGCGCTGGACGGCGCCGATCTGTTTTTCGGGGTCTCGGCCAAGGGCGCGGTCACCGCCGAGATGGTCGAGTCGATGGCCGCCAAGCCGATCATCTTCGCCATGGCCAATCCAGATCCCGAGATCACCCCGGAGGAGGTCGCCGAAATCCGCGACGACGCGATCATCGCCACCGGCCGATCCGACTATCCCAACCAGGTCAACAACGTCCTGGGCTTTCCCTATATTTTCCGCGGCGCCCTGGACGTGCGGGCCTCGACCATCAACATGGAAATGAAGATCGCCGCCGTCCACGCCCTGGCCGCGCTGGCCCGTGAGGACGTGCCCGACGAGGTGGACCGCGCCTATGCCGGCAAGCGGCTTCGCTATGGCCCCAACTACATCATTCCCGCGCCGTTCGATCCGCGCCTGATTATCGAGGTGCCGAAGGCCGTGGCCAAGGCCGCCATGGACAGCGGCGTCGCCCGAAAGCCCCTGGAAGATCTGGCGGACTACGAAAAGAAGCTCTCCGCCCGTCTCGACCCGACCGTTTCCAGCCTGCAAAACATCATCACCAAGGTGCGCCAGCACGGCAGCCGGATGATTTTCGCCGAAGGCGAGGAAGAAAAGGTGATCCGCGCCGCCCACGCCTTTGCCAGCAGCGGCCTGGGCCATCCCATCCTGGTTGGCCGCGAAGACAGTATTCACGAAACCTGCGACCAGCTGGGCCTGCACCGGGATTTCGCCAGGATCGTCAACGCCGGCCTGGGGAACTATCGCGAGCGCTATACGGAGTTTCTTTACAACCGGTTGAAGCGCAAGGGGCATCTCTATCGGGATTGCGTCCGATCGGTAAATCAAAACCGCAACATCTTTGCCAGCTGCATGCTGGCCTGCGGCGAGGCCGACGGCCTGGTGACCGGCCTGACCCGCAACTTCAACGTCGCTTACGACGACTTGCGGCTGTGTCTCGACCCCAAGCCCGGCAGCCAGGTCTTCGCCCTCAACCTGATGATCCACCGGGGTCAGTCGATTTTCATCGCCGATACCCAAGTCAACGAGCTGCCCAGCGCGGAGCAATTGGCCGATATGGCCGAACAGTGCGCCAAGCAGGCCCGCGCCATGGGTCATGAGCCCCGTGTGGCGCTGCTGTCTTTTTCCAGCTTCGGCAACCCGCCCCGGGAAAAGGCCATGCGGGTGCGCGAGGCGATTGAAGTGTTGGATTCCCGCCGGGTGGATTTTGAGTACGACGGCGAGATGCAGGCGTCGGTCGCCCTCAATTACGATCTGATGAGCGAAATTTATCCCTTCTGCCGGCTGTCGGGCGCGGCCAACATTCTCATCATGCCGGCCCTGCATTCCGCCAACATCTGCGTCGATCTGCTCAAGAACATGAGCACCGGAACCATGATCGGGCCGCTGCTCATCGGCCTGGAGCAGTCGGCGCAAATTTTGCCCATCGCCGCCACCGTCAGCGACATTGTCAACACCGCCGCCTTGGCCGCCCACGGCGCGATCAACGAGCGCCTGCTGTAGCCGCCCCGCGGGCGGGGGGCGTCTTTCAGCGCTGTCGCCGCTGCGCCTTGGCGCAAGGCGACCGTGACGCCATAGTGTCATCCAAGCTTGCTAAACAGCCGGGAGCCGGACAATCCCAACCGCGCCCCGGCCCGGCGGCCGCGCCGACAAGCTCCCCCGACTGGCCGAGAGGCGCGACCGGCGATAAGATGAGAACCAGCCTATGAACCACGTCTCATGAGTGGGAGCTTCAACCGGCGAAACGCGCTGTTGGTGGCGCTGTTGCTGTTTTCCGCCGCGCCCTTGACCTTCTTGCTGCTGCTCGGACTGTACCAACAGCTGGAGTGGATTTGGGCGCTGGCCGGCGCGGCGGTGCTGCTGCTGTGGCTGCTGCTTTTTCTTCTGCCGCATTTTACCCTGATGGCCGAGTTGAGCGCCTATATCGCGGCCCTGCGCGACAGCAATCGCAAGCGCGCGCCACTGCCCCAGCCGCCGCGCCACAGCTCGCCGATTCTGGCGCCCGGCCTGGACAGTTCACTGGTCGAAACCGCCGAGGAACGCGACCGCCGCCGCCGGGAAATCGAGGCGATCATGGCGGGCAACGAGTCGATCCTGGCCAGCCTGCCCGACCCGCTCATCATGCTCGACAGGCGGCGCGCCATTGTCCGGGCGAACCCGGCCGCCCAGGCCCTCTACGGCAGCGCCTTTGTCGGGCAGGATCTCACCCGGCTGCTGCGCAATCCCGACCTGTTGGCCGCCGCCGACGCCGCCGTCACCGGCCAGGAAAGCCAGCAACTGGAATTCGTCCTGCCAGGCGACATCGACCGCCATTTCACCGCGACGCTCCGCGCCTTGTCCCCCGCCGCCCTGGACGGCACGGTGGCGATTCTGTCGCTGCACGACCTGACCAGCATAAAGCGCGCCGAACGGCTGCGGGCCGACTTTGTCGCCAACGCCAGCCATGAGTTGCGGACGCCCTTGGCCAGCCTGCTGGGTTTTCTGGAAACCCTGCGCGGACCGGCCAAGGACGACCGGCAGGCACAGCAGGAGTTCCTGGCCATCATGCAGGAACAGGCCAGCCGGATGGCCCGCTTGGTGGAGGACCTGCTCAGCCTGTCACGGATTGAAATGCAGGAGCACACCCCGCCGAACCAGCAGGTCGATCTCCAGGAAATTCTCAACAACGTGGTGACGACCCTGGCGCTGAAGGCCCGCGACCGACAGGTTGACATCGTGATGCAAACCGCCGCGCTGCGGCCCTTGGCCGGAGATCGGGAGGAACTCCTCCAGGTTTTCCAGAATCTGGTCGACAACGCCATCAAATATGGGCGAATCGGGTCGCGCGTGACCCTGGAGGCCAAGCGGCAGCAGCCGACCGAAAGCCAGGCGGCGCGCCGCATCGGCGGCCCGACCCTGTCGATTTCGGTCCGCGACCAGGGCGAAGGCATTCCCCGCGCGCACCTCACCCGGCTGACCGAACGCTTTTACCGGGTCGATGCCGCCCGATCCCGGAAAATGGGCGGCACGGGCCTGGGTCTGGCCATCGTTAAGCACATCGTCTCCCGCCACAAAGGTCTGTTGACCATCGACAGCACCATAGGCCAGGGCTCTTGCTTCACCGTGCATTTGCCGCTCCATCCCACGGAGGCGGAAACGGAGACGGAGACGGCGATGGAGACGGAAACGGCGCCGACCGCTGAATTGCCGCGCGATTGACTTTCGCGACCAGAGTCAACCCGCGACAGCAAGCGTCATCCCAATGCCCTACAGGTCGGAAAATTCGTCGCGGATGTCACGCAACTGTCACATAGATGCAGTATTTCCATAGCCCGCGACGGCTAGGCTTTCGGCCATCCGATCGAGCAATTCGGCCGATCGGTCCGAAATCCAAGGCAACAGCCTTGTCACCAAAGCATCGGAGCTTTCGAAGTGTTTAAGCACACTCTCGCATTTGCCGCAGTGGCCGCCCTGGCCCTTTCCGCCGGATCCGCCCTGGCCCAGTCCCGCGATCAGATCCGCATCGTCGGTTCATCCACCGTCTTTCCCTTCGCCACCGCTGTCGCGGAAAATTTCGGAAAGACCGGCGGCTTCAAGACGCCTGTGGTCGAGTCCACTGGGTCCGGCGGCGGCCTGAAACTGTTCTGCGCGGGCGTCGGCCTCGAGTCTCCCGATATCACCAACGCGTCGCGGCGCATCAAGGCCTCCGAGTTCAAGAAGTGCGGCGAAAACGGCATCACCATCACCGAGGTGAAAGTGGGCTTCGACGGCATCGTCATGGCCAACTCCAAGGCGGCTCCCCAGTTTGACCTCAGCTTGAAGCAGGTCTTCCAGGCGCTCGCCGCCGAGGTGCCGGTGAACGGCAAGCTGGTCAAGAATCCCTACCGCAAGTGGTCGGACATCGACCCCGCGCTGCCCGACGTCAAAATTGAAGTGATGGGCCCGCCGCCCACATCCGGCACCCGCGACGCCTTTGTTGAAATCGCCATGGAAAAGGGCGCCAAGTCCTTCGACATGCTGACACAACTGCGCAAGCAGGACAAAAAGGCCTTCAAGGCCGTTGCCCACACCATCCGTGAAGACGGCGCCTTCGTCGAAGCTGGCGAGAACGACAACCTGATTGTGCAGAAGCTGGAAGCCAATCCCGACTCTCTGGGCATCTTCGGGTTCTCTTTCCTCGATCAGAACATGGACCAGCTGCGCGGCTCGATCATCAATGGCGTCACGCCGACCTTCGAAGCCATCTCGGACGGCGGCTATCCGGTCTCCCGCTCGCTCTATTTCTATGTGAAGCAGGAGCACGTTGGCGTGGTCCCCGGCATCCAGGAGTACATCGCCGAGTTCACCGGCGAGGCGGCTTGGGGTCCCGAAGGGTATCTCGCCGACCGTGGTCTGATCCCCCTGAGCGACGACGAGCGCGAGCGCTTCGCCACCGAAGCACGGGGTCTTAAAGCCCTGGCCATGTGACAGAACAATCCGTGACACAGCAGTCCGTGACA
>CAXBMB010000067.1:0-18461 GCA_963976695.1 uncultured Rhodovibrionaceae bacterium
GGGCGAACTTGGCCACCCATTGCTCAACCTCGGCACGGCGCGAATGCGCATCACCTACCATGCGGATGATCTTGGACAGCACCGTGTCGCTCGCCAATTTGGTAGCTCGAACAGTCAGCGTGCCTTCGCCATTGATCGTGCCGGCATAGACCTCGTCGCCCGGCTCCTTCGTCACCAGCGCGCTTTCGCCGGTGATCGGGGCTTGATCGACGCCGCCCATGCCTTCCACCACTTCGCCATCCAGCGCGATCCGGTCGCCGCCGCGCACGATGAACCTGTCGCCAATGGCGACCTGTGCGGCGGGCACGTCCGCCTCGGTGCCGTCGTCGCGGATCACCTGCGCGGTGGGCGGCGCCAGATCAAGCAGCGCCGCCACGGCATTCCTCGCCCGCCCGACGCTCCAGCTTTCCAGATACAGCGACAGCGAAAAGAAGAAGGCCACCGTCGCCGCCTCGAAATACGCACCCAGACCGATCGCGCCTGCCACCGCGATGATCATCAGCAGGTTCATGTCGGGCGTCAGTCGGCGCGCCGACGACCAGGCCTTGGGGGCCACCAGCCAGGCACCGAACACGATCGCCAGCAGGAACGCCGCGATTTCGATCACCGGCATCGGCGTCGTCCCGTGGTCGGAAAATATCTGCAAGGCGCCGGCCGGGCCGGTTTCCACGGCGTGCCACAGAAAGCCGAGCGCCCAGAAGCCGCCCGAAAGCGCGGTAAAGAATTTCTGCCGTTTCAGATGCGCCTCGCGGTCGACCTCGGCGCGGCCCGCATCCCAGACCGAGGCACTCATCCCGGTCTTGCCGATCAATGCGATGATCCGGTCGTCGGGCAAGGACCTGGCGCTGTCCAGCACCGTCATCCGTCCGTTGACCACATCGAACGCCAGATGCTCGGTGCCGCCGACCGCCGGGCCAAGCGCCTTGTTCAGAATCGATACTTCCTCGGCGCAATCCAGCCCGTTGACCAGAAAACTGCGCCCCGCCGCATTCACATTGCCCACCGGGCCGATATCGCCGCACATCGTATCCTTGTCCGACCCGCAGCAGGCCGCCTCCGCGCCATGCGCGTGCTTGGTACCGTCATGTTTGTGGTCGGCCATAGGTCTTCTCCGAGCGAATCATCAGGTCAACCTGAAGATAGGAGCTACAGCAACTAGAGGTTCAAGGCCGGTTTTAAAGAATTTTCGCTGCCCTGCCGCTGTGCCAATCGGGTCTGAGCTTCACCAAGGCATCATAGAAGCGGACACAGTTGCTGCGGCTCATGCAGACGATCATGGCTTTGCCGCTCAGGGCTTCCATCCGGCTTTCGAAGTGCTGCACCAGGTCCTCGGCGACCATTTGCAGGCGCTTGTCGGACCCCACCAGCTTTTCCACCGCCGACCACTTGGTCTTCAGTTTCTCCTGCTCGCTCAGATCGTCGTCCTCGGTGATCTCCTCAATCTTGGCATCGATGACCAGCTTTTCTGCTTCCGGCAGCTCAATGCGGGCCAGACGGCTTTCGTAGTAGATCGGGACGGTCGCGCCGTCCTCCACGGCCTGGCTGATGTCATAGATGTCGATGTAATTGCCGAAGACCGCCTTGGTGTTGGCATCCACCAGTTCCACGGGGGTCCCGGTAAAGCTTGTCGCGCGGTTCCGCGACCTGTCTTTGTCGTCTTTTGCAAAGGCGGGGCTGGAATTCTTCTCCACAGACCTTTGCCGCGCGGGACTGTTCACCAAGCAAATCGGCTGGCGTAGGGTTGGATGCTCGAGCGCTGAACAGTCGCTCGCCTTTGCCGCGAAAGCGAGCCATGCGATGTCCGACACCAGCCGCCGCAGCGGTGACGCAATTCCGAAAATCGATATCGCCGCGCTGTTTGGCGGCCGAACCGCCGCGCGCGACGCGGTGGATCGGGAGATCCATGACGCGGCCCTGGCGATTGGCTTCATGACCGTTACCGGTCTGCCGGATCGCCTGGCGGTCGGGGAGCGGGCGCGGCGCGATCTGCTGCGGTTCTTTAGCCTTCCCGAGGCCCAGCAGCGCCGCCTTTGGAAGCGCAACTTCGCGCCGGAAAACAGCAACCTCTACCGGGGTTTGTTTCCGCGCGAGGCCAGTCCGGCGCGCAACCGCGTCGGCTATGACATCGGCCCCGATTTGGTCCGCGACCTGCCGCTGGACGGCGATCAGGATCTGCTCTACGAGCGAACCCCCTTGCCGCGCGAGCAGAGCCTGCCCGGTTGGCGCAAAACCGCCGCCGACTACTACCTGGCAATGGAGGAAATCGGCGGCGTGATTCTGGCGTCGCTGTCGCGCGGGCTGGGCATCGACGCGCGCTACTTTCACGACGCGTTCGAGGGCGGCATCTCAACCCTGCGGCTGCTGCATTACCCCAAGCGCGCCGCGACCGAACCCAAGCCGGTCGATGAAACATACTACACCACCTACCGGCAAAGAGCGTACGAGCAGGTCGCCAGGCCCCATGTGGATTCCGGACTGCTGACCATCCTGGCGCAATGCGGCGTCGCCGGGTTGCAAGCGCAGGACGCCAGCGGCGGCTGGCTCGACGTGCCGCCGGACGCCCAGGGGTTCGCGATTAATTTCGGCGGCTTGCTGGCGCGCTGGACCGGCGGAGGGATCAAGGCCACCCGTCATCGGGTGCTGGGCTTGGGCGAAGAACGCTTCTCCATCCCCTTCTTCTTCGAACCGCGCGCCGACGCGGTGATTGCGCCCCTGCCGCTTGACGGCATCGAACCCTTCGCGCCCTTTCAATTCGGCGATCACCTCTGGGCCACCACCACCAAGTTCCCGGAAAATTTCGGGCTGGGCTATCTGCGCCCGCCGCGCGCGGCCTATTCCGACCCGATCACCGACTCAACCACCGGCCCGATCACCGTTTAGCGCCAGCCGTAGGCGATGAATTCCGGGTTTTCGAAAATGGCGTTCTTGGCGTAGCCCAGCGGGGCGCCGTTGACGGTTTCGACCCGTCCTCCGGCGGATTCCAGCACCGCCTGCCCGGCGGCGGTGTCCCATTCCATGGTGCGGCCAAAGCGCGGATAGAGATCGGCCTCCCCCGTCGCCAGCAGGCAGAATTTCAAGGAAGACCCGGCGGAGGTGGTCTCGACCACATTGTGCCGCTTGAGACAGGCTTCGAGCTTCTCGCCGCTGCCGTGGCGGCGCGAGGCCACCGCCGTTGCGCCTTGCGCCGGCACGGCGCGGGTGGTGATCGGGGCCAGCACGTTGTCGGCTTCGGCGAAGAAGGCGCCGCGGCCGTCAACATGGCCGGTCAAGCGCAGGCCACGGGCGCCGACCCAGGTTTTGTTCAAGGCCGGGGCGTGAACCACGCCGGCGATCGGACGGCCGTCCTCGATCAGTGCGATGTTGACGGTGAATTCCCCATTGCGGTTGATGAATTCCTTGGTGCCGTCCAAGGGATCCACCAGCCAGAACAGCCCGCCGGAAATGTCCGCGAAGTCGCCCTTGGCGGCGGCTTCCTCGGCGATCACTGGAATATCCGGGGTCAGGCTGGCCAGGTGCTCCAGAATGAAGCTCTCGGCGGCTTCGTCGGCGGCGGTCACCGGCGATTCGTCGTCTTTGACCCGAACGCCCATATCTTCCTTGTCACCGTAAAAGCCCAGGATCACGTAGCCGGCTTCCTCGGCCAGGATGCGCAGCGCCGGAATAAGCCGCTCGGCCGTCAGGCTGGCGCGATCCAAGGTGGCGAGGGTGAAGGTGTCACTGTCAGACAAGACAAAAGCTCCCAAGTGATTGTGCCGGGTAAAAAGGCCCGCCGCCGGTCGGTGGGACTGGACAAAGCAACAGGCGTGGCCGCGGGGCCGACGATCCGCCCGGGTTCAATGCCCTGTGCTGTGGGGTTAGACCATAGGCAAAGGGTGAAAATAAAGGGCTTTTACCGCGCGCCGACCCGCCGCCGCGCCGGCCGTGTGCCGGCGGTTAGGCGGTCTGGGCCGCCTGAATCGCCTGCCAGATCTTCAGCGGCGTTGCCGGCATGTCCAGATCGGCGACGCCCAGCGGCGCCAGGGCGTCCAGCAGGGCGTTCATGACGGCCGGCGGCGCGCCGATCGCCCCGGCTTCACCGGCGCCCTTCATCCCCATCGGATTGGTGGCGCAGGGAAAATCCTCCACCATTTTCAGGTTGATTGGCGGCACGTCATCGGCGCGGGGCAGGCCATAGTCCATGTAGGATGCGGTAATCAATTGGCCGTCGTCGTCATAGTGGGTGTATTCCAGCAGCGCCTGGCCCAAGCCCTGCACCGTACCGCCGTGCACCTGTCCCGCCGCCAAGAGCGGATTGACGATGGTGCCGAAATCATCGGCGATGGAATAGCGGGTGACATCGACCTTGCCGGTTTCCTCGTCCACCTCAACCTCGACGATGTGGCAGCCATTGGGGAAGGTCATGGCCTCGGCGGTGTAGTCGCCGGTTTCCTTGATCGGACCCTGCAGGTCGGCGGGCAGGTGCTCCTGCGCGCTCCCGCCATGGGTGGCGCGGGCGATGTCTTCCAGGCTCACCCGGCGATCGGTGCCGACGATGGTAAAGGACCCCTGGGCGAATTCGATGTCGGCTTCGGCGGCTTCCAGCAGGTGGCTGGCCACGGCGCGGGCCCGGGCCAGAACCGCTTCGCTGGCCCGGGTGGTCGCGACCCCGCCCATCAGGACCGAGCGCGAGCCGCCGGTGCCGGCGGTGGCCGGGCAAATTTCCGAATCGCCCTGGATCACCCGCACCTTTTCCGGCGCGATATCCAGCGCGTCATTGACCAGCTGCGCATAGGCCGTGTGGTGACCCTGGCCGTTGGAGACCGTGCCAATGGCGATGGTCACGCCGCCGTCGGCGTCCAGGCTCATGCGGGCCTGCTCGTCGCCGATGCCCGAACAGGCCTCAACATAGCAGGCCATGCCCAGGCCCAGGCGCTTGCCGCGGCTCAGCGCCGCCGCCTTGCGCGCCGCCAGGTTGTCCCACTCCGCCAGGCCGCAGGCGGTGTCGAGCATCTGCTCGTAGGCCCCGGAATCGTAGATCCGGCCCAGTCCGGTGTCGTAGGGCAGATCCTCCGGTCGGATAAAGTTGCGCCGGCGGATCTCACGCGGATCCAGCTCCATGAGCTTGGCGCAGCGGTCGACCAGTCTTTCCATGACATAGGCCGCCTCGGGTCGGCCGGCCCCCCGATAGGCGTCCACCGGCACGGTGTTGGTCATGGCGCATTTCACTTCGGCATAGATGGCCGGAATGCGGTACAGGCCGGAAAACATCTGGGTGGAGGCGCCGGTCGGGATATAGGGCGCGAAGTTGGAGAGGTAGGCGCCCATGTTGGCGGTGGTGTCAACCCGAATGGCCAGAAAGTGGCCGGCCGCGTCCAGCGCCATTTGCGCGGTGGTGATGTGGTCGCGGCCCTGGGTGTCGCTGAGGAAAGCCTCGCTGCGCTCGCTGATCCACTTGACCGGGCGCTGGAGGCGGCGGGCGGCGACCAAGGTGGCGACCTGCTCGGGATAGGCGAAGATCTTCATGCCAAAGCCGCCCCCCACGTCGCCGGTAATCAGATGCAGTTGATCGGGGCCGATCTTGAGAATCTGCTCGCGCAGCTGCTGGCCCAGCCGCATCAAGCCCTGCGAGCCGGTGTGCAGGGTAAAGCGCCCGGTCGCGGCGTCGAAATCGGCCAGGCAGCCGCGGGTCTCCATGGCGTTGACCACCACGCGATTGTTGATCAGCTCCAGCTTGACGACCTTGTGGGCCTGGGCGAAGGCGCGCGCGGTGGCCGCTTCATCGCCCTGGGCCCAGGTGAGGCTGAGGTTGCCCGGAATTTCGTCGTGCAGTTGGGGCGCGCCGGGGTTAAGCGCGGCGGCGGCGTTGGTGACGGAGTCCAGCGGCGCGTAGTCGATCATCACCAACTCGGCGGCGTCGCGGGCCTGGGTCAGGCTGTCGGCGACCACCAGCGCCACCGCATCGCCGACGTGGCGGACGCGCTCGCGCGCCAGGGCCGGATAGGGCGCGGTCAAGGTGGCGCTGCCATCCTTGCCGGGCATGGGCACCAGACAGGGCAGGTCGCCAACGTTGTCGGCGGTCAAGTCGGCGGCGGTGAGCACCGCCAAGACGCCTTCGGCCGCGCGGGCGTCCTCCAGGTCATAGCCGGTGATCCGCGCGTGGGCGTAGGGGCTGCGGACGAAGACCGCATAGGCTTGACCTTCCAGGTTGGTGTCGTCGATGTAGCTGCCGCCGCCGGTCAATAGCCTTTGATCTTCAAGGCGCTCCATGCCCTGACCCGTGCCGAACTGGCCCATCCTTCAACTCCTCAACATTTGGGTAGGTCTGTCCTTACTTCTGCGGCGAACCCGCAGCGGACGACGTGATTTTAACCGCGATGGGGCGCGCGCTCCCACTGCTTTCTTCCCTCGGGTCCGGAAAGGATCTATTCCAGAGCGGTGGGAAAGTCGGCCTGCGACCGGGACGCGCGCCGGATTTACCGCCCCGGGTCTGACGAGTCGGCGACCGGTAGGTTGCGGGTGGCGAACCTGAGCAGCAGAAAACCGGCGACCGCCGACAGCAGCGATCCGCCCAGCACCCCGGCGCGCATGTCATTGATCAAGTCCGGCGTGTCAAAGGCCAGCGAGCCGATGAACAGCGACATGGTAAAGCCCACGCCGGTCAACAGCGCCACGCCGTAAAATTGCAGCCAGGTGACCCGGGCGGGCAGGCGACAAAGGCCGGATTTCACCGCCAGCCAGGTGATCGCCATCACCCCGACCTGCTTGCCGAGGAACAGGCCGGCGATAATGCCCAGGGGAAGCGGTTCGGTCAGGCTGCTGAGACTCATGCTTTCAAAGGACACGCCGGCATTGGCAAAGGCAAAGACCGGCAAAATCAGATAGACCGACCAGGGGTGCAGCGCGTGCTCCAGGTGCTGGGCCGGGCTCGAAACCTCGTCGCCGGGGTTGCCCTTGAGCGGGATGAAAAAGGCCGCCGCGACCCCGGCCAAGGTGGCGTGTATCCCGGATTTCAGTACCGCGACCCAAACCACCGCCCAGATCAGGATATAGGCGGCGATGCGGGTGACCTTGAAGTAGTTGAGCAGCGCCATGCAGGCCAGACCGGCAAAGGCCACGGCCAGGGACAGAAGCGACAGCTTGGAGGTGTAGAAGGCGGCGATGATCAGAATGGCGCCGATGTCATCAATGATCGCCAGCGCCAGCAGAAAGATCTTCAGCGAGGTGGGCGCGCGCTTGCCGGCCAACGAGAGAATGCCCAGGGCAAAGGCGATATCGGTCGCCGTCGGGATCGCCCAGCCGCCCAGGATCTCCGGGTTGTCCTTGGCCACCAGATAGAAGGTCAGGGCGGGAAAGACGATGCCGGCGACCGCCGCGATCACCGGCAGCGCGGCCTTGTCCCAGGAAGAGAGTTCACCTTCGGCAATCTCCCGCTTGACCTCCAGTCCGACGGTGAAAAAGAAGATCGCCATCAGGCCGTCGTTGATCCAGAGCACCAACTCCTTGGAAATTTCCAACTGGCCGATGGCAAGGGTCATGCGGGTGTCGAGCAGACCGTTGTACAGCCAGTCCAGTGGCGAGTTCACCAACAGCAGCGCCAGCGCGGCGGTGGCCAGCAGGATCAAGCCGCCCGCGGCTTCCAGCCGCAGAAATTCCTTGATCATGTTGTAGGTGCGTTCCATGGCGCTGGCTCCTGTCTTGCAAAGGGGAATGGTCGCGGCTTTTTGGGGGGGAGGTTGGGGGATCGGGTCGCCAAGGGCTTGGCCGATCAGGCTTTCCAAGTCGATTACACTCTAGCAGGAAGCCGGTCGACTGGCTTATTTTTTTTGCGCCAGGCCGCGAACGTGATCGGGCCGGGCTGTGATCATCGGCCCGCACAAGCGGGCCTGGGGGCAAGCCGGCGCGGATCGAATATAAATCCACTGACATTGGAAAAATCATTGGCTTTGGCAAATAATTCCGTTACCTTCCCAAACAGAGCATCACGAGAGGGCTGACGCGCCCCGCCAACCAGCCTCAACCGGGCAACGGTGGCACGACGATGCGGCCCGATCTTTTTCGTGATGATCCTGTCTTCTTGCAGGCGCGTGAGAAAGGAATCGGGCAGCAATTCGGTTTTCTGCGTCAGTCCTCCTTGGAACCCATGATCGCTCAGTTGAGTCTGGCTCGCTGATTTGTCGGGGTTTTCCGCGGAGGATTTTTACTATGCCAGATGGCAACGAAGCCGCCTGCCGCCGGTTGTCCGCCGGTTTCCAGGCCAGCGCGCAAACCAGCGCGCAAACCTCTGTGCAGGTTCCTGTGCAAGCCCCTGCGCAAGCCAGCAACAACCGTCTGTCCTGGGGCGAAGGTTTGTCGCTGCATGATCGGGCGCGGCTGGATCCCGGACCCGGCGACCCGTTCCGGCGGGTGAAGGCGTCCCGGCGGTTTCGCTGCCCGCATTGCGGCGGGCGCGACAGCCTGGGTTTGGAGCAGCGGCAAGCAAGGGATTGCCTGGTGCAGCGCCACCGCTGCCAGGACTGCCGGCAGGCCATTCCCAGACATCTCGCTGAGCGTTGGCTGGGGCTGACATTCCGCGAGGCCCAGGCGCAGTGGCGCGATCTACGCCGGGGCTGGGACGGCGGCAAGGGCGCGGCCAGCGACCCCACATCCAAGCCAGCGTTTCAGCCGGACAGCTGTGCGCTGTTGCGCCTGCTGCGCCGCCAAGCCGCGCAACAAGTTTCCGCACCGCCGAAAGCTTAGCGGACGCCCGGCCGATCCGCGCCGATGCCGTCCGGTCCGATCAGTCGAAAGCTTCTTCCCAGGAGCCCCGGGTGGCGGCGCGGGAATATTCCGTTGACCGGTTCTCAAAGAAGTTGGTGTGCTCCATGCCGTTGAGGATGGCGTCCATCCAGGGCAGCGGGTTCTTGTCGTTGCTGTTGTAGATCGGTTGCAGGCCCAGCTGGGCCAGGCGCCGGTCGGCGATGTAGCGGATGTAGGCTTTGACCTCCGACCCCTTCAGCCCTTCCAGATCGCCCAGTTCAAAGGCCAGGTCAATGAAGGCGTCTTCGTGGGTGACGATGGTTTCGCAGGCTTTGTAAAGTTCGCGCTCCAGCGTCTCGCCCTTCACTTCCGGGTTCTCCGCCAGGAAGGTATGGAACAGCTTGATGATCGACTGGGTGTGCAGGCTTTCGTCCCGCACCGACCAGGTGACCACCTGTCCCATGCCCTTCATCTTGTTGTGGCGGGGGAAGTTCATCAGGATGGCAAAGGACGCGAAGAGCTGCAGGCCCTCGGTAAAGGCGCCGAACACCGCCATGGTTTTGGCGATGTCGATTTTCGAGTCCATGTTGAAGTCATGCATGTAGTCGTATTTGTCCTTCATCTCCTTGTATTTGAGGAAGGCTGAATACTCGGACTCCGGCATGCCGACCGTGTCCAGCAGATGGGAATAGGCGGCGACATGGATGGTTTCCATGTTGGAAAAGGCCGCCAACATCATCTGCACTTCCGTGGGTTTGAAGATCCGCGCGTAGTGGCGCATATAGCAGTTGTTCACCTCCACGTCCGCCTGGGTAAAAAAGCGGAAAATCTGGGTGAGCAGATTCTTCTCCACCGGGGTGAGGTTGCGCTGCCAATCCTTGACATCGTCGGCCAGCGGAATTTCTTCCGGCAGCCAATGAATGCGCTGTTGGGTCAGCCAGGCGTCGTAAGCCCAGGGATACTTGAAGGGCTTGTAGATGGGGTCGGCATCCAACAGGGACATGGGGAGGGGCTTTCTCGTTCGGGTGTTAAGGAAGCGGCGGCCCTACTGGCAGGCTAGGCACTCGTCGTAGTCGATCTCGCCAGCTTGCTCGCCGCCGTTGACCTTGCCGAGAAAAGGCACGCTGGCCTTGGAACTCTGCGCCGATTCGGCCCGCTGAAGCGAGCGCGAGCGGCAGTAATAGAGGCTTTTGACGCCGCGCTTCCAGGCCAGCAGATGCAGTTGGTGCAGGTCGCGCTTATGCACATCGGCGGGCAGGAACAGGTTGAGCGACTGGGCCTGACAAATCTGGCTCGCCCGGTCGGCGGCATGTTCGATCAGCCAGCGCTGGTCGAGTTCGAACGCGGTTTTGAAGACGTCCTTTTCATCATCGCTCAAGCAGGTAAGCTGCTGGACCGAGCCTTCATTGATGGTAATCGAGGTCCAGGTCGCCTCGTCATTCTGCCCCTTTTCCGCCAGCAGGCTTTCCAGGTGCTTGTTGCGCACGGCAAAGGAGCCGGAGAGGGTTTTGTGGGTGAAGGCGTTGCCCGCCATGGGCTCGATGCCCGGGCTGGCGCCGCCACAGATGATCGAGATGGAGGCGGTTGGCGCGATGGCCATTTTGTTGGAGAAGCGCTCCATGATGCCGTGTTCGGCGGCGTCCGGGCAGGCCCCTTTTTCCTCCGCCAGCCGCACCGAGGCCGCGTCGGCCTGCGCCCGGATCTGCTTGAAGATGCGGTTGTTCCACACCTTCGCCATGGCGCTTTCCAGCGGCAGGCGGCGCTTTTGCAGGAACGAGTGAAAGCCCATCACTCCAAGCCCGACCGAGCGTTCCCGCATGGCCGAATAGCGCGCCCGCTGCATCGACTCCGGCGCGCGGTTGATGAAGTCCTGCAGCACATTGTCGAGGAAGCGCATCACGTCTTCCACCAGGGTCGGATGGTCCTGCCACTCGTCAAAGGTTTCCAGGTTGAGCGAGGACAGGCAGCACACCGCGGTCCGGTCCACGCCGCGATGGTCGAGGCCGGTGGGCAGGGTGATCTCGCTGCACAGATTGGACATCTTGACCTTGAGGCCGGACAACTTCTGATGCTCCGGCAGCGCCCGGTTTACATGGTCGCCGAACAGAATATAGGGTTCGCCGGTTTCCACCCGGGCGGTCAGAATGCGGATCCAAAGACTTCGGGCGGAAACCGACCGAATGACCGTGCCGTCCTTCGGGCTTTTCAGCGGCCAGTCCTCGTCGTCCATCACCGCCCGCATGAAGGCGTCGGACAGCACCGCGCCATGATGCAGGTTGAGCGCCTTGCGGTTGGGATCGCCCCCGGTGGGACGGCGGATCTCGATAAACTCCTCGATTTCCGGGTGGTCGATCTGCATATAGATCGCCGCCGATCCACGTCGCAACGAGCCTTGGCTGATGGCCAGGGTCAGGGAATCCATGACCCGGATGAACGGCATCACGCCGCTGGTCTTGCCGTTCAGCCCCACCTTCTCGCCGATCGAGCGCAGGTTGCCCCAATAGCTGCCGATGCCGCCGCCCCGGGCGGCGAGCCAGACGTTCTCGGTCCAGATATCGACGATTCCCTGAAGCGAATCGGTGGCTTCATTCAGGAAACAGGAAATCGGCAGGCCGCGATCGGTGCCGCCGTTGGACAGCACCGGGGTGGCGGGCATGAACCACAGGTTGGAAATATAATCATAGAGGCGCTGGGCATGGGCGGTATCGTCGGCGAAGTGCGCGGCCACCCGGGCAAAGAGATCCTGGAAGGATTCGCCGGGAAGCAGATAGCGGTCGGTCAGGGTCGCCTTGCCGAAGTCGGTCAGCTTGGAATCGCGCCGCCGGTCCAGGTACACCGAAACTCCGCGTTCATTTTGAAAATGGTCGCGGATTTCCCCATGGCCCAACAGATCTTCCAGCGGCAAATCGATTTGCCGGGCCGGCGGGCGGTTCGCGGCCGGGTCGCCGCTTGGGTCGCTGCCTGCGCCGCCACGCGCGTCGCCCTCCGTCGCGCCGTCTTGCGGCTCCCGAGGCGCGGTGCCCGGCGTCCGGTCCGCTGCGTCTGTCCCCAAACCATCCACCTGCTTATCCACAGAAGGCAGACTGGTCGCAGGCTGCGATTCGCTTCGCAATACCGCCGATCCGTCCATCGTTATTCCCCTCAATCCCCAGGCTGTGGAAAAAACCGCCCCCGTGGTATTTCTACAAGATATGGGGGTTTCCATTTTGTTGTTCGCTAAATCTAGCAGATTAGGACTTTTTGTCACGAGGAACAAAATAGAAACATCGATGCGAAAGCGCAAGGCGAGATTGGGCGCGTGGGGGCGCAGGAGTCGAAAAACCTTGGCGGGCCTGGGCTTGTCGCCCGCGCGGCGCGGCGGCGGTGGCGATGAAATTTATTTTAGCGCTTTTCCCACCGACGGCCCCTGGCCGACGGCTCTTGACCGGCGGCCTTGCTCGGCGGTCGGCAAACCCGCCAAGCCACCGCCTGTCGCCCGATGATCCGGCGGGTGATGACCCAGCAGGCGATGACCCAGGGGGCCATGACAGGGACGAAACGCCGGGGTGCGTCTTGCCACGTCAATCGCACTTCAGGTCCGGGTCTGGTCCTCGCGCCATTGGCCGGGCGCCAGGTCGGCCAGCAACCAGGGACCGATGGCGACGCGGATCAGGCGCAAGGTGGGAAAACCCACCGCGGCGGTCATGCGGCGCACCTGGCGGTTCCGGCCCTCGCGCAACACCAGCTCGAGCCAGCTTGTCGGGATGTTCTTGCGCGTGCGGATCGGTGGGACGCGGGGCCAAAGCCGGGGCGGCGGATCGAGGCGGCGCGCCTCGGCCGGCTGGCTTTGGCCGTCCTTGAGCGCGACGCCCTGGCGCAGCGCCGCCAGCGCCGCCGGGGTCACCGCGCCTTCCACCTGCACCCAGTAGGTTTTGGCCAGACGGTGCCGGGGGTCGGCGATGCGCGCCTGCAACCGCCCGTCGTTGGTCAGCACCAGCAGGCCTTCGCTGTCCCGATCCAGCCGTCCGGCGGCATAGACATCGGATAGGTCGACAAAGTCCTTGAGGGTCTGGCGGCCGGCGCTGTCGGTGAACTGGCAGAGCACGTCAAAGGGCTTGTTGAGCAGAATAACCCTGGTCGGGCCGCTGGGCCGTTGCGCCGAAACCGCTTTCTGCCGCGCGGCGGCGGGCCTGGCCGGGGCCGGCTTTCCGGGATTGGGCTTTCGGGGACCGGGTTTTTGCGGATCGGGTTTTTGGAGGCTCGGCTTTTGCCGCCCCGGCCGTCGCCGATCCTTGGGTTGGGGTTTGGCGTGCTTCATGGGCGATCAAATAGCCGCTGGCGGCGGCGGTGAAAAGGAAAAGAACGCCGCGCGGTCGCCGCCGGGGCGGCGGCGGATTGGAGCGCTTGTTCACGTGCCCGCTCAAATGTCTGCGCTGTCATCTCCAATGCTCGCGCTGTCACAGATACTGTCACGGGCGCTGTCGTGGGGGCGTCCGGCGCTGTTTTCCCGTCGATCACCGGCTAGCTCACCGGGAGGATGATGCTGTCCAGATCCTTGGGCGCCTGGGTCAGCACTTCCGGCTGGTCGCCGACCACCACCGTGTCGTCGATGCGAAAGCCGCCGACGCCGTAAACATAAATTCCCGGTTCGGCCGAATAGACCTCGTTGGCCTCCAGCCGCCGATCATTGAACGGCATGTCCTCGGGCCATTCATGCCCCAGATAGCCCAGGCCGTGGCCGGTGCGGTGGCGGATGTTCTCGCCATAGCCGGCCTGGACGATCCGGCCTCTGGCGGCCTCCTCAATATCTGAAACCAGGCGGCCCGGCACCATCTCCTCGATGGCGGCTTGATTGGCTTGCAGCGCGGTTTCGTAGAGATGGATCTGCGCCGCGCTGGGTTGGCCGGCGAAATAGGTGCGTTCGTTTTCAATCACCAGGCCGTTGAGACGGGGAATGATAATGTTGACCAAGCCGTCGCCTTCGCGGATCCGTATGCCGGTGGGCGCGCCGTTGCCGTGGGGCGAGGCCGAGGTCGGGCCGGTCAAGCTGTAAGCCCTGATCTCCAGATGCTCATCGGCAAAGCGCTGGGCGGCTTCCTCGAACATCACCGCGGTCATGGCGGCGTCCAGCTCCTGCACGATCCGGCCGGGGCGAATGTTCTCGCGATAGCGCGCCTGGGCCCAGTCGGAAAGCGCCGCCGCCCGGCGCATCAAGGTCAGCTCTTCCGGGTGCTTTACGCGGCGCAGCGCCCGCAACGCCGCCACCAGCGGCTTCAGGGTCAGACCCGGTAGCTGCTCGGGAAGGCGGTTGAGCGCGCCGCCCGACCCGTCGGTGCCCAGGGTGGCGTTTTCCAGACCTTTGGATTTCAACAGCTCGGCGGCGATCTTGGCCCAGTCGGGCAGCAAGCGCGCGCTGTTCAGGCCGCCGCGATGCTCGTCATATAGCGTCACGTCTTCCAGCCACAGCACCCCGCGCTCTCCGGCCATCTTCAGATGGTGGGTGGAGAGTTCGTTCATCAAGGCAAAGCTGGCGCCGTCGCGGGTTATCACCAGCATGACCGGGCGTTCCCAGGTTTGCACGTCGAGGTGAAAATTGCTGGCGAATTGGAAAAAGTCGGCGCTGGCGACCAGCAGGCCGTCCAGGTTTTCACGCGCCATCAGCGCCTGCATCTCGACCAGACGGCTTTCGAAAACCTGTTTGCTCAAAAAGGCCACGGTGTTGTTCTCCCCTGTTGGCGGTGCGCTGAACGCGTACGCGTCGGGCGCCGCCCCCGAGTCTGGCGCCGCCGTCGCGTTGGCTTGTGCGCGACAGCCTAAAACCCCGGGCGGTCGCGCCGCCAGTTGGCAAAAGGTGAAGGCACTCTTGCGGCGCTGGCACAGGTCGTCGGGCAGACGGCCATCCTTTCGGCGGGCCCTTTCGGCTGGCCAGCTCGAGGCCGCCCGTTCGAGGCCGCCGGCTACAGGTCGATCCGTCGGAACCCTTGCTGATCGGGACGGCCCGGCGCAAACAGCCAAAGCGGCGGCGTCTGTGTGTCGCGCAGCGGATTTTCGGCGAAGGATCCGGCGGGGGTCAGTCCGGGCGCCGGCAGGGCGATCAGCGCCGAGGAAACCGTTCGGAAACCGTTCTCATAGTCCACGGTCATGGCGCTGCCAGGGTCGTCGGCCTGGTCGCGCCGGCGGCAGGCGAGCAACGCTTGCCAGGCGCGCCAGTCGCCGCCGTCCTCGGCCAGCGGATCGGGTTGGGGCGCCGGCGCCGTTCGGAAGCGGTCCAGATAGTTTTGAATGCGCGGTGAGCTTGGATCGTTGAGATCGTGCGCCGTCAGCATCGACAGGCCGGCTGGAATGGCCTGGCAGTCGAGCTGGCCGCCCGCCGCCGCGTCGTGGCGGATCCAGAAAGCTTCCTGGTTATCGGCGATCACCAAGTTGAAGCTGCGGTAGGCGTGCGGATTCAACTGCCGCAGCGCCGCGGCGGCGTCGCCGGCGTCGGCGAAATCCAGGGCGTCGAGCACCAGTTCCCCGCGCGAGCGCTTGCCGATGGCCGGTCCGAGCGTGCCCCAGCGGTTCAACACCACCGCCAGGACGCCGTGGTCGTTAACCCCCAGCCAGGAACCATGGGAAAGTTGATCCTGACCGGCCGTGACCTCGGGCCGGTCGGGCCAGTGGCGTCCCGGGCTTTGCCACGGCCGGTCGGCCATTTCGTCCCGGTTTCCGGCGAAAAGCAGCGGCCAGGGGTGATCGGGGCGGCGGAGTAACACGATCGTGCACATAAAAAGCAGCCTTGCGCTTTGGCGTTTGTGACTGTGAACGGTAGTATTTTCACGATAACATTGCCGTTGCTTTCCAGATCGGACGGCCGGCGCGGAGCAGTTTCCTTGGCCTCGGCGGAAAGGCAAGCCGAATCTGTTTGATTGGCCAATAGTCTAGCGTTTATAACCGGGGCCGAATGAGAGGTTTGCGGAGGCGCGCCCAGGGTGCGCCACTGTGTCGGAACCGCGTCCCGTCGCCGCAGATGACGCGGGCCAACACCAGCCGGGCAACCTGCCCAGACCAGTTTTCAAGGGGAGCGATATGAGCTTCAACGACCGCCAGAAAGCATTTGAAGACAAATACCACCACGATCAGGAACTGCAGTTCAAGGTTGAGATTCGCCGGGACAAGCTCTTTGGTCTTTGGGTGGCTGAACAGTTGGGCCTGACAGGCGACGAGGCGGAAGCCTACGCCAAGTCCGTGGTGGTCGCTGATTTGGAAGAAGCCGGCAGCGACGATGTTATTCGCAAGGTCGTGGCCGATATTCAGGAAAAGAAGCTGGATATCTCCAAGCACCGCCTGGAAAAGAAGCTGGAGGAGATGTTTGTCGCCGCGCGTGATCAAATCATGAGCGAGTAGTCGCGGCCGGCCGCCGCTCAAACACCCCATCCTGTTGAAAGAGCTGCTGGAGCGCCAGCGGCTCTTTTTTTGTTTCTTGCTCCCTTGTCGGCCCTGGCCGCCCGACAACCCGCTGTTGCGCTACCTCTGCGAGATATTTTCGCAATAATTATAACCAGCGTATAAGTATTCATAAGCATTCAAATATAATATTACCGACTACCTTTGGATGATTTATGTAAATTCTAAACAAGTATTTCGGTTTTTATGAAAAATTTGCCGGTTTTTGGCTAAAATTAATGCTTTGTCTACTATTAGAAGCAATCATCGTGTGCGACGCCGAATAAAGTTGCCGTCGCCCCGGCGACTGTTTGGTTCTTCGACGTCGGTTGCTTTGCGCCAGCAAGGGAACCCTCCGTTGCGCCGTCGCCGGCGTTCTTGCCCGCGACCCGGCGACTGCCGCCGATGTCGCGGGGCCCGATAGCACGGCGAATAAAAACGATATCGGGGCGGGGCGTTTGGCTAGGAACTTGGCTGGTCCAACAGGCCCGGCGCCCGCATACCTCCCGCGCGCGATTATCGGATGATTGAGGGTTAGCTTCGCGCGCCATCAAATCAGAAAAGAAGATCAAAATGGCAAAACACCAAGATACCGGTCGCGCCGCGGCGACGGCCTGGACCGTGTCGAGAAAAATGACCCTGGCCGCGGCCGTGGTGGTTACGCTTTTCCTGATCGCCCTCGGCGGTTTCAACATCGAAAATTCGCGCAGCACGCTGCTGCGCACCGGTGAAAATTCCTTTTCGACCATCACCGAAGTTTTGGCGGCGACGGTCGCCGACGGGCTGCGGGACAACCAACCGGCCGCGATTGAGGCGGCCTACGCGGAATTGATAGAAGACGAACACATTCCCATCGCATCGCTGATGACTTTCGGCAGCGACGGCCAGGTGATCACCCGCTACCAGTCCGATCAGTTCACCGCGACAGACCTTTCGCAAAGCTATGCGGCGATCAAGCAAAGCGACGCCGAATACCTGGTGCTGGCCGCCGATGATCCCGGCGGCCAAGACGGTCGAGTTATCGTGGTGATGCCGGCCGGGCATGATCAAAATGATCGTTCGCTGGGCTATTTGGCGGTCGGCTGGTCAACGGATCAACTGGCGGCGGTGATCGACGAGAGCCAAATGTTGAATGTGTACCTGGTCTCCGGCGCGGTTGTGCTGCTGGTGGTTCTGCTGGCTTTCGGAACGGCGGCGCAAGTGGGCCGCCCGTTGGGCGCGATTACCTCGGCGATGACAAAACTGGCCAACGGCCAGCTGGATACCGACGTTCCGGCGACCAACCGCGGCGATGATATCGGCGACATCGCCCGGGCGGTTCTTGTCTTCAAGCAAAACTCTCTGGAAATGGAAAAGCTGCGCCTGCAGCAACTGGCCGATGAAGAAGACAGGCTGCGCGCCGCGCGCGACCATACGCTACAGATGGCCGATGACCTGGAAACGGCGGTCCGGCAGGTGGTGGACGGGGTTTCCGACACCGCGCAGAGCACCGAGCAGCGCGCCCGCTCGATGAACAGCGGCGCGGAGGAGGCGGCCCAGTCCATCGGCGCCGTCGCCTCGGCCTCCACCGAAGCGTCGGCCAACGTGGCGGCGGTTGCCTCGGCGACCGAGGAGCTGTCGGCCTCGATCAGCGAGATCGGGCGGCAGGTGAACAGGTCGACCGAAATTGTGGAGCAGGCGGTCGGCCAAGCCAAGAACACCAATGACCAGATGCACAGTCTGGACAATGCGGTGGTGAAGATCGGCGAGGTTGTCGGCCTGATCCAGGAGATCGCCGAGCAGACCAATCTGCTGGCGCTCAACGCCACCATCGAGGCGGCGCGGGCCGGCGAAGCCGGTAAGGGCTTTGCCGTGGTGGCCTCGGAAGTGAAGGCGCTGGCCAACCAGACCGCCAAGGCGACGGAAGAAATTTCCGGACAGGTCGCCGCCATCCAATCGGAAACCCGCCAGGCGGTGGGGGCAATCGCCGAAATTACCGGCACCCTGGACAAGGTCAATGGCATCGCCGAGGAAATTTCCGAAGCCATTCATCAGCAGATGGACGCCACCCAGGAAATCGGCCACAACGTCCAGCAGGCGGCGGTCGGGTCGAATGACGTCTCAAGCAACATCTCCAACGCTAGCGCCATGGTGACGGACGTCGGGCAAAGCGCCGAGGCGATGCTGAGCAGTGCCGAGGAGTTGACCCAGCAGGCCGGCAGCCTGCGCAAGACGATCAACGCCTTCCTGGCGAACTTGAGGGCCGCCTAACCGGTGATGTCGCCGGCGCGCAAGGGTCTATCGCCGCGGCGATAGACCCCTTGTCTTGCGGGCGTGCGGTTTGTCTTGCGGGCGCGCCGTCC
>CAXBMB010000068.1:0-17666 GCA_963976695.1 uncultured Rhodovibrionaceae bacterium
TCCTATGGCGGCTTTGCCTTCGCGCCGGCCGCCCACGGCGGGGTCTACATGAACGGCGCCTTGCCGGCGCTTGCCCTGCTGCTTTCCTGGCTCTGGCTTGGTGAAAAACCCAGGGCCCTGCAAATCGGCGGCTCGGCGCTGATCATTGTCGGGGCCGGCATTTTCGCCAACGACCGTGGCGGCCTGGCCGTCGAGGGCGCCTGGATCGGCGATCTGCTGTTCATCGCTTCGGCCCTGTCCTTCACCTGCTACATGGTTCTCACCCGCCACTGGACGATCACCCTGCCGCAGGTCCTGCTGTGCCTGGCGGTGATCAACGGCCTGACTTATGTGCCGGTTTGGTGGGCTTTTCTCCCCAGCAATCTGGCGATTGCCAGCAGCGAGCAGATCGCCCTGCAGGTGGTTTATCAGGGCCTGGTGCCAAACTTGATCGGCATGCTGCTGGTCGCCCTCGCCGCGCGCCATGCCGGCCCGGCGGTGACCGCCACCTTCATGGCCGCGGTTCCCGCCACCGGAACCCTGCTGTCGATTGTTTTCCTGGACGAAATCCCCGGCCCGTTGGCCTGGCTGGGCATTGCGGTGCTGACCGGCGGCATCCTGCTGACCACGCTCAAGCGCCCCACCATGCGAAAGGGCGTGCGGAAGGATGCACATACTGACCTGTGATCGGCGGCGCAATCACGGGGTAAACGGAATCCCGCGCTGAACCTACAGGGCGGGCGCGCCGCCCTCGGCGGCGCGACGGGCGACAAAGTCCGCCAGCTCCGACTCGATCGCCGCATCGATCGGCGGGGCTTCAAAGTCCCGCAGCAATTGCTTCCAGATTCGATTGGCCCGCTGGGTGGTGTCGACCGCGCCGTTGTCCCGATAATTTTCGAAATTCTGCCAGTCCGACAGCAACGGCGTATAGAAAGCGTTCTCGTAGCGGGCCATGGTATGGGGCGATTGGAAGAAATGCATCCCCGGCCCGACCTCGGCAATGGCGTCGAGCGCCAGCTCCGCGTCGTTGACCGCCAGGGGCTGCATAACCTGGGTCATCATCTGCAGCATTTCCGCGTCGATGATGAACTTTTCGTAGGACGCGGTCAGCCCGCCTTCCAGCCAGCCCAGACCGTGCATCATGAAGTTGACGCCGCCCAGGATGCAGGCCCAGATCGACATCTGCGCCTCATAGGCGGCCTGGGCGTCAGCTTCATTGGCGGCGGTGGCGTTGGAGGCCCGCAGCGGCACCTTGTTGCGCCGCGCCAACTGACCACTGGCGATGGTGGCCTTGACGTATTCCGGCGTGCCAAAGGCCGGCGCGCCGCTTTTCATGTCCACATTGGAGGTAAAGGATCCATAGACCGCCGGACAGCCGGGGTTGACGCACTGGGCAAAGGCAATACCAGCCAGCGCCTCGGCGTTCTGCTGGGTCAGCGCCCCGGCCAGCGTGATCGGCGCCATCGCCCCGGACAGGGTAAAGGGCGTGAAGATTACCGGTTGGTTGGCCCGCGCCATGGCGATGGTGCCTTCCAGCATGGGGCGGTCGTAGATCAGCGGAGAGTTGGCATTGACCACGGTGAACAGCGAGGGCTCCCGCAGCAGTTGCTGGTGATCGATTCCGCGGGCGATGCGCGCCATTTCGATGGCGTCTTCCATGCGCTCGCGCCCCAGGGCATAGCCGTACATCCCCTTGTCGCTGAGCAGGGCCATGGCCTGGATGGCCTCCAGGTGCCGGGTTCGCGGATCTAGATCCACCGGCTCCACCGGGTAACCGCCGAAGGTATGGCAAATATTGACCGCCTGCCCCAGCTTGATCAGGTTGCAGTAATGCTCAAAGGTCCCGGTCTGTCGCCCCACGTCCAGGTTTGCCGCATGGGGGGCCGACGCCACCGAGGCAATGATCAAGGCGTCGCCGCCGAACTGCATCTGCCGAGCTGGATTGCGGGTGTGAAACTGGAAGGTCTCGGGAGCCAGCGCCACCTTCTCGACGATAAAATCCGGATCGAAACGCACCCTTACGCCGTCGTCATCAACGCGCACGCCGCCTTGCCGGCGCAGGATCTCAACCGCTTCGGGCAACAGAAAATTCATCCCGGTGTCGCGCAGCAGCGTTAAGGACGCCTGCTGAATGGCCTCGACCTGATCGGCGGAAAGCAACTCCATCGGCTTGAATGAATTGCGCAACTTCTGGCTGGGCAATTGCGCCAGCGCCGCGCTGTCGCGCCCTGCCGCCGGCGAGACCCGCCGCCGCCGTTCCCGTCCCGCCATGGAGATCTCCTATACCCGGCCTGTTGGATGATGACCGCACTTTAAGGCTAGGCATCGGTACAAAGAAAATTCATAATTCGCGCGATTTTGGTGATCAATTTTCATGAAGTTGTCGGATGTCGAAATTGGAAATGCGCCATCTCCGCGCCCTGGTGACGATCCGCCGCTGCGGCTCGGTCAGCGACGCCGCGCGGCTGTTGGGCCTGACCCAATCGGCGGTCAGTCATCAGCTGCGCGAGTTGGAACGGCGCTTTGACCTACCGCTGTTCGAACGGGTGAACCGCAAGCTCCGCCTGACCCCCCAGGGCGACCAGCTGTTGGCCTCGGCCGAGGTGATCCTGGAAGAGCTGGACAAGATCGAGCGGGAGTTGACCCGACAGCAGCAGGATGAGGTCTCCCTGCTGCGCATCGGCTCCTACGCCTACAGCTGTTATCGCTGGCTGCCGGCCTTTCTCGCCAGTCTGCGCAGCGACTTCCCGCGCATGGATTTCGAACTGGCGACGGACAGCCAGTCCCAACCGTCCCACAGCCTGCAAGCCGGCGAGATCGACCTGGGGATCGCCGCCGGCGGCATCAATCACGCGGGCATGACCGTCACGCCACTGTTTCAGGATGAACTGGTCGCCGTGCTGCCGCCCAGCCATCCCCTGACGCAAAAGCCCTGGCTCGCGGCCGAGGACTTTGTCGCGGTGCCTTACGTGACCTATTCGGCGGTCACCGAAAAGGGCTTCGAACTGGATCTGCTGTGGCGCCCGGCGGGGGTGCATCCCCGCAAGACCCTGCGCGCCGGCCTCACCGAAGCGGTGGTGGAGTTGGTGAAGGCCGATTTCGGCATCTCCGTCCTCAGCCACTGGGCGGTCCGCAGCCACGAGGCCGCCGGAGAGGTGGTCTGCCGCCCGCTCACCGCCCAGGGCCTCACCCTTCCCTGGTGGGCCTTGACCCGCAAAGGCGGCGGACGCAACGCCGTCATGGCCACCCATGTCGCCCAGTTGCTGGCGCTGTGGTGTCGGGAGAATTTGGCGCCCTAGGGCCCGAGGGCCCGGCCGCGTTCACATCGCGCCGCTTGCCGCTAGTCCCTGGCCGCCGGCGGCTCAATCGGCGCGCCGGCCTCGAGCCAGGCGGAAAAGCCGCCGATTACATCGGCCACCGGGGCCAAACCCATGTCCTGCGCGGTCTTGGTGGCCAGAGCCGAGCGCAGGCCGGCGGCGCAAAAGAAGACAAAGCGCTTGTCCTGGGCGAAGATCTCCCGATGATAGGGACTTTCTGGATCGATCCAGAATTCCAACATGCCGCGCGGCGCATGAACCGCGCCGGGAATTCGCCCACTCTTGTTCAGTTCACGAATGTCGCGAATATCCACCAGCACCACATTGTCATCGTCGATCAAGTCCCGGGCCTGCTCAACGCTGAGCCGGGTAATCTCCTGCGCGGCCTGCTTCACCAACGCCTTGTAACCCCGTGTGATCGCCATGACGCTTTTTATCCCTATCGAAAAACCTGTCCGGCGGCCAGCTTAGCTAAGACCGGCGGGCGTTCCTAGAGCGGGATCGACAGCGTGGAAACGTGAGACGGTTCGACGGGAAATTTCACCGCCCCCGCCGCTGCCCCTTGCCGCCGCCCGCCCCGGCTTGCTAGAGAACAGACGCCAACGCTGGCCAACTCCCAAGGGAGTCGCGCCGTCGGCCCAGGGCCCCCTTGGTGGAATAGGTAGACACACAAGACTTAAAATCTTGAGATCGAAAGATCGTTCCGGTTCGAGTCCGGAAGGGGGCACCAGCCGACCTTGAGGCGCACCGGCTCTGTTTGGTTTGGTTTGACTTAGACGGCCACCGCGCCGTCTCACGCGCCGGCGCGGCGCTTGTTGTCGGGGGCCAGGCCCGCTTGATCGGCAAAGAGCGTCTCGATGATCGGGCAATCGGGAGCGGCGGCGTCTTGCGCCCGCTCGCACTGGGCCGCCAAGTCACCCAGCACCTGCTCAATCTTTTTCAGGTCGGCGATTTTCCGGCTCACTTCCTGACGATGGGCCAAGGCGTGATCGCGCACCTGCGCGCAGGTAAAAGCCTGACCGTCGACCAGCGCCAGCAGGTTCCGCACCTGATCCAGCGTAAAGCCCAACTCCCGGCAGCGCCGCACAAACAGCAGGCGCTTGACATCAGCCTGGCCATAGATCCGCTGTCCGCTGGCGGTTCTTCGCGGATCCTGCAGGATGCCCTCTTTTTCATAAAAACGGATGGTTTCGATGTGACAGCCGCAAAGCCGGGCCAGCGCCCCGCGCCGCAGTTCCCCCTTGGCGGCCTGGGAGATGGCAAGGCGGGAAAGGCGGGTTTCCGTTCTTGCTGGCTTTTTCGCCACGACTTCAGCCCTTCCAGAAAATGATCACAGGCAGAACGACCTCACTCAGACCGCCGAAAGGCCAAGGCGCGGCAACGCCCGGCAGGCCGAGCCCGGCGACGTTTGCCACGACCGGCTTGTCGCCGATCTCGAGCGGCGTTGACCGGGCCGCCGGGTTATCCCCCCTCGCCCTCATAGGCTTGGGTTTGGATCCCCAGTTTCGCCAGAATCGCCACCAATTCGTCGGCCACCCGGTCGAGTTGGGCGGCGTCGGTGCCCCGCAGCACCAAAGAGGTGCCGATGCGGCCGTGACGCATCCAGGGATAGCTGCCGATATCCACGCCGTCATGGCGCGCTTCCAGCGCTTCCAAGGCCGGTGCCACTTCAGACTCGGCCACTTCCGCCGGAATATTGCGCGCCAAGCGGGGCAGCCCGCCGCGCAGGCCCGGCGCCAGGGAAAAAAACTGCCCCTGCATAATGCGCGGCACCCCGGCCAGGATATAGACATTGTCCAGTTGGATGCCGGGGGCCATGGAGACCGGATTTTCCACCAGATCGGCGCCCTCGGGAACCCGGGCCATGCGCAGCCGCGCTTCGTTGATCCGCGCGCCGTAGTAGTCTTCCAGAATTTGCCGCGCCTTGGGATGCACCACCACCGGCACGTCAAAGGCCTTGGCGACGCAGTCGACCGTGATGTCGTCGTGGGTCGGGCCGATGCCGCCGGTGGTGAAAACATAGTCAAAGCGGGCCCGCGCCTCGCGCAGCGCCGAGACAATCACCGCCTCGTTGTCGGGAATCACCCGCGCTTCCATCAAGCGAATGCCCCGGCTGCCCAACTCCTTGCCCAGGAAAGCCAAATTGGCGTCCTGGGTGCGGCCCGACAGAATTTCGTCGCCGATCACCAAAAGACCGGCGGTCACTTCGACCGGTCCTTCGTCTTCGACAGTTTCGACAAGATGCTCGTCACTCACTTGGGCCAAATACCTCTTGGTAAAAAAACAGGCAGGAGGCCCGGTTGGGTCCCCGGCAAAGGACATACCGTAAGCTAGCTTCCGATCCGTTTACAGGCCACGACGTGATCCCGTTTGAACCGTAAATCCACCGCTTTCTCAATCGGCCACACTCTAAGCCAAGCGCCGCGGTTCAGAAAGCCCTTCGACGCGCGCGCGCAGTTTAGCGCAGTAGAATTTCCGGAAAAACAGCAAAAAAAGACCGTCTGCCGGGCGCCGCACAAGCGCCCGACAAGCCGGTCTCCGGAGTCGGGTCGGTTCAAGTCGGATCGATTGACCTGGGTTTACTTGCGGGTCCCGGTTGAACCGCGCTCCCCGCCGCTGATCCACGGCGGGCGTCGGATTGACGCCAACGCCCGTGGCGGGGCGCGCTTTCTTCCGGCGCGACCGTGCTAGGACTTGCTGTAACCCAGGTCCTGCATACATTTGCTCAGCCGCAGTCCATAGTTCTGATCGTCGCCATAGCGACGCAATTCAGCGGAAAAATTCGGCCCCTTGGCGCCCGAATCCGTTTCGATTCGCCCGGCGTTGATGTCTTGAGACACCTGCTGGTCGCGGTTCTTCACCGCTTGCGCGGCGGCATAGCAGGTTTCGTAGTCTTGCCGCTGTTGCTGGTCGGTAACGCCTTGCTTCACCCAGGCGGACGCGCCGCCCGGATCGCCCAGCAGCGGGGATTGGCTGACGCCGGCGGCCGAGGTTTCCTGGACCGTCGCGTCGTAGTTGGGGCCGCCAGCGCAGGCCGACAACAACAGCAAGACAGCCGCGCCCAGCGCCACGGCGTAGAAGGGACGCGCCCTGTTGGAAAAAGCGGTAAACTGTGTCATGGCTTTACCCTGTCGCGCGCGCGCAAAAAGTACAAGTCTTGCGACGCGCTTTCTGCGGGATTTCGCAAAAATGTCACGCGGCCCCTGTTCGACAAGGCCCGACTCGACAAGACCCGGCGAAAGCCCGAACCTTGCCGGTTTTGCGGTTTTTTCGCCGCAGCCGGCCTTTGCCGGCGTCTTCTTTTGCTCAAGGATCCCCGATGCGCTTTCCTGACCCACTGGTGCCGGGGCGGCTGGTTCGCCGTTACAAACGCTTTCTGTGCGACGTGGAATTGGCCAGCGGCGCGCTTGTGGTGGCGCACTGCGCCAATTCCGGCTCCATGCTGGGGCTGAAAGACCCCGGCGCGCCGGTTTGGCTTTCGCCGTCGCGCAACCCCAAGCGCAAACTGGCCTGGACCTGGGAACTGGTGGAGTCGGCGGGCGCCTTGGTCGGCATCAACACCAGCCTGCCCAACGCTTTGGTGGCCGAGGCCCTGGCCGCCGAACAAATCCCCGAGTTGGCCGGTTACGGCAGCCTGCGCCGCGAGGTGAATTACGGCAGCAACAGTCGAATCGACCTGCTGCTGGAACAGCCCGGACGGCCACGCTGCTATGTGGAGGTGAAAAGCGTCACCCTAAAGGACGACGCGGGCGCGGCGGCCTTTCCCGATGCGGTGACGGCGCGCGGAACCAAGCATCTGAACGAACTGCGCGATCAGGCGGCGCGGGGCGAGCGGGCCGTGATGTTGTATCTGGTCCAGCGGGCCGACTGCCACGCCTTCACCACCGCGCGGACGATCGACCCGACCTACGACCAAGCGCTGCGCCGGGCCTTGGCCGACGGCGTCCAAGCCTATTGCTACGCCTGCCGTCTGACGCCCGGGGAAATCCGGCTGGAGCGCCGCTTGCCGATCGAACTGTGACCGGTCCGGCGGCCCAGGCGACGGACGATTTGCAAAGGCCGGTCAGATCGGCAAAACTTGGAGATCTTCTAAAGACACCCTCACCGACACAGGGCGAACGGCGCCGGGCGCCCAGCCCGCGTCTTTGCTTTGCGAAACGATCAGGAACAATGACCATGGCGCTTGCCGAAGAAGAACGGCGGATCCCTTTACATGGGCCGGAAGATTTCGAGAAGATGCGCAAGGCCGGGCGCCTTGCCGCCGAAACCCTCGACTACATCGCCCCCTTCGTCACGGCCGGCACCACCACCGGCGCCATCGACAAACTGGTTCATGATTTCATGAGCGACCACGGGGCGCAGTTGGCCACGCTTGGCTACCGGGGCTATCCCAAGTCCTGCTGCATCTCGATCAATCATGTGGTTTGCCACGGCATTCCAAGCGATGATCGCAAGTTCAAGGACGGCGATATCGCCAACATCGACGTCACCTGTATTTTGGATGGCTGGTACGGCGACAGCAGCCGCATGTTCCTGATCGGCAAGGTGCCGGTCAAGGCCCGTCGCCTGGTGGAGGTCACCTTCGAAGCGATGTGGCGGGGCATCCGGGCGGTCAAGCCCGGCGCCACCCTGGGGGACATCGGCCACGCCATTCAAAGTTATGCGGAGTCCGAGCGCTTCTCGGTGGTGCGCGATTTTTGCGGCCACGGGCTGGGCCAGGTGTTCCACGACGCGCCGTCGGTGCTGCACTACGGCAAGCCCGGCGAAGGTCTGGTGCTGCAAGAAGGCATGTTCTTCACCATCGAACCGATGATCAACGCCGGCAAGTACGACGTGAAGATCCTGGAAGACGGCTGGACGGCGGTCACCCGCGACCGCTCGCTGTCCGCCCAGTTCGAGCATTCGCTGGCGGTCACCGCCGACGGCTACGAGGTCTTCACCGCCTCCCCCAAGGGTTGGGACAAGCCACCTTACGGCGGGTAGCGTCGGATCGACCAAAAAAAGCGGCGCGGCAGGGCAAAACCCCGCCGGCCGGCCCGGGCGGTCGCGCCCCGGCCCGGCGCTTTGCCGCAGTGTTGTCGGCGCTTGAACGTTGTCCGCGCCTGAACCACCGCTCGCCCATAGGGCGAAAAGCAGTGGCGAAAATTCTTGCCGTCACACCCGCCTTTAACGCAAACTGGCGGCCGTGCCTTGCTCGACTTTTTTCGGCGAGGCGGTGAAGGCGGCGTGATGGGCGATCGAGACGACAACCAGCGCGAAAGGGATCCGTTGCACGGCGACCAACGCGACAGGCACCAACCGCAACAGGGCCAGCAACTCGGCCATCGCGCGCGGCTGCGGACCCGGCTGCTGGAGCGCGGCGGCGGGGCGCTGGCCGACTATGAGCTGCTGGAAATGCTGCTCTACGGATCGCACGCCCGGCGGGACACCAAGCCGATCGCCAAGACGCTGTTGAAGCGTTTCGGATCACTCGCCGGCGTGCTCAAGGCCTCCGACCGGGAACTCCGCGCTGTCGAGGGTTTGGGCGACGCGTCGCTGGCGGCCTTTCGCTTGACCCTGGAACTGGCGGCGCGCTTCACCCTGGCCGAAGCCAAGGGACAATCGGTGCTCAATTCCTGGGACAAGCTGCTGGCCTATTGCCGGGTGCAACTGGCGCATGAGGCGGTGGAGAATTTCCATCTGTTGTTCCTGGATCAAAAGAACTTCCTGATCGCCGACGAGCGCCAGCAACGCGGCACGGTCAACCACACCGCGGTCTATCCGCGCGAGGTGGTCAAGCGGGCGCTGGAACTGAACGCCACGGCGCTCATCCTGGTCCACAACCACCCCTCGGGCGACCCCACGCCCTCGAAAGCCGACATCGCCATGACCCGCGAAATCAAGGAGGCCGCCGAGAAGCTTTCGATCCAAATCCACGACCATCTGATTATCGGCAAGAAGGGCCACAGTTCCTTTAAAAGCCTGGGCCTGCTGTAGCGGACCGCACAGGCCGCGCGCCCCCCACGCCAACCGCCGCGCCAACCGCCGCCCTCGACCATCCCTGCCCAGCAAGAGGAAACCATGAACGACACACCACTGGATTTTTGGAATAAACGATACCAAGCCGAAGGCTTTCTTTTCGGCCGCGAGCCCAATGCTTTCGTCAAGTCGCGGGCCGCGCTGTTCAAGCCCGGTCAGGCGGTGTTGTCGATTGCCGATGGCGAGGGACGCAACGGGGTTTTCGTCGCCCGCCAGGGCGCCCGGGTAACCTCGGTGGACTTTTCCGCCCCGGCGCTGGAAAAGGCCCGCGGCCTGGCCCGGGAATTCGGCGTTGAGATGACCTTTGAGCAGCAGGACGTCTATGATTGGCAGGGCGGCGACAGCGCCTATGACATCGTTCTGGCGATCTTCATCCAGTTCGCCCCGCCGGAAAAACGCACCCTGCTGTTCAACAACATCAAGCGCCTGGTCAAGCCTGGTGGCCTGGTGGTGCTGCAGGGCTACCGGCCCGAGCAGGTGGCCTACAAGACCGGCGGTCCGCCCCAGGTCGAGCACATGTACACCGCCGCCTTGCTGCGCGACGCCTTTGGCGATTTCGAGATCCAGCACCTGGCGGAACACGACAGTGTGGTGGAGGAAGGCAGCGGCCATTCCGGCCTCTCGGCCCTGATCGACATGATCGCACGGCGGCCGGCGTAGCGACGACGAAGGACGGCACCATGAAACTGGAAGGATCCTGCCACTGTCAGGCCGTGCGTTTTTCGCTGCGGTCCAAGCACCCCTACCCCTTCAACCTTTGCTACTGCACCATCTGCCGCAAGACCGCGGGCAGCGGCGGTTACGCCATCAACCTGTCGGGGGATGCGGCAACCCTGGAAATTGAGGGCCGGGAAAACCTGTCGGTCTATCAGGCCCGGCAGGTCGACAGCGCCAGCTTGACCATTACCCAAAGCCCGGCCCAGCGCAGTTTCTGCAAAATTTGCGGATCCCACCTTTGGGTCTGGGATCCGCGCTGGCCCGACCTGCTCCATCCCCAGGCCGGGGCCATTGATACCGACCTGCCAAGCCCGCCCGAGCGGACCCATCTGATGCTCGGCTCAAAGGCCGCCTGGGTGCCGGTGACGCCGCAGGAAAGGGACCGGACCTTCGACGCATACCCCGAGGAAAGCATCGCGCAGTGGCACGCAAGACTGAAGCTGGAAATGTGATCCCAACAAATGTGATCCCGAGAAATATGATCCAGCAGAGATCGCCCGCGACGCCAACGCCACAGGCGCGGCGGGCCGCCCAATCACCGCAGTCCGTTGGCGGGGACGATCACAGCCTGTTCAACCGTCGAGCGGCGATTATCCGGTGGCCGGCCGGGGCGCGCGGCTGTTTACCGCTTCGCGCCAGAGCATGAACAGCCCACCGCCGACGATCAGGGAAATCCCGATCCAGGCGATGCTGTCGGGCCACTCGTCGAACACCACCAGCCCCCAGACGATCGCCAGCAGCAAGGCGGTATATTCAAAGGGCGAGGCCAGTCCGGCTTCGCAGAGCCGGTACGCCTGGCTGATCAGGTAGCCGCCAAAGGTGCTGGTCACGCCGATCATGAAGAACAGCCCGTAGTCCTTGCCGGCCGGCCAAACCCAGGGGCGCAGCAGGAAATCCAGCGAGGGATCGCCGGATTCGGCAAAGCGCCCATCGCCGACCGCAAGCCCGATCAAAACGCTGACGCCGATAAAGGTCAGCTGGATGTAGAACGTCAGGGTGCTGGCCCGTTCGGTGCTGCCAATTTTTCGCGTCAGGGTGTGCAACCCGGCATAGGCCGCCGCCGCCACCAACGGCAGCAGCGCCGCCAGCTGAAAGCCGCTGCCGCCCGGCCGCATCATCACGATGACGCCGGCCAGGCCCAGGCCGACGGCAATCCAGCGCTGCGGCCCGACGGTTTCGCCGAGAAAGATCACCGAAAAGACGGTGATCAGCAGCGGGCTGATGAAAAAAATCGCCACCGCGTCCACCAGTGGCATCGCGGCCAGGGCAAGAAAGAAGCTCACATTGGCGAAGACCACGCAGAGGCCGCGTAGCAAATGCAGAGGAAGCCGGCTGGTGCGCAGGGTATGGAAGCCGCCTTCCAGCGGCACGATGATCACCAGTAAAACCATCATTCCAATCACCGACCGGATCAGGATGACCTGGTGCAGGGCATAGTCCCCGCTGAGGAACTTGATCGCCATGTCATTGACGGAAAAGAAGAACGATGCGCCGATCGCCGACAACACGCCCATAAGGTTATTGCGAGAGGAAGATGTCGACACAGCCAAACTCCGGAAGAAGAACACCGGATTAAGTGCCATTGAACCGACCCACCTGTCTGTTCGCTTTGCGACAAAAACGGGTAGCGGCGGCAGGTTGATTAAGCCGAGGGGTGTGGCGAGAAAATCCCCGGCCGGGGCGGCTTGCCCGCCTGTCGTGCTTGCCCAGCCGGGGGGGAAAAGGCAGAATGCACCGGCTTTGGTGGCGGGCAAGGCGGAAACCGAAGGTCAAGCCGGCCTGATCCGCCGCGCCGCGCCCTGCCGCGCCCCACCCCTTGCCCCGCTTCTTGCCGCGTCCCTTGCCGCGTCATGGCCCCCTTGGACAGACGATTTCGAGACCGAATGACTTCCCACGCCCCTGCCGAACCGCCGCGCCGCACACCGTCGCCCGCCGAGGCCCTTTTGCGGGCCGGCAAGGACAGCCAAGCGCTGACTCTTTGCCAGGAACTGCTGGCCCAAAACCCGAACGATCCCATCGCCCAACACGTCAAGGGCATGGTGCTCTATCGGGCCGGACAGGGCGAAGCGGGGCTGGCCACCATGCAGGCGGCGCTGCAAGCCGACGACAGCGATCCGGTGCGCGCCCAGCAACTGGCCATGGCCTATCTGCACGCGGGCAAGCTGGACCGGGCCGCCGACGCCATTGAACTGGGCCTTGCGGCCGCGCCACGCCACGCGCCGCTGATGCTGGCCTCCGCCGAGCTGCGGCTGCGCCAGGGCGACCGCGCCACCGCCGAAACCGACTGTCAACAGGCCCTGGCGATCAACCCGCTGCTGCTGCCGGGCCACCAGCTTCTGGCAACGTTGCTCAGTGAGCGCGGCGAACTGGAACCGGCCGTCGGCCACTTCGCCCAGGCCCGCAACAGCCAAGACGCGCCGGCCGACCCCTTGGGCAACTTCGCCTGGAGCTTGCTGGCCCTGGGCCGCAGCCCGGAGCTGCTGACCTTTTCACCGGCCAAGCTGCCGATCCAGGTGTTTAGCGAAACCCTGAGCTTGGCCCAGGCAGCCTGGCAAATGGATGATATGGCGGCCTTGGACCAGGCGCTGGATATCTGCCGCACCCAGGTATCGCCAAGCAGCGACGCGCCCAATCAGCCGTTTTTGATCGCCATGTTGACGCGCCTCACCCACCTGCGGGAGTTTCGCCGGGGCAATCCAGACAGCTATCGCCCCGCAACGCCGCAAACCGCTGAAGTCACCGGCCAACCAGTCGCCGACCAGGCCGAACCGGCCGAACCGGCCGCCAGGGACCGGCTGCTGTTTTTCCTTGGCGACGAGCAGGCCCTGACCCCGGGTCACTTGCGGGTCGCCTACGCCGGAGGAATCCGGCAGGTGGTACCGCTGGCCACCCCGGGCCTCAAGGTCTGGCATTTGGTGCGCCCCAAGCCCAGCCGCCCGTTGGGCGCCTTCCTGGCCAGCCTAAAGCGACTTCCCCAAGGGGCGCATTTGGTGGTTGGCCTGGGTGAGCTGGATCTGCGCCTGACCACCGGCCTGCACGACCATATCCGACGCAACCCGGACCTGCGGTGGCGCGATCTTGTTGATCGTCTGGTGCCGCCTTATGTTGCCGCCCTGTCAGAGATTGCCAACAGCCGAGACTTCACCATTACCCTGCAAACCCCGCCAGCCAGCGCGATGATTTCCGCACTGGTGACCCGCGGCGACCGGGTGGCTTTCGACGAAGCGCACAAGCGGTTTTGTCGCCTGTTGATCAGCCAGGGGCGCGCCAAGGGCTTCAAGATCCTGGATTTGAACGACGCGACGCGCGACGCCAAGGGCGCGGTCAAGCGGCAGCACTACTTCGACAGCAGTTCGTTGCGTCCCAGCCTCTACCTGGCGGCGTTCGAGCAAAGCGACGCCGATTGACTCTTGCGACCGCCGGCGCAACCGGGAACAGATCCGGGACGCCGACGGCCCGCCGCCCGCGTCCATCAACCTGCCGGCCGCTCCGCCTGACCGGGCCGAGAGCCGCCGAAACCCACCGCCAGTCAACAAAAGGGAAAGCCCGATGATCCCCCGCTACAGCCGCAAGGAAATGACCCAGATCTGGGAACCGGAAAGCAAGTTCCAAATCTGGTTCGAAATCGAAGCCCATGCCTGCGACGCCCAAGCAGAGTTGGGTGTTATTCCGAAAGAAGACGCCAAGCAGATTTGGGAAAAAGGCGCTTTCGACGTGGCGCGCATCGACGAGATCGAGCGCGAAACCAAGCACGACGTCATCGCCTTCCTGACCAATCTGGCCGAGCACGTGGGGCCGGCGGCCCGCTTCGTTCACCAGGGCATGACCTCCTCGGACGTGCTGGACACCTGCTTCAACGTGCAACTGGTCAAGGCCACCGACCTGCTGCTGGCCGACCTGGACCGTCTGCTGGCGGCGCTGAAAAAGCGGGCCTTCGAATTCAAGATGACCCCGACCGTCGGTCGCAGCCACGGCATCCACGCCGAACCAACCACTTTCGGCGTCAAGCTGGCGGGCCACTACGCCGCGTTCCAGCGCAACAAGGCGCGGTTACTGGCGGCGCGCGAAGAAATCGCCACCTGCGCCATTTCCGGCGCGGTCGGCAGCTTCGCCAACATTGATCCCTTTGTCGAACAGCATGTAGCCGCCAAGATGGGCCTGACGCCCGAGCCGGTTTCCACCCAGGTGATTCCACGTGACCGCCACGCCATGTACTTCGCGGTGCTGGGGGTCGTGGCCTCGTCCATCGAAAATCTATCGACCGAGGTGCGGCACCTACAGCGCACGGAAGTGCGCGAAGCCGAGGAGTTTTTCGCCAAGGGCCAAAAGGGGTCTTCGGCCATGCCGCACAAGCGCAATCCGGTGCTGACCGAAAACCTGACCGGTCTGGCCCGCATGGTCCGCGCGGCGGTGGTTCCAGCGATGGAAAACGTCGCCCTTTGGCACGAGCGCGATATTTCCCATTCTTCGGTCGAGCGGATGATCGGCCCCGACGCCACCGTGACCCTGGATTTCGCCCTCAACCGCCTGGCCGGCGTAATCGAAAACCTGCTGGTCTATCCCGAGAACATGCAGAAGAACCTCGATCACCTGGGCGGGCTGGTGAACTCCCAGCGGGTGCTGCTGGGCCTGACCCAGGCCGGCGTCAGCCGCGAAGACGCCTATCGCCTGGTGCAGCGCAACGCCATGAAGGTCTGGCTGGAAGGCGCCGACTTCCGGACCGAACTGAAAAACGACCCGGAGGTGCCGATGAGCGCGGCGGAGATCGATCGCTGTTTCGACATGGCCTACCATGCCAAACAGGTCGATACGATCTTCAAGCGGGTGTTCGGCGAAAGCTAACCCAGCCGGTCAACAGCAGGCGGAAAGTTCGCGGCGGCGACTTTCCGCCTGCTGCGTCAGAATGAGCGCACGCTTGCGCTGGAGCTGCCCCGGATCGAAACTGCGATCGAAGCTGCGCGATAAACCTATAATTTCAGAGCCGGCGTCACAGACAAGTATAAGTATTAAAGTTAATAAAACCAACAATAACTTTTCGATCAATAGATTAAATCATAAGATTACAAAAATTTACATGAGATCCTCTTGCCTTTGTAAAATCGTCTGGCCTATTTTTTCTAATCAAGACGACAGCAGAGCGGTGGTTGCTTCTAGAACCGCTCCGACAGGATCCGCCACCCGGAAAAGGATGATCAAGGGCCATGCCCCTCGCGGCGACAAAGGAAGATCGCTTCACCCAGGACTTTGATGCCGAAGACCTTGAGGACGCCCGGTTCCGCGCCTTTTTCAGCCATTGGGAGTCGCTCAAGACCGACGTGGGGGTTCCGGCGAGTTCCTTTGACCTGCTGGCCCTGCCGCCGGCGTTCCTGCCGCTGATCACCGTCATCGACGTGCAGCCCGACGGCGGCTTGCACATTCGCCTGATCGGCACGGAAATGGCCGACCAGGCGATCAGCGAACTGACCGGGAAATTCATCCAGGACCTTGCCGGCTCGGAAGAGGTCGTCAAGCGCATCCAGGTCGCCATTGCAACCGGACACCCCTATTTTTCCGATGTTCAGCTGTCCTGGGCGCGGAACAAGTGGCGGCGCTCCCAGTCCCTGGTGTGCCCCTTCGTCGATGCGCCGTCGCGCCGCGTCAGCCTGATCGTCGCCCTCTCGCTGATTCGCTAGCGCCGAAGGGCGGCGCGCGGCTTTGCACAGCGATCACAGGCGCGCCGCCGATCGGTTGATCCCCAAGTCGGTCAAAGCACCGCGTCGATCAAGAAGGGGCCGGGATGGGCCAGGCCTTCGGCGAGAAGCGCTGCGAAGGTTTCGGCGTCCCGCGCCTGCTTGGCCGTGACCCCCATGCCCTTGGCCAGGGCCAGCCAGTCGAGCGCCGGACGGTCCAATTCCAGCATGTCGCGGGCGTTACGGCCCGGCGCCGCCGCGCCCACCCCCTTCATCTCGCCTTGCAGAATCTTATAGGCCCGATTGTTGAAAATCACCGTGGTGATGTCCAGGTTTTCCCGCGCCTGCGTCCACAGCGCTTGCAGGGTGTAGAGCGCGCTGCCGTCGGCCTGCAGGGTCACAACCTTGCGATCCGGGCAGGCAATGGCGGCGCCGACCGACATCGGCAAGCCGTCACCGATGGCGCCGCCGGTCAGCTGCAGCCAGCTATGCCGTCGGGCGCCGGCGGTGATCGGCGCCAACATCCGGCCGGAGGTGACCGCCTCGTCAACCACAATGGCGTCTTCCGGCAGCAGATGGGCCACCGCCGCGCCGATCGCCTCGGCGGTCAAGGCGCCGGTGGGCAGCGGCGGCAGGTTCAGCGGCTGCAACACGGCGGCGTCCGAGGCGGCGCCCAGCCGCTCGGCCAGCGCCTCGATGGCCGCCAGCATGTCTTCATCGCGCCCGGCAAGCTGGTGCAGTTCGCAGCCGTCTGGCACCAGGCAGCCCGGCTTGTTCGGATAGGCGAAAAAGGCCACCGGCTCCTTCGCCCCGACCAGCACCAGGTGCTTGAGACCGGCCAACTGCGCGATCACGTCATCGACCGGATAGGCCAGCCGCTCGACGGTGACCCGGCCTTCGCCGCGCTCGATCCGGCGGTTGCTGGTCTGGGTAATCAGGCGCAGGCCCGGGATGGCGGCTTTGATCCGTCCGGCGGCCAGCAGACTATCTTCCATCAGGGCATGGGACGACATCATGAAGGCGGTCGGCTCGCCGCTTTTCAGGATCTCCGCCACGGCGTCGATTTGCGCCGACGGCACCTTTGCGGGCTGCGGAATGGGCGGCACCTCGGCCGGCCCCTCGGCATCGTTCCAAGCGGTGTCGGCGGGCAGAATCAGGCTGGCGATCTGGCCCGGCTCGGTCCGGGCCACGGCAATGGCCTCGGCGCCGCAGGCCGCGACCTCGGCGGCGGTTTGGGCCGATTTGACCCAATGGGAAAACAGCCCCGCCAAGGCTGGAATATCGCTGGTCAGCGGCGAATCCTGCTGCAGATGGTAGGTGGCGTGGTCGCCGACAATATTCACCAAGGGGGTAAAGGCGCGCTTGGCGTTGTGCAGGTTGGCCAGACCGTTGGCCAGACCCGGACCGGTGTGCAGCAGGGTGGCCGCCGGCTTGCCGGTCATCCGGGCATAGCCATCGGCCGCGCCGGTGGCGACGCCTTCAAACAGGCACAGCACGCACTTCATCTCCGGGTGCTGATCCAGCGCCGCGACGAAATGCATTTCCGATGTTCCCGGATTGGTGAAGCAGACGTCGACCCCACCGTTCAATAAGGTCCGAACCAAGGATTGCGCGCCGTTCATTTGTCCCCCAAACAACCATCCTTGACGGCCCAATCGCCGGTGACGGTTACTAAAAAAAACCAAGTTCCGCGCGGCGCGCTGCGATTGACGGTCCGGCTGCCTGACCGCTAACAAATCCGGCCACGCGGTCCACCCCATCGCGGCGCCACGACTCAGTTGACAATAATCCGCCGGCAAGGTGGCAAATCCACAAGCACGCGGCAAGCGCTCCTTTGTCGCAAAGACTGGTGAAGAAGGCGCAACAAGGCCGCCGCGTCCGATCCGCTTGTCGGAAGCGGGGGGACGCCGAGTTGATCGGGCCCGCGCCGACTCGCCCTGGCGCGGCGGACGGCGCGCCCGCAAGA
>CAXBMB010000069.1:0-17043 GCA_963976695.1 uncultured Rhodovibrionaceae bacterium
AAGCCTACAGCAACCTGCTGGCCATCGACGGGGTCGGCCCGGCCGTGGCCAAGGATATCCTGGCCTTCTGGCACGAACCGCACAATCGGGACGTGGTGGCGGATCTGCTGGCGGCGGGGGTTGTGCCGCGCTCCTACCAAGCGCCGCAGGTAAGCGACAGCCCGGTCACCGGCAAGACCGTGGTCTTCACCGGAACGCTCACCACCATGAGCCGACAGGAAGCCAAGGCCCGCGCCGAAAGTCTCGGCGCTAAGGTCGCCGGGTCCGTCTCGAAGAAGACCGACTTTGTCGTCGCCGGCGCCGACGCCGGCTCCAAGGCCAAGAAAGCAGAGGCGCTCGGCGTCACCCTGCTCAGCGAGGACGCCTGGAGCGCCCTGATCGGGGGGTAAGCGGCCCGCGCGCGGGCCCAAGCCGGTTTTCCGCGACCGCTTTCCAATGTGGTTTTACAGACCGCTTAACGCGTCTTTGATCAGGCTGGCCGCCACCGCCCACATCACCAGGCAGACAAAAGCTTCCAGCAGTCGCCAGGCCGCCGGTCTTTCAAACAGCGGCGCCAGCCAGCGCCCCCCCAGCGCCAGGCCAAAAAACCAGACGAAGGACGCGCTCGCCGCCCCCAGCCCAAACCACGGCCGCCCGTCTTCGGCGTAGCGCCCGCCGATTGCCCCCAGCAGCACCAGGGTGTCGAGATAGACATGGGGGTTGAGCAGGGTGATCGCCAGGGTCGCCAGGGCCACATCCCAAAGCGTCTGCGCGCCGCCGTGCCGCGCGGTGGTTTCCAGATGGCCGGGATGCAAGGCGCGGCGGGCGGCCAGCAAGCCATACCACAGCAAAAAGGCCGCGCCGCCCCAGGCCGCGATCTGAGAAACAATCGGGCTTTGGCTGATCAGCAACCCGGCGCCGCCCACCCCCAGGGTTATCAGCGCCGCATCGGCCAGCGCGCAGAGCGTCGCCACCATAATCGGATATTGACGCCGCAGCGCCTTGGACAGAACAAAGGCGTTTTGCGCGCCGATGGCGATGATCAATCCGGCGCCGGTGGCAAAGCCCTCGACGAAAGGGGCGGCAAGAAAAACAGGCAGGGCCAAGGCGGCTTCCAATCAACCAGACGGGGGTCGGGGCGGTAGCAATAAGTTATTCCGACAAGTAAATGAAATTAATAGTTCTACTTAACCATCATAATTGTTAATGATAGATCATGCTTGATCATCGCCAGCTTGCCGCCTTCAGCGCCGTCCTGGAAGAAGGCTCCTTCGATAAGGCCGCCCAACGGCTGGGGGTGACCCAATCGGCGGTCTCCCAGCGTCTTCAACGGCTGGAAAGCCAGCTCGGGCAGGTCTTGCTGGTGCGCGGCCAACCCTTGCAGCCGACCCAGGCGGGGCGACGGCTGCTGGCCCATGCCAAGCAGGTGGCGCTGCTGGAAGGCGAACTGCGGCAAGATATCGGCAGCGACCCGGGAGCGGATCCGAACAGACCGCCACAGGTCCTGACCCTGGGGGTCAACGCCGACACGCTCGCCTTCTGGTTCCTGGAAGCTCTGGCGCCCTTCCTTGACCGCACCGAGGCAATCCTCAAGCTGGTGGTCGATGACCAGGACCATACCCTGGAGTTGCTGCGGCGCGGCGAGGTGATCGGCTGCGTGGCGGCGAAACAACAGCCGGTGCAGGGATGCCGGGCCCACTATCTGGGTCTCAACCGCTACCACTGCGTGGCGCATCCCGATGCCGCCGCCCGCTGGTTTCCGCAGGGCCTGACCCGGCAGGCCGTGGCGCGGGCCCCGGCGGTGCTGTTCAACGCCAAGGACTCCACCCACGACCGGCTGCTGCGAGAGCTTTTTTCCCTCAAGGGCCGCCCCTACCCCTATCACCTGCTGCCCAGCTCGGAACGCTTTTTGGATTTTCTCTTGATGGGCCGGGGCTACGGCATGGTGCCTGACCTGCAGGCCGAGCCGGAACTCACCGCCGGCGCGCTGATCGACCTCTGTCCCGGCCGGACCATCGACGTGCCGCTCTACTGGCACGTTTGGGGCGGCAACAGCCGCCTGACCGGCGAATTGACCCGCATCTTGCTGGCGGCCGGTCAAAAAATCCTGAAGCAGCGCTGAAACAAAAGGCGCGACCGGGAGAATCACCACTCTCCGATCGCGCCTTTCCCCCCGCACCGCTTTCCGTTAGGACCGAGCCGGCAGCCCGGCTGTCACCCCGCCGGGGCCGCTATTCGGCGGCTTCACGGTAATCGTCGACCGCCGGGCAGGCGCACACCAAATGGCGGTCGCCGTACACATTGTCGACCCGCCCGACCGGCGGCCAATATTTGGCGCCGACCAGTGAGGGCACCGGATAGGCCGCTTTCTGACGGCTGTAGCTATGCGTCCATTCATCGGCCATCACCTCCTCGGCGGTGTGCGGCGCGTTGACCAGCGGATTGTCCTCGGCGCTGTAGGTGCCGTCTTCAATCTTGCCCGCTTCGGCGCGAATCACCGCCATGGCTTCGATGAACTGGTCCAGTTCCCGCTTGCTCTCCGACTCGGTGGGCTCGATCATCAAGGTGCCCACCACCGGCCAGGACATGGTCGGCGCATGGAAGCCGAAGTCCATCAGACGCTTGGCGATGTCGTCCACCGTCACCCCGGTTCCCTCCTTCAGCGGCCGGGTATCGATGATGCATTCATGGGCCACGCGACCATTCTTGCCGCTGTAGAGCACCGGGAAGTGGGCGCTCAGCTTCTTGGCCATGTAGTTGGCGTTGAGGATGGCGATTTTCGTCGCCAGGGTCAGGCCTTCGCCGCCCATCATCTTCATGTAGGCCCAGGAGATCGGCAGAATCGACGCCGAGCCCCAGGGCGCGGAGGAAACCGGGCTGTTGGTCGCCTTGGCGCCGCCCATGTCGACCAGCTTGTGCCCCGGTAGATGATCGACCAGATGCGCGGCCACCCCGATCGGCCCCACGCCCGGCCCGCCGCCGCCATGGGGAATGCAGAAGGTCTTGTGTAGGTTCATGTGCATGACGTCCGCGCCGATCTCGGCGGGATAGGCCAGCCCCAGCAGCGCGTTGAAGTTGGCGCCGTCCATATAGACCTGTCCGCCCTTGGCGTGGATCAACTGGCAGATGTCGCGGATCGATTCCTCAAACACGCCGTGGGTCGAGGGATAGGTGATCATCAGCGCGGCCAGATTATCGCTGTGCTGGGCGCACTTGGCCGTCAGGTCTTCCATGTCCACGTTGCCCTGGTCGTCACAGTCGACCACCACCACCTTCATTCCCGCCAGAACCGCCGAGGCCGGATTGGTGCCGTGGGCGGAGGCGGGAATGATACAAATGTTGCGGTGGCCGTCGCCACGGGCGGCATGATAGCCCCGGATCGCCAGCAGCCCGGCGTATTCGCCCTGGCTTCCCGCGTTGGGCTGCAGGGACACCGCGGCGAAACCGGTGGCGGTGCAGAGCATGCTTTCCAACTCGTCGATCAATTCCTTATAGCCGGTGACCTGATCAGCGGGCACGAAGGGGTGAATGTTGGAAAAGCCCGGCAGGGTGATGGGCATCATCTCCGCGGTCGCGTTGAGCTTCATGGTGCAGGAGCCGAGCGGGATCATCGAGCGGTCCAGCGCCACATCCTTCTCACGCAGCCGGCGCAGATAGCGCAGCATCTCAGTCTCCGACCGGCAGGAGGAAAAAATCGGATGGGTGAGGAAGGGCGAGCGCCGCGCCAGGCCGGCCGGCAGGCCCGACGGCGCGCCGGCGTCCAGCTCGGCGACGCTCAGGCCGCTGTCGCTCTTGCCGGAAAGCACCGACCAAAGGGTTTCCACCGTGGCGCGGGTGGTTTTTTCATTCAGCGACAGGCCGACGCGGCCAGCCCCCAGATCGCGCAGGTTGATGCCGGCCGCCAGCGCCCGCGCCAGGGCCCGACCGTCGGTCTTGACCACCAGGCTGTCGAAATAATTTTCGGTTTCCACCGTGACGTCCAGGCGCTTTAGCCCCGCCGCCAGGATCGCCGTCAGCCGATGCACCCGCCCGGCGATGCGCTTGATCCCTTCCGGACCGTGCCAGATGGCGTAGAAACCGGCCATCACCGCCAGCAAAACCTGGGCGGTGCAAATGTTGCTGGTCGCCTTGTCGCGGCGGATGTGCTGCTCGCGGGTCTGCAGGGCCAGACGATAGGCCGGATTGCCGTGGCGGTCGATCGACACCCCGATGATCCGACCCGGAACCGTGCGCTTGTAGGCTTCCCGGAACGCCATGAAGGCGGCGTGCGGCCCGCCATAGCCCAAGGGCACTCCGAAGCGCTGTGAGGAGCCGATAACCACGTCCGCGCCCCATTCCCCCGGCGGGGTCAGCAGGGCAAGCGACAGCAGATCGCACGCCACCGTCACCAGCGCCTTGGTTTGGTGAATGCGGGTCACCAGCGCCCGGTAATCGCGCACCTCGCCGTTGCTGCTGCCGTACTGCAGGATGACGCCGAAGACCTCGTCGGGATTGAGATCGCTTTCCGGGTCGCCGACCTGCACCTCGATGCCCAGCGCGGCGGCGCGGGTTTGAATGACCGCCAGGGTCTGCGGGTAGCAGTCGGCGGCGACAAACAGCTTGTTCGACTTGGCCTTGCCGACCCGCAGCATCAGCGTCATCGCCTCGGCCGCCGCCGTGCCTTCGTCCAGCAGGGAGGCCGAGGCCAGTTCCATGCCGGTCATGTCCATGATCATCTGCTGGAAGTTGACCAGCGCCTCCAGCCGTCCCTGGGCGATCTCCGCCTGATAGGGCGTGTAGGCGGTGTACCAGCCCGGATTCTCCAATACATTGCGTTGGATCACCGGCGGCACGATACAGTCATGATAGCCCAGGCCGATCAGCGAGGTCATCACCTGGTTCTTCCCGGCCAGGCGCTGGGCCTCCGCCAGAAGCTGCGCTTCGGTTATCGCGCCGGGCAGGTCCAGCTTGGCCTGCGCGCGAATGACCTCCGGCACCGCCTGTTCAATCAACTGATCCAGACTGCCGACCTCGAGGGCAGCCAACATTTCCTGCTGCCCCTCGGCGCTCGGGCCGTTGTGGCGGGAAATGAACTCATCCTGATTCTCCAGGGCGTCGAGGGTCATGCGGGTTGCACTCATAAATCATCATCCTAGCGTGTGACGAAAAACAATCTGACAGTCATCAAGGGGCTGCGGCGATCGGTCAGCCCAGGCCGGCGACAAAGGCCTTGTAGCCGGCTTCATCCATCAGACCATCCAACTCGCTGGTGTCGGCCAGCTTCATCTTGAAGAACCACCCCTCGCCCTCGGCGTCTTCATTGACCTTCGAGGGTTCATCGACCAGCAGGTCATTGACCGCCAGCACCTCGCCGGAAACCGCCGCATAAACTTCGCTGGCGGCCTTCACCGACTCGACAACCGCGACCTGATCGTTCTGCTCCAAACTGTCGCCGACCTCCGGCAACTCGACAAAAACCACGTCGCCCAACTGTTCCTGGGCGTAGCCGGTGATGCCGATGACCGCCGTGTCGCCCTCGACGCGGACCCACTCATGTTCGTCGCTGTAATAGGTGGTCATGTTGCTTATCCTTGTTTTCCAAAAAAAATTATCGATCGCGGCGGCTGTTAACCGCGGTAGTAGTTCTGTTTGACGAACGGCAGCTTGACGACCGCGCCGGGCAGGGCACGGCCCCGCACCAGGGCCGCCACCGCCGTGCCGGGGTCCTTGAAGGCCGTTTCCACATAGCCCATGGCGACCGGTCCGCCGAAGGAGGGACCGAAGCCGCCGGACGTCACCTTGCCGATCACCCGGCCTTGGCCGTCGGTCAGCTCCGCGCCCTCGCGCACCGGCGCCCGGCCTTCGGGCTTGAAACCGATCCGCTTGCGGGCCGCGCCCTCGGCCAGTTCTTTTTGAATGATCTTGGCGCCCGGGAACCCGCCTTCGCGCCGACGGCGCTTGCCCATGGCCCAAACCAGCCCGGCTTCCACCGGCGTGGTGGTGGGATCGATGTCGTGGCCATAAAGGCAAAGCCCAGCTTCCAGGCGCAGCGAATCGCGGGCGCCAAGTCCCACCGGCGCGACCTCGTCTTCCGCCAGCAGTTTGCGGGCAAAGGCCTCGGCATCGGCGCTGGCCACGGAAATTTCGTAGCCGTCCTCACCGCTGTAACCCGATCGGCTCACCCGCAGGCGCATGCCGTCGCTGTCCAGCTCGGCGGAGCTCATAAAGGCCATCTTCTCAACCCCGGGCAGCAGCCGCGCAAGCACGGCGGCGGCGGCGGGTCCCTGCAAGGCCAGCAGCGCCCGCTCGTCCCACCAGGCAAGCTCCGCCTGGCCGTTGAGATGGGCCGACAGGTGGGCGAAATCGTCCTCCTTGCAGCCGGCGTTGAGTACCAGATAAAGATGATCGGCCGCCCGCGTGACCATGATGTCGTCGCGGATCCCGCCCAGATCGTTGGTGAAGAAGCTGTAGCGCTGGCTGCCCGCTTCCAGGGTGGAAAGATCAATCGGCGCCAGCGCCTCCAGCGCCCGATCCGCGTCGCGGCCGGCAAGCTTTACCTGGCCCATGTGCGAAACGTCGAACAGCGCGGCGGCCTGCCGGCAATGAAGATGTTCCTTGAGAATGCCAGCCTTGTACTGCACCGGCATGGCATAGCCGGCAAAGGGCACCATCTTGGCGCCCAATTCAAGGTGAAGATCATGGAGCGGGGTACGCCGCAAAGGCGCCGTTGTGTCATTCACCGTCAGGAATCCCGAACAAAGAGGTCAACGCCGCGATCCCTGCTTACGCAGAGTCGCGCCCCCTCTGTCCTGTGACCTGAGAGATTCCCTTCCGGCGCCGGATTCCCGGTCCAAGCGCCCGTCGGTTGACCCCTTCGGTGAGTGTCGCCGAACGGCTGTTCAGCGACCCTGCTTTCCAGAGATGCCCTGACCTGCGCGGTCCATTGTGCCTGAGAGTTTCCGGGGCGGTTGCTCCTTCGGCGACGGGCTTCATTTGAACCAGAGGCTCAGATCCACCTGTTCTCTCCCGCGCGGGAGATATGACACAGCGGTAAAAATAAAGCCGTCGTCGCTTTTGTCAACAGAAATGGCGCTGCCGGAAGAGTGCTGTCGGAAAAACGCGCGGAAATCAACGATTCCGGCGGTTGTATTCCAGTTCGTCCCGGTTCAGGACAATCCCGACATAGTAGCGATAGTCCGACCCGAGTTCGCCGGGCTGAAGGGGAATCCGCGGCACGATCTCATCGGAAATCGCCACGCGACGATCCAGGCTGTCGAAGGTCACCTTGGCGTCGAACTGCTCGCGCGTGACGATTTTCGGCTCTTCCCCCGGCGCGCCGTTGCGGCCGATGGCCAGGAAATAGTCGAACTTGGCCTGCCGATCCTTGTTGGCGGGTCCGGCGGTGGCGGCCAGAAACACCTTCATGTCCGCCTCAACCACCGTTTCGTCCGCCTGATACTCACAGGTGTAGCGCACATCGAGAACCTCGGCGGTGAACTCCACGTCAGTGAGATCCTGCCCCAGACCGTTAAACTGGGTCAGTTCCGACGCGTCGGCCACCAAAGTGATGCCGGGGCAAGGCAGCGGCCCCCGGTCGTCGCCGGTCAGGAACGCCTGCACCTGGTCAACCTGATTGGCGCAGGCCACCAGCACCAGCGACAACAGCGATAGAACGGGGATCATCCTACGCGGCAAACGCGGCACAGGCGGAACAGGAAAAATCGACATAAAAAGCGCAACCTTTCAGGCAAGAAGCATCCCTTCCGAAAAGCTGTAGCAAGCACAAAATCTTCCCGGTCAGCCAGTCATAGCACCTTCACGGCGGGCCGGGTCAAGACTGCAATGGCTTGCCGAGGATCAAGACCGCGCGGGCCGCCAACCGGGCGCGGCGCGACGCCGGCGGCGGTCCGGCCGACGGGGCTTGCGGGCGCGGGGCCGCGCCGCGGCGTTTTTCCGGCGACAGGCAACCGCCGCCCCAGGCCTTTTCCAGCCGGGAAGAACCTGCCATAACAGGGGCTGAAGACGGGAACCGGCGGGGCGCTCCGCCGCCCGATCGGCGTCTTCCGGACCTCTTGCTTTCGGCTTTGTATCTTATGCAGTCTCCATCGCTCCACCACCTTGATCCCGATGCCGCCCCGACCGAGCGGCAGAAGCCGGCGCTGAGAGTGCTGCTGACCAACCCGCGCGGTTTTTGCGCGGGGGTCGACCGGGCCATCGAAATCGTCGAAAAAGCGCTGCTGAAGTTCGGTCCGCCGGTTTATGTCCGCCATGAGATCGTCCACAACCGCTTCGTGGTGGAGTCGCTGCAAGCCAAGGGGGCGATCTTCGTCGACGAACTGGACCAGGTGCCGGACAACGCGCCGGTGATCTTTTCCGCCCACGGCGTGCCCAAGTCGGTGCCCGAGGAAGCACAGCAGCGACGGATGCTGTTCGTCGACGCCACCTGTCCGCTGGTCAGCAAGGTCCACCGCGAGGCCGAGCGGCACGACCGGGAAAAGCGCCAGGTGATCCTTATCGGCCATCGGGGCCACCCCGAGGTCATCGGCACCATGGGCCAACTCGCCGACAACACCATGCTGCTGGTGGAAACCGCGGCCGACGTGGCCGGTCTGACGGTGGCGGACCCGACCAAACTGGCCTATGTCACCCAGACCACCCTGTCCCTGGCCGACACCGCCGATGTGATCCAGGCGCTCAAGGAACGCTTTCCCGCCATCAAGTCTCCCAAGAAGGAAGACATCTGCTATGCCACCACCAACCGGCAGCGGGCGGTGCAGGAGATCGCGGCGCAGTGCGACGCCTTGCTGGTGGTCGGCGCGCCGAACTCCTCCAACTCCCAGCGGTTGGTGGAAGTGGCCGAACGCGCCGGATGCCCGCTGTCCATCCTGGTGCAGCGGGCCACCGATATTCCCTGGGCGCGGCTGAGCGGCATCGCCACGGTGGGCCTGACCGCCGGTGCCTCGGCGCCGGAAATTCTGGTGGCCGAGGTGATCGACGCCTTTCGCGCCCGCTACCAAGTGACCGTCAATCACGCCACCACCGCGGAAGAAAACGTCCATTTCAAGCTGCCGCGCCTGCTGGACGACGCGGTCGACAATGAAGGCTGAAAGGGCTTAATTTCGCGACGCGCCCCGCTCAGTCTCTTTCCCCCACTTCTCCCGACAACGGCCGCCTTGGGCTTGCCGTCCGGATTGCTTAAGAGAGCCGACGATGGCTGTTTACACCGACGTATCCGACAATGATCTGCGTGCTTTTTTGGCCAACTTCGACCTGGGCGAAGTCATCGGCTTCAAGGGTATTGCCGAAGGCGTGGAAAACACCAACTTCATTCTGCAAACCGATCGGCAGAGCTACATCCTGACACTCTACGAGAAACGGGTCGATCCCGGGGATCTGCCGTTTTTTATCGGATTGATGGAACATTTGGCCCAGCGCGGCATCGTCTGTCCGACGCCGGTTCCCGACCGCAGCGGCAAGATTTTGCACCAACTCAACGACCGTCCGGCCGCGGTTATTTCCTTTCTGCCCGGTCTTTGGCCGCGCCGGATTCATCCCTTTCACTGCCGCGAGCTCGGCGCGCAGCTGGCCCGCATGCACCTGGCCGGCCAAGACTTCGCCCTGACGCGCGCCAATGCGCTGTCCATCGACGGCTGGCGCGAGTTGCTGGACGCCACGGTGGATCGGGCCGACGAGGTGCAGCCGGGTTTGGCCCGGCGTCTGGGCGACGAGTTGACGGCGCTGGAGGCCGCCTGGCCGACGGAGCTGCCCCAAGGGGTGATTCACGCCGATCTGTTCCCCGACAACGTGTTTTTCCGTGATGATCGACTAACCGGCCTGATCGATTTCTATTTTGCCTGCAATGAATTCTACGCCTACGACATCGCCATCTGCCTCAACGCCTGGTGTTTTGAGCCGGACGGGGCCTTCAACGTCACCAAGGCGCGACGCCTGTTGCAGGCCTACCGCGAGGTTCGGCCGCTTTCCGAGGCGGAGCTGCAGGCTTTGCCCTTGCTGGCGCGCGGCGCGGCGCTGCGCTTCTTGCTCACCCGGCTCTATGATTGGCTCAACCACCCGCCGGGGGCCTTCGTCCAGCCGAAGGATCCCTTGGAATACTGGTCGAAGCTTCGCTTCCACCAGGGGGTGAAGGGTCCGGGCGACTATGGACTTAGCTAAAGCCCGGGCCGCAAGCGAACGGCGCGCGCCGGGGCAAACTTTAACATCACCGCCAGGCCGAGGAAAAACGTTACATGGCGCAGCATAAAGTGCAGATCTTCACCGACGGAGCCTGTTCCGGCAATCCGGGACCCGGCGGCTGGGGAGCCCTGCTGCGCTACAACGGCCATGAAAAGGAGCTGTCCGGCGGCGAGCCGGAGAGCACCAACAACCGCATGGAAATGATGGCCGCCATTGCCGCGTTGGAGACGCTTTCGCGCCCCAGCGAGGTCATCTTGACCACCGATTCCACCTATCTGCGCGATGGCATCAGCAAGTGGGTTCATGGCTGGATCAAGCGGGACTGGAAGACCGCCGACAAGAAGCCGGTGAAGAACAAGGACCTGTGGCTGCGCCTGCTGGCGGCCGCCGAACCGCACCAGGTGGACTGGAAGTGGGTCAAGGGGCACAGCGGCCACCCGGAAAACGAACGCTGCGACCAACTGGCGACCGCGGCCGCCAAGGCCCAAAGCCGGTAACCTCGGCCGAAACGAAAAGAAAAACGGCGCGGCCATCGCGGGCGCGCCGTTTTCAATTCGAAAGGCAGCGAGTGTCGGCGCGTGAAACGCGTCTTTGCGCCGCCGATCGCCGGCCAGGCGTTAAAGCGCCGCCAGCACCGCCTCGGCGCTGGACACCTCGAACGCGCCGGGCTCCTCGACGTTCAGCAGCGTCACGGTGCCGTCGTCGACGACCATGGCAAACCGCGCGGCCCGCTTGCCCATGCCGAAACCGCTGGCGTCAAAGGACAGCCCCAGAGCGTCGGCATAGTCGGCGTTGCCGTCAGCCAGCATCAGGATTTTGTCCCCCACGCCTTGATCCTTACCCCAAGCGCCCATGACGAAGGCGTCGTTGACCGACAGGCACGCAACGGTGTCAACGCCCTTGGCGATCAGGGCGTCGTGGTGGGCCAGGAAGCCGGGCACATGCTTGGCCGAACAAGTCGGTGTGAAGGCGCCGGGCAACGCAAAGAGCGCCACCTTCTTGCCGGAAAACAGCTCATCCGTGGTGATCTTGGCGGGACCGTCGGCCGTCATGTGAGCCAGGGCGCCGCTCGGGACTTTGTCGCCTACCTTGATGGTCATTTCTTTCCCTCAGATTTTTATTGCTTTCGCGTTGAAATTCGCGCGCCCCTTCAAGATAGGAGGGACAACGGCCAACGCCAAGGAAAAGAAACCGGGAACGGCCCCCGAAAGCCCGGCGCGGGAGCCTGACGCAGATCGACACCGGGTCGACACCGGGTCGACGCAGGGTCAACACCGAGCCAACACCGGATCGGCTTTGCAGTCCGGTCGGTTTAACCGTGATCCCGGTCGGACCGTCACGCCGCCGCTTATCGCCCTCTAGGGATCCAGGCTGGCCAAACGGTTGCCGCCATCGGCCTGATCCAGGGCCGCCACCGTGCCATCAATCGACAGGAATTCCGGCAGCAGCACGCCTTCCGTCTGCTGCGGGCCGAACACCGCGTTGAAGGGAATGCCATAGCGGCCATAGTTGGCGAGGAAGGCGGAGATTTTTTCATCCGGCGAGGTCCAGTCGCCGCGCATCAAGACGATGTTTTCTTGATTGAGCAGGGTAATCACCGGCTCACGCTCCAGCACCAGCGCCTTGTTGACCTGGCAGGTGATGCACCAATCGGCGGTGATGTCGACAAAGACCACCTTGCCCTGCGCGACGTACTGACTGATTTTCGCCGGCTCAAGCTCACTCCAGTTGTCCGAGGCCGCCAAGGCCTTCCCGCTTTTCTGCCCCAAACCAGCCGGCACGAAAGCTTCGGTTAGTCCCGGCACGCTCAACGACAGCACCACCAACAGGCCAACCGCCAGGCCGGCCATCGGCCGATGCAAGATCGCATGGTGCTTCAGGAAGAAGACCGCGCCCAGCAGCAGCAGAACCATGGCCAGCGCCAGGGTTCCCCACAGACCAATCTGGCCCCACAGCACCGACAGCAACCAGACCGCCGTGCCGGCCAGGGCCAAACCCAGTATGTTGCGCAGGGTAACCATCCAGGCGCCGGGTTTGGGCAAGCGGGTCGCCAGGCCCGGCCACAGCGCCATCAACAGGTAGGGCAGCGCCAGACCAACGCCCAACGCGAGGAAAATCGCCAGAATTTCAACCGGCCCGCGCGCCAGCGCGAAGCCCACGGCGGTGCCCAGGAAAGGCGCGGAACAGGGCGTCGCCAGCAGGGTCGCGAAAGCCCCGGTGCCGAAGTCGCCCCACAGGCTGTCCTTGGCACCATCCCTGGAGGCGGCGGTCGACAGCCAGCTCGGCAGCCGGACTTCGAAAAAGCCGAACATGTTGCAGGCGAAAAGCGTGACCAACAGCGCCATGGCGGCCAGAAACAGCGGCTGCTGGAACTGGATGCCCCAGCCGACGTTCAAGCCGGCCAGCTTCAGCCCAATGGCCAGCAACGCCAGCGCCACGAAGGAGGTCAGAATCCCCGCCGCCGACGCCAGGTAGGACAGCCGCACGTGCTTTTTTTCCTTGCCGCCATGGCCAACGGCGGAAAGGACCTTCAGCGACAGCACCGGCAGCACGCAGGGCATCAGGTTGAGAATCAGCCCACCCAGCAGCGCCAGTCCGATGAAGACGAAGAAACTGCGGGTCGCCAGGCTCGAGCCACCGCCGGAAAAGGACGAAAACAGACCCGTGGCATCGCCCGTGCCGGCCCCGGAGCCGCGCAGCGCGACGTTGGCGAAGGCCACCGACGCTGCCCCCAGCTCCAGGCCCACCGACTCTTCCAGGCCGCGTTCGCCATCGACAAAGGTCAAGCGGGCCTTTTCGCCGAAGGGAAAGCCCGCCTTGGCCCTTGGCCCGGTGGTCACCGGCAGCCGCAACAGCGCGGTCATCGAGTCCGCGGCCATCAGCACCTCGGGCTTACCAAAGCGGTAGTCCTTCACCTCCTCGACCATCAAGTCCGGCTCGGACAGCGGCAAGGCGCTGCGCAGCGTCGCCTCCAGCGTCAAGCCCGCTTCGGTTTCCACCATGGTGACCTGGTCGATGGTCAGACCCGAAGAAGCGGTCTCGCCGGGGGCAACAACATCCGGCACCCGGGCGCGGAATTGATCCAGCGTGTAAGCTTCGCCGGTGCTTTGCGCCGGCCCGCTCGGCAGGGAAATCGCCACCTCTTCACGCTGGGGTACGCAAAGCTCGGCGCAAACCAGATAGTTGATCTCGCCGCGCAGCGACAGCGGCTGGCTGGGATCCTCGACCTTCAGCGCCAGCGGAAAGACCACCCGCTTTGAATAGCCAAAGGTCTCCAGGCCAAAAAGCGTGAAACGCTTGGGCACCGGCCAGGCCATCTTCGCCTCGGCCAGGTTCTCCGAGCCATCCCATTTCACCTTGACCGGATATCCCGCATCGCCGGGCGAGCGCCAATAGGTTTTCCAGCCGTCGTTCAGCTCGATCTCCAGGCCCGCTTTCACCAGCTCCCCATCGCCGACCGCCGAGGGTGCGATAATCAAGCGCACCCGGCTCTGATCGTTGACCGCCCAAGCACCCGCCCCCGCCAGGGCCAGGGAAGACCACAGCCCCAACAGCGCCGCCAGCATCACCGCCAAGAACGAACGCGAAACCCAGGACCGAGAAGGACAAAAGGGAGCTAGAAAAGACGTCACAATCACACACTCTGATGTTTCGTAGGAAAGCGGCGGGCCGATGATTTTAACCACGTCGCTATCTAAAGCCTTGCCCCAGGGGAAGCTCAAGTCTTCTTTTCTGACCAAACGCCGCACCCTTGCCGACAGCAACGCTTGTTTTTCAATGCGTTAATGAAAGTATAGGCTTTGGCGCGGACAATAACCCGTCACAAAGCCGTGCAGTTTTGCCCAAAAGCCGGCCCGGCCGCCGCCGCCAACCGGATTCTCGCCGCATTGTTACGCGAAAGAAACAAAGCTACGATTGACATCGACCCCGCGAGATCAAAAATATAGTACGACGTGGTATAGAAAGTGGAGTTCCATGCCTATTGTGCCGATCCCTCCCACTGGTGACCCTTCCAGCTATCTGGAAGGCCAACTGCTTGTCGCCATGCCCAGCATGGGCGATCCGCGCTTCGAGCGTAGCGTGATCTACATTTGCGCCCACAACGAAGACGGCGCCATGGGACTGGTGATCAACAAACTGGCCGATTCAATCAACTTCTCCGCTTTGCTGGAGCAGTTGGACATCACCAGCAAGGAAAGCTGCGATCACATCAAGGTGCATTTCGGCGGCCCGGTGGAAGCCGGCCGTGGCTTTGTTCTGCATACCGCGGAATACCTGCAGGAAAGCAGTCTGCAGGTGGACGACAAGGTCGCGCTGACCGCCACCATGGATATTTTGAAGGACATCGCCGACGGCCACGGCCCGAAAAAGAGTCTCTTGGCGCTGGGCTATGCCGGATGGGGGCCCGGTCAATTGGATCAGGAAATTCAAAGCAACGGCTGGCTCAACGTCGACGCCGACAACGATCTGCTGTTTGATTCCGATCTGGCCCACAAATGGGAAAAATCCATCGCCAAGATCGGCATCGACATCTCAAGCCTCAGCGCCACCGCGGGCCACGCCTAACGACCGCCGCCCCGGCCCGGCCGGAGCGCCGGTTGGGGCTTTGCCATCCGGCGCCGCCCGCGGGTTGACCGCCGCCTTCGTCGCGGCGCGGGCGGCCAGGTAGTCCTCCTGGACCAAGCCATAGAGCACGTGATCCGCCCATTTTCCGTTGATCTTGAGATACTTGCGGGCAAAACCCTCTTCGATGAACTCGAACTTGCGCAGCAACCTTTGACTCGGTCCGTTCTCCGGCAGGGTCGCGGCTTCCAGCCGGTTGAGGCCAAGTTGGGTAAAGCTGTAGGCCAACACCGCCGCCAAGGCCTCGCCGCCATAGCCCCGGTTGGCATGGCGCTCGCCAATCCAATAACCCAAATCGGCGGTTTGACAGACGCCCCGCCGCAAATGGGACAGCGAAATGCTGCCCAGCAAGGCCTTGTCTTGTTGGCGAAAAATAAAGAATACCAATCCCACGCCCTGGCGTCGATCCAGGGCATAGTAGCGCAGCCGGCGACGAAAGGCCGCCTTGGTTAGACCGTCCAGCGGCCAGCTGGGCTCCCAAGGGGTAAGAAAGTCCCGGCTTTCTTCGCGCAAAGCCCGCCACGCGGGATAGTCGTCCATCACCGGGACCCGCAGGAACACCCTTTCCGCGTGCAGCTGCGGCGCCCGACGATTCTGGCCTAGCAAACTAGGAAACAAAGGATTCCTCCTTTTCTTCCGCTATTTCCGTTCCACGTCCCGTTCCGCTCGCCCTGCCGCTTATCCAGCCGCTTTCGGGCTGTGATCGACGTCGGACGCAGCGCTGGGCGCTTCGCGACAGCCTCGTCAATCACGCTTTAGCGCGCCGGCGCGCGCAACAACTCCGCCACCTTATCATAGCTGGACAGCTGCGCCACCGGTCCCAACCCGGTCAAGGTCGGCCGCGAGGTCAACAGCTTGCCGGCGAAGGCCTGAATGGCCGCCAGGTCGACGGCCTCGATTTTCGCCACCGTTTCCGTCACCGTAAGACTGTGGCCGTGGACCAGCAACTGGTTGGCCAGATGCTCGGCGCGGGCGCTGGTTCGTTCGCGGGCCATCAGGATCGAAGCTTTAAGCTGGGCCTGGGCGCGCCGCAGTTCGCTTTCGCCGACCCCCTGATCGGCCACCTTGTTCAACTCGTCACAGATCACCGGCAGCAGTTCGGCGGCCTCTTCCTTTCCGGTGCCGGCATAGATGCCAAACAGACCGCTGTCGCTTTGCGCCGCCGCAAAGGAGAAAATCGAATAGACCAGCCCGCGCTTCTCGCGAATTTCCTGGAACAGGCGCGAAGACATACCGCCGCCCAGCAGGGTGGAAAACACCGCGCTATCGTAATAGTCCGGCGCGCGCAGGCCCACGCCATCGAAGCCGAGGACCACATGGACCTGCTCCAGGTCGCGGTCTTCGCGCAGGTCGCCGCCCCGGTAGGCTGGCGTGTCACACGGCAGTTGGGCTTTGCTGGACAGGCCGGCAAACGCATCGCCGACCTGCCGGACCAACTGGTCATGGTCCAGCTTTCCCGCCGCGGCAAAGACCATGCGATCGGCGCCGTAGCGACTGTCCAGATAGTCAAGCAGCGTGCCGCGATCCAGTTGCGAGACGACCTCGGGCCGGCCCAGCACAGGCCAGCCAAGCGGCTGGTCCGGGTAGGCGATCTCCTGGAAAAGGTCAAAAATAATGTCATCGGGCGTGTCGTTGGCCTGCCCGATCTCCTGCAGCACAACCTGCTTTTCCCGCACCAGTTCCGCTTCATCGAACAGCGAGTTCTGCAAAATGTCGGAAAGCAGATCGACCGCCAGAGAAAGATCGCCAGACAGCACCTTGGCGTGATAGGCGGTTGTCTCACGGCCAGTGTAGGCGTTGAGATGCCCGCCCACCGCTTCGATTTCCTCGGCAATGTCCTGCGCGCTGCGCCGCTTGGTTCCCTTAAAAACCATATGTTCCAGCAAATGCGCTACCCCATTGGCCACCTGCGGCTCGTGTCTGGTCCCGACCCCGACCCAAAGGCCCAGGGAGACGGATTCCACCGTCTCCATCCTATCGCTGGCGATGGTTAAGCCGTTGGGCAAGCGGGTGATCTCAATGGTCATGGGTAAAAACAGTCCTGTCGCATCACAAGCAAGGTTGGGCGCCGGCGGCATAAGCCGATTGCCGGCGCAAGATGATCGCAAAGTATAAACACCGGCACCGCCGCCGCGCCGCCAGTGAGCGCCATCGCGGCGCGGCGGGACGGGGCGGCGGTTAGGCCAGGCCCGCGTCTTGCGGACCCTGTTCGGTTACGCCCGCTTCTCGCGGACCTCGTCAAATTACGCCCGCTTCTCGCGGACCTCG
>CAXBMB010000070.1:0-17034 GCA_963976695.1 uncultured Rhodovibrionaceae bacterium
TCAAGTTTAGAAGAAGCCGTCAATTCTGAAAGTGCGAAAGATTTTTTACGTTATCGACCGCTTCGGCAATGCTGCGTAATAAATCACCCTGATCGTGCTTTGCCAGAAGCTCGGACAACTCCATGTTGGTCTTGGTCATCGGGGTCTCCGTGTGATGCGTGGTCGAAGCGTCGAAACTCCACCTCGATCATACACCTCGATGGCCACCTTGATGGCCACCTCGCGTTACACCGGCAGCGCCGATGAAATTACACCACGTCCACGGACGTGACCGTTTATTTTGGTCTGTTTGTGGGTTTTCGGATTGCGCAGATCGATCATCGTTACATCCGCTGAAACCCCCGGTCTGGACCTGTCGCGGCGTTGTTCCGCTCCTTGGCGCGCCTATTCTGTCACACAGGAGATAAGCCACGGCGCCACGACCTTCCGAGGAATTCAAATCCTCCGGTCAGTGCGGATCGCAAGAAATCCCCGGGCATGGAAGCTTTGTTCCGGAAGAATGCGAAACCTGTGGCCAAAAAGTCCAAAGGGCAGAAAAAGCGGGTAGATCGTGGTTTGGGTGGGCGCAGCAAGGATGCTTTGTTCAAGAATCGGGGACAATCCAGAACGCGACCGGATCGTGGAAAGGGCAAGGGCGGCGGATTTGAAAGATAGGAGTGCTGTCTATCGGGGCGCCTTGGATTGGGGCAACGCTGCCCGAAACCGCTTGTGCGACATCACCTGGTCACTTCGGAGTTCCCAGAAACAGGCCTGGGTCGAGCGGTCCGAAATTGGCCCCCAATAGTCTGGGTAAAGGCTGTCGAAATCGAATATTCGAAGCCAGCTATCTCGAACGATCTTCCGTAAATCCTCGGGCGATCTCTCGTAGAGGGAACCAGGCCCAGGCTTTAGCCCCAGCCCGGTGGCGATGGCCGCGTGGGCGTTGTCGTCTGCTTCGCTCACCGCCACGTACCACCGATTAAGCACGTGATGCCAGGTCGTGAAATCCGAGCGGAGCAGGGAGCGCTCGGGCAGATCACATTCGATAAGAACGTAGTCGCCTTCGGGCGCCCAGTTCCACCGCAGTTTACGAAGATCTGGCCGCGCTTTTCGAGGTCCCCATCGCGTCCAACCCCAAAGTGGTGCGATTTCATCGTTGCCAGGGTCACCGATCCGAGTGACCATCTGTTCGCGCATCCAAGCGTAAGCTTCCGGCCACGTGGTGTCTTGATGATCCTTGGTCGCCTTGAGACGTCCGGTTTCCTTTGCAACGCGCCAGGCCTCCTCCGTTTGTATCGTCCAAATGCGCATGAATAACCCTATCAAACCGGTTTGGTTTTGGCAGGCTGGGCAAGCCGATCAAGCCAATCCCAGGTTTCCTGTTTGTCGCCGGTACTGCTTGATGCGGGCGTAGCGTTTGATCGGGTTAGCCCGCCCAGGTCAGCCCCCTCGTCTTGCAGGTCTTGGCCTTGGACGGGTCGTCCCCAAGCGCGGCAAACTCTTTCGCTTGCTTTTTGATCCGGGCGTTTGCCGCGGCCTTCCGACCGAAGGTGCGCGCCACCCGTGCGGTTACGCTTGATGAGGCGCGGCATGGGAACAACATTTGCTGGTCTAACATGCAAAAATCGGCGAGAACAAGCCGAAGTGGACCAACAAAAAGCACCAGAGAACAACGTGGAAAGCCAAAACAACATAACAAAAACAGATGGTAACAGATCTGTGCGCTTCAGCGTCGCGCCGATGATGGACTGGACCGATCGGCACTGCCGTTATTTCCTGCGGCTGATCTCAGGCCGGGCGCTGCTCTACACCGAAATGGTCACCACCGGCGCGGTGCTGCATGGTCCCCGGCATCGCTTCTTGCGCTATGACAGCGCCGAGCATCCCCTGGCGTTGCAACTGGGCGGCAGCGACCCGGAAGCCTTGCATGAGGTGACCGCCATCGCCGACAGCTATGGCTATGACGAGATCAACCTCAACGTCGGCTGCCCCAGCGACCGGGTGCAGTCCGGCCGCTTCGGCGCTTGCCTGATGGCCGAACCGCTGTTGGTGCGGGACTGTCTGAGCGCCATGGCCCGGGCGACCCGGCGGCCGGTGACGGTCAAGTCGCGCATCGGCATCGACGACCAGGAAGACTATCAGGAGCTGGCGCGCTTCATCGAGACGGTGGCCGAAAGCGGCTGTCGCTCCTTTACCGTTCACGCCCGCAAGGCCTGGTTGCAGGGCCTGAGCCCGAAGCAAAATCGGGAAGTTCCGCCGCTGCGCTACGAGTTGGTTCATCGCCTGAAAGCCGACTATCCCGAGTTGGAGATCATCATCAACGGCGGCATCGCCACGCTGGATCAGGCCCAACAGCATCTGATGGATCGGCAGGGCGTGCGGCTGGACGGCGTGATGATCGGCCGCGCGGCCTATCAAAGCCCCTATCTGCTAGCCGAGGTGGATCAGCGCTTCTTTGGCGCGCCCGCCGCGCCGCCGCGCCGGGAGGCGGTGGTCCAGGCCTTCCTGCCCTACGTGCGTGCGCAAATGGAACAGGGCGTGCCGTTGAAGTCGATGACCCGGCATATCCTGGGGCTGTTCAATGGTCTGCCCGGCGCGCGGGCCTGGCGACGGCATCTAAGTGAAGAGTCCCATCTCCCCGGCGCCAAGGCCGAGGTTATCCTCGACGCCCTGGGCCGTTGGCAGGATAGCCAACGCCACCGGCAGGTGGCCTGACATAAGGATCACCGGCAGGTGGCCTAACGCAAGGGCCCCCGGCAGGTGGCCTAACGCAAGGGCCCCCGGCAGGTGGTCTAACACAAGGACCCCCGGCAGGTGGGGTGGCGGCGACTTTGATCACCCGCTCGCGCGGGGGCTTTTGACGCGAAACCGGCTGGGCGGCTGGCTGAAACGCTTGGCAAAGGCGCGGGCAAAGTAGCTGCGGCTGGCATAGCCTACCATTTCGGCGACCCGCTTGATCGGCAGGTCGGAGCTTTGCTGGATCACCGCCGCCCGCCGCAAGGCGATCTCGGCCTCCGTCGCCGATCACGGCGGGAAGCTATGCCGATCCGGCCAAGCCGGCGCTGCCGGCAACCGATGTGGCGATTTCCAAGGCGGACACCGCGCTGGTGGTCATCGATCCGCAGATCGACTTCCTGAGCCCGAAAGGGGTCACTTGGGGGGCGGCGAAAGCGTCATCGAACACACGGTCGTTCCCAACATCGGCTTGCTGTTCAAGGCGGCCAAGGGCGCCGGGATGACGGTCGCGATCTCCCCGCATTACTACTATCCCACCGACAAGGGCTGGGCCTTTCAGCGGCCGCTGGAAAAGCTGATGCATGACATCGGCATGTTTGATCGCAAGGGCCCGTTGAATTTGGATTGCTTTGAGAATTCCGGCGCCGACTTCATGCCGGAATACAAGCGGTATATCCTCGATGGCGACACCGTCATCGCCAGTCCCCACAAGGTCTATGGCCCGCAGGCCAACGACCTGGATTTGCAGCTCCGCAAACGCAATGTGCGCCAGGTGATATTGGCCGGCATGTCGGCCAACCTCTGTGTTCAGGCCCACCTCTATGACCTGCTGGAGCGGGGCTATGAAGTGGCGGTTGTCAGGGATGCGACAGCGGCGGCCAAACTGCCCGAAGGCGATGGCTATCAGGCGGCGCTGATCAACTTCCGCTTCCTGGCCAATACCCTGTGGACCACCGAGGACACCGTGGCGCGCATCGCCGCCGCCTAGATGTGATGGGTCAGGAGGTTGTCCATTCGATCCAATCTTGAGCCGTTGATCAGCGACGGAACGATGTGGACGCCGGCCCCGGGGAAGATCCTGGGGAAGGTCCCGGACAAGGTCCCGGACAAGGTCCCAGGGAAGGCCCGGCTGAACGGCCTAGGTCAGGCCCTGACCGGCCAGCACCTCGTGCAGCGCCGCCAGGGTTTCCTCCAGCGCGCGGCCCTGTTGGTCCAAAAGCCGCGCCGCCCGCCCGGCCTGGGCCGCAGCTAGGGCGGGTTCGGCAAGGAACCGGCGCAGCGCGGCTTCCAGTTCGGTCTGGTCGGCGACCTCTGTCAGCGCCCTGTCGGCGCTCAACAGCGCGACTATTTCGGTGAAGTTGTGGCTGTGCGGGCCCATCAGAAGGGCGGCGTTCAGCCGGGCCGCCTCCAAGGGGTTCTGTCCGCCGTGGGCAACCAGCGAGCCCCCGATGAAGGCCAGGGGGCTCAGGCGGTACCAGAGGCCGAGGTCGCCGAGCGTGTCGCCGAGATGGATGTCGGTTCGCGGGTCGGGGGTTTCGCCCAAAGCCTGCCGGGTAACCGTTAGGCCCTGGGCGCGCAGTTCCTCGGCCAGTTGGGCCCCCCGTTCCGGGTGGCGCGGCACCATCAGCGTGAGCAGCTTTGGATGGTCGGCCTTCAAGCTCAGATGAACCTGTGCGAGACAGCTTTCCTCGCCCGGATGGGTCGAGGCCGCCAGCCAGATCGGGCGGTTTTCGACCCTGCGTTGCCAGTCGGCAAGCTGGCGTGGGTCGTGGGGGAGCGGGCTGGCGGCGAATTTCAGATTGCCCACCGCCATCGCCTTCCTGGCCCCCAGCGCGCGATAGCGCTCGGCGTCTTGGCGGCTTTGCGCCAGGACCAGTTGGAACGGTTGCATCAGGGCCCGTGACACCGGAGCGAAGCGCTGCCAGCGCCCAAAGGAGCGCGCCGACAGCCGGGCGTTGAGCAAAACCAGCGGCAGGTTGCGGCGCTGGGCCTGGCGCAGCAGGTTCGGCCAGAGTTCCGACTCCACCAGCAGGCCCAGGTTGGGCCGCCAGTGGCGGTAAAACCGCGCCACTGCGGCGGGATGGTCGATGGGCAGGAACTGATGGATCACCCCCTCGGCGAGCCGGGTTGCGGCGATCTTGGCGGAGGTGACCGTGCCGCTGGTGATCAGCAGGGTGAGGTTGGGGTGGTCCCGGCCGAGCGCGCGCAACAGCGGCAGGGCGGAGATCACCTCGCCGACGGAAGCGCCGTGCAGCCACACCAGTGGCCCGGGCGGGCGCGGCCGCGAGGCATGGCCCCACCGCTCTTCCAGGCGTTGCGGATCTTCCTTGCCACGGGCCAAGCGCTGCGCCATGTAGCGCCGCAGCAAGGGGGTGGCAAGGCGGCAGGCCAGGGACCAGCCGCCAAAGGCCAGGCCGGCGAGCGGCGCGGTCATTCGCGAACCTCTTGGGTCTGGGGGGTGGGGCGCTGGTCGGCATCGGGCGCGGCGAAACTGGCTTCCAGACCCTGTTGCAGCGTAAAGGGCGGCTGCCAGCCGGTGACCCGGGTGATCGCGTCGTTGGCGGCCGGTTGGTCACCGACCAGGCTGTCGTAGCTGCGCTGTCGTCCTGTTGCCTGGGCCAGCAGGTAGAGCAGCCCCTTGGGGCAGGGGAACAGGCGCGCCCGCCGCCCCTGGGCGCGGCCCAATTGGCGGGTGAATTCGGCGGTGGAGACCGCCGGGCCATCGCTGAGGGAAAAGCAGTGACCGGCGGCGTCGGGGTGGGCCAGGCAGTGCAGCAGGGCATCCAGCAGGTTGCCGAGGTAGAGAAACCCCCGGCGATTGTTCAATCCGGCAAACGGCAAGGGCAGGCCGTTTTTCACCGCCTTGGCCAGGGTGCGGAAATTGCCGGGAGCCGCAGGGCCGTAGATCAGGGGGGGGCGCAGGATCACCAGCTCCAGGCCGGTCTGCGCGGCCACCTGTTGCAGCGCCACCTCGCCGGCTTTTTTGCTGCGCGCATAAAGACTGGCGCGGGGGCTGTCGTGCTGGGCCGCCAGGATCGAGCTGACGTGCAGGAAGCGCCGCACGCCCATTTCGGCGGCCTGCCGGGCGAGCGCGGCGGTGCCGGTGACGTTGACCCGATTCAACTCCGCTTCCAGGCCGGGCTGTTCCTTGCCGATATGGACGCGGTTCGCCAGGTGGATGACCGCTGTCTTGCCAAGCAACAGGGAGCGGTAATCGCTGGCCGGATCGATTTGGCAGGTCTGGGTCGGGGGCAGGCCTTGACGGCTGGTGCCGAGATAGTTTCTGCCCGTCGCGTCCAGCCGACGGCAAAGCGCGCCGCCCAGATAGCCGGTTGCGCCGGTGATGAGCAATGGGGCCGTGGAAGAGGGGAATGAAGCAGACAAGTTCAGCTTTCCTGTGGCGAGGTCGGTTGGGGTGTCAGGCGGACCGGGGAATTGGTCAGAGGATGTGCCCTCACGGGTGATGACGCGGGTGATAAGCGGCGCCGTGGCGGTTTAAATCCGATCAGCAAGTGGCTTCATTTAAACCGATCCGATTCTAAGCAGAAAACCGTCGCAAGGGAAAACCCAGCAGGCTTTCCAGGGTGCGGCGCGCATAAATACGGTCCAGGGTGCTCAAACCCAGGTGATACATGGCCAGCCAATAGCTCAGACTCCAGCCGAAGAACGCCAGCAGGAAGGTGAAAAGCGAGCCGACCAGACCCAGCCAAAGAATTGGGGTTAGCAGCAGGATCGGCACCGCGCCCACCAGAATCAACCGCCCCAGGCGGCTGAGCAGCAGCCCGGTGGGTAGGCCGTATTCGCGGCAAACGCGAATCAGCAGCGGCAGCGTGACGGCGGCCTGCGTCACAACCAGCACCAGGATAACCCCCGGGGTGTCGAACAGTGAAATGGCCGCTGGAATGCCAATTAGGAAGGCCAGGGTTTGCAGCAGATACAACCGATTGAGCGCCCCCAATCCTTCCCGCCGGGCGGTAAGCATGGCTTCGCCGAACAACGTCAGTATTCGCAGAATCGGCCAGACAAAGGCGAGCGCCATCCAGGGGGCGTGCGCGCTATAGTCCTGGCCGAGCCAATAGGTGATGATCTCGGGCGCAAAGATGACCCCGCCCAGCAGCACCGGCAGGAAAAGGCCAAAGGAAAAAGACGTGCCGCGCAGCACCAGCAGCTGCAGGATGACCGCTTCACCATCGCGGTCCAATTTGGCCGAGACCGGCAGCAGCGCGGAATTGGCGTAGGTTACCGCGATCACGAAGAAGCGGGGAAGGCGCATCAGGGCTTCGTACAACCCGGTGCCGATCGGACCGCCGGTGAGTATCGGGATGATCAACGGCGGCACCTGACTGGCCAGATGATCAAGGGACTTGCGTTGCCATGTAGCGAAGGCATAGCGCAGTTCCTCCCGCAGGCTCCAGGGATTGGGCCACTGCCAGCGAAAGCGCGGCGCGGCCAGCAGCAGCATGATCAGCGCCCGGGCGATTTGCAGCGCCAAAAAGAGGTAGCCGATGCTTTCGTAGCTCATCCCCCGCTGGGTGAACGTCACGGTAAGGGCGAGATTGAAGATCGCCAGGACAACGTCGACGCCGCGGATCAGGTCGAAGCGTTCAAAGCCCTTGAGAATGCCTTCGCCGACCATGCCGGGATACAGCAAAACATAGGAAAGCGCGGTCCATTTAATCAGTTCGATCAGGCCGTCCTGGTGGCCCGGGCTGGCCTCGAAAAGGCTTTTGGTTATCCAGGACGAGGCAAAATAGATGGTTGCCAGGCCAATCAAGGACAGCAAAAACCCCAGCAACAGCAGGCTGGTGGCGACCACGCCTTGGCGAGACCGGTCGCGCGGGGCGGTGGTCTTGCCCGACAGCGACGCGATGTAGCGGGTGGCGGCGTCGGGCAGCCCCATGTCGAGAATGCCCATCACCCCTTGGGGCACCAGCAGCCGCAGCAGCACCAGCAGGCCAAATTCCTCCAGCCCGTAGTAGCTGACCAGTATTGGCACCAACATCAGCCCCACCAGGCTGATGATGCCAAAGGCGCCAAAATTTATGACGGTATTTCTGATCAGGTTCTGCATGGACAAAGGTGTCTCACAGGCCGGGTCTCTTTTCCAGGACAAGGCTGGCTTTCAACGCGTTATTCGCCAGACAGCGCTTCTTTCGCCGCCGATCACGCGCGCGCTCAGGCCGGGCCCCGGCCTTGCCCTGAAAAGGCGAGAAATCCCCCATTTGTCACAGGTCGCCGCGGGTTTGGCCGTCTAGAGTCGGGGCTTGGCCGTCTCGAGTCGGGCCGGATTGCGCGGAACCGCTTTATGATTGCGCCCGTTGTTACCCTCTAGGTTGCCTGGCCCGGGCTGCCTCGTGCGCTTGCGCGCCCGCCGGAAGCTTCAGCGGTCAGGTCAAACGCCGACCAGCGGCCGGCAAGTTGGAAAAGGACTTGCAAGCAGGTTACGCTACCGCTCGACTGGCTGAATGGTTCAACAGGTTGAAAGAGGTGGGAGTGGCGGAAGGGCTGGGAAGCAGAGCGGCGCGGGTCGGGCGTGTGATGGCGGGGCTGCTGGTCGTCGCTTTCCTGGGCGGTTGCCAGGCGCTGCTGCCCAAACAGGCGGCGTCGATGCTGGAGGGGCCGCTCCCGAGCGTGCAAAAGCCGGCGGAGAGGCCGCATGCGCGGCCCGAGGGACCGACCCCGGCGCGGCCGGAAAATTTCGGCGACCCGGCCCTGGCCCGGCAGAAAACTGCGCGCTTGACCAGCAAAAATCCACCGCCAGCCGATGGCCTGGAAGAGGAGGTGCCCGCACAGGGCGCGCCGCCGACCCCAGTTGATCTGGTCGCGCAGGGCCCAAGGGCGTTGGTTGGACGGGATCAGGCGTGGGTTTTAAGAGAGTTGGGGGTCGCCACCCTGGAAGAGGTGCGCGCGCCGGCGCGGGTCTGGTCCTATAACGCAGCCGACTGCGTCATTTCGCTGTTCTTCTATCCCAAGGTCGCAGGCGGTTCCTTTACCGTGTTGACCTATGAAGTGGCGCCGAAATACGCCGATCTGGACGGCGAGCGAAAATGCCTGGAGCGCCTGTTGAAAGAGCGTCGCAACGTCGCCCAAACCGGTTGAGGGGGAAGGATGCCGTGGAACCGAGGGAGAAATCAGTGAGTGGTCACGACAGGGTCCAGTTATCGCCCCAGCCGAAAGTCCTGCTGGTGGACGACGACGAGCTGTTTCGCGAGTCCTTGGGGTTGAATCTGGAAGAAGAGGGGTTCGATATCTTGCCTTTCGAGCGGGGCGAGGACGCGTTGGCCTATCTGCTCGGCGGCCGCGTGGCCGACGCCATCCTGCTGGATTGGCGGATGCCGGGGATGAACGGCCTGGAGGTGTTGAAAAATCTGCGCGCGGCGCAGTGCGAGGTTCCGGTGGTTTTTCTGACCGCCCTGGGCGAGCAGGTTTACGAGGAGGCGGCGCTGAAATTCGGCGCGGTGGATTTTATCGAGAAATCCCGCCGCCTGCCGATCATCCTGCAGCGCTTGCGGCTGATCACCATGGGCAACAAGGCGCTTGCCACCCAGTTGGAGGATCCGCCGCAGTCGTTGATTCTCGGCGATCTGGAATTGGATACTGGGATCAAGCGCGCCAAGTGGTGCGGCGAGGCCATCGACTTGACGCTGAGTGAATTTTTCATCGTTCACTACCTGGTCAGCAACCGGGGGCGCGACGTGACCTACCGGCAGATCTACGACCTGGTGCGCGGACGTGATTTCGTCGCCGGTGAGGGCGATGAGGGCTACCGCGCCAATGTCCGCGCCTTCATCAAGCGCATCCGCAAGAAATTCCGGTTGGCCGATTCTGGTTTTGAAGGCATCGAAAACTATCCCGGCTACGGCTACCGCTGGCAAGACCCGGAAGGTGAGCGGTAGCTTGTTGTTCGCAGCCGTCGTCGGGGGGAAGGAAAGGCGCTTGAAATGGCGATGATTGGCGCCACGGACTCGGGCGGCGGAAAGCGCGGCCAGGCCAAGGAACGCGGCTTTGGCCTGTGGAAGAGGCTGCGCCGGGTAACCGATTCCCTGGTTGGCAAGCTCGCCATCGTCACGCTGGTCATGGTGGTGGTGCCGACGATTATCTACTGGGAGTTGGAGGAGGCCGACGCCCTGAAGAATCGCCTGCTGCTCGAATCGGTGCGCGAACAGGGGCGGCTGATTGCCTTGAACTTGACGCCGCTGCTCAAGCGCCAGACGCCGTCGCCCTTGCCGGACCTGCCCGGCGCCGTGGCGGCGCTGGCGACGGAAAACACCGGGGTCAAGGTGCTATTCCGTCCGAAAAACGCGGCCGGCGGCGGGCAGTTTTTCTTCGTTGCCGCAGTGCCGCTGCTGCCGCCCGCGCGGTTGGAAGAAGAGCGTGATCGGCTGGTGGAACAGGGTGTGTTGCGCAGTCTCGATGATTCCTGCAGCGGTCAACTGCCCATCGCGCTGCGGCAACAGTCCGGCGACGGCGCCATCCAGCTGTTGAGTTCGATTACGCCGGTGACCACCTCACTGGGATGCTGGGCGGTGGTCACCGGCCACGCCAGCGGCGATTTCCTGGGCACCTCGATCGGCAAGCCCTACTGGGCCACCCTGGAGGTTCGCTTCGCCGCCTTGAGCTACTTGGCAATGGTGCTGCTGACCTTGGCGCTGTTCTATACGGTTTGGCGGAACCTGATGCGCTTTGGCCAAACCGCGCGGCGAATTCGGCAGGGAAAATTTCGCGCCAGCGATTGGCCCAAAGCCGGGTTCGTTGGGCAGAACCGGGTGCCGGAGCTGATGCCGGTGGCGGCGGAATTCGATCACATGACCCAGACGCTTCGACAGTCGGCGGACGACTTGCGGCAGGCGGCCGAAGACAATGCGCACGCCTTCAAGACCCCGATTGCCATTCTGCGCCAGTCGATGGAGCCCCTGCGGCGGGCCTTGCCCCCCGACAACCGCCGGGGCCAGCGGGCCTTGGAGGTGGTGGAAGCGTCGATCGAAAGGCTGGACCGTTTGGTTTCCTGCGCCCGGCAACTGGACGAAGGCCTGGCGGAGTTGATCGACCCGCCCCGCGATCTGGTCAATCTTTCGCGCCTGACCTCGCGCCTGCTGGAGTCCTATCAGGAAGCCGCCCAGCAGCGCGCCTTGCGGCTGCGCCTGCAGATCGCCGAGGGCCAGTTGGTCCGCGCTGGCGAGGAACTGCTCGAAGTGGTGATCGAAAACGTCCTGGACAACGCGCTTGAGGCCTCGCCCGGGGGGGACCGGATCGAGGTGACGCTGCGGCCCGAGGGAAACTGGGTGGTCCTGACGGTGCGCGATCGTGGACCGGGGGTGGCGGAAGATCAGTTGAATTGGATCTTCGAGCGCTATGCGTCCCTGCGGCCCCATAAGACCCCGGCTCAGGTTGAGGCCAAAGCGGCGCATCTGGGCATTGGCCTTTGGATCGTACGTCGAAATCTGGAAGCGATCGAGGGCAGGGCAACCGCCAGCAATGCGCCCGATGGCGGCCTGATTATTACGCTGCGGTTTCCCAAGGTCGACTAGCGTGCGACCCCGCTTTTGGTCGATCACGCCCCAAGTCGGTCCTGCGCTGATGCTCGCGCCCGCGCCGGGGCGGCTTCGTCCCTAGGCAAAGAGCGCCCGGCGCAGCGCCGGATAAGCCATCAGCAGGGTCACGCCGCGCGCGCCCAAAAAGAAGGTCAGCGAAAGCCAAAGGCCGTTGTTGCCCCAGGCCGGAACCAGCAGCCATGCCACGGCCAGATAGGCCAGCAGGCTGAAGATCATCGCGTTGCGCATGGCGCCGGTGCGGGTGGCCCCGATAAAGATTCCGTCCAGTTGATAGGCCGCCACGGCGATCACCGGCAGCAGCGTCATCCAGGGTAAATAGCGCTCGGCGGTGGCCAGCGTGGCGGGTTGGTTGGTGAAGAGGGTAAGCAGCGCCGGCCCAAAAATCCAGAACAGCAGCGACAGCAGCAGCGCCGTGACCAACGCCCAGGCGCTGGAGGTCTGAACCGCGGCGCTAAGGTGCTTCGGGTTTCGCTCGCCGACCGCGCGGCCGACCAAAATCTCGGCGGCATGGGCGAAGCCGTCCAGCCCGTAGGAGATGATCGACAGCAGGTTGCCCAGAACCGCGTTGGCCGCCAGGGTGACGTCATCCATGCGCGCCGACAGCGTGGTGAAAACCGCGAAGCCGGTGGTCAGGCAAAAGGAGCGAATGATGATGTCGGCGTTGACTTTGAGGGTGGTGCGCAGCCGCTCGGCCGACAGAATGACCTCGGTTCGCCAGGGCGCAGGATGACGGGCCAGCTGCCGCGTCACGAAAAGCAGGCCCACCGCCAGGGAAAGATACTCGGCCAGCAGGGTCGCCAGCGCCACACCCTCCACCGCCATGCCCAGCCCGAGGACGAACAACAGGTTCAACGCGATGTTGGCGCCGTTGGTCAGCAGTTGCAGCAGCAAGATCGCGCGCACCTGCCCCAAGCCCAACAGCCATCCCAAAAGGCCATAGCTGGCCAGGGTCGCCGGCGCCCCCCAGATGCGAATGAAAAAATAACTTCGGGCAAGGTCGGTGACCTCTGCGCTGGCGTCGACCAGCGAAAAGGCCAGCCAGGCGATCGGGGCCTGCAGCGCCAGGATCAGCAGGCTGATGATCCCGCCCAGCAAGACGGCGCGGGCCAGAATGGCGCGCAGCTCCACCAGATTTCCCGCGCCCTTGGCCTGGGCGGTGAAACCGGTGGTTCCCATGCGCAAAAAGCCCGCGAAGGACCAGTAGATATAGGAAAAGACCATCGCCGCCACCGCCACCGCCCCGATAAAGGCCGGGTTCGGCAGGTGGCCCATCACCGCGGTGTCGACCGCCCCCAGCAAAGGAACGGTGACATTGGACAGGATCATCGGAATGGTCAGCCGCCAGACACGCCGGTTCCAGCTTCCCTGCCCGACGGGATCATCAGTCAAGGATGTCGCGGGATGTTCCTGGCGGGGCCCGGTCTCATCGGCAGCTTGCATCACGGCCCCTTTCTTTCCTGTCACCCAGCTGCTGAAAGGCCTATCGGTCCGGGCGCCGAGACAGCGCCGCGCGCCGGGGCAAAGAAGATGAATAGGCCCAAGCCGCCGGCGCGATGCAAGCGTCATTTTTGAATAGTCGGATGTCGGTGCGGCCGGTTTGGATTTTCAGCTTAAACTCGCCGGATCGCAGTTGGCGCCGCAGACGACAATGCCCAGGCCTTCGTTTTGCGCCGGCTTGTAGCGGCCCGAGATGACGGCGGCCAGGGCGGCGGCGCCCGAGGGCTCCACCAACAGGCGGCAGCGATCCCAAAGCCGTTGGCGGGCGGTGATGATTTCCTCGTCCTCCACCAGAATGCGCTCCAGCAGGCCGTCCGGATAGGCCTGGGCCAGATTGAAGCTGAGCTGGCCGACCTGGCGGGCCCCCAGCGCATCGGCGGCGACCCCGGCGACGGTGACGTCGCAGGGCGCGCCGGCTGTCAGGGCGGCGTTGTAGGCCTGGGAGGTTCGAGGCTCCACGGCCACCACTTTCTTGCGGCCGGACAGCCAGGCGAGACAGCCGCCGATCAAGCCGCCGCCGCCGACGGCGATGAAGAAGGTGTCAACCTCCGGGGCCTGGCTTTCAAACTCGCGGGCCAGGGTTCCCTGTCCGGCCAGCACCGTGGCCTGGTCATAGGCGTGGACCTCCAGAACCTGCTCTCCGGTCTGCGCCAGCGCGGCCTTGCGGCGCTGCATGGCGGTCAGCGCCTCGGCGTAGTCCTGGCCGCCCTGTTGAACCTGGGCGCCCAGGTCGCGCAAACGCTGGACTTTGGCCGGGGCGGAGATGGCGGGGATAAAAATCTCGGCCGGGATGCCCAGTTCCCCGGCGGCCAGGGCCACGGCGATTCCATGGTTGCCGCCGGATGCCGCGATCACCCGCGCTGGGCGGCGCGGCTGCGACAGCAGACTGTTGAAGGCGCCGCGCGCCTTGAAGGAGGCCGCCTTTTGCAGCTGCTCCAGTTTCAGCGTCACGGGAACGTCGCAGAGGTCGCCGGCGGCCAACCGCAACAGCGGGGTCTGTCTGATCCGGCCGGTCAAACGGGTTGCCGCTTCCGCCACCTGGTCGGCCGTTACCAACAGCGCCGTGGCGCTTGCCTGTGAATCCATTACATTTCTCCGATCCGACTTTTGTCACCCTGTCAGAGGGTGGTCCACGGCGGATAAGATGCGCCAGGCGCATCTGTCCAAATCGATCCCACGCTCGTCTTGTTTGCCAGCCGGGCAACTAAACCCGCTCGCCCCCCGGCGAGCAAGCGCACTTATCGGCACAAGGGTCTTTTCGCCTGGCCCCGACCGACACGGCGCGCCCGCCGGACCGGTTTGTGGTTTTTCCACCCTGGGGCGGCAAACCAATAGAATCTTCTGCCCCGGCGCAACGTGACGCATGGCTTCAACTGAATTTGCCAACCGGCGCGCCGGGACCGTGACGACCCTCTTTTTGATCGCACGGCCTTGGTTTATAACAGGTCGGTTTTCCGTTTTGATCTTGGTGAGATAAATCCATGGCTATTCAGCATCCCTATCTGCTTTTCCTCGGCGACGCTCCCGACCAGTTGGCGGCGAAAACGGCGGCCGGCGTGGCTCATTGGCGCCCGAACTGGTGCCTGGGCCAGCTCCGATTTGGGGATTGCAAGGCCAATCTCGGGTTAACCGACCTGACCCTTGAGGCGGCCTATGAGGCCGGCGCGCGAACCCTGGTCCTGGGGGTTGCCAACCGAGGTGGATTGATCTCCGAGGCCTGGATGGAGGTGCTGGAGAAGGCGCTGATCATGGGCTACGACATTGCCTCGGGTCTGCACAACAAGCTCACCGAGATCCCGGTATTGGCCGAACTGGCCAAGGAGCATGGCCGTCTGCTGGTGGATGTTCGCCATCCCACCGCCGTTTATCCGGTGGCCAACGGCAAGAAGCGCAGCGGCAAGCGTCTGCTGCCGGTGGGAACCGACTGCTCGGTGGGCAAGATGTACACCGCCCTGGCGATGGAAGCGGAAATGAAGGCGCGGGGAATGAAGGCCACCTTCCGCGCGACCGGCCAAACCGGCATTTTCATCGCCGGTGAAGGCGTTTCCGTCGACGCCGTGGTCGCCGACTTCATTTCCGGCGCGGTGGAGACCATCAGCCCCGCAAACGACAGCGATCACTGGGATCTGGTCGAGGGCCAGGGGTCGCTGTTTCACGCGTCTTACGCCGGTGTGAGCATGGGGTTGATCCATGGCGCCCAGCCCGACGCCCTGGTGTTGTGCCATGAGCCCTCCCGGCCGCACATGCGCGGCTTGCCCGACTACAAGCTGCCGGAGATTGGTTTGTGCATGGCCCGCAACCTGGACGCCGCCCGGTTGACCAATCCCGACGCTAAATTTGTTGGCATCGCGGTCAACACCTCGTCCATGGGCGCGGCCGAAGCGGCGGACTACCTGAAGACTCTGTCGGCGCAGCATGGCCTGCCGGCGGTCGATCCGGTGCGCAACGGCGTGGCGGCGATTGTTGACAATCTGGGGTGATTGTCCGGGCTGCCGGCCCGGGCCGAAATTAAACGACCGCGCGCCCGGGCCGCGTCGGCGCGCAATTGGCTTCCAAGCGTGAGCTCGACGGAAAAAGACGCGATTGAGGCCTCCCTTTCGCAGCGTGAGAACAGCATGAGCAACAGCCCGACCCAGCCGATTGACCTGAGCGTCCGCCATGACACCTTCCCCATTCGCGGCACCTTTACCATTTCGCGGGGCAGCCGCACGGAAATCCATGTGGTGGTGGCCGAACTGCGCCAGGGGCCGGTTGTCGGGCGGGGCGAATGCGTCCCCTACGCCCGCTATGGTGAAACCGTCGACGGCGTGACGGCCGATATCTCCCGGATGGCGGCGGCCTTGGCGGCGGGTGAACTGAACCGGGAAAACCTGCAGCAGGCGCTGCCCGCCGGCGCGGCGCGAAACGCCCTGGACTGCGCCTTCTGGGATCTGGAAGCCAAGCGCTCCGGCCAGAGCATCGCCGAGATGGCGGGACTGGCGTCGCTGGCGCCGGTGGTTACGGCCTATACCATTTCGCTCGACAGTCCGGCCGCCATGGGGGCCAATGCGGCGGAAAATGCCTATCGACCGCTGTTGAAACTGAAGCTTGCCGGGCCGGATGATCTGGACCGGGTGCGGGCGGTTCGCCAGAACGCGCCCAACGCCACCTTGGTGGTGGACGCCAACGAAGGCTGGACGGTCGACGACTACCTGGCCCTGGCGCCGGCGTTGCAGGCGCTGGGCGTGGCGATGATCGAGCAGCCCTTGCCGGCCGCCGAGGACGCGGCGCTGCGCGGCGTGGACCGCCTGGTGCCGCTCTGCGCCGATGAATCCTGCCACGACAGCACGACGCTGGATCAACTGCTGGGCAAATACGACTACATCAATATCAAACTGGACAAAACCGGCGGTTTGACCGAGGCGCTAAAGCTGAAGGCCCAGGCCCGGGCGGCCGGGTTCAAGATCATGGTCGGCTGCATGATCGGGACCTCCTTGGCCATGGCTCCCGGCCTTGTGGTCGCCCAGGGCGCCGAATTGGTCGATCTGGATGCGCCGCTGCTGATTGCCAAGGATCGTGAAACCGCCTTGCGCTATGACGGCTCGCTGGTGCATCCGCCCAGTGCCGCGCTTTGGGGATAGGGCGCCCGCTACCAGAGGGCGCGGTTCATCGCGCCCAGCGAGGTGCGCTGTTGGCCCTCGGCGTCGAAGTTTTCGGGCGCCAGCCAAAGCTGGAAATTCGCCTTCACGGCGGCCCAGTCCTCACAAACCAGGGCATACCACGCGGTGTCCCGGTTCATCCCCTTGGCGATATTGTGATTGTAAAAGGTGCCTTCGTAGCGGAAGCCCAGGCGCAAGGCCGCCTGACGCGAGGCCTGGTTGGCGGCGTCGCACCTCCATTCCAAGCGACGGTAGGCGGCCTGGTCCAGGATGTCGGACATCATCAGGTATAGGGCCTCCGTCGCCAGGCCACTGTTTTGGAAGGCTTCGCCAATCCAAATATGGCCGATTTCGGCAATGCCGGCCGCTGGGCGGACCTCCATGATGCTGGCCTGACCGGCGAGTCTTCCACTTGCCAGGTCGCGAAGGGCGAAAAAGGCCGGATCGGCCGAGCCGGCGCAGCCGCGCAGCCAGCCAGCCATCTCGACGGCGTCTTCAAAGGGACCGTAGGGCAGGTAGCGCCAGATGTTTTGCCCGCCCTGGCCGGTATGGCCGACCTCGAAGAGGCCCGGGGCATGGCGGTTGGCGTCGCAGGGCTCCAGCGCCACCAGGCGGCCGGTCAGCGGGCGACG
>CAXBMB010000071.1:0-16819 GCA_963976695.1 uncultured Rhodovibrionaceae bacterium
TGTGGGAGGAGTGTGGGAGGAATGCCGGAACCTCGACGTCCGAAAAGCACGCTGTTCGTAGCAGTTTGACATTTCTATAAGAACGTACTAAAGGTTATTAGTGATGTGTGACGCATCATTAATCTAGTTTTAAACTATCTCGGAAAACAACCGATGATCACTGCGGCACAGCTCCGCGCGGCGCGCGCCCTTTTGGGCATCGACCAGAAGACCCTTGCCGAGTTGGCGGGCGTCTCCGTCCCGACCATTCAGCGGATGGAAGCCAGCAAAGGCAATGTCAGGGGCGTGGTCGACAGCCTGACCAAGATCATCGAGGCGCTCAATCTGGCCGGCGTCGAGCTGATCGGAGACCATGCGCCAAGCCTGGCCGGTGGCCGGGGCGTGCGCCTGCATGACGTTCCCTGGCGCGGCCTCCCGCTGAAGGAATAACCCGCCACCACCCGACTGACCGACCCTCCGCCCAATTTCATGGAACCCGCGACGGCGACCGCCGACAGATGCCGACGATCCCACCGCCTTATCACAAGGCTGCTGGACAAGATGACCCGCCACCAAAATCCTCCTTCCGCCATCACCCACCCCACCTTCATTGAGCTGTTCACGCCAAAGCTGGTGACCATTCTGCGGGAAGGCTACAGCCTGGCGAACCTTCGCGCCGACGCGCTTGCCGGCTTGACCGTGGCCATCGTCGCCTTGCCGCTTTCCATGGCGATCGCCATCGCCTCCGGCGCCTCGCCGGCCCAAGGGCTTTACACCGCGATTATCGGCGGTTTCTTCGTCTCGGCCTTCGGCGGTAGCCGATTTCAGATCGGCGGCCCGGCCGGCGCGTTCATCGTTCTGGTCGCCGCCACCGTTCAAACCCAGGGAATGGACGGCTTAATCCTGGCCACCCTGCTGTCTGGGCTGATTCTGACCGCCATCGGCTTCTTTCGGCTCGGCACCTACATCAAGTTCATCCCCTATCCGGTTACGGTCGGCTTTACCGCCGGCATCGCGGTGATCATCTTCGCCAGCCAGGTCAAGGACCTTCTGGGCTTGACCCTGGACCGGGCGGAGCCCGGAGCGCTGCTGGAAAAAATCCCGTTGCTGATCGACAGCCTGCCGACGCTGGACGCCGCGACCCTGGCGCTGTCGCTGGCCACCATCCTGGCGATCATCGGACTAAAGCGGGTCCGCGCGCGCTGGCCCGGCCTGTTGATCGCCGTCAGCGGCGCGGCGGTGGCGACGGCGCTTTTCGATCTTCCGGTGGCGACGATCGGCACCAGGTTCGGCGGCATCCCAAGCAGCCTTCCCCTGCCCGCCCTGCCCGACATCACCCTTGCCAGGGTGCAGGCCCTGCTGCCCAACGCCATCGCCTTCGCGCTGCTCGGCTCGATCGAGTCGCTGCTGTCCGCCGTGGTCGCCGACGGCATGACCGGACGGCGGCACCGATCCAATTGCGAGTTGGTCGGACAGGGCTTTGCCAACATCGCCTCGAGCCTGTTTGGCGGCATCTGCGTCACCGGCACCATCGCCCGCACGGCGACAAACGTGCGCGCCGGGGCCCATGGGCCGATTGCCGGCGTGCTGCACGCCTTTTTCCTGCTGGCCTTTGTGCTGGTCGCGGCCCCACTGGCCAGCTACATCCCGCTGGCCAGCTTGGCCGGCGTGCTTGCCGTGGTGGCCTGGAACATGATCGAAAAACAAGCCTTCGCCACCTTGCTGCGCGCCTCGCGCGGCGATGCGGCGGTGCTTGGCGCGACCTTCTTGCTGACCATCTTCCGCGACCTGACCGAAGCCATTGTGGTCGGCTTCGCGCTCGGCTCGGTGTTGTTTATCCACCGGATGTCGAAAACAACCGCCATCGAGACCCATACGCCCTTTGTTGCCGAGGACGTCGCCGACTTGCCCGCCGACGCGCGCAGCGTCTATGACGAAACCACCGCCAACGATCCGAAGTTGGTGATTTTTCGAATTTCCGGGGCCTTCTTCTTTGGCGCCGCCGCCTCAATCGGATCGGTGCTCGATCGCATCTCCGACAAGCACGACTGCTTGATAATCGACTTCTCGGCCGTGCCTTTTCTCGATTCAACCGCCGCCAACATGATCGAAGGCATGGTCCGCAAGGCCACGCTGGGCGGCGTCAAGATCATTCTTACCGGGACGTCCCACGAAATTCGGAAGGGTCTTTTCGTCCATGGGGTCAAGCCGCCGCTGGTCAGGTACGAAAGCTCGATCCAGGCGGCGCGAAAGCTGCGCCTCAACGGCCAACCCGCGCCCGCCGGCCAAAAACTGTCCGAGAGGTCCGGCTAAAGTCGGATCATCGGGCCCGGGAGTCCAGAAGCCAGGGAGCCGGGAGTTCGGGAGTCCGGGGGCCGGGGAGCCGGGGAGTCCGGCGGGACCGGCAAGAGCCGCCACCGGGTAAATTCCCCGCCATCCGGCGGTCGCATGGGGCCGTTGCGCGCGCAACGCTTGCTCCGCGCCCGCATTTGCCTATACTCCCGCGCCGACCGCGGGGAAATCCACATCGCAGCCTCGGCAGCCATTCGCCGGGCGACATCCGCGCCCGACCGGGCGCGGCGGCGGGAGATCACGCGGCGCGACGGTACAAAAACGACCGGAAGATATTTGGGCGCGATCTGGCGGTGCTGTGCCGTCTGTGGTTGCGTCAACACAGCAAGGTAGCGGCTGACCCTGCTTTTCAGAACCGGGTTCTGTAGCAGGCCAGGCGCTTGAGATTTCATCCACCAAATAGCTTATCGCTAGCTCACGAGGGCAAGATGTCCGACATCAAAAAAGTTGTGCTCGCCTACTCTGGCGGCCTCGATACCTCCATCATCCTGAAGTGGCTTCAGGAAACCTACAGCTGCGAAGTGGTGACCTTCACCGCCGACCTGGGACAGGGCGAGGAACTCGAGCCGGCACGACGAAAAGCCGAGTTGATGGGCATCAAGCCGGAAAACATCTTCATTGACGACCTGCGCGAGGAATTCGTGCGGGATTTCGTCTTCCCGATGTTCCGGGCCAATGCGCTCTATGAGGGCCTTTATCTGCTCGGCACCGCCATCGCGCGTCCGCTGATCGCCAAGCGGCAGATCGAGATCGCCCAGCAAGTGGGCGCCGACGCGGTCTCCCATGGCGCCACCGGCAAGGGCAACGACCAGGTTCGCTTCGAACTGGGCTACTATGCCCTCAACCCCGACATCAAGGTCATCGCCCCGTGGCGCGAATGGGATCTCAACAGCCGCCAGTCGCTGATCGCCTTTGCCGAAGCCCATCAAATCCCGATCGCCAAGGACAAGCGCGGCGAGGCGCCTTTTTCGGTGGACGCCAATCTGCTGCACGTCTCGGCCGAAGGCAAGGTGCTGGAGGATCCCTGGGACGAGGCGCAGGAGTATGTGTACTCGCGGACCCTGTCGCCGGAGGAGGCCCCCGACAAGCCCACCTATATCGAGGTGGCCTTCAAGCAGGGCAACCCGGTGGCCGTCAACGGCGAAGCCATGAGCCCGGCCGAGTTGCTGACCGCGCTCAACAAATATGGCCATGACAACGGCATCGGCCGCTTGGATCTGGTCGAGGGCCGCTTCGTCGGCATGAAGTCGCGCGGCATTTATGAGACTCCCGGCGGCACCATCCTGCTGGCCGCCCACCGCGGCATCGAGCAGATCACCCTGGATCGCGGAGCCATCCACCTGAAGGATGACCTGATGCCGCGCTACGCCGAGGTGATCTACAACGGCTTCTGGTTCTCACCCGAGCGCGAGATGTTGCAGGCCGCCATCGACAAGAGCCAGGAAATGGTCGAAGGCACGGTGCGGCTGAAACTGTACAAGGGCAGCGTCGCGGTGGTCGGCCGCAAGTCCGACAAGTCGCTCTATTCCATGGAGCATGTGACCTTTGAGGAAGACAGCGTCTACGATATGAAGGACGCCGAGGGCTTTATCCGCCTGAACGCCTTGCGGCTGCGACTGCTGCAACGCCAGCGCGGCTAGCCGGCGGTCACCGGCGGTCGATGGAAAAAGCCGCGCCGCGCGCAAGAGTGACGGCGACGGATAAGAAAAGATGACGGGGTGGCCGGCGGTGGCGCGGCCGCCCTGTTTTTTTCTGCCGGCTCCAGCCTTATTTACGGCAGCCGGCCGGCGGCCGGGATCCGCGGCTTGCTTGGGATTGCCGGGCGGCCGGGACGGATCCGGCGTCGGATCGGGTCAGGCGCCGGGTCGGCGCGCTGTTGCGCCGGCCTATCACGGCGCGCTGCTGACGCCGATCAAGGCTTCATGCCCAACCACGAAGGCGACGAAGAACAGCAGTCCCAAGACCGGCCGCCACCATCCCAACCCCTTCCAATCCATCGTCGTGCGTCCGGTGGCGATGGCGGCGAAGGGAAGAACGCTGGTGGTCAGCTTCATCGGCCCCCAATCGGCGCCCAGCGCCTTCTCGCGGCGGCTGTCGATATGCAGCATGCCCCCCACACTTAACAGCAGGATGCCGCCGATCATCACCACAGTGGCCAGATCGCCATTGACCAGCAGATGGGAAAGCGCCCAAAGCGTGACGCCCCAGAGCACGGGGTGGCGGGTGATTCGAAGGATGCCGGGCGCCGGATTGCGCTCACGCGCCAGATCCTCCAAGCCGACGGCCGTCGGGCTGCGGGTGGTCAAGCCGGCAACCGCCAGCACAAAGGCGAAGGGCATGACCACTGCCGGAACAAGCCGCGTCCAATCGGCCGACGGCCAAAGTTCGTAGTAGGGGGCGTTGCCGTAGGCCGTGAGCATCCAGAGGAAAGACAGCAGGTAAACCAGCACTTCAAATCCGAGAAACAACTTGCCGAATTTCTCGACCATTGCCGTTCGGACCGGGTGACTGGTCAAAAGAAAATGCGCGCCCACAAAAAGCACCGTCGCCGCGACCAAGCTATTAAAAGCCCCCATCTCTGCCCACTCCTCTGTTGCTTAATATTTTTCCGGCCGGATTTGATCCGGTTCCCAATCACCCCATGCGCCGGTGATTCACGACAGAATCAAAGCGCACCGCGCTTCTTTCCAAGTCAATCCCACTCTAGATAAGGCGGCCTTGCGCGGGTTGAAAGGATTATCCGCGCGCCACGACAAAAGACCGGCCCTGCGCCACGGCGGGCCAGCCGCCGGCGCCGATTGATGAGGGATGCGCCGATCGCGGCGCTTTCCGTCCCGGTTTAAAGGAGAGCAGCCCTGCGCGCGGCGGCGACAGGCTGGCTTAGCAGGGCCGCTATTGTTGTGGTAGAACCGCCGCGGCGCTTGTGGCTGCAACCCCGGCGCCGATTTGAAACGGCGGCCGCCGTGCGGAAACCTGTCCGCGCCCGGCAGCCTTGGGAGGCGGGAGCCAAGCTCCCCTGCCTTGAAGGAAAATTCGATGCGTGAAAAGACCACACCACCAAGCAAAAACAGCCCCGGCGGCGCGGGCGCCGGCCAGACCGAAGAAAAGCCACTGGATCCGGTGGCGCTGCTGATCTTGGATCTGCTGGCCGCGGCCGGCCCCGAGGGCGCCATCACCCCGATTGACGTAGCCCAGGCCTTCGCCCAATCCCGCCGCAAGGCCAATGACCCCTTCGACCTTTGGCGGCGCTATCTGCCTGCCGCCAACCAGCAGGCCCGCTTTCTTGCCCGCCAAGGCCAGATTGACATCCTGCGCCGCGGCGAGCCGGTCGATCCGCACAAGCCGATCAAGGGGTTGATCAAGTTGACCCTGCCGAAGCGCCAATCCTGACGTTCCGGGTCAACCCGGAACGATACCACATTGCCCGGGTCGACCCGGGGCGAAACGACGTTGCGCGAAGGCGGCGGTGACATCATCCGCCGCCATCGGCACGGCCATCTGCCATCTGCCATCTGCCATCTGCCGGTCAGCAGAGCCCCTCCTGGCTCAAGAAGTCGACCATCGCCGCCAGGGTTGCCGGACCGGCTTCCAAATGCGGCGCGTGCTGGCAGTTCGGCAATAGCCGGGAAACCGACCGTCCGCTGACCCCGTCGACGATCGCCCGGACCTGCTTTTCCGTGCCGTATTGATCATCCACGCCCTGAAGCGCCAACAGCGGCGCGGTGATCCGTGGCAACAGCGGCGTCATGTCCAGGTCGCTGAACGCGGGCGTCAGCCAGGTCTCCGCCCAGCCGCGATAGACCAGTTCGGCCTTGTCGCCGTGATACTTGGTCAGGCCGGCGCGAAACCACTCTTGCGCCCAATAGTCGGCGGCGGCGCGAATCCCAGCCAGGGTTTCCGGCTCCACGAAGACGTGCGCGGCCGCGGTGATCACCGCGCGCGGCCGCGCCGGATAGGCCGCGGCATAATACAACGCAATCGAGCCGCCGTCGGAATGTCCCACCAAGATGGGATCGGTGACCCCCTTGGCCAAAAAAAGTGCCGGCAGCGCCGTTTCGCCTTCTTGGCGAAGATAGTCAAGCTGACGCGGCAAGGTCAGCGGATCCGATCCGCCATATCCCCAACGGTCAAACACCAGCGCAGGCAGCCCGGTGGCCGCGACCAGGCGCGCCGGGAAGCTTTTCCATTGGCGAATAGATCCCATTCCCTCATGGAGAAAAACCAGCGTTGGGCCGCGGACTTCCTGCACTTCCGGCGCCAACCAGCGCAACAGAAGTTTCTTCCCCGCCACCCGCAGCTCTTCATTCCATTCCACAATCGCTCTGTCGGTCACATCGCCTCCCGCGCGCACCAATCAACTGCTTGGTCAATATCTACCCGAAGTTGTGTCTGTTTGCTTCGCTTTTTCAAGACTCTATGCCGACTGCAAAATATTGGCCTGTCAAGCTCAGCTTGCGCTTGACGATTTTTTGGAACAAGCTTAGTAACGTTTAAACCCTAATCGGGGCAACAATCGAAAAACGATTGAACAAACAACTATTTGGGAGGTTCGCGAAGTAAAATTAGGACACCAATTCTGTCCCAATTTGCTTCGCTACTTAGCCGCAGACGGATTTTCCATGTCACGGCCAAGCCTCTTTTGCTGGGAGCAAATGTATGAGTGAGGCTTCGAAGGCCGGCGCGACCGACCTCGACACCTTCCCGAAGCTGTTGCTGCACCATGCGCGACAGCGCCCTGACCAGGCGGCTTCGCGGGAGAAGGAATACGGCATTTGGCAGACCTGGACGTGGAAGGAAGTGGCTGAAGAAACCCGCGCCCTGGCCTGCGGCTTGGCGGCGAAGGGACTGCGGCGCGGCGATAAGATCGCCATCGTTGGCGACAACCGTCCACGGCTTTACTGGACCATGGCGGCGGCGCAGGCGATTGGCGCCATTCCCGTGCCGCTTTACCAGGACTCGGTGGCCAAGGAGATGGCCTTCGTCCTGGAGCACGCCGAAATCCACGTCGCCCTGGCCGAAAACCAGGAGCAGGTCGACAAGCTGCTGGAAATTATGGAAGAAGGCGGCGCCATCGAGCTGCTGATCTATGACGACGACAGGGGCCTGCGCAACTACAACCAGCCCTTCCTGTTCGGTTTCGAGGCCATTCAGGAGACCGGCCGCGCCTACGATCAGGCCCACCCCGGTTTCTTTGAAAAGGAAGTGGCGGCCAGCCAGGGCAGCGACGTATCCATTCTCTGCTACACCTCCGGCACCACGGGCAATCCCAAGGGTGTGGTGCTGAGCTTCGACAACATCTTGCTGAGCGCCAAGAACGGCGTGGCGCTGGAGGGTTTGACCGACAAGGAGGAAGTGCTGGCCTATCTGCCCATGGCCTGGGTCGGCGACCACATCTTCTCGTACGGCCAGGCGATGATCGCCGGGTTCTGTGTGTCCTGCCCGGAATCGGCGGACACGGTGATGCATGACCTGCGCGAGCTTGGACCGACCTACTTCTTCGCCCCGCCGCGTATCTTCGAGAACATCCTCACCAATGTGATGATCCGCATGGAAGACGCCAGCGCATTCAAGCGCAAGCTCTTTCATTATTTCATGGCCGTCGCCAAGCGCGCCGGCACCAAGATCATCAACGGCGAGGCCGTTGGCCTGACGGACCGCCTGCTCTACGGCTTGGGCGATCTGCTGTTTTACGGCCCCTTGAAAAACACCCTGGGCTTCTCCCGGATCCGCTTGGCCTACACCGCCGGTGAAGCCATCGGGCCGGAGATCTTCGACTTTTACCGTTCGCTCGGGGTCAACCTGAAGCAGCTCTACGGCTCGACCGAGGCCAGCGTTTTCATCTCCATCCAGCCCAACGGCGAGATCTATGCCGACACGGTGGGCAAGCCCGCCAAGGATGTGGACATCCGCATCACCGAGCAGGGCGAGGTGGAGTTCCGCGGCCCGGGTGTTTTTGTCGAGTACTACAAAAATGCCGAAGCCACGGCGGAAACAAAAAACGCCGACGGCTGGGTCGCCACCGGCGACGCCGGTTACTTCGACGACCGGGGTCATTTGAAAATCATTGATCGGGCCAAGGATGTCGGCAAGCTCAACAACGGATCGATGTTTGCGCCGAAGTATTTGGAAAACAAATTGAAGTTTTTCCCAAATATAAAGGAAGTCGTGGCCTTCGGCGATGCGCGCGATCATGTCTGCGCCTTTATCAACATCGACATGTCGGCGCTGAGCAACTGGGCGGAGCGCACCAACGTGCCCTATGGCTCCTACCAGGAGTTGGCGGCCAATCCCCAAGTCTATCAGATCATCAAGGGCCACATCGAGCAGGTAAACCGCGACCTCGCCGACGACCCGATGCAAGTCGACAGCCAAATTCGCCGCTTCCTGATCCTGAACAAGGAGCTGGATCCGGATGACGGCGAACTGACGCGGACGCGCAAGGTCCGTCGGCGCATCGTCGCCGAGCGCTACAAGACGCTGATCGAGGCGTTATATGGCGAGCAGGACAGCGGCTTCATCGAGATTGAGGTTACCTTCGAAGACGGCCGCAAAGGCCGGATCTCCGGCGATCTCACGATTATGAACTGCCAGACTTTCGCGCCGCCCAGCGCCGGTCAAGGAAGCCGGCAGGCGGCGGAGTAGCGCCGGCCGTCCCACGATCCCACCCTTGTTTTTTTAGAAGCATAGAGAAAGCGAGCGCCTAAATGACAGACGGCCCGCGCATCCTTAACGAGACTTTACTCGAGCTAAAAAATATCTCGCTGTCGTTCGGCGGCGTGAAGGCGCTGACCAACATCTCCTTCGACGTCAAGAAGGGAGAAATCCGCGCGATCATCGGGCCCAACGGGGCCGGCAAAACCTCGATGCTGAATGTGATCAACGGATTCTACCACCCGCAGGAAGGCACGGTGACCTATCGCAACGAGGTGCGCAAAGCCATGCGCCCGCATAAGGCCGCCGCCCAGGGCATCGCCCGCACCTTTCAAAACGTCGCCCTGTTCAAGGGCATGTCGACCCTGGACAACATCATGACCGGGCGGCTGTTGAAGATGAAAAGCAATGTCTTCTTGCAGGCGCTCTATTGGGGGCCGAACCAGAAGGAGGAAATCGAGCATCGCGAATTTTGCGAACAGATCATCGATTTCCTAGAAATCCAGGCAATCCGCAAAACCCCGGTCGGGCGGCTGCCCTATGGTCTGCAAAAACGCGTCGAGCTGGCGCGGGCGCTGGCCATGGAGCCGGAGCTGCTGCTGCTGGACGAGCCGATGGCGGGGATGAACGTCGAGGAAAAGGAGGACATGTCGCGCTTCATCCTTGATGTAAACGAACAGTTTGGCACCACCGTCGCGTTGATCGAACACGACATGGGGGTGGTGATGGATATTTCCGACCGCATTGTGGTGTTGGACTACGGTCGCAAGTTGGGTGACGGCTCCCCCGAGGAAGTGAGCAGCAATCAAGACGTGATCGCCGCCTATCTCGGCGGCGGCCACTAAGCTCGGGAGCGATAGAAACAATGAATACGCAAAGTCTGCTGAAATGGCTGATCGGCACGCCGCTAATTATCGCCCTGATCGGTTTGCTGCTGCAATTGCCGGGCGAGCAAACGATTTATTTCACCTGGCCCTATTTCCTCGAGGTGGTGATCGCCGGTCTGCTGCAGGGCGTGATGTACTCGCTGGTGGCGCTCGGCTTCGTGCTGATCTTCAAGGCCTCCGGCGTGTTCAACTTCGCGCAGGGCTCGCTGGTGCTGTTCGGCGCCCTGACCATGGTCGGGTTCATGGAGTGGGGCGTTCCCTGGCCCTTGGCTTTCATCATCACCGTCGGCGTCATGGTGCTGGTGGCGATGGGCATTGAGCGGGTGGTGTTGCGTCCGCTGGTCAACCAGGAACACATCATCTTGTTCATGGCCACCATCGGCATCTTCTATTTCCTCGACGGCTTTGGCCAAACCCTTTGGGGGTCGAATATCAAGATCCTCGATATCGGGCTGCCCAACAGCCCCATGGTGCTGTTCGCCGAGCCCGACGCGGCCAGCGACAACCCATGGAAATGGGGTATCCAAATCAACCAATATGATCTGATCGCCGCCCTCATCGGCGCCGTGCTGGTGGCCGGCCTGGCGATTTTCTTCCAGTACACCCGCATCGGTCGGGCGCTGCGCGCCGTCGCCGACGACCACCAGGCGGCGCTGTCGGTGGGCATTCCGCTGAAAACCATCTGGGTGATCGTCTGGTCGGTGGCGGGGATCGTCGCCCTGGTCGCCGGGGTAATCTGGGGGGGCAAGGCCGGCGTGCAGTTCTCCTTGGCGCTGATCGCCTTCAAGGCGCTGCCCGTGCTCATCCTCGGCGGCTTCACCTCCATTCCCGGGGCGATTATCGGCGGCCTCATCATCGGATCGAGCGAGCAGGTGGCGGAAGTTTTCATCGGCCCCATGGTCGGCGGCGCGATTCAGGAATGGTTCGCCTACATGCTGGCGCTTGTTTTCCTCCTCTTTCGTCCACAAGGCCTGTTTGGCGAAAAGATCATTGAGCGAGTGTAACCCATGATTTACCGCGAATCCGGCCAGTTCAAAACCTCCTATAAGGCGGATCAAGCGATCTTCCCTATTCTGCAGGACAAGTTTGGCCTCCTGCTCCTGTTGGCCCTGGCGCTGTTTGTGGTGCCCTTTATCGCCAACGCCTATTGGCTCAGTTCCATTCTGGTGCCCTTCCTGATTTTCTCCCTGGCGGCCCTCGGCTTGAACATTCTGACCGGCTACTGCGGCCAGTTGAGCCTGGGAACCGGCGGCTTCATGGCCTGCGGCGCCTACTTCGCCTACAAGCTTTCCGTCGGCTTCCCCGACTTGAACATCATCCTCGTCTTTCTGCTGGCCGGATTGGGAACGGCGGTGGTGGGCATCCTCTTCGGAATCCCCTCGCTGCGCATCAAGGGCTTTTATCTGGCCGTCGCCACCCTGGCGGCGCAGTTCTTCCTGCTTTGGATCTTCAACAAATTTCCCTGGTGGACCAACTACAGCCCCTCGGGGGTGATCTCGGCCCCGCCGCGCGCCGTGTTCGGCGACTTCTTCATCACCGGAACCGAGGCCTTGCCGATCACCAAATATGTGTTCCTGCTGGTCTTTGTGGTGTTCCTGGCGCTGCTGGCGAAGAACATGACCCGCAGCCGCATCGGACGCTCCTGGATGGCCATTCGCGACATGGACATCGCGGCGGAAATCATTGGTATCCGGCCGCTGTTCGCCAAGCTGTCGGCCTTCGCCATTAGCTCCTTTTTCATCGGCATCGCCGGGGCGCTCTGGGCCTTTATTTACACCGGATCGGTGGAAGCCCTGGCCTTTGAGCTCACCGTCTCCTTCAAGGTGCTGTTCATGGTCATCATCGGCGGTCTGGGCACCATCATGGGATCGTTCCTCGGGGCCGGCTTTATTGTTCTGCTGCCCATTCTGTTGAACAATCTGCCCGGGATCTTCGGCTTCGCCATTGCAACGGACGTGCTGGCGCATGTGGAGTTCATGGTCTTCGGCGTCTTGATTGTTTTCTTCCTGGTGATAGAGCCCCATGGCCTGGCGCGGCTCTGGCAAATCGGCAAGGAGAAATTACGGCTCTGGCCTTTCCCCTATTAGCCGGGCGACAGGCAGACAACTCCAAGGGCCGGCCGCGCCCCTCGGACGTCACGAAAAGCGGCTGACGATCAAGGGCTTGGAGACCAAAACAGCGCTCCAGGCAATCGGTGAAAACCCGATAACGTGTTGGTGCGAGGGCGTTTTGTCAGCAAGATAAGGAATCGCAAAGCGTTTCCAATTGATAAAAAATTGCTCTAGCGTTCCGGACATGTCTGAAACCAGGGTGCTTTAAGACACCCACCAAGGGAGGTAGACAGCATGAAGTTGAAAACCATTATCGCGGCGGCGCTGGGCGCCGCTGTTCTGACGGCGCCGCTGGCCGGTCAAGCTCTGGCGCAGGAAGAGCAGTATTTTCCCGGCCTGATGTATCGTTCCGGCCCCTATGCGCCGAACGGCATTCCTTTCGCCAACGGCTACGCCGACTATCTGTCCATGCTCAACGAGCGTGACGGCGGCATCAATGGCGTGAAGATCGTCTATGAGGAGTGCGACACAGGCTACAACAACGACCGTGGCGTGGAGTGCTATGAGCGCTTGAAAAACGCCGGGCCGTCCGAACCGGCGGTCTGGAACCCACTTTCCACCGGCATCACCTACGCGCTGATTGATCGGGTGACGGCGGACAAATCACCCTTGATCTCCATGGGTTATGGTCGCGCCGACGCCTCGGTTGGCAGTGTCTTTCCCTACATCTTCACCGTGCCCGCCACCTATTGGGCCGGGGCGGATGCGGCGATCCAGTACATCGCCGGTGAAAATGGCGGCAGCCTGAAGGGCAAGAAGATCGCCCTGGTGTACCATGACTCGGCCTATGGCCGTGAACCGATCGCCACCCTGGAGCGCCTGGGCAAGGAAGAAGGCTACGAATTCTTCAAGTTCCCGGTTGCCCACCCCGGGCTGGAACAGAAGGCCACCTGGCTGCAGATCGGTCGCCAGGTTCGCCCGGACTATGTGATCATGTGGGGCTGGGGGGTGATGAACTCCACCGCCATCAAGGAAGCCGCCGCGGTGGGCTTTCCGATGGACAAGTTCATCGGCACCTGGTGGTCCGGTTCGGAAAACGACGTTCGTCCCGCCGGATCGGCGGCAAAGGGCTACAAAGCGCTGAACTTCAATGCCCCGGGCCCGGACTTCCCGGCGCTGCAGGACATCATCAGCTATGTGGTCAAGTCGGGAAAATCCCAGGTTGACGGCGAAGACAAGGTGGGCGAGGTGCTGTACAACCGCGGCGTGATGAACGCCGTTCTGTCCACCGAGGCGGTGCGCACGGCGCAGGCCAAGTTTGGCAACCGCGCCCTTACCGGTGAGGAAGTCCGCTGGGGCTTGGAGAACCTCGCCATCGACGATGCCCGCTGGAGCGAACTTGGCCTGGCCGGCTTCGCCAAGCCCATCAAGCTGTCCTGCAACGACCATGAGGGTGGCGGCGCCGCCTTCATCCAGCAGTGGGACGGCACCAAGTGGGTTCAGGTTTCCGAATGGATTGCGCCGCGTCGCGGCGAGCTGCGGAAAGCCTATGAAGCCTCGGCCACGCAGTATGCCGAGGAAAAGGGCATCACGCCCGGCTGCTAAGCCGCCTGCCGAGAAAGCTTTTCGCCGTCGCTGCGGTGATGGCGGAAAGCTTTCGACGCCGATCGCACTCTCGAAACAGCAAGCGAAGGTTTTCGACATGAGCCAGCCCGTTCTTGCCGAAACACCCCCGGCAACCGCAACAGATCCTCTGCTGACGGTCAACAACATCGAGGTCATCTATGACCACGTGATCCTGGTGCTGAAGGGGGTTTCCCTCGAGGTCCCCAAAGGCGGTATCGTGGCCCTGCTGGGCGCCAACGGCGCCGGCAAGACCACCACGCTGAAAGCCATTTCCAACTTGTTGCGCGCCGAACGCGGCGAGGTGACGAAGGGCAACATCGTGCTTGCCGGAGAGGCCGTGGAGAAGTTGAACGCGAACGACCTGGTGCGGCGCGGCTGTATCCAGGTGATGGAGGGGCGCCACTGTTTCGAGCATCTGACCATCGAAGAAAACCTGATGACCGGCGCCTATACCCGCCGCGACGGCAGCGCCGAGATCAAGCGCGATCTGGATCTGGTTTACACCTATTTCCCCCGGCTCAAGGAACGCCGGGGCAGCTTGGCGGGCTATACCTCGGGCGGTGAGCAGCAGATGTGCGCGATCGGCCGAGCCTTGATGAGCGACCCCAATCTGGTGCTGCTGGACGAGCCCTCCATGGGACTTGCGCCGCAGTTGGTGGAGCAGATCTTCGAAATCGTGAAGAGCATCAATGAAAAGGAAGGCGTGTCCATCCTGCTGGCCGAGCAAAACACCAACATCGCGCTGAAATACGCCAACTATGGCTACATTCTGGAGAATGGTCGCGTGGTCATGGACGGCCAGGCCCAGTCGTTGCGCGAAAACGAGGACGTGAAAGAGTTTTACCTCGGCATTTCCTCCTCGGGCCGCCGCTCCTACCGCGACACCAAGAACTATCGGCGCCGCAAACGCTGGCTGACCTGACCCGACCCCGCCCGCCCAGGGGCGGGCCTGACCATCGGCGGGCGCGGCGCGGCCCGTCAAACGAGGGCATTCATCGTCGCGGTGGGCTCTCTTTCCCGGACGTGAGACGAGCCCGATGACCGACTATTTCGATTCTCTGGAAACCCGCAGCCGCGACCAGCGCGACGTCGACCAACTGGCCGCCCTGCAGCAACAGGTGACCCACGCGAAAGCCAAGACCCTGGGATATGGCAGGCTGCTGGCCGAGGTCGACCCCGGCAGCCTGACCTCGCTGGCGGCCCTGGCCCAGCTGCCGGTCACCCGAAAGTCCGACCTGCTGTCCCTGCAGTCGCCCGACCAGCCCTTCGGCGGGTTTAACGCGGTGGCGCCGGGCCGGGCCGGGCGGATCTTTGTCTCGCCGGGGCCGATTTATGAGCTGGAAGCCGTAGAAAGTGACTATCAGCGCGCAGCTCGGGCGCTGTTCGCGGCCGGCTTTCGCCCGGGCGAGGTGGTTTACAACACCTTTGCCTATCACCTGACCCCCGGCGGCTGGATCATGGACGCCGCGGCGCGCGCCCTGGGCTGTGCGGTCGTGCCGGCCGGCGTGGGCAACAGCGAGCAGCAGGTCGCCGCGCTGGCCCACCTGCGCCCGCAAGGCTATAGCGGCACGCCGGACTTTTTGAAGGTGCTGCTGGACAAGGCCGAGGACGCCGGTCTGGACGTCAGTTCGATCGACAGGGCCCTGGTCTCCGGCGGGGCGCTCTTTCCGTCGCTGCGCGCCGAGTACGCGGCGCGCGGCATCAAGGTGCTGCAGTGCTACGCCACCGCCGAACTGGGTCTGATCGGCTATGAAACGGCCGATGAAACCGGCGCCGCCCTGGAAGGCATGGTCCTGGATGAAGGCGTGCTGGTTGAAATCGTTCGCCCCGGAACCGGCGATCCGGTGGCCGAGGGCGAGGTGGGCGAGGTGGTGGTCACCTCCTTCAATCCGGCCTACCCGCTGATCCGCTTCGCCACCGGCGACCTTTCCGCGCTGCTGCCCGGTCACAGCGCCTGCGGCCGCACCAACCGGCGGATCAAGGGATGGATGGGGCGGGCCGACCAGACCACCAAGTTCAAGGGCATGTTCATCCACCCGGAACAGGTGGCCGCCGTCGTCGCCCGCCATCCCGAGGCGGGCCGCGCCCGCCTGATCGCCGAACGCCAGGGCGAAAGCGACAGCATGCGCTTGCAGGTCGAGGTGGCCAACGCCGGCGACGATCTGCGGGCCGCGCTGGCCGAAAGCCTCCAGGCCGTGACCAAGCTCCGCGGCTCGGTTGAACTGCTGACGCCCGGAACCCTGCCCAACGACGGCAAGGTGATCGACGACCAGCGCAGCTACGACTGACAACCCGGCCGGCCGCCAAGCGGCGCGCCACCGGGTCGCACAGACCGGGTTTTAACCCGGATTGCGCGCGACGGGACAAACACGACTTGACCGGACCCGGGGAGCAAGCGTAGTGGCTAAGACCATGAGCGATCATCAAAACCACTTCTATGACGGCTTGGGACTGGATCTCTGGCGCCAGGCGATCTCGCCGGAAGACACCCTGGCCGAGGTCGACTTTCTGGTCGAGGCGCTGGACCTCGATGCGCCCGCGCGGCTGCTCGACCTGCCGTGCGGCAATGGACGCCACGCCCTGCCCTTGGCCGAGGAAGGCTTTCAGGTCACCGGCCTGGATCGGTCCGAAGCTTTCCTGGAGGAAGCCAAGACCCAGGCCGACGATGACGGGTTGGAGCTAACCCTGCGCAACAGCGACATTCGCACGCTCGACTATGACGAGGCCTTTGATGGCGCCTACTGTCTGGGCAACTCCCTCAGCCTTTTTGATCGCATCGGCATGGCCCGGTTTTTCAATGGCGTGGCGCGGGCCCTGGTGCCCGGCGGCCGCTTTGTCATGGAAAGCGGCAATCTGGCCGAATGCCTGCTGCCGAATTTCGAGGAGCGGCTCTGGTACCCGGTGGGAAACCTGCTGGTCCTGATGGAAAACAGCTACGATCCCGCCGAAGGTCTGCTGGAGACCAACTATACCATCATCCGCGACCCGGGGGCCCCCGACGGCGGCAACAATGGTCACGCGCCCTTCCAGCCGGGCCGCCCGCAGTTGGAAGCCCGACATGAAACCCGGCAACTGCGGCAATGGATCTACAGCCTTTCGGAAATTCGCCACATGCTGGGCGAAGCCGGGCTGGGCCTGGCGGGCTTTTGCGCCGATACCGACGGCGCGCCCTTCGACATGGGCTGCGAGCGGGTCTTTATCGTTGCGGAAAAAGTCTAGAGTCGGGGCGATTTAGCGGGCCTGGCTTCCGGATCCCGTGCGTCCGGCGACGGC
>CAXBMB010000072.1:0-16442 GCA_963976695.1 uncultured Rhodovibrionaceae bacterium
ACGGCTGTGGAAGAGATACGACCGGAAAATGAACGCGGATAAACGCCGTCAAGGATGGAAACGAACCGGACCGCCAACCGGCGACCTGAAACCGGCGGCACCCAAAGCTCTCAAGCAAGCAGCAACGACAGGGCGGTGAACGAGAAACCAACTCCAGGTTCGCCTGCACGCCGCAGGTAAAAGAACCGCAAGAGATGCGATAGGAACACCTAGCTATGTATCATCAAACAGATATCCACATCGGTCGCCGCTTGCGCGAGCGCCGGATCGCCCTGGGCCTCAGCCAGTCGGAGCTGGCGGAAAAGCTTGGCATCTCCTTCCAGCAGGTCCAGAAATACGAGAGCGGCGCCAACCGCGTCAGTGGCAGTCGGCTCTGGGACATCGCCTCGGTGCTGGAATCGCCGGTGGCCTATTTCTTCGAAGGCCTGGAGGACGGCGTCGAAAGCAGCGCCACCGAGCGCGCACTGGACCGCCAAACCTTGGAACTGGCCCGCGCGGTCAACTCCATCGAGGACGAAGGCGTGAAAACCCAATTGGTCCGCCTGGTCAAGGCCTTCGCCAAGGCCAGCTAGAGCCTGTGATCAGCTTGGACAGCTGTGCTTCGCGCCCGTCGTCCCGCGCACGCCAGACGCTCGAGAAAAGGCGGCTCGGTTCAAACCGGATCACCGCGTGAGTCCATTTAAACCGGTCCGCCGCTAAAGCGGCGCGCACACCTCCTGCAGCCAGCTTGCCGTTGCCCCCGCCAACTGGGGCAGATAGGCCGCCAGCACCTGCTGGTGATAGCTGTCGACCCACGCCCGCTCCTCGGAATGCAGCACGTCCAGGTCAATCAGCTTGCGGTCGATCGGGGCGAGGGTCAGGACTTCAAAACCCAGCATTGCCTGCTCTTCGCCCGGCAAAGGCGCCAGGGCAACCACGGCCTGTAGGTTTTCCATCCGCATACCGTAGGCATCGGCCTTGTAGTAGCCGGGCTCGTTGGACACCACCATTCCCGGCAGCAGGGCGACCCTGTTCGGCACCTTCGAAATCCGTTGCGGACCCTCATGCACCGACAGGAACGCGCCGACGCCGTGGCCGGTGCCGTGATTGAAATCCAGCCCCTTTTGCCAGAGAAACTGGCGCGCCAGCACATCCAGTTGACTGCCGGTGGTGCCGGCGGGGAAGCGAGCGCGGGCCAAGGCAATATGGCCCTTGAGCACCAAGGTAAAGCGCTGCCGAACCTCGGCGGACGGCTGGCCAATCGCCAGGGTGCGGGTCACGTCGGTGGTGCCGTCCAAATACTGACCGCCGGAATCCACCAGATAGATATCTTCCGCGCCGATTGCTCGGCTGCTGGCTTCGGTCACCCGGTAGTGGCAAATGGCGGCATTGGGACCGCTGGCGGAAATGGTCTCAAAGGAAAGACCTTGATAGAGCGAAACCTCCTCTCGCAGCGACAGCAGCTTGTCCACCGCCGAAAGCTCGCTCACCTGCCCCGTCGGCGCTTCCACCGCCATCCAGGCCAGGAACCTGGTGAGCGCCAGGCCGTCACGCCGGTGGGCGCGGCGCAGACCCGCCAGTTCCACCGGGTTCTTGGTCGCCTTGGGCAGTTGGCAAGGGTCGGCCTGCTCGATCAAGTTCGCCCCCGCGGCCGCCAAGCGATCAAAGAACCAGGCCGACACGGTTGCCGGGTCGATGGCCACGGTCATGCCGCCGAGCCGGTCGAGCCGCGGCCCCAGGTCCTCGGGGGTGAGGAGCGCCACCTCCTTGCCCAGATGATCGGTCACCTCGGAAGTCAGTTTTGCCGGATCAACGAACCAGTCGAGCCGACCATCGGCATAGAGCAACGCCGTCGACAGCACCAAGGGAGTGCAGGGTACGTCGCGCCCGCGCACGTTCAGCAGCCAACAGATTGATTCCGGCAAGGCCACCACGGCGGCCGCTTGGCCGGCTCCGGCCAACGCCGCGCCGAGCGCGCGCCGCTTGTCCCGAGAGTCTTCGCCGCTGTAGCGCAACTCTTGCACCTGAACTGTGCTTTGCGGCGCGGCCGGACGGTCCCGCCAGGCGAGATCGAGCGGGTTTTGCGCGCAGGCGACCGCTTCTCCCCCCAGCTTCCGGCAGGTTTCCTTGATCCGTCGGACCTGGTCTTGGGTGTGAACCCGAGGGTCATATCCCAGCCGCGCGACGCCGCCGTTGCCGGCGGTTAAATGGCTGGCCAGAAAGGCCGACAAAGACTGGTCGTCCAGATCATGCAGCTCGAACAGCGCATCGGCCACCTCCTCGCGGGCCTGAAGCGTATAGCGGCCGTCGACAAAAACCGCCGCCCGCTCACGCAAGACGCAGGCTTGCCCCGCCGATCCGCTAAATCCCGAGATCCAGGCCAGGCGTTCGGCCGCCGGCGGGACATACTCACCTTGATATTCATCGGCGCGGGGCACCAGAAACCCATCGAGCGCCTGTTGATCCATTTCCGCCCGTAAGGCGGCGAGACGTTGGGCCTGGCGCAAACGAGGCTGGGCAGGCGCGCAGGCGGGGCGGTCCATGATGGACGACGGGGGAGATTCTTTGTTCATACCCCTAAGCTAAGGTCGCCCGCGGGCCCATGCAAGCAGTCCCTGCAGGGCAGCTATCACAGAGTTGCAAGACATGCGCAGGCCGCAATGCTGCAGCGCAACAAAAGTAATTATATTACTCGGCCAACAGGCCTATGTCTGTGCAAGACAAACACGCACAAGACAAACCCTGCCGAATGCTCGGCGTTCACGAAACTATCGACACAACGATCTTCCGCCGCCTGCGCCCCGTTTTCTTGAGACGCGACGACGTACAAATCGGTCACACACCGGAGTTAAAGACATGACCGTCGCCTTCAACAAGCCAAGCAGTTCTGAAATGCTCGCAATTCAAGCAAATGCGCAACGCCTGCAAAGCGATGCCATTGCCAAATTGATCGGCAAGTTTGCTCACGCGGTAAGCTATTTGACCGGGCTGGGCGCCGTCGCCGCCTTCATCAAGCGCAGCTTCATCTACTACAAGACCTTGGGCGAGTTGCATGATCTGGACGACCGCATCTTGCGTGACATCGGTGTGAGCGTAGGCGAAATGGAATTCACCGCCGTGAAAGCCAGTATGGCCGAAGCGCCGAAGGTTCCCTATTTCCTCGGTGACGCCCTGGCCTATCTGGTTCAGGCCCGCCGTCGCCAGAGCACCCGGCGTCAGCTTATGGCACTGGACAACCACATCCTCTCCGACATCGGCTTGACCCGCGGCGATATCAACGCGGCGGTCGGCTCGGTCCAGGATGACGATCTGGTTCGCAGCGATATCGCGGTCACCAAACCGTTGGACAGCCTGCTGGTCAAGCCGGAAAGCGACAAGCTGCAGGCGGCCAACTGCAACCCCCTTCCCCAAGCCGATTCCGCGGCCGAAAAAGCCGCCTAATCCGCTCAAACCGACTGCGCTGGATCGCAAGATCTCCCCAGCCCTTCTCCGGAAGGGCTGGTTCGTGACAGGCGCGGGGGCTTTTTTCCTATCGGCAAGGCCTTGACGACGTCACACACTATCCTCCTTGAAGACGTGCCAGCGGCTGTCCCGACGGACAGCCGCTTTTTTCTTGTCGCCAGGCCGGCTCTATGGCTTGCGTAACACCAGCGCCGACCAGTCGCCCAAGCGATAGCGGCGCGCCAGCACCAGGCCAACGGCACGGTGACGCGCCAGCACCTCGCGCTCTTGACGAATCAGCAGACCGGACAGAACCGCCCGGCCACCGGGCGCCAAATGCTGGGCGGTCTGGGTGGCGATATCGCACAGCGGCTTGGCCAGGATATTGGCCAGGATCAGGCTATAGGGCCCGCGTTGGCGCAGCCGCGCGGCGGCGTAGCCAATCGACTCAACCGCCTCCAAGCGATACGCCAGTCGATTGATCCTGGCGTTGACCAAGGCCTGGCGAACCGAGGGAGCGTCCAGGTCACTGCCGATGATCCGCGCCCCTGGCCAAAGGCAGGCGGCGGCCAGGGCCAGAATTCCCGACCCACATCCCAGGTCCAGCACCTTGGAAGGGGCAAAGTGCTTCGCCAGATCCCCCATCGCCAGAAGGCAGCCCCGGGTGGTTTCGTGCCGGCCGGTGCCGAAGGCCACATTGGCGTCGATTCGCAGCGGGATCGACGCGGCCGGCGGCGGATCCATAACATGGCTGCCGTAGATATAGAAGCGCCCGGCCTGCAACGGCGGCAGCGCCGCCTGACTCTCGGCCACCCAATCCAACTCCGGCATCAGATCACAGGTGAAAGCCGGCTCGTCGCTTCCGGCGCTTTTTGCCGCGAGGGCAAGCAAGGTTGAAATTTCTAGGTCGCTGGGCTGCGCGCCCAAATAAAGCTGCAGGCGGACCCGGTCCTGGTCGTCAGGCAGTCCCATGGCCAAGGCGCCACCCAGGGATTCCAGCGCCGCCTCGTAGTTGTCGACCAGGGCGGCGGGCACCCGCAGGGTGACGACATAGATCGGATCGACGGTCATGGGGCAGGCCCTTCGTTACGTTTGTCCAGGAGACCCAGAGCTGTTGAGCGGGTGCGGCGATTTCACAAAAAGCGCGCCCCAGGGGTCTAGAGTCGGAGCGGTTTAATTGGCGACACTTGGTGATCCCGTTTGAACCGTGCCGGCGCCGCCACGCCCCCTGCTAGGGGGCGCGCCACAACCGGGTCGAAGCGCCAGACGCTTCGTTCCACGCCGATCACCGGCTGACGATCACACGCCAAGGAAGGCCGACCAGCAAACCGCCGCAACACCAGGGCCCAACCGCAAACCAATCGCCGACCCGCCAGGGACCACCAATCAGGAAGCACCAACCAGGGACAACCAGTCAGCGACCAAGCAACACCACAACCAACCCAAAGGCCGCTTGATCGTCCGCCAACAACCGCGACCCGCGCCCCGCTTGTGAAGCGGCGACCACATGACATGTCGCCGCCGGCTTGGCAAGTAATTCGGCCCGGCGGAGTCAACCCAGCAAATGCGCCCGAAAATTCCGGCCTGAGAAATCCGGCCCGGGCGCGTCACCTAACAGATGCCCCCCATAGGCGCGGCGCAGCGCTCAGACGCACCACCCAAGACGACGCGTGACCCGCTCGGCCACCGGCCCGGTCACATTCCCTTTGTCCAAAGCCCGGTAGGGCAGCTAGTGGGGAGGAACCCAATGACGGATTTACCCAACAAGACGACCGAAGGCGCCGGAACCCAACAGCCGGAAGGCTCGGCCAGCGCCGCGGCGGCCCCCCATCAACAGCCCAGCGCGCCGCCGGTGGGGTTTTTTGGCCCGATCTGCGTGCTGGAAAACACCGCCTACAAGGTGGGCGAGCGGGTGCAGTACCAAGGATGGATCCTTTACTGTGCACCGCAGGGCTGTTGGATCGACTACGGTCCGGCCGATCCCATTCCCATCTGGGCGCGCGACGGCAGCGGTGGCAACTAGCGTCGGGTCGGTTTGAATGGTCTCACCTGGTGATCCCGCTTGAACCGTGACGTCGCTGCCCCCCCTTCGATCACCGAGAAAGCCAGCGCGGAGTCGAAGCGCCCGGCGCGGCTTTCCGCCCCGATCACAGGCTACGCTCCCGCCTGATCGGCCGGCGTGAGGTAGGAAGCCATGACCTTTTTCTCACCGGCGTGGTCGAACGCCACGCTGAGACGCTCGCCCGCCACCGAGGTGACCGCGCCATAACCAAATTTTTGATGAAAAACCCGCGCGCCCACGGCATAGCCGGCCTCATCGGTGAGTTGGGCGTCGATCAGCTTGGCGGGCTGCTCAAAGAAGGGCTTGGCCGCGCGGGGCTGCTGCTGGGCCCGCCGCATGCCGGGCGTGGCGCGGCTCTGCCCCCAGGCGTCAAACTGGCCAAAGGAACTGCCGCCCCAGGCATTTTGCGCCGCGCCATAGAGCCCTTGATCGCTTTCCTGCTCCAGGTGGTCTTCCGGCAACTCCTCGACAAAGCGTGAGGGAATGGCCGCGTTCCAGGAGCCATGCAGGCGACGATTGGCGGCGAAGGATACAATGACCTGTTTGCGGGCCCGCGTAAGGCCGACATAGGCCAGGCGCCGCTCTTCCTCCAACCCCCGATTGCCCTGCTGATCCAGGGCGCGCTGATTGGGAAAGAGCCCTTCTTCCCAACCCGGCAGAAAGACCCTGTCGAACTCCAGTCCCTTGGCGGCATGCAAGGTCATCAACAGGGCTTGATCGCCACTGCTATCCTCCAGGTTTTCCATCACCAAGGCGACATGTTCGAGAAACCCCTCCAGGGTGTCGAATTCGCTCAACGCCTCGATCAATTCCTGCAAATTCTCCAGTCGCCCCGGGGCCTCGATGGTTTTATCGTTGCGCCACATGTCGATGTAGCCCGAGTCCTCCAGCACCATTTCACAGAGGTCGCGGTGGGACAGATCCGCGGCCAGCTCGCGCCAGCGCTGAATTTTTTCGGTCAACTCGCGTAACGCCTTGCGCGCCTGGGGACGCAACTGTTGCGACTCGACCAAAAAGCGCGCGGCGTCGAACAGCGAAATCTGCTTTTCCCGCCGCAGCGCATGGGCCGCTTTCAGGGTGGCGTCGCCCAGGCCGCGCTTGGGAAGATTGAAAATCCGCTCAAAAGCCAGATCATGGGCGGTTGACTGCACCATTTTAAAGTAAGCCAGGGCGTCTCGGATTTCGCGCCGCTCATAAAAGCGCGCACCGCCGATCACCCGGTAAGGCAGCCCCAAGGTAATGAAGCGCTCTTCGAACTCGCGGGTTTGCGCGCCGGTGCGCACCAAAATGGCGCATTCCGACAGCGGATGCCCGGCGCGCTGGTGCGCTTCGATCTCCTCGCCGACAAAGCGGGCCTCCGCCTCGCCGTCCCACAGGCCGCGCAGCCGCAGCTTTTCGCCCAGCGCGCCTGCCTCATCCGCCGCGCTCCACAGCGTCTTGCCAAGCCGATTTTCATTGTGCGAAATCAACCCCGACGCGGCGGCCAAGATCCGTGGCGTCGACCGGTAATTGCGCTCCAGCCTGATCACCTTGGCTTCGGGAAAATCCTGCTCAAACCGCAAGATGTTGCCGACTTCGGCCCCGCGCCAGCCGTAGATTGACTGGTCATCGTCGCCGACGCAGCAAAGATTGTGAGACTTGGACGCCAACAGCCGCAGCCAGAGGTACTGGCAAACGTTGGTGTCCTGGTACTCATCGACCAGGATATAGCGGAACTGTTGGTGATAGCGTTCCAGCACCTCGGGATAGGTCTGGAAGAGAGTCACGTTGTGCAGCAGCAGGTCGCCGAAATCGCAGACATTCAACTCCCGCAGCCGGGTTTGATAAGCCTGATAGAGCTGCACGGCCCGCCCGTTGGCGAAGTCAGCGCCATCGCTGGCGGGCACCCGCTCGGGCGTTAAGCCCCGGTCTTTCCAGCGTTCGATCATCGCCAGCAGCACCTTGGCGGGCCAGGCTTTGTCGTCAATCGCTTCCACGGCCAGAATCTGCTTGAGCAGCCGCAATTGATCGTCGCTGTCAAGAATCGTGAAGTTGCGGGTCAGGCCGACCCGCTCGGCCTCCCGCCGGAGGATGCGCGCCGCCAGGGCGTGAAAGGTGCCAAGAAACCAGCCATCCACCGAGGGACGCTTGAGCAGCGTCGCGACCCGCGTGCGCATCTCCAGCGCAGCCTTGTTGGTAAAGGTGACCGCCAGAATTTGCGCCGGAACCGCCGTGCCGGTGATCAGCAGGTGGGCCAGCCGGGTGGTGAGCGCGCGGGTCTTGCCCGTGCCCGCCCCGGCCAGCATCAACACCGGCCCCTCCAGCGCCTCGACAGCTGCGCGTTGTTCCGGGTTGAGACCCGCCAAATAGGGGGGATCGGCGGGCGAACCGCTGTCGGAGAAAAGGTTTGAACTCATGCTTTTCTTATTGCTCGAATGGGGCTAGTCGTAGAGGGCAATTCAATCAAACGCCGCGACGTCGCCCTCGGGCAAGCGCACGACGGCGACGGTGGGTGGATTCGTGCTTTGTTCCTATTACAAGCCTACAGACCCCCTTCTTCAGTTAAAAGGCTTTTTAAATGCACCGCAGCACTGAAAAAATTCTTCTGCCGGGCCAGACCCCCGGCACCCAGCGGCATCTTTTAAAACATCGTTACGGCGTCAAGGGCCAAGGTCCGAAGGCCTATATTCAGGCCTCGCTTCATGCCGATGAAATCCCGGCGCTGCTGATGGCTCATCATCTGGTGCGGCTGCTGGATCAGGAAGTCGACGCCGGTCGGATTCAGGGCGAAATCGTTGTTGTTCCCTATGCCAACCCGCTGGGCCTTTCGCAATTCCACAACGGCAATCAAAGCGGTCGCTACGACGCCGCCGGCGGCGGCAACTTCAACCGCAACTGGCCGGACCTCTACGCCTTGGTGGCCGACCGGTTGGACGGCAAGCTGGGGCAGGACGACGCCGCCAACGTCCGCACCATCCGCCAGGCGATGGCCGAGGCGCTGGACAAGCTCGAGCCGGGCAGCGAACTGGCCCACCTGCGCGTCATCCTGGCCAAGGAGGCCTTCGACGCCGACCTGCTGCTGGATGTTCACTGCGACGACGAATCCCTGCTGCATCTGTTCGTCATCCCGGCGCAATGGCCGAGCTTCCAGGATTTGGCGCGGGATCTGGGAATTCATGCCGTGCTGATGTGCGCCGATTCCGGCGGCGGCTCGTTTGATGAAGCCTTTTCAACCCCCTGGACCCGCCTGGCTCGCCGCTTTCCCGACGCCAAAATACCGCCGGCCTGCCATTCCGCCACCGTGGAGCTACGCGGTTTCGCCGACGTGTTTGACGAGCTGGCTCTGGAAGACGCCGAGGCGATTTTACGAACCCTCAAGCGGCGCGGCTTCATCGCCGGGGATCCGGGTCCCTTGCCCGAAGCCCGCTACCAAGCCGTCGAGTTGGCGGCCGTCGATTCGCTCAACACCAGCGCGGCCGGCATTCTGGCCTATCAGGTGGCCGTCGGCGATCAGGTGACCAAGGGACAGACGATTGCCGAATTGGTGGACCCCGCCGCCGAGGACCCAAGCCAGGCGCGCCGGCCAATCCTCGCCAACACAAGCGGCTTCGTGCTGTCGCGCAAGACCGCCAAGTACGTCCCCGCCGGTGGCGCGGTGGCCAAGATCGTCGGCAAGGAGCCCTTGGCCTACCGCAAGGGATATTTGCTCGAGGACTAGGCTCGCAGGCGGCTCCGCCTGTCGTCACCCGATTGGCCGGTGGCGCGGCGGTCAGCTGCCACGCTCTTCGGCGCGCGCTTGGATAAGGGCGCGGTGATAGGCCGCCATGACCTCATGCTCATGGACCAAGCCCAAAAGCTTGCGGTGGTGCAAATCGTCCACCACCGGAACATGAGGTTCACCGGCGCTGTGGAAAAAGCTCGTCGCCAGCTCCAAATTTTCATCGGCCTGGAGCAGCGGCGGCTTCTTGCGCGCCACCGACTCCGCCGTCAGCTCGCCGTCATGGGATCGGTCGAAGGCCGTATCCGACAGGTCGGCAAAGGTGATGACGCCCACCAGGACGCCCTGCTCATCCACCACCAGCAATTCGCCGTACGGGGCCTTCGGCAGCGCCTCGCGCACCTCCTGAATCGAAGCCCCCGGCGGTAGCGCCGCATAGTTTCGGTCCAGCAGGGTGCGCACCTTGATATTTTGCAACAGCCCGACTTCCTGGCCGCGCTTCACGTTGATGCCCCGGCTTTCCAGCTGCCAGGAAAAATAGGACGGCAACCCCACCTGATCCACCAGCACCGAGGCAATGGCCGTCGCCACCATCAGCGCGATGGTCAAGGCGTAGTCACCGGTCATTTCAAAGACGATCATGATGGTGGAGATGGGCGCCCCCAGCACCGCCCCGGCCACTGCCGCCATGCCGACGATGGTATAGGCCCCTTGGTCGCTGGCCAATTCGGGGAAAATCGACGCCGCCACCAAGCCATAGCTTCCCCCCATCATGGCGCCGAGGAACAGCGAAGGCGAGAACACCCCGCCGCCGAAACCCGACCCCAGGGAAATCGCCGTGGCCGCCATCTTGGCCGCCAGCAACGCCCAGAGAAACCACAGGCCGTAGTTCTCCGCCAGCGCGTTGTCGGTGGCTTCGTAGCCCACCCCCATCACCTCCGGGAACCAAAGCGCGATCAACCCGACCAGCACCCCCCCACCCGCCGGCCGCAGCCAGGCCGGAACGGGAATTTCACGGGCCACCTTTTCCGACAGCGCCACCGAATAGATGAAGATGATTGCCGTGATGGCGGCCACCACCCCCATCAGGGCAAAGGCCGGCATCTCCCATAGCGACGCGATTTCATGGCTGCCCGGCAGAACGAAGGCCGGAAAATCACCGTAGTGCATCCGCGTGATCAGGGTGCCGATCACCCCGGCGATGACCACCGGCGCAAAGGCCGACAGCGCATAGTGGCCGATCACCACTTCCAGGGCGAAAAAAACACCGGCGATCGGGGCATTAAAGGAAGCGGCCACGCCGGCGGCCACGCCACAGCCCAGCAGGGTCCGCATCAAGCGGCGTCCCAGGCCCAACCGCCGGGCGATGAAGGATCCCAACACGGCGCCCAGGTGGACCAGCGGTCCCTCCCGTCCCACCGACGCGCCGACACCGATCGAGGCGGCGGAAACCAGCGCCGCCTTGACACCGTTGCCCACCGACATCTGGCCGCCATGCAGCGCCGACGCCTCGATCACGTCGCTGACCCCATGCGGCCGGCGATCCGGCATGAAGTAATGCACGAACAGGCCAATCGCCAGGCCGCCCAAGGTCGGCACCAAGAGGATTTTCCACCACGGCAGCTGCGCAAGATGGCTGGCGATCCGTTCTTCCAGGCTGCCGAACGTCAGCCCCTGAAGCTGCACGATCAACTCCCGAAAGGCGATGGCCGCGCTGCCGACGGCCAGTCCCACCAATACAGCGAGAAAAAACAGAACCACCTGGTCGTTGCGCCGGAAACGCACCAGGCGCACCAGCAGGCCGCGCCGGGAAAAAAAACTCTTCAGGCTAAAGGATCGGGGCATGGTCAATCATGGCGCTGAACACTCTGAACGGCCGAGATCTGGATCGGTTTAAGCGGCATCACGTGGTGACCCCGGCCAAACCGTGGCACGGCCCGTTATCAGTCTATTAGAGGGCGATTGACGACAGAAGCAAAGCGCCAAGCGCCGCTCTCCTGGTCGATCACCCTCTCAGCTCTGACACGAGTAGCGCTGTCATTAAAGGTCAACTGGCTGGAAATTGATATGCCGAAAAAGACAAAACCGGCGACGGCGGTCCAATCGCGAGCCCAACGGCGTCCTTCGCCGACCTCGGCTGCGCTGCCGCGCCAAGCGCGCCAGCGACGCTGTCTAGTTGCAGCCGAATTACAGCCTAATTACAGCGGCCGATTGACCCCGGCTTGCAAATCCGCTTGCCATCGGTCCAGGTGGCGCCGGAGACATCGGCCCGCGTCAGGTCCGCGCCGACGGTCTGGGCGTTTGTCAAATTGGCGCCGGTGAGGTCGGCCCGATAGAACTCTGCATTGCGCAGATCCGCGCCGGTGAGGTCGGCCCCCGACAGGTTGGCCTTGGTGAAGTCGGCGCGCGACAAGTTAGCGTTCACCAGCCGGGCGTTGCTCAAGTTGGCGTTGATGAACTTCACCCGATGCGCCGAGACCCCTTCCAGGTTGGCCCCGATCAGGGACGCGCGCAAGAAGGAGGCTTCACGCAGCCGCGCTCCCGCTAGGTTCACCCCGGTCAGATCGAGATTATCAAGCGTGCAGCGTTGCCAGTCGGCCCCGGGGCCGGGCGGATCGGTGCAGGCGGCCTCGGCGCCGCCGGACAGGAAAAGCATCCCAGTGAATAAGAACAATGAGAAAAGGGTGCCCAGGAAAAAACGGCGCTGGTAGATCGCGCCTTGAGGCACATTGCGAAAATTCATCGATGTTATCCGTTTCATAGGTCATATGATTTGGCACCTAACCCCTCAAGGGCAACCCCCTTTCGCCATGTTTTTTTGCCAAGTTGCTCGACGGCGGCGGTGGATCAGCCGGTTAAAGCAGCTTTTTTCGTCGGCATGGCGATGCCTCGTCCCAGTTCTTCAGGCTGGGGCAGGGCTTTGTGGGACTCCAGCATGGTCGTCAAATTTTCATGAACCAGATCGGGCATTTCACTCACCTTGCGCTGGTTCAGGTCAACATAGAGCGACATCCACTCGACCGTGGCGGCCAGATAGTTTTCCGTCGCGTGATACATCCGTTGGAAGGTGCGGATTCGCTTGCGGTCGAAGGCAATCAACTGCGCCTCGATGCGCAAGGGGTCGCCCAGCTTGACCTCGCCCTTATAGGCGATATGGGCCTCGGCGGTGAAGATCGTTCCCCCGGTGGCGTCCCGGTAGGTCTGGTCCAGGCCGATGGCGTCCATGAAGAAATCGTAGCCGCGATCAAAGGCATAGACGTAGAAAGCCACGTTCATGTGGCCGTTGTAGTCGATCCATTCCTTCTGGACGGTGGTGTTGTGGATCAATGGAGCCGGAAAAGTCATCAGCCGATTATCCTTTTGCAAACGCTAGAGCATGGTCGGCTGAGAAAGCAGCGCCGGGCGCTTCGTCTCTGTTGCGACCCACCCTCTACCATACTGATAAGAGGCGGCATCGCGGTTTAACCGGGATCACGAAGTGATTCCGGTTAAACCGGTCCGCTGCAGGCGAACAACAGCCCCCGGTCCTCGCACAGCAGAGATGAAGCGCGATCCGGTATCCCTTTGCCGCCTGGACTGCTACCTAGAAGTATTCAACGAGGCACGCAACACCTCCCTGGCCATTTCTCGCGCTTGAAGCGACGGCCCGCGATCCAATCGGTCACAGCCGTTCAGTTAGGAAAGTAACAATGCAGGGGCTTTTGGGCTTTATTGGACGGAATGGGCCAAGATTCCTTGCCGTCGGCGTCTTTCTCGGCCTGTTCCTGCCGCAGCTGGCCGCCTTTCTTCGACCGGCGCTGGCGCCTGCCGTGGTGCTGCTGCTGCTGCTGGCCTTGCTGCGGGTCGATTGGGACGATATGGCAGCCTACGCCCGCCGCCCCGGCAGGGCCCTGCTGCTCATCACCTGGATGATGCTGGTTTCGCCGCTACTTTTCTGGTCGCTGTCGCTGCTGCTGGATCTTCCACAGGCGCTGCAGACCGCCTTGATTTTGATGGCCGCCGCGCCGCCGATCCTGGGGGCCACCGCCATCGCCATGCTGTTGGGCCTGGACGGCGCCCTGGCGGTGTTGGTGGGGTTGACCTCGACGCTGTTGACCCCCTTGACCGTTCCCCCCTTGGCGCTCGGTTTGCTGGGGTTGGAAATCGACCTGGCCTTGGGGCCCTTTATGCTGCGCCTCACCCTGCTGGTGCTGAGCTCCTTTGTCGGGGCCTTTGTGATCCGCCGGCTGCTGGGCACCGCGCGAACCAAGACCTACGCGCAGCAGGTCGACGGCCTGGTGGTCATCACCATGCTGGTTTTCGCCGTCGCCATCATGGATGGCGTCACCCAAGCCCTGCTGACCGATCCGCTGAAGGTTTTCTACTGGTTTGCGGCCGCCATGATCGCCAACCCGTTGCTCCAGCTCCTTGGCGCCGCCGCCTTCTGGTGGATGGGCAGCAAGCGGGCCCTCACCGCCGGACTGCTGTCGGGCAACTGCAACATGGGGTTGCTGTTGGCCGCCATGTCCGGGCAGCTTGATCCGGACATCGCGCTCTATTTTTCCATCGCACAGCTGCCGATGTACATCCTGCCGGTCGTGGTATTGCCGCTCTATCGAAAAATCATTCGAGAACCGTTTGCCCAGCTGTGAGGCAAGCGAAAACCTTGATTCTGATGCAAAATAGCCACAGCACAACACGACAAAGTGTTTTGAAACTGCAATAACTTTCCTCCTCAATCAAGCACAGGTGTATTTTTGTCACAGTTCAGCGCCAATGTATCACTTTTCTCTTGCGGCACTGCTGGTCACGCCTCAAATCTTGTGCTACCTGCCAAGGGCGGTGCGTTAGCGGAATTTGAAGGTTCGGTCGGTAGTTTTCTTTATCCAAGGCAGGGAAAGCAGGTGGGCCTCTACCTGAAGGTTGGCGCCTGAACCTCCCAGCGGGGAGTTGTTATAGCGCGCCAAGAACCGCCGTTATTTCGGAGCACTGGCCGAAAGTTGGTTCGGGTCAACATCGGTTTGGTGAACACCACGTGGGGATAATTTCGTCATATGTTTAAGGGTCTCAGCAAGCACTGTCGGCAAACCGCTAAATTGCACCCTGTTTTGACAGCATCGCTGCTTGCCCTTCTGGTCAGCGGCTGTACGCTTGGGGACGCGGAAAAGCCGGTGGCCCATCTCAGCGCACCAGAAGTTCTGGATGCCGTCGGACTGGTCAGCGCGGCCTCAGCGTCGCCAACGTCGCCAACGTCCTCCCTGGCATCGCCGGCATCGCCGGCACCCCTGGCGTTGATCAAGACCGCTGCGGCCGGTTCGATCTCCGCCGTCGCCGCGCCGGAAAAAATCGCTGGCGCCACGGGGTTGGCCGGCGCACCGCGGGCCGCTGACGACATGGCCGGGCCGCGCCTGCTGCGGGCGGCCTATCGCCAGCTCGCCCAGTCGGCCAGCAGCGACGCGACAACGCCCGGGCTGAAGGATGAAGAAGACCTCTTTTCCAACTATGGCGATGAAGTTGGCCTGGGCTACAACCCGGCCGACATCGATCCCTTTGAGCTCTTCAACCGCTTCATCTGGGCCATCAACGGAACCATCGACACCCTCATCTACCGCCCGCTCGCGGTGACCTATCGCGACTGGGCGCCGGACTTGCTGCGCAGCTCGGTCAAGAATTTCGTCAACAATCTTTACGAGCCCTGGACCCTGGTGAACAACCTGGCGCAGGGCGACGTCGACCGCGCCGGCGACACCATTGGGCGATTCCTGACCAATTCGGCGCTGGGCTTCGGCTTCTTCAACCCGGCCGAGGGGCTCGGCCTGCCCTACACCTATGAAGATTTTGGCCAAACCATGGGATACTATGGCGCCGGGCCGGGGGCCTATTTGATCCTGCCGGTTCTCGGCCCCAGCACCGTTCGCGACAGCGTCGGCCTGCTGGTTGGCGCGGTCGGCGATCCCTACAACTACATCTCGAAAAACTCGCAGATCTACTTTTCGCTGGGTCGCGCCGGTCTCTATGGCTTGAACTGGCGGGTGGAAAATCTGGACACCCAGGATGAGATCGCCCGCGACGCCATCGACGACTACGCCCGCTTCCGGTCGCTCTACCTGCAGTACCGCGAATCACTCATTCGCAACGATGAAGCAAAGACCGGCGAGCCGCCCCTCTTCCAGGCGGAGGACTCCTCGATCCAACAGAGCAATGCGAGCCAGGACTAGCGTGTGGTCACGCGCTGACCAGTTGATATAAGACGATCCAACTCCCGGCTGTGGTTGGGGGGTGGTTGGGCTGTGATGCGACTCGAATGCTGGGCTGGCGGCGTCGTCCTTGCGCAAGATGCCTTTCCCGCCAGGGCGCGCCGACGCGCTGGCGGTCCGGCTGGCGATCTTCAAATTCAGGTGAGATGACACAGAGGGCAAAAAAACCGGGTAAGCTAACGGGCCAAAGATACGGCGCTCCCCCACAACCTTGAACGGCATCAGGTCGCCATCGGATTTTGACGATGGAAAACCCTTTACTTCCGAACAGACGAGACCTTCACACGATGAAAACCTCTCGACGCTCTTTACTGACTGTCTCTTTTTCCGGCCTGACGCTGGCGCTGCTTTCTCGCCCGCTCACCGGCGTGGTCTGGGGAGCGGAAAACACCGCCGGCGAGCCAGAAAAATTCCTCGCGGAATTCGCGATGAAAGCCTTTGAACAACTCGGCAACAAAAGCCTGGGCGACCAAGAACGCGAGTCGCGCTTCGGCGAGCTGCTGGAAGAAGGTTTCGACGTGCCGGCGATCAGCCGTTTTGTGCTGGGCAGATACTGGCGAACCGCGTCCGACGAGGAAAAATCCACCTTTGTCACGCTGTTCCGGGAATATCTCAGCCAACGTTTTGCGCCGCTGTTCGGTGACTACGACGGCAAGGGCCTCATCATCAAACGGATCACCGCGAACAGCAAGAATCCATCAATTTCCTGGGTCAGCTCGGAACTTCCCCTGCCCGACGGCAAGATCCTGAACGTTGACTGGCGGATCCATCACGACAGCAAAGACGGCGACTACGACATCCTGGACATCAAGACCGAGCAGATCAGCTTGGTGATCACACTGCGCGAAGAGTTTGCCTCCGTCGTGCAGCAGCAGGGATCGATCACCGGCCTGAACAATCAACTGCGCCACCAGTTGGACAAAGGCGCCTTCCGACCGAAAAGCTAGCGCGTGATCGACGACGGACCAGACGCGCGGCTTGGCAAGTCAATCCGACTCTAGGACGCAGGACCCTGGGACGAAGAGCC
>CAXBMB010000073.1:0-16422 GCA_963976695.1 uncultured Rhodovibrionaceae bacterium
CCGTGACAGCGTCCTGTGTGACGGGAAAAGCCGCAATACCCGGCCGGGGGGCGCCTTACCCCCCGGCCGGTTGGTTTCTTTGTGTTTGGATAGTATCCTTCATGCCACCACAGGCCGTCAGGGGCCGCGCACCTCATTCCGGCCGCTTTCGGTCCCTTCGTAAAACGGTCGTATGATGAACGCCCTTTCTATTCTTGCTGTCATGTTGCTGTTGAGCTTGGCGGGTTACCTGATCGGGACCCGACGCGCGCTGTTTATCGCCGGACAGGGCGCGCGCCTCAACTCCCTGCCCGGCTACCACGGTCTCTATGTTGCGCTTTGGATGCTGGTGCCGGCGCTGGTGGTGATGACGGCCTGGATGCTGCTGGAGCCGCAGTGGGCGGACGGGATCCTGACCGACAAGCTCGCGGCGATCACCCAGGCGATGGCGCCGCACGAGATCAAGCTGCTGCTCAGCGACATCAAGGCCGCCGCCCGGGGCGATATCGCCAGCCAGGAGCTGGATGCCGCCTTGCAGGCCATGGCCGCCGACTACGCCCAGTGGCGCCAGCTTTCGCGCCTGATCATGCTGACGGTGCTGTCCCTGCTGGTGGCGGCCGGCTTTTTTGTCGCCCGACAGCGAATTTCACCGGATTTGCGGGCCCGCAGCCTGGTGGAGCGGGTCGCCAAGTGGATCATGATCCTGGCCTCCGCCATCGCTATTTTGACCACCGTGGGGATTGTGTTCTCGCTGCTGCTGGAAACGCTGCGCTTTTTCGGCAAGGTGCCGCTTCTCGATTTTCTTTTCGGTCTGAAGTGGTCGCCCCAAACCGCGCTGCGCAGCGATCAGGTCGGGGCCTCCGGCGCCTTCGGCATGATTCCGCTGTTTGCCGGAACCCTGCTGATTACCCTGATCGCCATGTGCGTGGCGCTTCCCGTTGGCCTGTTTTCAGCCATCTACATGAGCGAGTACGCCGGCCCCAGGCTGCGGGCGCTGGTCAAGCCCGCGCTGGAAATTCTGGCGGGCATTCCAACCGTGGTTTACGGCTTTTTCGCCGCCTTGACCGTGGCGCCGTTTTTTCGCGACAGCGGCGAAGCGCTGGGGTTATCGGTGTCGTCCGAGTCCGCCCTCGCCGCCGGCGCGGTGATGGGGATCATGATTATTCCCTTTATCTCCTCGCTGTCGGATGACGTGATGAACGCCGTTCCGCAGACCTTGCGCGACGGCTCCTACGCCCTGGGCGCCACCAAGTCGGAAACCATCCTGCAAGTGGTGATTCCCGCCGCCCTGCCGGGTATTATCGGCTCGGTGCTGCTGGCCACCAGTCGCGCCATCGGCGAGACGATGATCGTCGTCATGGCGGCGGGCCTGGCCGCCAACCTGACCGCCAATCCCTTGAATGCCGTGACCACCGTCACCGTGCAGATCGTCACCCTGTTGGTGGGGGATCAGGAGTTCGACAGCGCCAAGACCCTGGCCGCCTTCGCCTTGGGCCTGATGCTGTTCATCATCACGCTCTGCCTCAACGTCCTGGCCTTGAAAGTGGTCCGCAAGTATCGGGAAAAATATGACTGATCATCGCCTAGCCGCATCGGATCTGTACGCGGCCCGCCTCAAGCGGCGCTACGCCGCCGAGCGCCGATTCCAGCGTTTCGGCCAGCTGGCCATCGCCATCGCCATGGCCATGCTGTTGCTGCTGCTGGGCTCCATCACCTACAAGAGCCTGCCTGCCTTCAGCCAATATTACCTGGCTGTGGACGTGACGCTGGCGGCCCAGGAGATTGATCCGGAGAACCTGGCGGCCACCAACTGGCAGGGCTTGGTGAACGCCGGGCTTTACCGCAGTTTCCCGCAGGTCAAGGGGCGGCGCGACAAGCGCGAGCTGCGCGGCCTGGTCAGTCGAAACGCCGGCTTTGTTCTCAACCAGACCGTGGCCGCCGATCCGACGCTGATCGGCACCACCCAGACGATCTGGATGAAAACCAGTTCGGACGTCGATACCTACCTCAAAGGCTTCATCCCCCGCACCGTGCCCGAGGCGGACCGGCGGGTAAAAGACAACACGATAGGCTGGATCGACGTCTTGAAAGCCCAGGGAAAGATCACCCAGCGCTTCAACGTCGATTTCTTTATCACCGGTGACAGCCGCGAGCCCGAGGAAGCCGGCATCTGGGGCGCCGTGGTGGGCTCGCTGTTCACGCTTTCGGTTACCCTGGCGATCTCCTTTCCGCTGGGGGTTCTGGCGGCGGTGTATCTGGAGGAGTTTGCCCCGAAAAACCGCTGGACCGATCTGATCGAGGTCAACATCAACAACCTGGCCGCCGTTCCTTCGATCGTTTACGGCCTGCTGGGGTTGGCAATTTTTCTGAACTTTCTCGGCCTGCCCCGCTCGGCGCCGCTGGTTGGCGGCCTGGTGCTGGCCTTGATGACCATGCCGACGATCATCATTGCCAGCCGGGCGGCGCTCAAGGCCGTACCGCCCTCGATCCGCGAGGCGGCCTTGGGCATGGGCGCGTCGCGCCTGCAAACCATCATCCATCATGCCCTGCCGCTGGCCATGCCGGGCATTCTGACCGGCACCATCATCGGCATGGCCCAGGCGCTGGGAGAGACCGCCCCCCTGCTGATGATCGGCATGGTGGCCTTCATCGTCGACATTCCCGGCGGGATCACCGACCCGGCGACCGTCCTGCCGGTGCAGATTTTCCTCTGGGCCGACGCGCCTGAGCGGGCCTTCGTGGCGAAAACCTCGGCGGCGATCCTGGTGCTGGTGGGGTTCCTCATCTTGATGAACTTGATCGCGGTGCTGCTGCGCAAGCGTTTCGAACGCCGCTGGTAGGGCGGCAGGGCGCAAGCGACCTCGGGGCCGACGCCCCCGCTCCGCCCACGGGGTTACGAGATCCAAGCGGTCAAGGCCGCCGAACAGACGCGGAATACCGTCGAATACAAGGAAAGACATTATGTCTGCCATTGACGCAACGAAAGACCCCTCCGGCCCGGCCGCGGCCTCCCCAGAGGCCCAGGCGCTGAAGGTTCAAGCCAAGGACGTCGACGTCTACTATGGCGACTCCCAGGCCTTGAAGAAGGTGAGTCTGGACGTTCTGACCAACCAGGTGACCGCGTTGATCGGTCCTTCCGGCTGCGGCAAATCCACCTTCTTGCGCTGCATCAACCGGATGAACGACGTCATCGACGGCTGCCGGGTGGAAGGCAGCATCACCCTGGACGGCGAGGATGTCTATGCCCGGCCCCTGGACGTGGTGCAGCTGCGCGCCCGGGTGGGGATGGTGTTTCAAAAGCCCAACCCCTTTCCGAAATCGATCTATGACAACGTCGCCTACGGCCCCCGAATTCACGGAATCACCCAGCTAAAGGCCGACCTGGACCAGTTGGTGGAAGCGAGCCTGACCCGCGCCGGCTTGTGGCAGGAGGTCAAGGATCGCCTCGACAAGCCCGGAACCGGGCTGTCCGGCGGCCAGCAGCAACGGCTGTGCATCGCCCGCGCCATCGCGGTTCACCCCGAGGTCATCCTGATGGACGAACCCTGTTCCGCCCTCGACCCCATCGCCACCGCGAAAATCGAGGAGCTGATCGATGAGTTGCGGGAGAACTTCACCATCGTGATCGTCACCCACTCCATGCAGCAGGCGGCGCGGGTATCCCAGAAGACCGCATTCTTCCATTTGGGCCATCTGGTGGAGCAGGGCGACACCGAGCAGATTTTCACCACCCCGCGCGATGAGCGGACCCAAGGCTACATCACCGGGCGCTTCGGCTGACCCGGTCGGGGCCCGACGCGCCAACCGCACACCGCCAATTCGGGAGCAGAGCAGGATCATGGAACATATCGTCAAATCCTATGACGCCGAACTACAGGCCTTGAAGCAGACCCTGATTCGCATGGGCGGCTTGGTCGAATCCCAACTCGACAAGGCAATGACCGCACTGTCCAGCCGGAACAGCGAGCTGGCCAAGGAAGTCATTGCCAACGACAAGGAACTGGACGCCCTGGATGCCGAGGTGTCCGAGCAGGTCATTCAGATGATCGCCAAGCGCCAGCCGATTGCCGACGACCTGCGCCGGGTGATTTCCTCCTTGCGGATCTCCGCCGATCTGGAGCGCATGGGCGACTATTCGGCCAACGTCGCCAAGCGCGTCGTCGCCCTCAACCAATTGCCCGCCATGCAGCCGGCCCACTCGATCCCGCGCATGGGTCAGTTGGTGCAGGCCAACACCAAGCGGGTGCTGGACGCCTTCGTGAAGGGCGATCCCAACTTGGCGCTCAATGTCTGGGAAAGCGACGAAGAGATCGATGAAACCTACACCAGCCTGTTTCGCGAAACCCTCACCTACATGATGGAAGACCCGCGCAACATCACGCCCTGCACCCACCTTCTCTTCATCGCCAAAAATGTCGAGCGCATGGGCGATCACGCCACCAACGTGGCCGAGGAGGTATATTTTCGGGTCACCGGCAAGAAGATCGAGGGGGGACGGCCGAAGGGCGACACCTCCAGCTTTGAAGTTCTCAAGGATCCCGAGAACAAGTAAGGACTCCACCCCATGAAACCGACCATTCTTCTGGTTGAAGATGAAGCCGCCCTCGTCACCCTGCTGCGGTACAACCTGGAGCGCGAAGGCTATCAGGTTTTCGACGCGCGCGACGGCGAGGAAGCCTTGATCTTAGCCAAGGAAGAAAAACCAGATCTGATTCTGTTGGACTGGATGTTGCCGCTGCTCAGCGGTCTTGAGGTCTGCCGGCAGCTGCGCCGGGCGCCCGAGAGTCGGGAGACGCCGATTATCCTGTTGACCGCGCGCGGCGAAGAAACCGACAAGGTCCGGGGGCTGGACAGCGGCGCCGACGACTACATCACCAAACCCTTTTCCCCCGCCGAACTGATTGCCCGCATCCGCGCGGTGCTGCGGCGGGCCAATCCAGCCCTGGAAGGCGAAAAACTGACCTTCGCCGACCTGTCAATGGATCTGGCGGCCCATCGTGTGCACCGCGGCGAGCGGGCCATTCATCTCGGCCCGACCGAATACCGTCTCCTGCGCCACATGTTGCAGCAGCCCGGTCGGGTGTTCAGCCGCGAGCAGCTGCTCGATGCGGTCTGGGGGCGCGATGTCTATGTCGAGCTGCGTACCGTCGACGTCCACATTCGCCGCCTCCGCAAGGCGCTGAACGACAAAACCGAGCCGGATCTCATCCGCACCGTGCGCTCGGCCGGCTATTCGCTCGACGCCCCGCCGATCTGAGTGCCCGGCGGCCGCGCGCGTCTTTCCCCGTCGGTCGCGGGCGCGCCGGTCCGGCGCTAGCTGGCGGCGGCCAGGCGCTTGGTCACGATCACCACGGTTGGATCCTCCGGGTCGGCTTTTCGGACGAAATCCAGTTCCTTGCAGACCTCCAGCATCCGGTGGTTTTCCTTCAGCACCGAGCCCCAAATTTCCTGCACCCCGCGCTGGGCGGCATAGCTCAAGATCCGTTGCATCAGGGCAAAACCCAGGCCCTGGCCCTTGAGATTGGAGCGCACCGCGATGGCGTATTCGCCGCGCTGGTTGTCCGGGTCGCAAGACAGCCGCACCACCCCCCAGATCTCCTGACTATCCAACGGGTCCAGCGCCACAAAGGCCATTTCCCGGTCATAATCGATCTGCGTCAGGCGGGCGGCGGTTTCGTGGGTCAGTTCGGTCACGTAGGTAAAAAAGCGCAGCCGAAGATCTTCCTTGGTCAGGTAATCAACCATGGTTTTCAAGGCCGGTTCGTCCTCCGGCCGGATCGGTCGGAACGGGACGGTGTGGCCGTCGAAGGCCAGCAGGTCGCCTTCCAATTGCCGTGGATAGGGTCGAATCGCCAGGCGTTCGCTGGTGACGCCCTCGGCCACCGGCGCGGCGCTGAGGCGCACCCGCGCATCCAACGCGATCACCCCCTTGGCGTCCGCCAGCAGCGGGTTGATGTCCACCTCGGCCACCTCGGCCAGGTCGGAGATCAGCTGCGACAGCTTGACCAGACTGTGGGCCACGGCTTCCAGATCGGCTGGCGGCTGATCGCGGTAGCCCTGGAGTTGCTTATAAATCCGGGTCTCGCGCATCATATGATAGGCCAGCGACATGTTGAGCGGCGGCAGGGCGATGGCCTTGTCGGCGATCACCTCGACGGCAGTGCCGCCCTCGCCGAAAAGAATGGCCGGGCCAAACTGCCGGTCCTCCGTCATCCCGAGGATCAGTTCCCGCGCCGTCGGGCGGTTGGTCATCGCCTGCACGGAAAATCCGGTCAAGGTGGCGTCGGGGCGTTTTTCCATCACCCGCTTGGCCATGGCGTGGGCGGCGTAGGAGACCTCCTCCTCGGTCTGAAGATTTAGCATCACCCCACCCACCTCACTCTTGTGGATGATCTGTGGCGAGACGATCTTCAGCGCCACCGGAAAACCGATCGCACGGGCCGCCGCCTTGACGTCGGCTTCCTTGCTGACAAGCTGTGTTGGCACAATGGGAATGCCATAGATCGCCAACAGTTCCTTGGCTTCCGGTTCGCTCAACCAGTTCCGGCCGTCGGCCCGCACCCGCGCCAGCAGCGCCTTGGCCAGGGCCACGTCCGGCAGCGCCTCGATCGGGCCGGACGACGGGGTTTCCATCAGCATTTCCCGGCTTCGACGATAGCGCACCAGGTGCATGAAACCGCGAATCGCCCGCTCCGGCGTATCATAGGTGGGAATATGCTCGGCGTTGAAGATCTGGCGGGATTTCTCCGGCGCCTGCTGGCCCAGCCAGGCGGTGAACAGCGGCTTGCGGGGCCGGCGGTCGTTCGCGCGGTAACTCTCGACCACCGCCGTGGCGGCCTCAGCCATATCGGAAACCGCCGTGGGGCAGTTCATCACCAGAACCGCATCGACCCCCTTGTCCGCCAACAACGCGTCCAGGGCGACGGCGTAGCGGCTGCCGGGGGCGTCGCCGATGATATCGGCCGGGTTGCCGTGGCTCCAGGTGGGCGGCAGATGCGCGTTCAGCTTTGCCAGGGTTTCCGGCGCCAGTTCGGCCAGGTGTCCGCCTTGGCCGATCAGGGTGTCGGTGGCCAGCACGCCCAGGCCGCCGCCGTTGGTGAGAATGGCCAAACGGTCCTTGCCGCCGCTGGTCAGCGACCGGGCGGTGGCCAGCGTTTGCGCGGCGTCGAACAGCTCTTCCAGGGTGGTCACCCGCAACATGCCGGCCCGCTTGAACGCCGCGTCATACACCTCGTCAGAACCGGCCAGCGCGCCGGTATGCGAGGCGGCGGCCTTCGCGCCCTCGGCCTGCCGGCCGCCCTTGATCACGATGACCGGCTTGCCACGGGCGGCGGCGCGGGCGGCGGACATGAACTTACGGGCGTCGGTAACCGCTTCCACATAAAGCAAAATCGCCCGGGTTTTCTGATCCAGCGCGAGATAGTTCAAGATGTCGCCGAAATCCACATCCAACATATCGCCCATCGACACCACATGGGAAAAGCCGATGCCGCGGGGCGTGGCCCAGTCCAGCATGGCCGTTACCATGGCGCCCGATTGGGTCACGAAGGCCAGATCGCCCTTCAGCGCATTGATGTGGCTGAAGGTGGCGTTCACCCCCAGGTGCGGCACCATGGTTCCGACGCAGTTGGGGCCGATAATCCGAAAGGCCTGTCGGCGCGCCAGGGCCAGAACCTCCTTGGCCCGCGCCAGGCCCGCCTGATCCTGCGACTCGCCAAAGCCGGCGGTGATTACCACCGCGGCGCGGGTGCCCCGCGCGATCAGCTGCTCGAGGATCGACGCGACCGTGTCGGGCGGCGTGCAGACCACCGCCAGGTCCGGGGCGAGCGGCAGCTCGGCCACGCTGGCATAGGCCAAAACCCCCTCCACCGCCTGATTAGACGGATGAACCGGCAGGATCGGGCCGGCATAGCGGCTGTTGAAAAGATTCTTAGCCAACACCTGGCCAACCGAACGCTCCCGGTTGCTGGCGCCGATCAGGGCGATGGAGCGGGGTGCAAAAAGCTTGTCGAAATTCGCCAAGGACATGGGCTTGAATCCTAACTGTCACCAAAGGGGCGTTGGCCCGTTATATTGCAGTGCAGCATAGCTGAAAATTCGCGCCCGCCAATGATCTGCGTCAATTGGCCTGCCGACGCCCGCGCGCCAGGCCGCCACGGCGCGACAAAGAGTTCGCGACAAAGAGTTTCCGCCGCCGCGCGACTTTACGGTATAAGGCCGAAAAGCTTCGCCGGGTCCACCCTCGCCCACCCCGCCTGCTTCCACCCCACCAGGAGCGTTCAAGCGCCGATGTCCCCTGCCGCCGCCGCACCGCCGCCTGCGCAAAAGGCCGCCCATATCCCGGACAGCATCCTGGTTTATGTCGGCCTGGACCTGCTGGGCGACGGTCTGATGAAGCTTTCCTTCCTTCGCGCGCTGCGGGCGGCTTATCCCCGGGCCAGGATCACCTGGTTGGCGGGAAAGGGAAAAACCGTGTTCAACGGTTCATTGAAGCCGCTCACCGACGGCCTGATCGACGAGATTATTGAGGAGGCCGGCATCGGCAACAGGCCGTCCGAGCTGTTGCGGCGGCCGCTCAGGGGCCGGGGCTTCGATCTGATCATCGACACGCAACGCCGCTTTATCACCAGCGCGATCCTGCGACGCATCGCGCACCAACGGTTCATCTCCGACTGCGCGGGCGGATGCTTTTCATCCTGCAAGGGGGGCGGCGCGCGGCCCAGCCGGCTGCCGGACCAACTGCTCCGTTTGGTGTCGCTGGCCCGGTACGGCCACCCCGACGCTTGGCTGGAAAAGGTCGATCTTCCCGCCCCGCCGACGCACCATACCGTCACGGCATGCCGCTTGTTGCCGCAGGGCCCGCGCTATCTGGCCCTCGCGCCGGGGGCCGGCGGGCGGCACAAATGCTGGCCGCTGGAGCGCTTTATCGCCCTGGGGCAGGCCCTGCAGGCCAAGGGGTGGCAGCCGGTGGTTTTGCTCGGACCGCAGGAAAAAGAATGGCACGACGGCCTTCGCGCCGCCCTCCCCCAGGTCTTGCTGCCGCTGAGCGGCCCGGCCGCGCCGGACGCCAATCCGCTGCTGACCCTGGCGCTGGCCCAACGTTGCCAGGTTGCGGTGGCCAACGACGCCGGCATCGGGCATCTGCTGGCGGCGGCGGAGCGGCCGCTGATCTCGCTTTTTGGGCCGACCCCGCCGGCCAAATTCGCCCCGGAAACCCCGCGCCTGACCGTGCTGCGCGCCCAGGACTTTCCCTGTGGCGCCGGGCAGGACAACAGCGCCATGACCAACATTCCCCTCGACGCCGTCATCCAGGCGGTCCGGGACGTCCGGACTGAGAAGGCGATCACAGGCGGATTGGAAAGGTCGGGTTACGCGCCCACCGCCAACGGCTTGCCCGAATAGCGCCGGGCGATGATCATCAACAGCAGCAGGCCCGGCAGGGCCAAAAAGGTGGTGGCGATGAAAAACTCCACCCAGCCCGATTGATCCACCAGCCACCCCGAGCCGGTCGACAGCAGGGTCCGGCCAAAGGCCATCAGCGAGGTCAGCAGGGCGTACTGGGTGCCGGTAAAGGCCAGGTTGCACAGGCTGGATAGGTAGGCGACGAAGGCCGCCGATCCCAAACCGCCGGTGAAGGAGTCGACGCCGACCGCCAGGGCGAGGAAATCCAGGTCGGCGACCGCCCCGGGCTGAAACCCGCGCGCCGCCATCCAGGCAAACAGCAAGTTGCTCAGCGCCTGCAACACCCCGCCGGCCAGCAGCGCCTTGACCAGCCCAACGCGGGCGACCAGCCAGCCGCCGATGAAAACGCCCAATAACGTGGCCGCCACGCCGAGAAGCTTTGTCACGCTGGCGATTTCCGTGCCGGTGAAGCCCAACTCTCGGTAAAAGGGATTGGCCATGGTTCCGGCAATGGCGTCGCCGTATTTATACAGCAGCACGAATAGCAAAATCAGCCACCAGCCCGGCCGGGCGACGAAGTCGGCCAACGGCGCGATCACCGCGCGTTTCATGAAGCCCGGCCAAGGCTGTGCGGCGCTGTCTTCCAGCGCAGCCGCGCCCGGCCGCCGCGGCTCGGGACCGATCAGCACCCCCAGCATGCCGACGCCGACCAGCGCCGCCATGATGATGAACACCAAAAACCAGGACAGATAGTCGCTCAGCGCCAGCGCGCCGGCGCCGGCGGCAATCATGCCGACCCGATAGCCCGCCTGGGTTACCGCCGCGCCGGCGCCCTGCTCCGCCGCGCTCAGGATCTCGATACGATAGGCGTCGATCACGATATCCTGGCTGGCGGACAGGCTGGCCACCGCCAAGGCCGCCAGGGCCATGGCCAAGGGCGCGGCAAGCGGATCGGAACTTCCCAGCCAGACAATCGCCCCGACCAACAGCAGTTGCAGGAACAGGATCCAGCCCCGTCGCCGCCCCAACAACCGGTGGAAAAGCGGCAACTTCCAATGGTCCAACAGCGGCGCCCAGGCAAACTTGAAGGCATAGGGGGTGGAAACGGCGGCAAACAGACCGATGGTGGTGCGGTCGATGCCGGCGGTGGACAGCCAGTAGGACAGCGTGGAAAAGCCCAGCAGCAGGGGCAGGCCACTGGAAAAACCCATCAGGAAGATCGCCAACTGCCGACGATTGCCGTAAAGGCGCCAAGCCTCTGGCCAGCGGCCGGCCGCATCTACCTTGACCATGAAACCTTACCCTTGTTGCCCGCACACCCGCTGGCCCCTTATCGCACAGTTCCCCCGGCGAAAACATCGACCATTGCGGGGCGACTTCGAGGCGAACCGGGGGCGGGCAAAGCAACAGGGGCCCTCCCGGTGGAAGGCCCCTGTTGATCCGCTGTACCGGTCGACCACCGGGCCGGGATCGGCTGGTTGGGTCACCGACCGCCCCCCGATCAAGCGCCGGCTAGCCGGCTTCGGCCTGGCGGCGGCGCAGATCGCGCTTGCGCGCATGGGGGTCGAGGAAGCGCTTGCGCAGCCGGAAGGACTGCGGCGTCACCTCCACCAGCTCATCGTCTTCGATATAGGCCAGCGCCTGCTCCAGGCTCATCTGGCGCGGCGTGGTCAGGCGCACGGCTTCATCGGTGCCGGAGGCGCGCACGTTGGTGAGCTGCTTGGCCTTGAGCGGATTGACATCCAGGTCGTTGCCCCGGCTGTGCTCGCCAATGATCATGCCTTCATAGACCGGCATGCCGCTGCCGATGAACATGTCGCCGCGCTCTTCCAAGTTCCACAGCGCATACGGCACCGACGTTCCCTGGCCCATGGAGATCAGCACGCCGTTGCGGCGCCCCTTGATCGGGCCCTTGTAGGGCGCGTAGCCATGGAACAGGCGGTACATGATGCCGGTGCCACGGGTATCGGTCAAAAATTCACCGTGATAACCGATCAGCCCGCGCGCGGGCGCCAGGAAGGACAGACGGACCTTGCCGCCTCCCGAAGGCCGCATCTCGATCAGCTCGGCCTTGCGCTCGCTCATCTTTTCAACGACGACCCCGGAGTGGTCTTCATCGACGTCGATCGACACTTCCTCGATCGGCTCCATTTTGACGCCGCCCTCCATCCGGAAAAGCACCTGGGGGCGCGAGATGGTCAGCTCAAAACCTTCGCGCCGCATGGTCTCGATCAACACGCCGAGCTGCAGTTCGCCGCGGCCGGCCACTTCGAAGGAGTCCTTGGTGTCCGCCTCGGTAATGTGAATCGCCACGTTGCCTTCGGCCTCGGCCTCCAGGCGCGCACGGATCATCCGGCTGGTGACCTTCGAGCCCTCGCGCCCGGCCAGGGGCGAATCGTTGACCGAAAAGCTCATCGACAGGGTCGGCGGATCAATCGGCTGTGAGGGCAGCGGCGTCACCACCGCGCTGTCGCACAGGGTATCGGCCACCGTGGCCTTGGTGAAACCGGCCAGCGCGACGATGTCGCCGGCGTGGGCTTCCTCCACCGGCACCCGTTTGAGCCCGCGGAAGGCCAGCAGCTTGGTCAGCCGTGCGTCTTCGATCTTCTTGCCGTCGCGCGACAAGGCCCGGATGTTGGTGTTGATCTTCAGCGTGCCGCTCTCGATCCGGCCGGTCAGAATCCGTCCCAGGAAGGGATCCGACTCCAAGGTGGTCGCCAGCATCCGGAACGGCCCGCCGTTGTCGGCCTGGGGCGCTCTCACGTAGCTGGTGATAATTTCAAACAGCGCGTCGAGGTTTTCCTTCGGCTCGCTCAGGTCCTTAACCGCCCAGCCCTGCTTGGCGGAGGCGTAGACACAGGGAAAATCAAGCTGCTCTTCGGTCGCGTCAAGCAGGGCGAAGAGGTCGAACACCTCGCCTTCCACCTCATCGCAGCGGGCCTCCATCTTGTCGGCTTTGTTGACCACCACAATCGGGCGCAGGCCGCGCGCCAGGGCTTTCTGGGTGACGAACTTGGTCTGGGGCATGGGCCCCTCGGCCGAATCCACCAGCAGCACCACCCCATCGACCATGGACAGGATCCGCTCCACCTCACCGCCAAAGTCGGCGTGGCCGGGGGTGTCGACGATATTGATGCGGGTTCCCCGCCACTCGACAGAGGTGCATTTGGCGAGAATGGTGATGCCACGCTCGCGCTCCAGATCGTTGGAATCCATGGCGCGATCTTCCAACTGCTGGTGCGACTGGATGGCGCCCGACTGTTTCAGAAGTTCGTCAACCAAAGTGGTCTTGCCATGGTCCACGTGGGCGATAATGGCGATGTTGCGCAGGTTCTCGACGCTCAAGGCGGTCTCTCCGGTCAAACGGCTCAAGTCCGAAGGCCGCCGCCTTGCCGGATAAAGACAAGGGGTGGTCGGACGCGGCCAATACTGCTGTTAGACCCAGGCGACGCGCCAATTTTTCCCTTAATCGGGAAGTTCACGGAGCAGCGCAACGGGTACGGACCCTCACGGGGTCAAGCTTCAATGTAACGCAAAAGCATTACAGTTTGGTCGATGCGGTCGATTTTCGGTCGAGCCGAACTTTGCCGCCTGCAAGCTTGCGGGGGGTTAAAGCAGAGCTAGCGCGCAAAAGCAACCAATCCCTCAGGGATTATGATGAATGCCTGTCATGCAGCAGGACGTAACCGCCATATAGGCGCTGCCGGGCGGCGGCTCAATGTTTATTTCCAATAAAGTGGAATATTTGTTGAGCCCCCAGGCAACCCCAACCGAAACAGCCGCTCAGAACCAACCCGGCGGTGTGACGGTTTAACCGGGTTCGGGTCTTAAACGGGATCACGCCGCGACGCCGGTTAAGCCAATCCGGCTTTAGGCGAACGTCTCGGCGGCCAGCTCTTTTAGCCCCCGCGCCGGACGCGGCCCGATGTGGGAAATAATCTCCCCGGCGGCGAGCGACCCATAGCGGCCCGACTGATAGAGGCTGAGGCCCTGGGTATAGCCATAGAGGAAACCGGCGGCATAGAGGTCGCCCGCGCCGGTGGTGTCGACCACCGGTCCCTGGGCAATGGCGTCCACCAGATGAACCTCCTCGCCCGCCACGACGACCGACCCTTTCGCGCTGCGGGTCAGGGCCGCCACGTCGCAGTGGCCGCGCACCCGCTGCAGCGCCTCATCGAAATTGCGCACCTGATACAGCGAGAGAATTTCCTCTTCGTTGGCAAACAGCAGGTCGACGTGGCCTTTCAGCAGTTCCAGAAAGCCGTCGCGATGGCGCTCGACGCAAAAGGAATCCGACAGGGTCAGGGCCACCTTGCCGCCCGCCTTGTGGGCGGTTTTCGCCGCCTCGATAAAGGCCTGCTTCGCCGGCGCCGCATCCCACAGATAGCCTTCCATATAGAGCACCTTGGCCCGGGCGATCATCTCATGGTCCAGATCATCGGGACCCAGCTGCACCGCCGCCCCCAGGTAGGTGTTCATGGTGCGCTGGGCATCGGGCGTCACCACGATCAGGCTGCGACCGGTGGTGGGGCCTTCGGTGGCGGGGGGATTGGTAAACGCAACCCCCGCCGCGGCGATGTCATGGCGGTAGATGCCGCCCAACTGGTCATTGCGCACCCGGCCGATAAAGCCGCACTGGCCGCCGAAACTGGCGGCGCCGACGATGGTGTTGGCCGCCGACCCGCCGGAAACCTCTATTCCGCTTCCCATCGCTGCGTAGAGGCTTTCGGCGCGCTCGGTATCGATCAAGGTCATGGCGCCCTTGGCTAACTCGTGCTCCAGCAGGAATGCTTCGCTCTCATGGCTCAAAACATCAACGATGGCGTTGCCAATACCTACCAAATCCAGGCGCTTAACGGACATTCCGGTTAATCCATTTGTTTCGTGAGAAAAGTGGCGCGCAGCCTAACGGTTGCACGCGCGATCGTCCAGAGTCGGATCGGCGTAAACAGCATCGCCCGGCAATTCCGGCTAATCCAGGACTTGGCGCCTTTGGGCGCTTGCGAAAGCGCGGCCGCCACGCTAGGTGATAGAGTCTGATGATCGCGCATCTTATGAAAGCCATCGGCCAATTTTCCGACCCAGCCACGCGCCGCGTGTTCTGGAAAGCCGTGCTGGGCAGCCTGTTGGCCGATATTGCGCTGGCCGTGCTGCTGTTTTATCTGCTGCGCTGGGGCGCGGGTCTGCTTGACGCCTGGGTCGGCGCCACCGGCTGGGCGCAGAGTCTGTTGGATCTTTTCCTGGGCGGCGCCTCCTTCCTGCTGATCATGCTGTTGATGGTGCTGGCCTTTCCCGCCGCCGTTTCGATCATCTTGCCGATGTTGCTGGACGAGGTTTGCCAGCGGGTGGAAGCCAGACACTATCCCGGCCTGGCGCCGGTTCGAGAGCAAAAGCTTGTCGAGGCCGGCCTGGACGGACTGCGGTTGGCCGCCGTCACCCTGGCCGTCAATCTGATCTTTCTGCCGTTTTATCTGCTGTTCCTCTTCATCCCTCCGCTCAATCTGCTTCTCTTCTACCTGGTCAATGGCTATCTTCTGGGCCGTGAATACTTTGAACTCGTCGCCGTGCGCCGTCTTTCCTCTCGGGCGGCCGGGGCGCTGAGAAAGCAGATCGACCGACGGGTCTTTTTCACCGGGGCGATGGTTGCCTTCTTTTTGACAATCCCGTTTGTCAATTTGGTCACGCCCATCGTCGCCGCCGCCATGATGGTGCATCTATTTCAAGACCCGCGGGTTCAGGCGCGGGCGCTCGCCGATACCGGGGACACTGGGGCGTGATCAGGTGGAAAGCGTTGACTGATCGCCGGGAAGCGGATCTTACTGGCGCTGTCGCGTTGAGAAATAACCTGGGCATGGCCGTCCCGGACGGCCGACGCGGTGGCGTGACATAGGGACCGGTTGTCACCGACCGGTTCCCGCGATAAGGAAAAGGACCACGTACGTATGTTTCGCAAACGCAAGGACAACAGCAGTTACAAGGCTGAAGACCCAGCATTGTCCTCTGCAATCGACGGCAAAGAAGCCAAGTCTTCCCATCGCAGTGAGCCCAAGATGACCGATAGAGCCCCTACCCCTCCGGTGCGCGAACTGGTTCGCCGCCCCTCGGACTATGTCACTAACGCCCGCCGCAGTTCGCGCGCCGACGACCAAGGCGAAGGCAAGAAGCTGACGGTTGGTTACGGCATCAAGCTGGCCGGTGAAATCACCGCCTGCGAAAAACTGGTGGTGGAAGGCGAGGTCGAAGCCGATCTCTCCAGCGCGCAGGTGTTGGAAATCTCCGAAGGCGGCCTCTTCAAGGGGACGGCGGCGGTGGATTTCGCCGACATCAGCGGCACCTTCAAGGGCGAGTTGCTGGTCCGCAAGCGCCTCAATCTGCGCGAGACCGGTCGGGTTTCCGGCACCATCAGCTACCGCGACATCGAGATCAACTGCGGCGGCAAGATCAACGGTAAGGTCGAGGAACTGGCGCCGGTCGCCCCCGCCAGCGCGTCGCTTTCGCCGCTGATCGGCGGCGCGCCGACCACGGAAACCGCCGCCGCGACCGGCCCGGCGGGAACAAAAGCTGCGGAAAACGAGCGCCCCAACCCCGCCAAAAGCGGCGCATAAGGGTTTGGCGCAGCGGCTCTGGACCGGCGACCTTGCCGGAAGCGATCATGAGGGGGAAGTCATGACGGCGAACAGCCTATCCGGCAACAGCGAACCGGCGGCGCCCGCCGCAAGGTCCGGTCGCCCTGGATCTGGAAGCAAATGGCAGGCCCTGCTGGCTGTCGGCGTGCTGGGCGTGCTGTTGGCTGGCTGTGTGCCGGAAAAGCAGGCCCCGAAGGTCAGCGTCGCCGATCTGTCATCGAACGCCGCCGGCGACCGCGCGGCGATCAGCGCCACCGTCAACCCCACCGGGGCGCCCCGCGCCCAAGCCGGCAGCGCAGCCGCCGCAACCCGCAATGGCGACGTCAATGCGGTCGGCCACGGCTATTTTCACCAGGCGTCGCTGCCCGCCGTCGATGCCCGGCCGGCGCGGTTCCTGGGCCTACAGGACGCGGAG
>CAXBMB010000074.1:0-16275 GCA_963976695.1 uncultured Rhodovibrionaceae bacterium
GCTTTTCCATCGGCCAGACCGTTTGGATTTCCTGGACCCAGGAAGACGCCATGCTGCTGACCAGCTAAAGTCGGAGCCACGGCGGGATCGATCACGCGCGAGGCTGACAAGAACGGGAGGAAGAACTGTGCTCAAGCAAGGTGGTGGCGACGATTGCCTGGCGCGACACCGCGCCCCTCCCGTTCATGCCGGGCCAATGAGCGCCGGCGCTGTGCGCCGGGAACCGGACCCGGCCGTTGCGGTCGGCGGCCTGCTGTCGGCGGCGATCGGGGCGGTTCTTAGCCTGCTGGCCCTGTTGCTGCTGCCGTTCCTGTTCCAAGCCGCTGCGCTGGCCGCCGATCACGGCGACGCCGCGTTGAGCAACAATGAGGAAGTGGTGACCGGGCGCCGGGTGACGCTGGCCGACCAGGAACTGCGCGACCTGCTGGTCGCCGCCCAAACCGCGCGCCTGGATCGGCTGTCGCTGGAAGATCTCGCCCTGGCGGTCGGGCGGGCCGAGTTAACCACCGTATCCACCGAAAACCTGCTGCTGTTGGCGGGACGGGCCGACCTGCGGGACATGTCGATCCGGCAGGGCTTTTTCCTCGGCAATAGTATTGATTACGAGGGCGAGGTGGCCAGCGATCTGGCGGTGGCCGCCGGCTGGGTCACGCTGGGTCCCCAGACGCTGATCGCCGGACGTTTGCGGGTCGCGGCCGCCCGCTTCCGCCAGGAAGGCCAGTTGCTGGGCGATCTGGTGGTGGTGGCCCGACAGGTGACCCTGGCCGGCGAAATCAGCGGCAACCTGCGCATCCTCGCCGAGCGCATAACCCTGGCGCCGGGCGCGATCATTCACGGCGACATCACCTACCGCAGCCTGCAGGATATCCAAATCGACAAGGACGCGACGGTGCTGGGCAGCGTCACCCGGGTCGAGCCGCGCCTGACGCTGCCGTCGCTGGCCGTGGTCTTCCTGATCGGGCTGACCATCTGGGCCGCGGCCATGCTGGCGACCTTCCTGCTCGGCGGCAGCTTGCAGATCGTCGCGCCCCATCTGATGACCCGGCCGGCCTGCGCCATTGAAAGTCATCCGCTCAAGACCACCCTGGTGGGCGCCCTGGTGTTGTTTGGCGTTCCTCTGGTGGGGGTTTTACTGGCCGCCAGCTTCTACGCCCTGCCCCTGGCGATCATGATCCTGCCGCTGTATTGGGCCGGGACCATCCTGGCCTTCCTGGCCTTTGCCTACTGGGCGGGACTGCATCTGCTGGGCCGGCCCGGGCTGTGCTGGAAAACCCCGTCGTTGGCGCGGCGTCTGGCGGCACTGCTGCTGGCCTTGGTCGTGGTGACCCTGGCCGGCGCGGTGCTGCCGGTGCTGGGGCTTGCCATCCTGCTCATCGGCACCTCGGCCGGCCTTGGGGCCTACCTGCTACCGCCGCCCAACTCGCCGCCCAACCTGCGCGGTTGACGGCGAATGGCGCGCAAGAAACTCGGCGATCTTGCCGTCAGTCTTCCGACAGCGGCTCCAGCGCGGCCTTCATATTTGGGTGAATGCGGCAAAAATAGGAGGAAGACATCCCCGCCGTTACCGCCAGGCTTTTCGAATCGCCTTTTCGAAGGGTGCCGGTATCCCAACTTTTGTCGTCGGCGGTTGCGGTATGCGGCGCTGAATCCAGGTTGACCCAGGTGATGGTATCCCCGGGTTTGACCCGCAGCCGGTCCGGCACGAAGGCGAACCCCACGATCTCCACGCGGTGCTCTTTTGATGCGCCGTCGGCGGCTCTTGCGACCGACAGCAGCTTGGGGGCCACCGCCGCGACAGCCAGCGCCGCCGCCGCTTTGACCAAGGTGCGCCGTTTTGTTGAAAATATCATTTCTTCTATCTCCTCAATTGTCATGCGGCCTGGGCTGGAGGGGCGTTGAAGATCTGAAGGGCCGCGTCGCGCAACGCCTGAACGCCCGGGTTGTCGCCGTTGGAACCGGAGGCCGTCTCAACCAGCTCAACGACGGGTCTATGAGACGGGCGGGCGATCGATATTCGCGGTCCGGATATCGCCGTTGTCGAAAGCCGGGCCGCAAGATTTTCCCGGCCCCCCATCTTTTCTTCGGTCTTGCCGGGCACGGCGCGGCTTGGCCAAGCGCTCAGAGTTTCGGCCTTGACGTTGCAAGCAAAGCGCGAACCGACGCCTTATCCATCGCAAGCTCGCAACACAGTATGATCGCGAATGATTATTTTTGCAAATTCGCAGCCCGGGCGAATTCGCCGGCGCCAATACGCCGAAGCGACCGCGACGGCAGCGCGGCCACCGAGATCAACCGCCCCTGAACGGGCAAGGATAGCGGCCGGGGGTGGCGCGACCGGGCGCTCGGTGGCGCGCCAGCGCGCTGGCACCGAAACGGACGGAAACCCTACTTATCGCGCTGGCCAAAACGAAACCAGTTGTCGCTTTTTGCCGTGTCGGCCGCCGCCAGAGCTTGCCGGTCGGTCACCAGACGGCCGGTGGCGTAGCCCAGCGCGGAAGAGACCTTCAGCCGGACCGGGATCCAGAGATCGTCGCGAAGCCGGGCGAGCCAAAGAAAGCGCTCCATCTGTTCTTCCTCCGTCGACCAACTGCTCGGTTCCCGAGAAAAGCCGCCGATCTGCTTGAAGATCAAGCGGCACTTTATCGCGGGGCCGCCATAGGTCCAGTCCCGGTCGGCGTCCAGCGTTTCGCGCCCTTCGTCGCGCACGATGACGTCGTAGCGGCGGACGCCGTCGAATATCCGCTGCGTCAAGGCGCAACTTTGGTCCCTGGCGAGCTTTTCGGCCAACTGAAAGATCGATTGATAGGGGCTGCGGGTATCGCGCAGTTCGCCCTCGGGAATTGGGGTTAAGTCCTCGTCTTCCTGCACGCCCAGCTCGCCGGAAACCTGCGGCAGCCGGCCTTGCGCCCACACCACTTTGAAATCGGCATAGGGGTCGCCGCCTTTAAACGACCGGGTGGAAAAGACCGCCCGCCGATCGCCCTCGGCGGCCATGGCTTGGAAAAAGCTCCAATCGCTGAACAGCGACAGCACCCCCAGGGTTTCCCCCTTGGTCACCAGCACGCGCCGGTCCTGATCCTTGGAGACGGAAACCCGCAGTTCGGCCAGAGCCAAAGCGCCCCAGTCGACCCGGTAAAACAGTTCGGAGGCATCGCTTTGTTTGGCGATCGCCGACGCCAGGTCGAGGCCGCCGTCACGGTCCGCCTGCGCCCAGGCCAAGGGGTTCCCATAGGAAAAGCAAAGCAAACCAGCGACAAACCCAATCTTTATACCTCGCATCCCCAGGTCCCTTTGTTGCAAGCGCGCGCAGCATTGCACCCCTTCAGAGATCCGCCTCTTGGCAGTCTATTTGTGTGATCGACGGAGCCCGCAGCGGACCGCGCTTCGTGCTCGGTCGACCATCCTCTAGATCGTCAGATGCTCGACTTAGATCAACAGATGTCGGGAAAATCCTATACTCAAACAGCCAGCAGGTAAATAACACCTCGGGTTGCCGAAACAGGTCGAGCGGCGCGGCCCAAGGCGGCGCGGCGCGGCAGCAGCTGGTGATGCAGGGGGTCGGAGGCAGGCAGCGCCCCGCAGCGGCAACGCCCCGGCAAAAAAGTGGTGGGCCCGGCAGGACTCGAACCTGCGACAACACCGTTATGAGCGGCGTGTTCTAACCAACTGAACTACGGGCCCACCGTAGGGAGGCGACGGGGCAAGGCCCCCGCCTCCTCGCGCCCCCCTCACAGCCTTACCGGCGGAGGGCCGGTTTCCCGAAGACTCGGAAAACGGCGGCGACGAACGCACGGCATTGTGCCTTTCCCTGCTGAAAGCGCAAGCCCATCTCACGCCAAAACCGCGAGAAATCGGCGGCGCGACGAGTAATTTCGGCGCGGCCGGAAATCCTGTTCCTATCAGCATGAAAACCGGTAATGTGCATGTAGGTTCGCCGGGGTACGGCCCATACACGGCAGCATTTTTTCAAGCGACAGCGGGCAACGGCCGGATTTCCGTCGCCCCGCCGCTGGTCGCCTTTTTGCTGTTTCGGCGGCAGTTCGCACCGTCGTTGCTGCGCGCCGGGATCAAGCAGCCCTGCCTGACAGCCAAGAAAGGGGGCTCCCGGTGGAAAGCCCCCCGTCCAGTGAAAAGCCCCTCGTTCAGATCAAACCGTCGCGCGTGATCGCCACGGCCGAAGCGAAATTACAAGGTAATTCGATTTGGGGCGATCCGACACTAGGCCACCAGAATTTCCGGCAAGCGCGCCTTGGCCGCCTCGAAACCTTCTTCGCCGGCCGCCACGCCTTCGGCGATCACCGTCTCCACCTGGGTGATCCCGATGAATCCCAGCACGGTGCGCAGATAGGTATCTTGATGGTTCATCGCCTGGGCCGGGCTGCCGGGCCCATAGGCCCCGCCGCGCGCGCCTAGAATGACCGCCTTCTTGCCCTGCAACAGACCTTGGGGGCCGGTCTCGGTATACTGAAAGGTCACGCCAACCCGCGCCACGTGGTCAATGTAGGCCTTCAGCGTCGAGGGCACCGAAAAGTTATACATCGGCGTGGCAATGACGATGATGTCCGCCCACTTCAAGTTCTCGATATAGGAATCAGAGCGGTTCAACAGCGATACCTGCGCCGCCGAGCGATCGGCCTCGGGCGTGTAGATGGCGCCGACAAACGCGCCGTCGACGTGAGGCGGCAGGTCGGCTGAAAGGTCTTCCACCCGCCGGTCCAGGTGCAGACCCTTTGCTTGCAGGCCCTCAAGGTAGGCATCCGCCAAAGCTCTGGACTTGCTGTTGTCCTGGTTGACGCTGGCGGTGATGGTCAAAACGTTGGTCATGTGACTTCCTCAATCTGAGCGCCGGACTCCCGGCTTGTTTGCGGTTCCTGTGCGCTCTGATCAAGCGCTGCTGTAGAGAAATTGGAGATTTTTGGTTCGTAAACAATACGACTAAAACACAACTAATTGTCTCTATTTGGAAACAATTAGCGAAACACAAATCCAAACCCCATCAACAAACGAAAAAAGCCACGCCGCCGGTTGTCGTCCGGGTGCGTGGCTTTTTGTCGTGGGCTCGAGGCGGCGCGGCTCAAAGAGAACCACCAGGTGATTTCGTCTACGCCGTCAAACCGCCGCTTATCACACTCTAGGTATCCAGGAAGGAGCGCAGTTTGCGCGACCGGCTGGGATGTTTCAGCTTGCGCAGCGCCTTGGCTTCAATCTGGCGGATACGTTCGCGGGTAACCGAGAACTGCTGGCCCACTTCCTCGAGCGTATGATCGGTGTTCATGCCAATGCCAAAGCGCATCCGCAGCACCCGCTCTTCCCGGGCGGTCAAGCTGGCAAGCACCCGGGTGGTGGTTTCTCTCAGATTGGATTGAATGGCCGCATCCAAGGGAATGACCGCGTTCTTGTCCTCGATGAAATCGCCCAGATGGCTGTCTTCCTCGTCCCCGATCGGGGTTTCCAGGGAGATCGGCTCCTTGGCGATCTTGAGCACCTTGCGCACCTTCTCCAGCGGCATGACCAGCCGCGCCGCCAACTCTTCGGGGGTCGGCTCGCGACCGATTTCATGCAGCATCTGGCGGCTGGTGCGAACCAGCTTATTGATGGTCTCGATCATATGCACCGGAATACGAATGGTGCGCGCCTGATCGGCGATCGAGCGGGTGATCGCCTGCCGGATCCACCAGGTGGCGTAGGTGGAGAACTTATAGCCGCGACGGTATTCGAACTTATCCACCGCCTTCATCAGGCCAATGTTGCCTTCCTGAATCAGATCAAGAAACTGGAGGCCCCGGTTGGTGTATTTCTTGGCGATGGAGATCACCAGACGCAGATTGGCCTCAACCATCTCGGTCTTGGCCTTGCTGGCCTCGCGCTCACTGCTCTTGACCGTGTTGACCAAGCGGCGAAATTCGGTAATCGGCAGCCCGACCAGCTCGGCGGTTTCCGCCACTTCGGCGCGCAGGGCAGCCGTCTTCTCGCCTTCGCGTTCCAAAAATTTAGGCCAGGCCTTGCCTGGTTTCTTGGCCATTTCCTCTAGCCAGTTGGGTTCCAGCTCGCGGCCAAAGTAGGCGCCCAGATAATCTTCGCGCTTAATCCGGTGTTTCATCGCCAGGCGCAGCATCTTGCCCTCGACCGCAAGCAACCGCTTGTTGTGGCCATAGAGCTGATCGACCAACTGCTCGATACGCGCGTTGTTGAAGTGAACCTTTTCCATATGGTCCACCAACTCCGCCTTCAGTCGCTTGTAGGCTGTTTCCGTCTGCGGCGGGACTTTTTCGCCGGCCTGCAGTTTGGCCAGGCGCTTTTCCTGCGCCCGGGTCAGCTTCTTGAAGGTGGCGGCGATATCGGCGAAGGTCTCCAGCACTTCGGGCAGAAGCGCCTCTTCCATGGCCGCCAGCGACAGGGTGGGTTCTTCTTCGTCGTCGTCATCGTCGTCATCGGAATCGCTGCGCTCGCCCCTGGCGCCGCCGTCCTCCGCGTTCCCGGTTGCCGCGCCCTCACCCTCGGCGCCACCGCTGGGTTTGCTGACGCCGCCGGTTTTGACAGCCTCGACCCCGGCAGCCTCGACCCCGTCGCCGCTGGCCACGGCCGTCTCGCTATCCTCATCGTCGTCGTCGCTGACCTCGGCGCTGCTGGGACCCCCGCCGTAAGTGGCGTCCAAATCAATGATGTCGCGCAACAGAATGTCGCCGTTGATCAGCGAATCACGCCAGGACAGCAAGGCGCTGATGGTCATGGGCGACTCGCAAATGCCGCCGATCATCTTTTCCCGGCCGGCCTCGATGCGCTTGGCGATCGCGATCTCGCCTTCGCGGCTGAGCAGCTCGACCGATCCCATTTCCCGCAGATACATACGCACGGGATCGTCGGTGCGGCCGACATCTTCGTCGTCCAGATTGCCGGAGGCGCGGGTGGTGCGTTCCTCACCGTCGTTGTCTTCGGTTTCTTCCTGCTCTTCACTCTCGATGGCATTGATGCCCATCTCGGAGAGTTGAGCCATGACGTCTTCGATCTGTTCCGAAGAAACCTTGTCCTGGGGCAGAACCTGATTCAGCTCGTCGTAGGTGACGTAGCCCCGCTCCTTGGCCTTCGCCAGCATTTTTTTGACCGCAGCGGTCAAGCTGTCCTCAAGGACGCTCCCAGCGGATTCTTCGCCGCGTTCCGTTGCTTCGGCGTTTTCGTTAGCTTTGGTTGCCATCAGCTATCTTATCCTGCGAACTCTCGTGGTTTACGCACCCAGAAGACGCCACCCACCCCGCTGGCGTGGGAGCATCCGGCTCGTTTTCTGTTCGCTAGTTTCTTCCGGTGTTCGCCGTTTCGAAGCGCTCAATGACGCGCTGCTGCGCTGTCTTTTCTTCGTGAATTGCTCGCTCGGCCCGAACCCGGTCCAACTGCTCGTCGCTTGTTTCTTCAGCCAGCCGGCGCACTGCTTCTTGTTCCTCTGGCCGCCGAACGCTTTCCCTAACTCTTTGAACCCAATAGCCAAAACGCTTGCGCACTTCCGCGACGGGGGCATCGGGACGGGCAAGGGGTTCGTGAAGATAGATAGATGCACTCAGCAGTTTTTCAAGCAGGTCGGCATAACCTTGGTCGCAGAGGTGGCATTTCAGGGCTGAACTGTCAAGGTCCGGATCGGTCGACAGGCCATCCACCAGCGCTTCCAAAAGCTTCAAATGATCGCCGCGCGAAAACAGCAGCGCCGCGATTTCCTCCAGATGATCCTGCGACACCTGAGGGTGATTGACCAGCAGCGCCAGCAGCACCTGTTCGGGGCGCTGGCGCAGCAGGTCGGGCGACTGCCTGTGCAGGCCCGGCACGCCGCCGGAATCGGCAAAGCGCTCGGCGCCCTGGCGCCCGCCCCATTGTCCAAAGCCGCCGCCCGCGCCGCCTCGGGCGTTGGTCTTGCCGGCTTGGTTTTTCCCCCGGCCCTTCCAACTGCGGGACTTGAAGCCAAAAGCCGTGTCATAGCGCCCCAGCAAAGCCCGCCGGTAGGCTTCCCTGACCGATGGATCGGCGATCAGATCGCTCTTGTCCAACAGCTCTTTCTTCAACCCGGCCTGACGCTCCGGCGTGTCAAACCGACCGCCGGACACCGCGGAAAGCCAAATCAGTTCCGACAGCGGGCGGGCCCGATCCAAAATCGCCTGAAAGGCGTCGGTGCCCGCCGCCTGGAGCAGCGAGTCCGGGTCTTCGCCCTCCGGCAGCGTTGCAAAGCGCAGCGATTGGCCGGGACGCAGCAGCGGCAAGGCCCGCTCGGCGGCGCGCTGTCCGGCGCGCTGCCCGGCGGCATCGCCATCCAGGCAGATGATCGGTTCGGGCACCAGTCGCCAAAGCTCGGCGATCTGCTCCTCGGTCACGGCGGTGCCCAGCGGCGCCACCGCCGCCGGAAAACCGGCCTGCGCCAAGGCAATGACATCCATATAGCCCTCACAGACCACCACCTCGGCGCCGTCATGCGCCGCCTGGCGCGCGTTGGCCAAGTTGTAGAGGATCTTGCCTTTATGAAAGACCTGACTGTCGGGCGAGTTGAGATATTTGGCCTTTGCCCCGGAGTCGAGGGCGCGGCCGCCAAAGGCCACCACCCGTCCCCGTCGGTCGGTGATCGGAAAAATCGCGCGCTCAAAGAAATAGTCGCGCAGTCCCGCGCCATCGTCCGGGCGCTTGAGCAGGCCGGAGTCCACCAGCAGATCATCGTCGATCCCGCGCGCATTGAGCGCCTTGCGCAGCAGCCCGCGCTGGTTGGGCGCATAACCGAGCCGGAAGCGCGCGATGGTGCCGCGCGAGAGCCCGCGCCGCGCCAAATAGTCCAACGCCGCGCGCCCCTGCGGGCTGGACAGCTGTTGCTGATACCAGACCGTTGCCGCCTCCAGCACCTCGTGAAGGCTGGCGCGCTTTTTTTCCGCCGCCTGCTGGGCCGGGCTGGATTTGGGCAGCTGCAAACCGGCTTCACCGGCCAGTTTTTCGACCGCCTCGGGAAAGCTCAGGCCCTCGACCTTCATCACCCAGCCAATGGCGTCGCCGTGCTCACCGGAAGAAAAGCAATGAAAGAAGCCCTTGTCGGGCACGACATAAAAGGACGGCGACTTTTCCTTGTTGAACGGCGAGAGGCCGACGAACTCGCGGCCGCGTTTGGTCAACCGCACCTGCCGCCCAACCAAGTCCACCAGTGAGACGTTGGCGCGAAGTTCATCGAGAAACTCCGGCGTAAAGCTCATGCCGCTGCCCGTACCTCTGCCTTGTTTCATACCCTCACGTCGCCAATTGAACCCGACGGGCAACCGTACAGCAAAGCACTCTTCTTTCCCATCTCGTTCACTTGCTTGCGGATAGTTTTTCCCGGCAACCGGCCAAAGCTCCCGGTAGCCCGCCCGGTAGGCCACCCAGTAGCCCGCCCTCGCCGCCCGCGCCGACCTGTGAACTTTCTTGTGGAGGAAAAATGAAACACGGAACTCCAGGGGCAAACGAGGCCGGAAAAGCGAGGCTTTCCGGCCTTGAATAACTTTTATCCACCGCCGGGACCAAATTGTGGATAACGGCGGTGGAATTATGGCGGCTGGACGCCGGAGGGCGTTAGGACAGCTTCTGCTTCACCAGGGCGCTGACCTTGCCGAAGTCCATTCGGCCGGGATAGCGGGCCTTCAGTTCGCCCATCACCTTTCCCATGTCCTTGATGCTGCTGGCCTCGAGGGTTGTCATCACCTCGGCGATGGCGGTTTCGGTTTCCTCCTCGCCAAAGGGCTGGGGGAGGAAGCGTCCGATCACCTGAATTTCCCCGGCTTCCCGGTCGGCCAGGTCCTGGCGCTTTCCCTGCTCATAGAGGGCGATCGATTCCCGGCGCTGCTTGACCATCCTGCCCAGCATGTCCAGCACCTCGTCATCGCTGATGCCATCGCTGTTGCCTTGGCTGCGCGCTTGAATATCCCGATCCTTGAGCGCGGCCAGGATCAAACGCACCGTGCCGATGGTCTGGCTGTCTTTTTTTCGCATCGCCTCTTTCAAGGCGTCCTTCAATTCAGTCCGCAGCATTGCTGCTTCTCCTATCAGTTTCGGCCAGGGTGATTTGCCTTGCCTGGCGCTCAGGTCGGCGTCCGCCTATTTGGCGACGCACCCCTGATCAAATGTCTCCTGTCGGCTGGCTGTCGGTTCCCCGCGGCGCCAGGGCTGCGTTTGCAACACCCCAGTTCGGCCCGCGCAGGTCCTTGACCCCGGGCGGGTGAATCGCATAAATGCACCTGCTGGGACGGAACCATCGCCCGCTTCTTGTCAGCTACCGGCTCTTTGCCGAACGGACCCGCCTATAGCCGAAGGATGCCCTCGGGGCAACCGCCCAGGCTGAAAAGGCGAGGCGGACCAGGCTGGAAAAAGCGACGGTTGCAACAAGTTTTCCTGGCAAATCAAAGAGGTAGCGAAGGAAAAGCCCGACGATGAGCGACGACGCCCAGAACGACGCCCAGCCCGACAGGGCGGCCCATACCCAAGCCAATACGGGCCCCGATACCGGCGCCGATACGAGGGCCGATACAGGAGCCGCGAAACTGGCCGCGGGCTCCGGGGACGTGCACGACGCCGCGCGCCGCAACGCCTGCGACAAACAAATCCCGTCGGGCGCCACCGCGGTTCTGGTTCTGGCTGACGGCACCTTTTTTTGGGGCCGCGGTCTGGGCGCGACCCGGCAAACCGTGGGCGAGGTTTGCTTCAACACCTCGCTCACCGGCTATCAGGAGATCATGACCGACCCCTCCTACGCCGGCCAGTTGGTGACCTTCACCTTTCCCCATGTGGGCAACGTCGGCGCCAACCCGGAGGATGTCGAAACCGTTAATCCGGCGGCGTTGGGCATGATCCTGCGCGCCGAGGTCACCGCGCCCTCCAGCTGGCGGGCGGTCGAGCATCTGGACACCTGGCTGAAAAAGCAAAACCTGCCGGGCATCACCGGGGTCGATACCCGACAGCTGGCCCGCCGGGTCCGGGATCTGGGCGCGCCCAACGGCACGCTGGTCCACGCCCCCGACGGCGTCTTTGACCTGCCGGCGCTGCAGGCGCAAGCCAAGGCCTGGCCCGGTTTGGAAGGGATGGATCTGGCGAAGGACGTGACCACCAGGCAGACCTACAAATGGGACCAAACCGCCTGGGAGCTGGCGCAGGGCTACGGCAAACTACAGGCGCCCAAACACAAGGTGGTGGCGATGGACTTCGGCGCCAAGCACAACATCCTGCGTTGCCTGGCCGAGGAAGGCTGTGAGGTGACCGTGGTGTCGGCCAGCGCCAGCGCCGAGGAAATCCTGGCCCTGGCGCCCGATGGCGTCTTTCTTTCCAACGGCCCCGGCGACCCGGCGGCGACCGGCGCCTACGCGGTGGCCACCTTGCAAACCCTGCTGGAAGACAAAGCGCTGCCGATCTTCGGCATTTGCCTGGGCCATCAACTGCTGGCCCTGGCCTTGGGCGCGAAAACCAAGAAAATGCACCTGGGGCATCGCGGCGGCAACCATCCGGTCAAGGACCTCACCACCGGCAAGGTGGAGATCACCAGCCAGAACCATGGCTTCGTGGTCGATCGGGACAGCCTGCCGGACGGCGTGGTCGAGAGCCATGTCAGCCTGTTCGACGGCAGCAACGAGGGGCTGGTTGTCGAAGGGCGTCCGGTCTTTTCGGTGCAATACCATCCGGAGGCCTCGCCCGGCCCCTCCGACAGCCACTACCTGTTCAAGCGCTTCGTCGCCAACATCGAAGCCGCGAAGACCACCAAGGCCGCCTGAGCGCCGCCGGCCGCCCGCAGCGAGGAAGGAACGGCGGCGGGCTGCTGGGGTGATGGGGCGGGCTGTCCCGAGCGGAAGAAGCAACGCCGGTCACCGCCGAACCAACCCGGAACAAGCCGTCGGCGCGGCCCAACATGACCGGCGGGAGCGCCTGGATCCACGCCGCGACACAGCCCTGCGCCGATAAGATGGCCGGCATTCTTTTCACCTTTACCCTTTCTTTTCGGGCCCGCTCGTGGCAGTTAGCTTGCCTCAATGAAAAGTGAATCTTCCTGCTAGAGGATGTATCGACGGTGAAGCAAGCGCTTGGCGCTGCGACTCTGTCGCCAAGCATCCTCGAACAGACCGATCCAACGTTCGAGCAACCCGCGCCCCAACACCCGCGGAAATGTTGTTCTAGACCTTTGAGTTGACCACGTTTACCGGGCGAAATTGCTTCTGGTCTTGCCCGGCTTGGTCTCGTCCCAACGCAGCGCAGCCTATGCGCCTGCGCTATTTGAGTGCGCCCATGCCCAAAAGAACCGACATCGAATCCATCCTGATCGTTGGTGCTGGCCCGATCGTGATTGGCCAGGCCTGCGAGTTCGATTATTCAGGCGCTCAAGCCTGCAAGGCGCTGCGGGAAGAGGGCTATCGCGTCATCCTGGTGAACTCCAACCCGGCCACCATCATGACCGATCCGGGTCTGGCGGACGCCACCTACGTGGAGCCGATCACCCCGGCGTTCCTGGAACTGGTGATCGAACGCGAGCGGCCCGACGCGCTGCTGCCCACCATGGGCGGCCAGACCGCGCTCAACGTCTCCTTGGCGCTGGCTGAAACGGGTGTGTTGGAAAAATACGGCGTGGAGATGATCGGTGCCGACGCCGACGTGATCCACAAGGCCGAAGACCGCCTTCGCTTCCGCGACGCCATGGACAAGATCGGCCTCAAGTCGCCGGCCTCGCGGCTGGTGAAGTCGATGGATGAAGCGCTGGAAGCCTTGGAGTTTGTCGGCCTGCCAACCATCATCCGCCCCTCCTTCACCATGGGCGGCACCGGCGGCGGCATTGCCTACAACAAGGTGGAGTTCGAAGAAATCTGCCGCAGCGGTCTGCGCGCCAGTCCGGTGACCGAGATCCTGGTGGAGCAATCGGTGTTGGGCTGGAAAGAATATGAGATGGAAGTGGTGCGCGACAACGCGGACAACTGCATCATCATCTGCTCCATCGAAAACATCGATCCCATGGGCATCCACACCGGCGATTCCGTCACCGTGGCCCCGGCGCTGACGCTGACCGACAAAGAATATCAGCTGATGCGCGACGCCTCGATTGCCTGCCTGCGCGAAATTGGCGTGGACACCGGCGGCTCCAACGTGCAGTTCGCGGTCAACCCCGACAACGGCGACCTGGTGGTGATCGAAATGAACCCCCGGGTCTCGCGCTCCTCCGCCCTGGCGTCCAAGGCCACCGGCTTTCCCATCGCCAAGGTGGCCGCCAAACTGGCGGTGGGCTACACCCTGGACGAGCTGGACAACGACATCACCAAGGTCACGCCGGCCTCCTTCGAGCCGACCATCGACTATGTGGTTACCAAGATGCCGCGCTTCACCTTTGAAAAATTCGCCGGAACCGAGCCGCTCCTGACCACCGCGATGAAGTCGGTCGGCGAAGCCATGGCCATCGGCCGCTGCTTCCAGGAGTCCTTGCAAAAGGCGCTGCGCTCGACGGAAACCGGCTTGACCGGCCTCAATGAGGTGGAAATCCCCGGCGCCTACGAAGACGGCGAGATCAGCAAGGAAGGCATCCTGGCCTATTTGGCCAAGCCCTACCCGGACCGCCTGCTGACCGCGGCCCAGGCCTTTCGCTTCGGCCTGAGCGTCGAGGAAATTCACCGCGCGACCCGCATCGACCCGTGGTTTCTGCGGCAGGTCGCGGAACTTGTCGACCTGGAAAACCAGCTTCGATCCGATGGCCCGCCCGACACTCACCTGGGTTTCCTGACGCTAAAGAAGCAGGGCTTCTCGGACAGCCGCCTGGCCGAATTGACCGGCTTGAGCGAAGGCGAGATCACCCAAAGACGTCGGGACCTGGGCGTTAACCCGGTGTTCAAGCGCATCGATACCTGCGCGGCGGAATTCCCTTCACCGACCCCTTACATGTATTCGACCTACGAAGGCGACGGCTGGAACCAGCCGGAATGCGAGGCCGAGGTCAGCGAGCGCCAGAAGGTCATGATCCTGGGCGGTGGTCCCAACCGCATCGGCCAGGGCATCGAGTTCGACTATTGCTGTGTCCATGCCGCCTATGCGCTAAAGGAAGCCGGCATCGAGACCATCATGGTCAACTGCAATCCGGAAACCGTCTCCACCGACTACGACACCTCTGATCGGCTGTACTTCGAACCCTTGACCAACGAAGACGTCATGGAGATCGCCCGGGTCGAGCAGCAAAAGGGCACCTTGCTGGGCACCATCGTCCAGTTCGGCGGCCAGACCCCGCTGAAGCTGGCGCAAGCCCTGGAGGCCGCCGGCCTGCCGATCCTCGGCACCTCGCCCGACGCCATCGATCTGGCCGAGGACCGGGAGCGCTTCTCGGCGCTGCTGAACAAGCTGGGCTTGATGCAGCCGAACAACGGCATCGCGCGAACCCTGGAGGAAGCCTTGGCCGAGGCCAAGCGGATCGGTTATCCGGTGCTGCTGCGGCCGTCCTACGTGCTTGGCGGACGGGCCATGGAAATCGTGCGCAGCGAAGAAGAGCTGCGTCACTATATCGCCACCGCCGTGAAGGTCTCGGGGCGCAACCCGGTGTTGGTGGACAGCTACCTGTCCGACGCCACCGAGGTGGACGTGGATCTGGTCTGCGATGGGCAAGAGGTCTATATCGCCGGGGTGATGCAGCACATCGAGGAAGCGGGTATCCACTCAGGGGACTCGGCCTGCTCCCTGCCGCCCTACAGCCTGGACGCCGAGGTGATCGAGGAAATCGGCCGGCAAGCCAGCCACATGGCCAAGGCGCTGGGCGTGGTCGGGCTGATGAACACCCAGTTCGCGGTGCGCGACGGCCAGATCTACGTTCTCGAGGTGAACCCGCGCGCCAGCCGGACGGTGCCCTTCGTCGCCAAGGCCACCGGCGTTCCCATTGCCAAGATCGCCGCCCGAATCATGGCCGGCGACAAGCTGTCGAGCTTCCGCCTGGATCGCAGCAAGCAGGACCATGTGGCGGTCAAGGAAGCCGTCTTTCCCTTCGCCCGCTTCCCCGGCGTGGATGTGGTGCTCGGCCCGGAAATGAAGTCGACGGGTGAGGTTATTGGCTTGGACAAGGATTTCGCCCGCGCCTTCCTCAAGGCGCAGCAGGGCGCAGGCGTGAACCTGCCGGAAACCGGCACGATCTTCATCTCGGTACGCGACGCCGACAAACCGGCCGCCGCCCTATTGGCGCGAAAGCTGGTGCAGCTGGGATACAGCCTGATCGCCACGGTCGGAACGGCGCATCACCTGGAAAAACAGGGCTTGCAGGTTGAACAGGTATTGAAAGTTCACGAAGGAAGGCCCAACATTCTTGACCACCTAATCAACGGTGGCGTGCAACTGGTTATCAATACCACGGAAGGAAAACAGGCGATTGCGGACTCTTTTGAGATCCGCCGAACTGCGTTGATGAATGCCCTTCCCTACTACACAACCATGGCAGGTGCGGACGCGACGGTTCAGGCCGTCACCGCCCTGAAAACGGAGCGACTTGAAGTTGCGCCTCTTCAGTCCTATTTTAGGGGTTCGTTTTAGCTGGAACTGGGTTTCACCAGGACTAGCGTACCTCCGTCTAAAACCAGTGACTGCAAGGGCCAAATTATTTTGGTGTGCCTAAGGTATGAGTGACAAAGTTCCCATGACCGCCGAGGGCTTTACTCGGCTAGAAGAAGAACTCCGGATTCTGCGCACCGTCGCACGTCCGGAAATAATCAAGGCAATCGCTGAGGCGCGAGAGCACGGTGACCTGTCTGAAAATGCGGAATATCATGCCGCACGGGAACGCCAGTCCTTTACGGAAGGGCGTGTCAGCGAGTTGGAGGACAAGATCTCCCGGGCTCAGGTGATTGACCCGAAAAAGCTGTCAGGCAACTCGGTCAAGTTTGGTGCGACGGTTTCCGTCGCCGACGAGGAAACCGACGAGGAGTCGGATTTTCAGATCGTCGGCCAGGACGAGTCCGATGTGAAGGCCGGCAAGATCGCCATTACCAGTCCCATGGCGCGGGCTCTGATCGGCAAGACGGTCGGCGACACGGTCGAGGTGGCCACCCCCAAGGGCGGCAAGTCCTACGAGATCTTGGAAGTAAAGTTTATTTAAGCTTTACCGACCGGACCGCACAGATCCATGGTCACGAAAACACCGCCCCAGGCAAAAGAGGGGCGGTGTTTTCGTGCCGGTTCCGTCTTGCGCCGCAATCGGCCGACGCGAAAGCCATCCTTGGGTCGACAGGCCGCCAGCTTAGAGCATCGTGCGTTCAATTAGGTGCATATCCAGCTGCCTTGAAGTAGTTCCAG
>CAXBMB010000075.1:0-16220 GCA_963976695.1 uncultured Rhodovibrionaceae bacterium
ACAGGTGAGGCACTGGTGGAAAACGCAAGAATTGCGCGCGGGGTCACGCCAATTTTTTCAGGAATCGTTTCGAAAGGCGGCTTTAGCGTCGGGCCGGTTTAACGGGCGCCGCTTGGTGATCCGGTTTGACCCGTGACCCTGCTTTCCATCACACGACGCGCGACTGCTTGGCGAAAGAAATGAAGCGCCAAACCGGGTCGGCCATCGGCGGAAAAATTACCGCGCCGAACGGGTAAAGCGCCGGCGACGATAAAAAAAGAAGGAAGGCGCAAAAGCAAGACCGACCAATCCAAGAAGAATCGCAAAGATTTCCAAGATCATTCGTCTTCCCCTCAACGCCTTCAAGTGCGATGGAACGTCCTCAATACGACGAACGGGCCCTACCCGTTCTAGGAGAACTTTCAACAACGACAACCAATCGATTACCGCTAAGTCCCCTCGTACCCAGCCAATTTTTCCGCCTGCGGCGCAACCCTCCTTGACATAAGTCAATTCACCATCTTTTTTTTTGCCGCATGGGCGATCTCACAACCTCAATAAAAACCGATAACCTGCAGAATTTTAACAATTTATCTGACACACTGCGCGATTGATCACTTTCCGGCATAAAGCCGCTTGTTTAGCCGCGCGCGCCGCGCCGGGAGAAAAATAGCCGCCGCAAAGGTCGAAATCGCAGCGTTGGCGGCCCGGTGTCCCAATGGCGCAAAAAACCGCCAACCAGCAAGAAGCGGCGAGAAGCGGCGAGAAATAGGTCACCCGCGCGGCCATCAATTGGTGGAAAGATGCGGCTGTTTAAAACTCCGGCACTGTCATCCCGTGATGTAACAATCAAACATATTTACTTGTTCATTAAACAATAGATAGAATTGACGCCATTTTTACTATCAAACTTCTCGATTGATTTTCGCTGGCGCGCCTTGAGAGAGCGGCTGTTCCGGTCAAACCCCTGGGTTAAAATCCCCGCGCTTACGATCGGTAGAACCAGCCTTAATTCCGGTCGAACGTCTGAATCGAACAGCAAGCGCCGCCGCCGCGACATCGTCGGGGAACCGGTTGCATCACATTGAAAAAGCAGCATTTATACAGCGGACTGAAAATTTCTCCCGCGCCCTGATCCGCGGCCGTTTGATCGCCGGTCAACGGCCGGATGGCGCGCCCATCGGCTTGTTAAATATCAGCTTTTGTCGATAAATCGGGGAAATTTCCGGTCTTGCGGCCGGCGCCGCGGGTCGCTGCCGCGCAGCGCGGGCGGGTCGACCGCGAATCGCGGCGCATCGCCCCTTCCCGCCGGGACCGCCCGCCGGCGCGACGGATCGCCTCCCCCTCACGCCCAACTACTGGAAAATTGACATACAAAACAAAGATGTAATAAATTCATTTACAATTTGCGACAAGGATTAACCGGATTTTTTTATTTTTTATTAGAGTATCGCTCCGAGACTACCTATCTTAAACGTGAATGATGCACGGACGATCGGACAGTAGTTCGCCCCTGATTCCATCGAAGTTCAAGTTGTCGGAAGTCCAAGCTTTACCGAAGTTGAGGGGCGCCGACAACCGAGCTACCGGAATCTAGCGGCAGAGACTTTACTGGCGCGGCACATGAATTAGCTGGGGAGCTGATATCGCTGAACGGCCAAGAGCAAAGCTCGACGAACCAGGAGCCTTGCGCCTTGAACTCCGAAGCAAGGCTTCAGGAACAGTCCAAAGGCGATCATGAACTGAATGGCATTCATACCAGGTAATAACGACAACAACACCCTGATCGGTTCACAGTCGAGCGACCTCGCTTTGGGCTTGGGCGGCAATGACTCAATCAAAGGCCTTGGCGGCAACGATCTACTGATCGGCGGCGGCGACAAGGACACGGTCTTCGGCGGCGACGGCGGTGACAAAATCGCCGGCGACGGCGGCTTGGTTTTCTACAGCGGATTTGATGGCACCGATGACACCGGCTTGCTGGACAGCGTCACCGGATTGCTGGGTGACATCACGGCTAAGTTCTATTCCGGGCCTTTTGACGGCTGGTTCACCGACGACGACGCCATCGAGGTTCGCATCGATCAGGGCTACGATGGCGGCAACGCGGTTGAGCTCAACGAAAATCCAATCAACGGGATCGGCTCGGGAACCAATGGCACCAGTGGCGGCACCAGTGGCGGCACCAGCGGCACCAGTGGCACCAGTGGCGGCACCAACAGTGGCGGCACCAGCGGCGGCACCAGCAGTGGTGGCACTAACAGCGGCAGTGGAATTGGCGGCACGAGCGTGCTGTCGTCCTTTCCCGACGCAACCGATATCAACCGTGAAATCGCCACGAACCAGGGCGATAGCTACTATCTGACCTTTCTCTATGCCCCCCGGCCCGGCTATGACGCCTCGGTGACCTCTTTCGAGGTAAAAATCAACGGCGTTACCGTGTTGGCGGAAGCGCGTGACGGCACCCTGGACACCAGCGAAGACTATCAGGAATACGTCGTCTCTTTCACCGCCAGCAGCGACAGCACCACCATCCAATTCATCAGCACGGGCACGCCCACCGAAAGCGGTCGCGGCGCCTTCATCGATGAGGTCTATCTCTACAACTTCTCCGACACCAACACCGGCGACAACGACTCCCTGCGCGGCGGCGCGGGTGATGACACCCTTTGGGGGATGGTCGCCGACGACACGGTCATGGGCGACCAGGGCGACGACTACGTCAGCGGCGGGGTCGGCAACGACAAGCTGTTCGGCGACAGCAATAGCTCCAAAAGCAGCCAAAGCGACGCCAGTTCGGTTGACAGCGGCAATGGCCTGAGCGCCGAACTCTATGTTGCCAACGGCAGTTTTTCCTCCCTTGCGGAAGCTCAGAGCCTGTTGTCTCTCCACACCGCTGACTACACCTTCACCGCCACCGCCTTGGACTATCCCGCGGGGGCGACGACCAGCGGCGACTACACGGTGGAGACCTTTCTGGGCAGTGACGCCAGTTCACTTTCCGACAGCGCCGCCGAAGTGCTTGATGTGCAGACCATGGTCTTCGTCTTTACCGGCTACATCTATATTCCCGCCGGCAACCAAAGCTTCACCGTGGGATCGGACGACGGTTACAGCCTGTCGATTGGCGGACATACCTTGTCGGAACACACCGCCCCCCGCGCCTTCGGCACAACCACACAAAGCGCCACCTTTGAAGAGGGCGTCTATGAATTCGAGTTGGTTTACTTCGAAAACCATGGCAGCCAAGGCTTGGAGGTATCGACCAGCTTCACCAATGGCGAGGCGCTTGACAGCACTTATCTTTTCCAAAGTCTGGACGACACCGGACTGGAGCTCACGCTGGTCGACAACCCCTCAGGCATGGATTACTACGCACTGCCCGACAATGGCGACGGCAACGATACGATTTACGGCGACGACGGCAGCGATACCATCGACGGCGATGGCGGCGATGACCTGCTTTATGGCGACAGCGCTTCGGACGCCGCCGGCAGCAACTATAGCCTGCCGGTCACCCCGGATGTCTTCCGACTGGATGCCACGGATGTGGATGGAGATGGCCAAAGCGACGACAATCCGTCCGACGGCAGCACCGTCCAAGACTGGTATGACGCAACCGACAACCTGTCCAAATCGTTCACCGCGTCCGGGAAGCTGAAGCCCTTCATCTTCAGCGACGCCATGAACGGCAACGACGCGTTTGATTTCTCAGCCGGCAATGGCAACTTCAAACTCGGCTCAGTGAAGGAGGTCAACGACGACGAGTTCGAACAAAAGACCTTCGCCTTTAGCTTCGAGACCGGCGATTCCGTTTCCGGCACGCAGATCATCTATGAGCAAGGCAACAAGGACAAAGGCTACAACCTGGCCATTGTCAACGGCACCCTCTACGCGTCGGCCTTTCACAAAGATTGGGAATCCGGCGATGAGGTGAAGACCCTGAACCTGGGCAGCGTGTCGAGCAACGACACCTATTCCATTGTTCTTGTTCACGACGCCACGGCGGATGACCTGGTCGATCGTTTCTTCTCGGGCTATGTCAACGGCACGCTCAAAGACACAGAGTTCTCTGTCGATGTCATGGGAAAACACGGCAGTGGAATCGGCATTGGTGACATCAATGGCGAAACATTGGACCCGACCTCCGGCGACAAGATCAAAGGCGGAAAGAATTCCGAATATGACTTCGAAGGCTTGATCGGCGAGGTCATCCAGTGGAACCAGGCGTTGACCGGCAGCGAGGTGAGCGGCGTCAACGACTACCTGACCGACAAATGGGATGCCCCCATTGCGCCGTCGGGGTCCTTCGACGACCTGCTGATGGGAGAAAGCGGCGACGACACCCTGTTCGGCAACCGGGGCGATGACACGCTCAAAGGCGGCAGCGATAACGACAGCTTGATTTCCGGCAGCGGCGACGATTCCCTGCGGGGCGGCTCGGGCGACGATACGCTGCTGGGCCAGGCCGGGGAAAACACGCTGCGCGGCGACGCCGGAGATGATCGCCTGATCGACAGCGTCGCCGGCGGCGACCAGGTTCACATGTATGGCGGCGCTGGCGACGATACGCTGCAAGGCAGCGTTGACGTCGACAACTACTTCGCCCTGTCCGGTGGCGCCGGTGACGATATTCTGCTGTTCACCCAACTGTCGGGCAGCACGGTGGCCGAACTGTTCGGCGACGATACCTTCGGCAACACCTACGCGGAGAACGCCACCGACGGGGACGACAAGATCACCATCACCTCGGTGGGAACGGTGATTGCGCACGGCGGCGGCGGCGATGACACCTTGATCGGCGGTGGCGGGCAGGAAAAACTGTACGGCGGCTCCGGCGACGATACGCTTTTCGGCGGCAACGGCGACGACACGCTGCAGGGCTATGTCGGCGACGATACCCTGTCCGGCGGCGGCGGCGATGACGTCATCAACGGCTCCGTCGGATCAGACTATCAGTACGGCGGCCTGGGCAACGATACGGTCTATTGGGACAGCAAGGACTTTGCCATCAGCGGCGGTGGCGGCGATGCAGACGCGCTGGTCGCCTGGAGCGGCGACGATACCATTATTTTGGACCACAGCATGATGGGCGGCGGCGCGGAAGCCAACGGCGGCTTCGAAATCGTCCGTCTGGGAGAGGGTGACGATTTCATCATCGGCGACCGGGTTTTCGCCGGCGACACCAGCCTTTATGTGGACGCCGGCGAAGGTAAGGACACCATTTCGCTGTGGGGCGATGGCAACGACACCATCCTGGCCGGAGACGGCAGCGACTGGATCTACGGCGGCGACGGCAACGACCAGATCTATGGCGGCAACGGTCTGGACTATATCTACGCCGGCGCGGGTAACGACACCATGCGCGGCGAGTTGGGCGACGACGGCTTCTATTTCGGCCGCGGCGACGACACCGACTTTATCATCGACAGTGACGGCAACAATGGGCTGCGCTTCTTCTACGGCTATAACGGCAGCGCGGTTAGCGATGACGTCCAGGCCACCGATTTGAGCGTCACCTATGACGATGTCAACCAAATCGCCACCATCATCTTGGCCGATGGCGACGACGCCGGAACTGCGATCGACGGCACGGTTTCCTTTGCCTATGGCGATATCGGCTTCGTACAGGTCACCGACGGCAGCACCTATAGCTGGGATGACAGCAGCGACCGCTTTACCGGTCTCTAGCCTGTGATCGACTGAAAAAGCAGCGCTTGGTGCGTCGACAGCGTCGCGGCGCGCCCGCCGATGGGTGGGTAACGGGCGGCCTAACCTGCTGGACCCCGCCGGATTGGCAAAGTAATCCGCCAATTCGGCGACGTCTTGCGCCGCCGGCGACCGGAAACCCCCGAGGTCTTCATTCCCAATCGAAACGCGCCGCCAACTCGTCATCCGCCATCCCGCTATAAAGGGCCAGCAGGATAATCTGCGCATCCCGATCCTGCGGGGCCTGCAAGGCGGCGGTCAGGCGCGCTTCCACTTGCCGGCAACAGGGCGCGCCGTTGCTTTCGGCAAAGAGGGTCGATCCCATGAAGCAATAGGAAAAAAGCGCGGCGGCCTGCCGCAACGCGGCCTCGCTTGGCGCCCCGGACGACCCGCTCAGCGAACCGCCGGCATCCGCCGGCGCCGCGGAGCTTTTGAGCAGCCGCAAGAGCGTCAGTTTGAGCGCCTCGGACAGGCCCCTGGGTTCCAGCCCAAAACCGCGCAGTTGAAGATCAAGCTGCTCCCGCTCCTTGGAGCGACCGAAAAGACTAAACAGGCTGGAAAACAAGGAATCTTCTCCTCAACCGATCCAAGGCGGCGTCACGATTTGCCGGATCACGCCGTGAGTCCATTTGAACCGATCTGACTCTAAGCGGTGATCGGCTGGGGCTCGCAAGCAACAATAACCACCAACAGCCGGTCAACCTGGGCGCCGGAAGCAAAGGGAAGAATAAGCCGGAGCCACCCGCTGGCGCGAACGTGGTAGGGCGGGGTATGCAAGGTAAAAAGCGGTTGTTGACGCTTCATCACCGCACGATAGCCCAGCAGGAAGAACGCCCGCATCGGTGTGTCGATCATGGAGACCATCTTGTTGGTATGCTCCATGTCGGCGGCTTCGCTGGTTTGCGTGCCATAGAGACGGTAGCGAAAATCCTGCCCGCCCTGCTGGACATCAAGCAGCGACACAACCCCCAGCGACTCCTTCAGATCGAAGGGATTGATCTGTCCCGGATCGGGCAACAGCTTCCGGCGCGGCAACGCTTGCCACCACTCAAGGGTTTTCCAAAGCGGCTCGGCCCTCAGCTGTCCAGCCAACGGGGACCAAACGATCTCCGGCGCCGGACAGCCAAGGGTAGACATCAAGGTTCGGCACGACACGATATCCCCCTGTGCCAGCTGTTCCGCCAGTTCCCAGAGATGATCGTCATCAGGTGCATTCGCAAGGCCATCCATCGCGTGGAGCATCAACGCTGTCCCTTTCGCCTCGATAAGAATGAGCGCTCCCCCCTTTTTGCCAACACCGTGGGGGTTATACAAACCCTTCTGACCTTGCCCGCTGCTTTGCCCGCTGCTTTGCCCGCTGCTTTGCCCGCCACTTCACCCACCGTCGCGCGGCAGCCGATAAGGCAAGCCCCGCCCGCTGCCGCGCGGCGGCGGGTGAAAAAACGCTCCCCGGCTGAACCTTCCGTCGCTTTACCCCGTGCAAGACCGCCCCATGACTGTATAAAATGCTGGCGCGATGATCGTGCGCCAGCGATAGATGGAACCCATCCCGTCCAGGTCTGCAATCCTCTCGCTGGTTATTTGAGAGACGATCTCCGGGCCTGGGAACAACCTGAATTAATTAGGTTTTTCGGAACAGATCTTGAGGTTGTCCGGTCTAAAAAGTCAGGGGCCCGACGAATAAATATGGAAGAGCTTCAGATTACGCTGGTGCTGGCGCTCGTGGTGGTGGTGTTCGTTGCCTTTATCTGGGAGAAGATTTCTCCCGATATCGTCGTCATGAGCGCAGTGGGCTTTCTGTTGATGACCGGAATCCTGACCACTCCCGAAGTCCTGGGGGTGTTCAGCAACCCCGCCCCGATCACCGTCGGCGGCATGTTCATTCTTTCCGCGGCGCTGGAACGCACCGGCGTGATCGATGCCATGGGCCAGGCCATGGCGCGGACCAGCAACTTTTCCCCGGTGATCACCATTGGTCTGCTGATGGCCATTGTCATGCTTGCCTCGGCCTTCATCAACAACACGCCGGTGGTGGTAATCCTCACCCCCGTGGTGATCGCGCTGGCCCGGCAAATGAACTCCACGCCGTCCAAGTTCCTCATTCCGCTATCTTACGCGGCGATTTTCGGCGGCATGACCACGCTGATCGGCACCTCGACCAATATCCTGGTGGACGGCGTGGTGCAGGAAGCGGGCCTGAAACCCATTGGCATGTTTGAGATGACCTCGGCGGCGGTCATCCTGGGGGCGGTGGGCATCGGATATATGCTGTTGATCGGTCGCCATCTTCTGCCGGAGCGTGAAACGCTCAGCTCGCTGCTTTCAGGCATGATACAGCGGAAGTTCCTGACCGAGGTGCTGATCCCCCATGACTCGCCGCTGATTGGTAAAACCCTGGACAAGGCCCCCTTCGCCAAGGCCCGCACCGCCCGGGTTATCGACGTGCTGCGAACCGAGGCGTCGCTGCGCCATCACCTCGACAGCCTGGTTCTGCAAAGCGGCGACCGCATCGTTTTTCAAACCTCGTCCGGTGAAGTGCTCGGCCTCAGCGACGACGGATCGGTCAGCTTTGCCGCGCTTGAGCAAAACCCGGAACTGGAAACCATCTCCACCCGCTCCATGCGGAGTGTTGAAGGCATCATCGGCCCCCATTCGCGTCTGGTCGGCCAGCGGATCGCCGACCAGAACCTGCGCCGCCGCTATGGCGTTTATATCCGCGCCGTGCATCGGCACGATGAAAATCTCAAGGGCAGCTTTGAGACCGTGCGCCTCAACTTCGGCGACACGCTGCTGATGGAGGGTCCGGCCGAGGGCCTTCAACGGCTGTTCGAAAGCCAGGACATCACCAACTTAATGGAGCCCCGCAGTCGCCCCTACAAACGCCACAAAGCGCCCATCGCCGTCGGCGCGATCCTCGGCGTGATGGTGCTGGCGGCCCTCGGGCTCTACCCAATTGCCGCCCTGGCGCTGACCGCTGCGGCGGTGGTGACAATCACCGGCTGCATTGAAGGCGACGAAGCCTATAAGTCGATTGAGTGGCGCATCATCATGCTGATCTTCGGCATGTTGGCGCTGTCGGTCGCCATGGAAAAAACCGGCGCCGCCGCCTTGGTGGTCGATAACCTGGTGCAGTTGGTCGCGGGATTCGGCCCTTTCGTCACGCTGTCGCTGATCTACCTCTTGACCTCCATCACCACCGAGATGATCTCCAACAACGCCGCAGCCTTGCTTTTAACCCCAATCGCCATCGCCGTGGCCCAGCAGATGGGCGTGGATCCACGGCCTTTTGCCATCGCTGTCATGTTCGCCGCCAGTGCGTCCTTCGCCACGCCGATCGGCTATCAGACCAACACCTTCGTCTATGGCGCCGCCGGTTACCGTTTCGGCGACTTTCTGAAAATCGGCTTGCCGCTGGACATCTTGCTCTGGCTGACAGCGTCATTCGTTATCCCGTTCTTCTGGCCCTTTTAAGGGTAAGCGCCCGCCGACCCCCACCTTCCGCGCCCCTGCATTCCCGTCGATAGCGTTTACGGATAGCGGGCTCATACCTGCTCGCCTTGACTAAAACCGCTGCGCCCGGTCTCGAGGTCCGATGGACAGGCTTTTCCACGGTTGCTCAATGAGCGTGTTCCAGGCGGGACAAGATCGGGCGACGATCTCGGTCAGGGCTTTGCGTTGACTGTCGCGCAGCTTGGAGACGTTGCCCGGGGCCTTGCGCGCTATCGCGCCCCCTACCCCCGCGGCCTTAAAGCGCCGCAGATCCGCGCGACCAAAATCTTCCCGCAACGCAAGGCCAAAAGCCATCGTGACCCGCCAAACTCCGGCCACGCCAGTGAGTTAGCCTTTCTCCGGCTTGGGAATCCCCTAATGGAGGCTCAGTCAATGCAGGCTGGTAGCAGCCTCCAGACGCAAAAACGGCCCGGTCTTGCAACCGGGCCGCTTCTGTTTTGAACGCTGGCAAGAAGACTTACATCTTCTCGCTGTACTTGCCGTCCTTCCAGATATACCAGACGTATTCAGGGTTCTTCACGTCGCCCTTCTCGTCAAAGGTCAGGCGGCCCAACACGGTGTCGAAACTGTTGCCGCGAATTGCCTCGGACAGCGCATCAACATCGACCGAACCGGTGGCGGTGGCGGCCTGGGTGAAAACCTGCACCGCGGCGTAGGTGTAGAGTGTGTAACCCTCCGGCTCATAGCCGCTGGACCGGAACTTCTCCACCAACTTGACCGAGCTGGGCAGCTTGCGCGGATCGGGAGCAAAGGTCATGAGGGTGCCCTCGCCGGCCTTGCCGGTGATCTTCCAGAACTCATCGGTCACCAAGGCGTCGCCCGATACCAACTGCGGGTTATAACCTTGGCCCTGGGCCTGGCGGATCATCAAACCGGCTTCGGTGTGATAGCCACCGACATAGAAGGCCTTAATACCGGCGGACTTCATTTTGGAAACCAACGCCGAGTAGTCTTTTTCACCGGCGGTGTAGGCTTCATACATGCCTTCGGTCTTGCCGCGGGCATTGAACTGCTTACGGGTTTCATCGGCCAGACCCTTACCGTAGGCGGTCTTGTCGTGAAGAATAGCGACATCGCTGCCTTCGTAGGTATCCGCCAGGAAGTTGCCCGCCACGATGCCCTGGGCATCGTCACGGCCAGCGACGCGGTGGACGTTGTTCCAACCCTTGGCCTGGGCATCATCGGTCAAGGCCGGATTGGTGGAGGCCGGAGAGATCATCAAGATCCCCTCTTCCGCGTAGACAGCGGACGCGGGGATCGAGGAACTGGAGCAGAAATGGCCGGCAACGAAGCTTACGCCATCGGCAGCCATCTTATTGGCCACGGCCACGGCCTGCTTTGGATCGCAGGCGTCATCGCCGACAACGGCGATCAGCTGTTCGCCGTTCACGCCGCCCGCGGCGTTGATATCGGAAACGGCCATTTCCAGGCCCCGTTTCATCTGCTCGCCAAAGGCGGCGTATTGGCCGGTAATCGGGCCCACCGTGGCGATTTTAATCTGGGCTTGGGCAAGGCCCATGCTGCCGGCCATGACGGCCGCGGCAGCAGCCAGCACGATAGAAGTTCTCCGCATTATGCTTCTCCCTGTTGGACTAGCGGATGTTATGCAGGCGTTTCTCGCCTCTTCTGGATCGATCCAAGGCCTGCAGTGTCATGAGACCAAAGAATACCACTATAAGCTTCGCCCGCAAGATTTTCCGACCGCGCTCGCGGCAAGGTCGGAATTTACTGGGCGCGACCCTTTTCGCGCCAAGAAAACAACCCCTGGCGCTGATAGAGCCAAGGATATTGAACAATCATTTTATTCACCTGGGTCAGACGATAGGCCGCCAAGGCGATCACAATGAGAATGGCTGTGTCGAGGATATAGCCAGGCAACGTCAGCAGCTCGCCTTCGAACAGCGCATAGGTCAAGAAGCGGTCGCCGAGACCCAACAGCAGACCGTAAGGAACGACGAACCATATCGGACGCCAGGATTTTGCCAGCCCCTGCCCGGTCATGATGGCGCAGCCGCCGAAAAAGACCAGCGTGAGGCCGACGAAGACAAAGGGGGTGGTGCCAAAGAATTCCATGTCGCTATCCGTTCCTGTTCAATTCCCGCCTTCGAGGTAGGCGGCACGCACCTCCTCGTTGGCCAGCAGTTCGGCGCCGGTGCCTTGCATGGTAATGACCCCGTTCACCATGACGTAGCCGCGATGGGCCAGCCGGAGGGCATGGAAGGCGTTTTGCTCCACCAAGAAAACGGTCACCCCTTCTTCCTTGTTGATCTGATTGATCACCTCGAAGATCTGCTTCACCACCAAGGGGGCAAGACCCAGCGAGGGTTCATCCAGCAGCAACAGGCGCGGCTCGCTCATCAGGGCCCGCGCGATGGCCAGCATCTGCTGCTCGCCGCCCGAAAGCGTGCCGCCGCGTTGATTCTGACGCTCCTTCAGCCGGGGAAACAGCGTGAAGGCCCGTTCCAGATTGCGGGAAAAGTTCGCCTGGTTGCCGACAACGCATCCCATTTGCAGATTCTCGCGCACGGTCATCCGGGCAAAGATCCGCCGGCCTTCGGGCGATTGCGCCAGGCCCCGTTGGACGATTTCGTGGGTGGGCATCCGGGTGATGTTTTCCCCGCGCAGTTCGATGCGCCCCTGGCGCGCCCGCGGGTTTCCGCACACCGTCATCAGCAAGGTGGACTTGCCCGCGCCATTGGCGCCGATCAAGGTGACGATCTCGCCCTCCTCGATCTCCACATCCACGCCCTTCAACGCCTCGATGGCGCCATAGTAGGTATGTACTCCACTGATCTTCAGCATCAGGCCGTCCCCCCCGTCAAATTCGAGCCAGCCTTTTTCGAAAGATCCTTCGCAATCTCTTCTGGCAGTTCTTCCTCGTCTTCACCAAGGTAGGCGCGGATCACCGTGGGATCGTGACGCACCTCCATCGGCGTGCCGTCGGCGATCTTGCGGCCATAATCCAGCACGACCACATGATCGGAGATCTGCATGACCACCGACATGTCGTGTTCGATCAGCAGCACGCCGATGCCATGTTCATCGCGGATCTTCTGCAGCAGCAGATTGAGATCATGGGATTCCCGGGGGTTCAGGCCGGCCGCCGGCTCATCCAGGCAAAGAGCGACAGGTTGGGTGCACATGGCCCGGGCGATTTCCAGGCGTCGCTGATCGCCATAGGGCAGGTTGTCGGCATTCCAGTCGGCGCGGTCGGTCAGACCCACTTGATCCAGCCAATAGCGGGCCAGATCGATCGCCTTCTTTTCGGCCTTGCGATAGGCCGGCAGGCCCAAAATGCCGCCGACCAAGAAGTACGACGCGCGCTGAAGGCTGTGGTGCTGGGCCACCAACAGGTTTTCCAGCACCGACATGGCTCTGAAAAGCCGGATATTCTGGAAGGTCCGCGCCACCCCGGCCACTTCGGAAATCTTATGGCCGTCCATTTGCTCCAGGTAGAAACTTCGGCGCTCATTCTGCAAGGTCAAGCGCCCGACGGTTGGTTTATAAAATCCGGTCAAGCAGTTGAAGAAAGTGGTCTTTCCAGCACCATTCGGACCAATGATGGCGGTGATTTCCTTATCCTTGGCCACCAGCGACACATCATCGACGGCAACCAGGCCGCCAAAGCGCATGGTCAAGTGTTCGACCGTCAGCAGATCACGTTTTTCACTCATTAGACGGTCTCCCTTTGCTCAGCCGAACTGGGGTTCTTGCCATGCAACAGAATCGAGGGGTTCCGATGAGACAGCAGACCACGAGGTCGCCACAGCATGATCAAGGTCATTCCCGCGCCGAAGGCCAACATCCGGTACTGCTCCAGGTCTCGGAACAGCTCCGGCGCGCCGATCAGCACAATGGCGGCGATGACCACGCCCATTTGACTGCCGGTCCCGCCCAGAACCACGATGGCCAGAATGATGGCCGATTCCAGGAAGGTAAAGCTTTCCGGGCTGATAAAGCCCTGCCGGGTTGCGAAGAACGACCCGGCGAGTCCGGCAAACGACGCGGAGATGACGAAGGCGGTCAACTTGATATTGGTCCGATTGATCCCCAGCGACTGGCAAGCAATATCGTCCTCGCGCAGCGCTTCCCAGGCCCGGCCCATGTTGATCTTGCGCAAGCGGATCGACACGAAGTTCACCACCAGCGCCAATGCCAGGATCAGATAGAAGAAGAACACCACCCGGTTCATCGGCGTGTAGCCAATCTCGGCAATCCAGCCGAATGTGCCGTTCCACCACTCATGAAACGGCGGCAGTCCGTCCGCGGCTTTGCGGGACATAGTGGCCAGCCCGAAGAAGCTGGGCCGCGGGATGGAGGACAGTCCATCGGGGCCGCCGGTGAAGGTGTACCAGTTCAGCAGCACAATTCGAATGATCTCACCAAACCCCAGGGTCACGATGGCGAAGTAGTCGCCGCGCAACCGCAAGACCGGGAACCCCAGCAGCAAACCACCACTGGCGGCCAGCACGCCGGCCAGCGGCAGGCTGATCCAGAAGGAAAAATCGAAGTAGAAGGACAGCAAGGCGTAGGAATAGGCGCCGATGGCATAGAAGGCCACGTAGCCCAGGTCCAGCAGGCCGGCCAAACCGACGATGATGTTTAGCCCCCAGCCCAGCATGATGTAGGTCAGAATCAGCACGCTGATGTCGAGAACCTGTCGGTCGGCGAAAGGCATCAGCGGCAAGAGCAGCCCGAACACCACGAAGATCGGCCCAAGCAGACGGCTCATTTTCTGGAACTGGACCGCGACCCGGTCCATGGACTTTTCCCGGGCGGCCTCATCAATGCCTTGCCCGTGCCGAACAATTCTAATGGTCGCCGCCAACGCAATCACCAGCGACGCGGAAAAGGCGATCAGAAAGAGGATCTGGCTGGGAAAGGTGATGAACCAGGAAACCACGGCGGCAAGCAACGATGCCGCCAGCACCGGCCGGTAATAGCCCTGCCGGTTGATGGTCAAACCCATCCGTCCCAAAACAATCAACACGATTGACCAGGCCACATCCGGGAACTGGGTTTCATAAATAAATTGGGTCTCGCGATCCAAGGTCCGGATGCCGACGAGCGCGATGGTCAGACCGAAGGCCACCAGGGCGGTAACCCCAGCGTCCTTCAAAATCTCGCGCCAATCCAGTGGCGCGCGAACTTCAGGCGAAGACGCGGTGCTTTCAGTGACGGTCATGATCCTACACCTTCTCGATTTCGGGTTTGCCCAGAAGGCCGGAAGGCCGGAAAATCAGGACCAGGACCAGAATGCCGAAGGCAGCGACGTCCTTGTATTCCACCGAGAAGTAGCCCGACCAAAACGCTTCGATCAAGCCGATCAGCAGACCGCCGAGCATGGCGCCGGGGATTGAGCCGATGCCGCCCAGAACCGCCGCCGTGAAGGCTTTCACACCTGCCAGGAAGCCGATATAGAAATCCACCACGCCATAATAAAGCGTCACCATGACACCGGCCACGGCGGCCAGGGCGGCCCCCAGGATAAAGGTGATCGAGATGGTTCGGTCCACGTTCACCCCCAGAAGGGCGGCCATGGTTTTGTCCTGCTCACAGGCGCGCTGCATGCGCCCCATTTCGGTGCGGTTGATCAACTGAGAAAAGGCAAACATCAAAACGATGGTAAGGCCGATAATCAACATCTGCATATAGCTGAGATTGACGACGAAACCGTCGTCACGCTCCATCAGCGCAACGCCGCCACGGATCATCGGCGGCAGCGGTTTGACCCGGGCCCCCTGAAGCAGCTGAACGTAATTCTGCAAAAAGATCGACATCCCAATGGCCGAAATCAGCGGTGCCAAGCGGGAAGATCCGCGCAGCGGCCGATAAGCGACCCTTTCAAGGGTCCAGCCGTAGACCGCCGTGATAACCATCGCCAAGATCAAAACAATGAAGATCGCAACCGGGATCATGGTGATCCCCATGGTTCCCACCACCAAAAAGCCAATTATCGCGATAAAGGCGCCGATCATGTAGATATCGCCGTGGGCGAAGTTGATCATGCCGATGATCCCATAGACCATGGTGTAGCCAATCGCGATCAGGCCATAGACAGCGCCCAACGTCGTTCCGTTGATTAGCTGTTGGATAAAATATTCCATCTGCCTTCCCTATCCGAAAGCGCCAAGAAAAGCCTCTCGGCGCTCGGTTTGCCAAATCAGTTTTCAAGGGTGTTTTTTTGTTGCAAGCAGGCTTGATGGCCTTGGTTTTTCTTGTTTCCCAGCGTAATGGCCTCGCTATTGAGTGGGCTCATTTTCGCCGGATCCCAAACCTGCCCCATTTTTTTATTGCGAAGAGGTATTCCACGCAACAGAACCCGTCAAGTCTAGATAAAAATCCAAAGATGACGATAACGGCCGGATCTTTGATCGAAAAATCAGAACTGAACCTGATAATTGAGTCGGGAAAGCGCTGCTAAAGTAGAGAAACACTGAACGGTTCGCAGCAATTCGAAAAAACAAAACCGTTATTGGTCAAACAATAATTCCGCCGCGTTTTCTGGTCGAGGACGGCGAACTTTTCTTCTGATTCAAAACAAACTCCAGCTTCTTCAACACCATATCTCGGAGGTGGTCTTCTCCCTTGCTCGGGTCACCGACAATGGAAACCTCGATCATGGCTTGGCTATCGAAGGCCGACACCTTCACATAGCGCCCCTGTTGCAGAAACTCGATGATAATGTCGTTGTCTGCCATCGCTGCGTTACTTCGCTAGAATCCCCGAATCGGCGCTGTTGCTGTCGTTTGCGCCCCTTGCCCGCCGCCGCCCGAACCGCCCGACGCCGCCAGAATGTGACCGCCCGCTGTATAAACTGATCAGAGGCCGAGTCGATTCTAGCCAAAGACGACGGCAACGCCAAGCCTCCGATGAAGCGGTTAAGCTTTTATGTTAATTTTGTCCCGGAACCAACGGTTGGCTGTTTTTCTTGTCCGGCGGCAGAATCGACAACACGGGCACCGGCGTGCTCAGGCCCCGCAAGAGGTGCTGCCCCTTGTCCTCCCAGGCTTGATCCGGCA
>CAXBMB010000076.1:0-16181 GCA_963976695.1 uncultured Rhodovibrionaceae bacterium
CGTGGGCGCCGGTGTCGTTGCCTCCATCGTCGAGTAAGTATATAACTCGCGTCCTCGGCGGTTTTCTGACAGCGGAAACGATGTTGGAGGCCGCCGTGGTCACGAGTGGCTAGGCGCTATAGGAGTGTAGCTCAATTGGTAGAGCACCGGTCTCCAAAACCGGGGGCTGGGGGTTCGAGTCCCTCCACTCCTGCCAAGCGCCGCTGGGTCAGCGGCGCTTCTGCGCGTTGGGACTCGCGTTAGGCCCCTGGGGCCTGTAGGCTCGAAAGGCTAGACATTGCCGGCTGGCGACAGCGGGACAATGGCATGAAGAACAGAGATCGTGGTCAGCGTGACGATATCGTGGTCAGCTTGACGGTGGCGATCGTATGAAGGGCGAAAAGAAACATGGTGAACATCAGCCCGGGGCAATATATCCGCGAGGTGCGCCAGGAGATCTCTCGGGTTACCTGGCCGACACGCAAGGAAACCATGGTGACCACCTTGATGGTCTTCGTCATGGTGTTTTTGGCTGCGATGTTTTTTTTCCTGGTGGATCAGTTGCTCTCGCTTGGCATTCGCACGATCCTCGGATTGGGGGGTTAATCCGTGGCGGTTCGCTGGTACGTAATTCACGTCTATTCCGGTTTTGAGCGCAAGGTGGCCGACGCCATCCGCGAACAGGCCGATGCAAAAGATATGACCGACCTCATTCCCGAGGTTTTGGTGCCGATGGAAGAGGTGGTGGAGGTGCGTCGCGGCCAGAAGGTCACGGCGGAGCGCAAGTTCTTCCCCGGTTATGTCCTGGTAAGCATGGACCTGACCGATGAAACGTGGCACCTTGTAAAAAATACGCCGAAAGTCTCCGACTTTCTGGGCAGTAAAGGTCGGCCGACGCCCATCTCCAAGGTGGAGGCCGAGCGTATGATCAAGCAGGTGCAGGAAGGGGTGGATCGTCCCAAGCCTTCCATTACCTTTGAGATCGGCGAGCAGGTGCGGGTGGCCGATGGGCCCTTTGCCTCCTTCATCGGATCCGTTGAGGATGTGGATGAGGAGCGCTCCCGGCTGAAGGTGTCGGTCTCTATTTTCGGGCGTTCAACACCTGTTGAACTGGAATATTCGCAGGTCGAAAAGCAGTAGGCTTTTCGGCTCGCATGTGTGTGCGGGAGGCTTGCCATAGCCGAACCGCGCGGCCTTAGATTCGCTAGAAAGGCTCTTTCATGGCTAAAAAAGTAGTCGGCTATATCAAGCTGGAGATCCCAGCTGGTAAAGCCAATCCGTCGCCTCCCGTCGGCCCGGCTTTGGGTCAACGCGGCCTGAACATCATGGAATTCTGCAAGGCCTTCAATGCCGAAACCGGCAATATGGAACCGGGCATGCCCATTCCCGTGGTGATCACGGCCTATGCGGACCGTTCATTCTCCTTCGAGACCAAGACCCCGCCGGCCAGCTATCTGCTGCGCAAGGCGGCTGGCGTGGCCAAGGGTTCCGGCGTTCCCAACAAGAACAAGGTCGGGTCGGTCACCATGGCGCAGGTGCGTGAAATCGCCGAAGCCAAGATGAAGGATCTGAACGCCAACGACCTGGATGCAGCGAGCCTGATTATCTTGGGTTCGGCGCGCTCCATGGGTATTGAGGTTGGGGAGTAAGACAATGGCTCGCATCGGTAAGCGTTTGAAGTCGGCCCTGGAGGGTCGCGTCCCAAATGTCGATTATGCCGTCGAAGAAGCGGTGAAGCTGGTCAAGGCCGCCGCCACGGCGAAGTTCGATGAAACCATCGAACTCTCCATGAACCTGGGTGTGGACCCCCGGCACGCCGATCAGAACGTGCGCGGCATGGTCAGCCTGCCCCACGGCACCGGCAAGACCGTGCGCGTCGCGGTTTTCGCCAAGGGTCCGAAGGCCGAGGAAGCCACCGCCGCGGGCGCTGACATCGTCGGCGCCGACGATCTGGCCGCCAAGGTGCAGGCCGGCGAGATGGACTTCGATCGGGTTATCGCGACCCCTGACATGATGCCGGTGGTCGGCAAGCTGGGTAAGATCCTCGGCCCGCGCGGCCTGATGCCCAATCCCAAGCTGGGCACGGTCACCATGGACGTGACCAAGGCCATCGAGGACGCCAAGGGCGGCCAGGTGGAATTTCGCGTTGAAAAGGCCGGCGTCGTGCATGCCGGCGTTGGTAAGGCCTCCTTTGATGAAAGCAAGTTGGTGGACAATGTCCGCGCCTTCTTCGCCGCCATCGCCAAGGCCAAGCCGACCGGCGCAAAAGGGACCTACATCAAGCGCGTTTCCATGTCTTCGACCATGGGCCCGGGCTTGCATGTGGATGTGGCCAGTCTGTCGGCCACCGACTAAGTTTTTGAAATACCGCCAGTTTGGCCTTCTTTCACGCGGTGCGTGGCAGACGGTCAGGGTGGCGGCGAGGGGAGCGGCGGGCAACCGTTGCTCCCACCCTGTCCAAGACTACAGGTGTCGGGTTTCGGCTCGGCTTAAGCTCCGTTGAGGCCTTGGCCTTGATAAAGGACAAGCCCAAGAGGGGGCCTGTATAGACAGGAAGCAAAGAGTTTCTAGCTCTGAACCGAGGTATCGGCTCAGAGCTTTGGCTTGAGCTTCCAGGACAGGCGAACCGGGGTGGTCCGGACTTGTCCTGACCGCCCTCGTGCAACCCGGTCTTTGAGAGTTGGTTTCTCAAGGACCAGTTGGGAGCGTTTAATGGACCGTTCAGAAAAGGAAGCCCTGGTTGCCGCGTTGCAAGCGCGCTTCAGTGAGGCAGAAGCAGTGGTCGTTACCCGCCAGTCGGGGATGACGGTTGCCGAGTCGACTGATCTGCGTACGAAGGTGCGGGAAGCAGGATCGACCCATCAGGTCGCGAAGAATCGTCTGGTCAAGCTCGCTCTCAAGGGCACGAAGTTCGAGGCGCTTGCGCCGCTGTTCACCGGTCCGACGGCCATCACGGTCTCTGACGATCCGGTGTCTGCTGCAAAGGTCACTGTCGGTTTCGCGAAGAAGAACGACAAGCTGACGATTGTGGGCGGCGCAATGGGCGTAACGGTGTTGGATGTTGCAGGCGTTTCCGCGCTTGCCACCATGCCGTCGCTCGATGAACTCCGCGGGAAGCTCGTTGGTCTTCTGCAGGCCCCTGCCACCAAGGTGGCCGGTGTCGTGCAGGCTCCGGCCAGCCAGTTGGCCCGTGTTTTCGCTGCTTATAGCGCCAAGGACGAAGCCGCTTGAGGTGGCTGACCGTCGTTTATGACAAAAGCTCAAGCCTAAATAGGATACATGAAGATGGCTGATCTCGATAAGTTGATTGCAGAGCTCTCCAAGCTCACCGTGCTCGAAGCCGCTGAACTGGCTAAGAAGTTGGAAGAAGAGTGGGGCGTTTCCGCCGCCGCTCCCGTCGCTGTTGCGGCTGCCGCTGGTGGTGGCGACGCCGCTGCGGAAGTCGAAGAACAGACTGAGTTTGACGTGATCCTCGCCGCTGCCGGCGAGAAGAAGATCAACGTCATTAAAGAAGTCCGCGCCATCACTGGCCTGGGCCTCAAGGAAGCTAAGGCTCTCGTCGATGAAGCGCCTAAACCTGTGAAGGAAGGCGTCTCCAAGGACGAAGCCGCGGCGATCAAGACAAAGCTGACGGAAGCTGGTGCAACTGTCGAAATCAAGTAAGACAGTCAGCTTTTCAAAACGGACGTAAGGTCCGGCCGGCGCGCGGAAAAACTCCGTGCGCCGCGCCGGCCTTTCCGCGTCTTATTGAGGTCCTGTGTGAAGGGGACGGGCGGGCGCCCAAAACTTCATCGCCGCGCATCCTGGTGGGTCACTCGTACAACAGGATGGCGGTGAGTAGATATACTTTCATTTTAGCGAGTGGACCTGAGCGCCTGTTGGCGTGGTCAGGCGACAGCGATGAGGATCGAAGATGGCGAGGTCGTTCACCGGACGCAAGCGTATTCGCAAGTCTTTCGGGCGTATTCCCGAGGTGACCCAGATGCCTAACCTGATCGAGGTTCAAAAAACCTCCTATGATCAGTTTCTTCAGGTTGGCATCAAAGCCGAAGATCGGACCGACACCGGTCTGCAAGAAGTTTTCAAATCCGTTTATCCGATTAGGGATTTTGCCGGACGTTCCGAGCTGCAGTTCGTTAGCTATGAACTGGAAACGCCAAAATACGACGTGGAAGAATGCCAGCAGCGCGGCATTACCTATGCCGCTCCGCTGAAGGTGACGTTGCGCCTGGTGGTGTGGGATATCGACGAGGACACCGGCTCCCGCACGATCCGCGACATTAAGGAACAAGATGTCTACATGGGCGACATGCCGCTCATGACCGGCAATGGGACCTTTGTTGTCAATGGCACGGAGCGCGTCATCGTTTCGCAGATGCACCGCAGCCCCGGCGTGTTCTTTGACCATGACAAAGGCAAGACCCATTCCTCGGGCAAGTTCCTTTTTGCCGCCCGGGTGATTCCCTATCGCGGCTCCTGGCTGGACTTCGAATTCGACGCCAAGGATCTGCTGTTCGTGCGCATTGACCGTCGTCGCAAGCTGCCGGCAACCACGTTGCTCATGGCGCTCGACAACGACAAGTCGGCCGAACTGCGCGCCGCGCGCCGCGCCGAAGGCCTGCCTGTCGAGCCGACCGAAATATCCGGCCTGTCCGCCGAGGACATCCTCAACCGCTATTACGACAACACCGAATACAACCGCACGAAAAAGGGCTGGAAGACGCCGTTCGATGGCGAGCGTTTCAAGGGCCAGAAGCTGGTCGTTGATTTGGTCGACGCCAAGACCGGCGAAGTGGTGGCGGAAGCCGGCTCCAAGATGACGCCGCGCCAGATCAAGAAGCTGGTGGACGCGGGCCTGAAGCACATTTTGGTGGCCACCGAGAACCTTTACGGTCAGTACGCCTCGCAAGACGCCATCGATCCAGAGACCGGTGAGGTGATTTTGGAGGCCGGTGACGAGCTCAACGAAGAGGTTTTCACCCGGCTCGACGAAGTCAACATCAAGCAGCTTTCCTTGCTGGCGATTGATCATCTCAATGTCGGCGCCTACCTGCGCAACACCCTGGCGGCCGACAAGAACGCCAGCCGGGAAGATGCGTTGATCGATATTTACCGGGTTATGCGTCCCGGCGAGCCGCCAACCCTGGAAACCGCCGAGGCGATGTTCAACAGTCTGTTCTTCGACTCTGAACGCTATGACCTCTCGGCCGTGGGCCGGGTGAAAATGAACTCGCGCCTGCAATTCGAGACCGACGATCAGGTGCGGATTCTGCGCCGGGAAGACATCCTGGAGATCGTGCGCATCCTGTGCGAGCTGAAAGACGGTCGCGGCGAGATCGACGATATCGATCACCTGGGTAACCGCCGAGTTCGCTCGGTTGGCGAGCTGCTGGAAAATCAGTATCGCGTCGGCCTGCTGCGGATGGAACGCGCGATCAAGGAGCGGATGTCCTCGGTCGAGATCGACAGCGTCATGCCCCATGACCTGATCAACGCCAAGCCCGCCGCCGCGGCGGTGCGCGAGTTCTTCGGCTCGTCGCAGCTGTCACAGTTCATGGATCAAACCAACCCGCTTTCCGAGGTCACCCACAAGCGTCGCCTTTCGGCCCTGGGGCCTGGCGGCCTGACCCGTGAGCGCGCCGGCTTTGAAGTGCGCGATGTGCACCCGACCCACTACGGCCGCATCTGCCCGATTGAGACGCCGGAAGGCCCGAACATCGGCTTGATCAACTCCCTGGCGACCTATGCCCGGGTGAATCAGTACGGCTTTATCGAAAGTCCCTACCGCAGGGTGATCGATGGTCTGGTTACCGACGAGGTGATCTATCTTTCGGCGATGGACGAAGGGCGCTACACCATTGCCGAGGCCAATGCTCCGCTGGACGCCAAGGGCGGCTTTCTGGAAGAACTGATTGCCTGCCGGTCGGCGGGCGATTACGTGGTGGCCGGCTCGGACGATATCGATTTCATCGACGTGTCGCCCAAGCAGATCGTCTCGGTGGCCGCGGCGCTCATTCCCTTCCTGGAAAATGATGACGCCAACCGAGCGCTGATGGGGTCGAACATGCAGCGCCAGGCGGTGCCGTTGGTCAAGGCCGACGCACCCTTGGTCGGCACCGGCATGGAAGAGATCGTCGCCCGGGATTCCGGGGTGGCGATTTCAGCCCGACGCGGTGGGATCGTCGACCAGGTGGACGCCACCCGGGTGGTGATTCGGGTGACCGATGAAGCCGCGCATGGTGAATCCGGCGTGGATATCTACAACCTGCTGAAGTTCCAGCGGTCCAATCAAAACACCTGCATCAACCAGAAGCCGTTGGTCAAGGTGGGCGATTTGATCGCCAAGGGCGACATCATCGCCGATGGTCCCTCGACGGAGTTTGGCGAGCTGGCCCTGGGCCGGAACGTGCTGGTCGCGTTCATGCCCTGGAATGGCTACAACTTCGAAGATTCGATCCTGATTTCCGAGCGCATCGTCAGCGACGACATCTTCACCTCGATCCACATTGAAGAATTCGAGGTGATGGCCCGCGACACCAAGCTGGGCCAGGAAGAAATCACCCGTGACATTCCCAATGTCGGCGAGGACGCGCTCCGCAACCTGGATGAGGCCGGCATCGTCTACATCGGCGCCGAGGTTTCCTCGAGTGATATTCTGGTGGGCAAGGTGACGCCGAAGGGCGAGTCGCCGATGACGCCGGAAGAAAAGCTGCTGCGGGCAATCTTCGGTGAAAAGGCCTCGGATGTGCGCGACACCTCCTTGCGTCTGCCGCCGGGGGCGACGGGCACGGTGGTGGAAGTGCGTGTCTTCTCGCGCCGCGGCGTCGACAAGGACGAGCGGGCGCTGGCTATCGAAAAGGCCGAGATCGAGCATCTCGCCAAGGATCGCGACGACGAAAAGGCAATTTTGGAGCGGTCTTTCTACGGCCGCCTGAAGGATCTTCTGGCCGACCAGGAGCTGGAAAGCGGTCTGCGCGGGGTCAAGGCCGGCACCAAGATCACCGATGCGGTGCTGTCTGACTTCACCCCCGGGGAATGGCGCGCCATCGCGGTAACCGATGACGCCCGCCAAGGCGACTTGGAAGCCTTGCTGAAGCAGTTCGACGATTCGGTTGATGAGTTGGAGAAGCGTTTCGAGGACAAGGTGGACAAGCTGCAGCGCGGCGATGAGTTGCCGCCGGGCGTGATGAAGATGGTCAAGGTCTTCGTGGCGGTAAAGCGCAAGCTGCAGCCGGGCGACAAGATGGCCGGCCGTCACGGCAACAAGGGCGTTATTTCCCGTATTATGCCGATCGAGGACATGCCGCATCTGGAAGACGGCACCAACGTCGACATTGTGCTCAACCCCTTGGGTGTGCCGTCGCGCATGAACGTCGGACAGATCCTGGAAACCCATCTGGGTTGGGGCTGCGCCGGCTTGGGTAAGCAGATCGGCAAGGTGCTGGCGGATGTCCGTCGCGGCGCGCCGATGGATGAGTTGCGCGGTCAGCTAAGGCATGCCTACGGCGATGAAATCTTCGCTGAAGACATCGTCGGCATGAGTGACGAGGAGACCGTCGAGCTGGCGACCAACGTGGTCAAGGGCATTCCGATCGCAACCCCGGTTTTCGATGGGGCGCGTGAAGCCGACATCATCGACACGCTGGAACGCGCCAATCTGCACTCTTCGGGGCAAGTCACCCTGGTCGACGGGCGCACCGGCGAGAAATTCGATCGGTCGGTAACCGTTGGTTACATCTATATGCTGAAGCTCCATCACTTGGTGGACGACAAGATCCATGCCCGTTCCATCGGCCCCTACAGCTTGGTCACCCAGCAGCCGTTGGGTGGTAAGGCGCAGTTCGGCGGCCAGCGCTTCGGCGAAATGGAGGTCTGGGCGTTGGAAGCTTACGGTGCGGCTTATACCCTGCAGGAAATGCTGACGGTGAAGTCGGATGACGTCGGCGGACGTACCAAGGTGTACGAATCCATCGTCAAGGGTGAGGACAATTACGAGGCCGGGATCCCCGAGTCCTTTAACGTCCTTATCAAGGAACTGAAGTCACTGGGTCTGAACGTGGACCTGCAGCAGACCGAGCTTTGATGGCTATCGAAACGCGAGCTGCTGACCCTCAGGACCACATGAAAGACGGAGCACCGTTATGAAAGAGTTGATGAACCTCTTCGGCCAATCCACGGGCCCTCAGAGCTTCGACCAGATCAAGATTACCATCGCCAGCCCCGAGCAGATCCGCTCCTGGTCCTTTGGTGAGATCAAAAAGCCCGAGACCATCAACTACCGGACCTTCAAGCCGGAGCGTGATGGCCTGTTTTGCGCGCGCATCTTTGGTCCGATCAAGGACTACGAATGCCTGTGCGGCAAGTATAAGCGGATGAAGTATCGCGGCATCATTTGCGAGAAGTGTGGCGTTGAAGTCACCCTCTCGAAGGTGCGCCGCGAGCGTATGGGCCACATCGAGCTGGCCAGTCCGGTGGCGCACATCTGGTTCCTCAAGTCGTTGCCGAGCCGCATCGGACTGCTGCTCGACATGACCTTGAAAGATCTGGAGCGGGTTCTCTATTTTGAGAACTTCGTGGTGATCGAGCCCGGTTTGACGCCCTTGAAGAAGAACCAGCTGCTCAGTGAAGAGGAGATGGTTGACGCCCTCGACGAGTATGGCGAGGACGCTTTCACCGCGAAGATCGGCGCCGAGGCTCTCAAGGACATGCTCTCTTCCATCGAGATGGAAGAAGAGAATGTGACCGTGCGCGAAGATCTGCGCGATACCAACTCGGAAGCCAAGCGCAAGAAGTTGGTCAAGCGCTTGAAGTTGATCGAGGCCTTCCTCGAGTCCGGCGCGCGGCCGGAGTGGATGATTCTGGACGTGGTGCCGGTTATTCCGCCTGAGTTGCGCCCGTTGGTGCCGCTGGACGGCGGCCGGTTCGCCACCTCCGATCTCAACGATCTCTATCGCCGCGTGATCAACCGCAACAACCGCCTGAAGCGGCTGATCGAGCTGCGCGCGCCCGATATCATCGTGCGCAACGAAAAGCGCATGCTGCAGGAATCGGTGGACGCGCTGTTCGACAACGGCCGCCGCGGCCGGGTCATCACCGGCGCCAACAAGCGGCCGCTGAAATCCCTGTCCGATATGCTCAAGGGCAAGCAGGGCCGCTTCCGGCAGAACCTGCTGGGCAAGCGCGTCGACTACTCCGGCCGCTCGGTGATCGTGGTTGGACCGGAGTTGAAGCTGCATCAGTGCGGCTTGCCGAAGAAGATGGCCTTGGAGCTGTTCAAGCCCTTCATCTACTCCAAGCTCGAACTCTATGGCATGGCGACCACCATCAAGGCCGCCAAGCGCATGGTGGAAAAGGAGCGGCCCGAGGTTTGGGACATCCTGGAAGAGGTGATCCGCGAGCATCCGGTGATGCTGAACCGGGCGCCGACCCTGCACCGTTTGGGGATCCAGGCTTTCGAACCCTCGCTGATCGAAGGCAAGGCGATCCAGCTGCATCCGCTGGTCTGTACCGCTTTCAACGCCGATTTCGACGGCGATCAAATGGCGGTTCACGTGCCGCTGTCGCTGGAAGCCCAGTTGGAAGCCCGCGTGCTGATGATGTCGACCAACAACATCCTCAGCCCGGCCAACGGCAAGCCGATCATTGTTCCGTCCCAGGATATCGTGCTTGGCATCTACTATCTTTCCATGGAGTCGGAGCACGAGCCGGGTGAAGGCATGGCGTTCGCCACCATCGGCGAGATGGAGCACGCCCTGCATTCCGGCGACATCACCCTGCACAGCAAGATCCGGGCGCGGATCCGGGCGATTGACGAAAACGGCGAAGAGATTCGCCGCCTTGTCGACACCTCGCCCGGCCGCCTGCTGATCTATCAAGTGCTGCCGAAGCACCAGAACGTGCCTTTTGAGTCGATCAACAAGGTTCTGCCGAAAAAGGACGTTCAGGAACTGATTGACCTGGTCTACCGCCACTGCGGCCAGAAGGAGACGGTGATCTTCTGCGACCAGATCATGAAGCTGGGCTTCGCCCATGCCTGTAAAGCCGGCATTTCCTTCGGCAAGGATGATCTGATCATCCCCGAGGCCAAGGCGAAGCTGGTTGATGCGGCTCTGGCGCAGGTCAAGGAGTTCGAGCAGCAGTATCAAGAAGGTTTGATCACACGCGGCGAAAAATACAACAAGGTCGTCGATGTCTGGTCACAGTGCTCGGACAAGGTCGCCGACGAGATGATGCGGACCATGCAGATTGGCAAGGGACGCGACATCAACTCGGTCTACATGATGGCGCACTCCGGCGCGCGTGGCTCGGCGGCGCAGATCAAGCAGCTGGCGGGTATGCGCGGCCTGATGGCCAAGCCGTCGGGTGAGATCATTGAAACGCCGATCATTTCCAACTTTAAGGAAGGTCTGTCGGTGCTGGAGTACTTCAACTCCACCCACGGCGCGCGTAAGGGCTTGGCCGATACCGCGCTGAAGACGGCCAACTCGGGTTATCTGACCCGGCGTCTCGTCGATGTCGCCCAGGACGCGATCATCATTCAAGAAGACTGCGGCACGGAAAAACACCTGACGGTCGGCGCGGTGATGGACGGGGGCGAGGTGATCGCCCCGCTGTCCGAGCGTATTCTGGGTCGTACCGCCTTTGAAGATGTCATCGATCCGCTGTCTGGCGTGGTCTACGTCAAAAAAGGCAACATGATCGAAGAAGACGTGATCGAGGCCATTGATCAAGCCGGCATTGATACCATCAAGATCCGCTCGCCGCTGACCTGCGAGGCCCGCGGCGGCATCTGCGCGGCCTGCTACGGCCGTGATCTGGCCCGTGGCACGCCGGTGAACCAGGGCGAGGCCATTGGCGTGATCGCGGCGCAGTCGATCGGCGAGCCGGGCACCCAGCTCACCATGCGGACCTTCCATATTGGCGGTGCGGCCCAGCGCGGCGCCGAACAGTCCAGCGTGGAAGCGACCTATGACGGCGCCACCGTTGAAATCCGCAACCGAAACGTGGTGGCGAATTCCGATGCGGTGAATGTGGTCATGGGCCGCAACCTGGAAATCGTGCTGCGCGACGAAAAGAAGCGCGAGCGGGCGGTGTACCGTGTGCCCTACGGCGCGCGTCTTCTGGTGGATGATGGCGTGAAGGTGGCCAAGGGCCAGAAACTGGCGGATTGGGATCCCTATACCATCCCCATCCTCACCGAAAAGGCCGGTCTGGTTAACTTCATGGATTTGGTGGACGGTGTGTCCATGCGCGAAGTCATGGACGAGACCACCGGTATTTCCAACCGCGTGGTGCTGGACTGGAAACAGGTGGCCCGCGGCTCTGATCTGAAGCCACAGATCACCCTGCGTGACGCGGCCGGCGAGGTTGTTCAATTGGCCAATGGCCTGGAGGCCCGGTACTTCATGTCGGTCGACGCCATTCTGTCGGTTGAGAATGGGGCGACCGTTCATGCCGGCGACGTGCTGGCCCGTATTCCCCGAGAATCCACCAAGACCCGTGATATCACCGGTGGTCTGCCGCGGGTGGCCGAGCTGTTCGAAGCCCGGATGCCCAAGGATTACGCGATCATCACCGAAATCGCCGGTCGGGTTGAATTCGGCAAGGACTACAAGACCAAGCGGCGGGTGGTTGTCCGGCCGGACAACGATGATCAGGAAGCCGTCGAATACATGATCCCCAAGGGCAAGCACCTGGCGGTTCATGAAGGCGACTATGTGGAAGTCGGTGATCGTCTGCTTGACGGCAATCCCGTTCCTCATGACATCCTGCATGTGTTGGGCGTGGAGGCTTTGGCCGACTACATCACCTACGAAATCCAGAGCGTCTATCGTCTTCAGGGCGTGAAGATCAACGACAAGCACATCGAGGTGATTGTTCGCCAGATGCTGCAAAAAGTTGAAATCATGGAGCCGGGTGACTCGACCTTCCTGCTGGGCGAGCAGGTGGACCGCGAGGAGTATGAAGAAGACAATCGCAAGCTGCTGAAGTCCGGTGGCCGCCTTGCCCATGGCAAGCCGGTGCTGCAGGGCATCACCAAGGCCAGCTTGCAGACCCGCTCCTTCATCTCGGCGGCCTCCTTCCAGGAAACCACCAGGGTGCTGACCGAGGCTGCGGTGTACGGCAAGAGCGATAACCTTATCGGCCTGAAGGAAAACGTTATCGTCGGTCGTCTGGTGCCCGCGGGCACCGGCGCCGTGATGAACCGCTTCCGCCGTTTGGCGGCCGATCGTGATCGGACCATTCTTGCTGAGCGGGAGGCCGAGACCGTCTTGCTCGAATCGGCGAAGGAAAGCCCGCCGGTGGATCCGGTTGACGACGGCGAAGGCAGCGAACCGGCGACGGTCGTCTAGGTTTCCGACCTTCCATCCCCCATTGCGTCCTTATGCGGGCGAATCAGAAGCAGGCGGCCTTGTCGGGCCGCCTGTTTTTTTTTGCCTGTTGCCGCGCCGTCCCCAGTGTCCGGCCTTGTGCTGCCCCGCCCTGTGTTGCCCGGCCCTCTGCCGTTCCGGCCTGGTCGGATGGCAACGAGGGCGCCGACTCGCAGGCCGTCGACTCGCGTGCCTGATCGCCTGGGATCGACGCAGAAGGCCGGGTTTGGCGCGTCGAGTCTGTGGTCAGGCATCCGCTGATAGGTTGACGGGCGGTGGAGTCGCGACCTACACGGGATTGCGGCGCGATTCCATTTCGGCAGGCGCAACTCTAGCCATTGCTTTATTCCCGCAAAAGAGGGACACTCCGGCGCTCTGAGAAGCGCTGCTTTTCAGGGCGCGGTCGTGATTTTTGCAGGTCAGCTGAGAAAATTACGCGCCGTGGAAATAATCTGTCTGAGTCTGGAGAGTCGCATTGTCGATTCTTGCTTCTCCGGAGACCGGCGGACTACCTAACGTTTCCGTTGAAAAAAGGCCGTCAGCGAGGCTTGACGGGTAGGGGTCGCATCCATAGTATGCGCCCCCGTTCCAACTATTTGGGGATGGTGGTGGGCCCGGGGCGGTCTAGACGCATCTCCTTGTGGAAACGCAAGATCACATACGGGCAGCTTTGCCCGACAAGCGTAAGGCGTCAGCGGGGGCAGGGTGCTTGTTCCGCCGTTGACGCTCGTTTCGCAACACACACTGGGTTCGAGGAAAAGAGTTCGGATGCCGACGATCAACCAGTTGATCCGCAATTCGCGGAAAGACAAACCGGTACGCAACAAAGTGCCGGCCATGGAGGCTTGCCCTCAGAAGCGCGGCGTTTGCACGCGCGTTTATACGACCACGCCGAAGAAGCCGAACTCCGCCTTGCGTAAGGTGGCAAAGGTTCGTCTGACCAACGGCTTTGAAGTCGTGAGTTATATTCCTGGCGAGGGCCATAACCTCCAGGAGCACTCTGTGGTGATGATCCGTGGCGGCCGCGTGAAGGATCTGCCCGGTGTGCGTTATCACATCATTCGCGGCACTCTGGATACCCAGGGTGTATCGGATCGCCGTCAGCGTCGTTCGAAGTACGGCGCCAAGCGTCCGAAGTAAGGAGTTTCTGGAATGTCGCGTCGTCATAGCGCAGAGAAACGCGAGATTTTGCCCGATCCGAAATTCGGCGATCTCATCGTTTCCAAGTTCATGAATATTCTGATGCTCGATGGCAAGAAGTCTGTCGCCGAGCGTATTGTCTATGGTGCTTTGGATTTGGTTGCTTCCCGCTCGGAAGGCGATCCGATTCAGGTTTTCCATGACGCTCTGCAAAACGTCCGTCCGGAAGTGGAAGTGCGGTCCCGCCGTGTTGGTGGCGCCACCTATCAGGTTCCGGTGGAAGTTCGTTCTGATCGCGCCCAGGCTCTTGCCTTTCGTTGGTTGATCGCGGCCTCCCGCAAGCGCTCCGAGGTCACCATGACCCAGCGTTTGGCCAATGAGTTCATGGACGCTTCGAACAATCGTGGCGCTGCCGTGAAGAAGCGTGAAGACACGCACCGTATGGCCGAAGCCAACCGGGCGTTTTCTCACTACCGCTGGTAACGCCGTTTCCCAAGGAAGAGACAGAGATCATGTCGTCCCGCACCACGCCGCTCGACCGGTACCGCAATATTGGCATCATGGCCCACATTGATGCCGGTAAAACCACGACTACCGAGCGTGTACTTTATTACACAGGCCGGTCTCATAAGATCGGTGAAGTTCATGATGGCGCCGCTACCATGGACTGGATGGAGCAGGAGCAGGAGCGCGGGATTACGATCACGTCGGCTGCCACGACTTGCTTCTGGAACGATCATCGCATCAACATCATTGATACGCCGGGCCACGTTGACTTCACCATTGAGGTTGAGCGGTCGTTGCGCGTGCTCGATGGTGCGGTGGCGGTGTTTGACTCCGTTGCGGGTGTTGAGCCTCAGTCCGAGACCGTCTGGCGGCAGGCCGATAAGTACCACGTTCCGCGGATCTGCTTCATCAACAAGATGGACCGCATGGGCGCGGACTTCTATCGTTGCGTGGATATGATCGTCGATCGCCTGGGCGCCGTGCCGATTGTCACGCAGCTGCCGATCGGGTCCGAAGCCGAGTTCGAGGGCGTGGTCGATCTGGTCAAGATGAAGGCCCTGGTGTGGCTGGAAGAGTCGCTGGGCGCCAAGTGGGAAGAGCGCGACATTCCCGCCGACCTGGTTGACAAGGCCACCGCCTACCGCGAGCAGTTGATCGACTTGGCGGTGGAGCATGACGATGCCGCCATGGAAGCCTATTTGGAAGGCACCGAGCCTGACGAAGAGACGCTGCGAAGCTGCATCCGCAAGGGCACCATTGGGCTGTCTTTCGTGCCGGTTCTTTGCGGCACGGCTTTCAAGAACAAGGGCGTGCAGCCGCTGCTCGACTCGGTGGTCGACTATCTTCCCAGCCCGCTGGATGTGCCCGACGTGAAGGGCGTGCTGCCCGATACGGATACGACCGATACCCGCAAGGCCGAAGATAGCGCGCCGATGTCGTTGCTGGCTTTCAAGATCATGACTGATCCGTTCGTCGGCTCACTGTCTTTCGTGCGCATCTATTCCGGCACCCTGTCCAAGGGCTCGTCGGTTTTGAACTCGGTCAAGGGCAAGCGCGAGCGCGTCGGCCGTATGCTGCTGATGCACGCCAACAGCCGCGAAGACATCGATACCGCCTATGCCGGCGATATTGTCGCGATTGCCGGTCTGAAGGACACCACCACCGGTGACACGCTCTGTGATTCCGTCAAGCCGATCATTTTGGAGCGCATGGAATTCCCCGATCCGGTGATCGAGGTTGCCGTGGAGCCCAAAACCAAGGCCGATCAGGAAAAGATGGGCATGGCCCTGGCGCGCTTGGCGCAGGAAGATCCGTCGTTTCGGGTCAGCACTGACCATGAAAGCGGCCAGACCGTGATCAAGGGCATGGGCGAGCTTCACCTGGAAATCCTGGTGGATCGCATGAAGCGCGAATTCAAGGTCGAGGCCAACGTCGGCGCGCCGCAGGTGGCCTATCGTGAAACCATCACCCGTTCGGCCGAGGTGGACTACATCCACAAGAAGCAGACCGGTGGTTCGGGCCAGTTCGCCCGCGTCAAGATTGTATTCGAACCGGCGGAATCCGGGGACGATTTCATCTTCGAGAACTCCATCGTCGGCGGCTCGGTTCCGCGTGAGTTTATCCCCGGCGTTCAAAAGGGCATCGGCACTGCGCTCCAGACGGGCGTGATCGCCGGCTTCCCTGTTATCAACGTGAAGGCCACGCTGATCGATGGCGCGTCCCACGACGTGGACTCCAGCGTCATGGCCTTCGAAATCGCCGCCCGTGCCGCCGTGCGCGAGGGCATGCCCAAGGCCGGTGCGGCTCTTCTCGAGCCCATCATGAAGGTCGAGGTCGTGACCCCGGACGAGTATATGGGCGATATCATCGGTGACCTGAACAGCCGTCGCGGCAATGTGTCTTCCATGGATAGCCGGGGCAATGCTCGGGTGATTTCCGCCATGGTGCCGTTGGCCAACATGTTCGGTTACGTCAACACGCTGCGGTCCATGTCTCAGGGCCGGGCTCAGTACAGCATGCACTTCGATCACTATGAGAAGGTGCCCCAGGCCGTGGCTGATGAAGTCAAGGCCCGGCTCGCCGGTTAAAGTTGATTGAATAGAAACGCATTCGAACGGAGAGTTTGAGAGCTATGGCTAAGGCAAAATTTGAGCGGAACAAGCCGCACGTGAACATCGGCACGAT
>CAXBMB010000077.1:0-16023 GCA_963976695.1 uncultured Rhodovibrionaceae bacterium
TCTTTTGGGTGATGCCGTGGTGAATGCCGGCCAGCAGTGAGGCCAGCACCAGGTAGGGATTGGCATCGGCGCCGGCCATGCGGTGTTCGAAGCGGCGGGCCGGTCCGTCGCTGACCGGAATGCGCAGTGCGGTCGAGCGATTTTCGTACGCCCAATGGCGGGAAACCGGCACGAAGGCGTTGGGCACGAAGCGGCGGTAGGAATTGGGGTTGGGCGCGATGAAAGCCATGGTGGCGGGCATCAGGTCCAGCACCCCGCCCATGGCCTGCAGCAGCTTGTCGCTGGCCTTTTTTTCCGGCCCGCCGTCGAAGACATTGTTGCCCGCGTCGTCAAGCAGGGAAATGTGAACGTGCATGCCACTGCCGGACAGTTCCGGATAGGGCTTGGCCATGAAGGTCGCCTGCATGCTGTTTTGACGGGCGGTGGCGCGAATGGCGCGCTTGAACAGCACACAGTGGTCCGCCGCCTCCAGCGGGTCCTCCACGTGCAACAAGTTGATTTCGAACTGGCCGGGGGCGTATTCGGCGGAAATCGGGCCGGTGGGGATGCCGATGGCGCTGCAGTTCGCCACCATGTCGTCGAGCACCCGTTCAAAGGCTTCGATTCGATCCATGCCATAGACCTGGGTCGAGCTGTCGCGCAGGTCGGTCAGCGGCGAAATGGGCGGCTGGGGTTTGTTGCCGGCAAGACGCTCGCGATCCAGCAGATAGAACTCCAGCTCGAAGGCGACAACCGGGCGCAGGCCCAACTCGGCAAGCTTGCCCACCACCCGCTTGAGCACGTTGCGCGGCTCAAAGAAAAGCGGCTTGCCCGGTTCTTCCTCGAAGGTCAGCATCAACTGGCCGCGGTGGCCGTTGGACCAGGGAATGGGGGTCAGACTGCTGGGAATGCCCCGGGCGAAAACGTCCGGATCGCCATCGGACATGCCCCGCCCCAGGGTGTCGTGGGTGTTGCCCTGGGCGTCCAGCAGGAAGGAAGAGGCGCAGAAAGTAACTGACTCCAGCAGCAGTTTTTTCAGATCTTCGACAGCAAAGCGTTTCCCGCGTTCCACCCCAGACAGGTCTGGAAAGAAGGCGTCGATGAACTCGATTGTGGGGTTCTCGCTGATGAAATCGTTAATCTGCCGCCGCAGGGGAGTCTGACTATCTGGCATTTTTTTATACAAATCTGTTGAAGGGGTGGGTATTTCGGCCTCTTGCCTTTTCCCGCGCAACCGTTTTCTCCGCTTCCCCAGATTTTTTTTCCAGATCAGAGAAAGCTCTCTATCTGGCGGCCAAAAACGCAGCATTCCTCTGGTCGCCAGAAATTCTCCGAACGTTCGGTCGACGGCGAAAGCAGCGCTTGGCGCGTCGGTTCAGCCGTCCAGCATGGGCCGATAGATTGATCGGCGGCGGGGTGATGGTTCAAACGACATCACAACGCGAGGTCGTTTGAACCGATCCTGTTCTAGTCGATTTCGGCGATGCAGTCGATTTCCACCGACACGCCCAGCGGCAGGGAGTTGCTGGAGACCGCCGCGCGCGCATGACGGCCGGCGTCGCCGAACACCGCGACCATCAAATCGCTGGCGCCGTTGATCACCTGCGGCTGGCCGGTGAAATCGTCGCTGGAGTTGACGAACCCGCCCAGCTTGACGATCCGCTTTACCCTGTCGAGGTCGCCGTTTGTCGCCGCCTTCAACTGGGCGATAATGTTTTTCGCGGAGGCTTTGGCCGCCTCCACGGCAACGTCCAGGCTGACGTCACTGCCCACCGTGCCAAGGTATTTTTTTTCTCCGTCGACGGAGATCTGACCGGAAACAAAAACCAGATTGCCGCTTTGGATAAAGCCCAAATAATTGGCGACGGGCGCCACCGGCGCGTTGATTTGAATTCCCAGCTCTTTGAGGCGTGCGTCGATGCGACCGGCCATGGTTTTGCTCCTCTGTCGTGTGGCGGCGGTCTGGCGCCGGCCGTTGTTTGGTTTGCCGTTGGCTCCCCGCGACCCGTAGGACGAGGAGGAGCCGCGAAGAAGGTATGCCCGGGGACGCGACGCTGTAAAGCTTGCCCGTGGGAAAAACTTTGAGCAGACATTGCCCGGCGGGAAGGCCCCCGATTGCGGTGAAGGCGTGAGGTGTTCGCCGCCACTGCGCTGGAAATCGAACAGCGCGCTGAAGCGCCCGCCAAGAGGGTGATGAAAGCCGGAATCCCGGTGGCAATAAAACCACCTGGCCGCAGCAATTCAACCGATCCGGACCGTGCGTGGGATCGACTTGGAAAGATGCGCTGCCGCGCGTCGGTTCTGTCGTCGATCCGACTGTTAGGGTAGGCGCGCGCCGACCGCAGGGGTGTTCTGGCAGCGACCGACAAACCCAAGTCAGCGCCTATAAGTCAGCCGCCAGGGGCGCCATCGGCTTTTGCCATCCCCTGCGCCGTCCTCCTGTCTGATTGAATTTGGTGGGTGTTGATGAAAGCTGCTATGGGTTAAGCTGCCGCCCCAGGTAGAATTTTTTCTTGCCGGGCAAGAGAGGTTGGGCGGGCACGGCTTGCCCATTGTGGCTTGTCTATTGTGGTTTCGTGGTTGTGATTCGGTAGTGGTGGTTTTGTTGGCGGCAATTGAAAGAGGCAGTGGGACGCTTTCTGTTGGAAAGGCGAGGGTTGCATGAGCAAGATGGAACCAACCGGCCTGTTGTTTAAACACCAAGGGTTTTTATGGAATGAGTCTTGGCCGGCGCGCCTGCCGGACAAATTGCAGACTTTCCATGCCTACTGCCAGGCCAAGCGGCGCAGCGATCAGAAGTATCTTTTGCGGCGGGATTTTGACCCGCTGGACCTGCCGAAGCTGATGGCCAATTTGCAGATCGTCGAAGAGGTCGAGGGGCAGAAAGACAGACAAGGGCGGCGCCAGCTGCGCTGGCGGTTGATGGGAACCGCCTTCAATCCTGAGTTTCAGCGCCGGGCAAAGGGGCGTTCGCTGGAAGACGTTTTGGCGCCGGGGCTCTATCGCGAGGTCGTGGCGATCTATGATCGGATGCGCAAGGACGGCCAGCCCCATTACCTCCAGGCGTCGCAGCAGATGACCGAGAACAACCTTTACAGCTATGAGCGGATCATCTGTCCGACCCTTACCGAGCAGGGAACCCTACAGTTTATCGGCTGCTGGCAGTGGAACCGGGATTTCCTGGCGCACGATTAGCGCCGGATTCACCCCAGATAAGCGGCACGGCCCCCGCGCCAACCGTTAAGCCAAGAACGTTAAGCCGAGAACGTTAAGCCAAGGAAAAAGGGCGCTCACCGGAGCGCCCTTTTCTCGGTCAAAGCGGCCCTGTGCGGCGTTACGAACAGCCGGAGGTGCCGCCACAGGTGTCGCACTTCATGCAGGTGCCGTTGCGCACCATGGTGAAGTTGCCACATTCGTCGCAGGGATCGCCCTCATAGCCTTTCAACCGCGCCGCGCGGATTTGGTCGTTACGGCTGCCGCTGCCGCCGCCGCCCAATTGGGTGACCGACTGGGCAAGGCTTTGGGTGACCACCGTTTCGGTGGCAATGGCGGTGTTGCCCGCCACCTGGGGTTGGGCCTGGGCCATGGTTTGGGGCATGCCCCCCATGCCGCCGGCAAAGACCGTCAGCTTGTTGCGCACAAAACCGCGCGAGGCCACCCGGGCCACGGTTTCCTGCACCGCTGCGCGGGCTTCGTTGGCGCTGGTGGGAATGGTTGACTGGTCGTCACCGCTGCCCGTGGTGTCGGGCATCAGATCCTCGGGCTGCACATGGGCCAGGTCGTTGCGGCCCAGGTAGCTGATCGCCAACTCGCGGAACAGGTAATCCAGCACCGAGGTGGACATCTTGATGGTGTCGTTGCCTTCCACCATGCCCGAGGGCTCGAAGCGGGTGAAGGTGTAGGCCTCGACAAACTCTTCCAGCGGCACGCCGTATTGCAGGCCAATGGAAATCGCGATGGCGAAGTTGTTCATCAAGCTGCGAAAGGCGGCGCCTTCCTTGTGCATGTCGATGAAGATTTCGCCAATCCGGCCATCCTCATATTCGCCGGTGCGCAGGTAGACCTTGTGCCCGCCCACGACCGCCTTTTGGGTGTAGCCCTTCCGGCGCGCCGGCAAGGGCGAACGCTTGGCCGCCACGGTCTCGATGACCCGCTCAATGACCCGCTCGGCCATCAGCGTGGCCGACTGGGGCGCCGATGCTTCGATCAACTCCTCGTCCTCGTCCTCCTCGTCGGCCAGCAGGCTGGCGGACAGCGGCTGTGACAGCTTGGAGCCGTCGCGATACAAGGCGTTGGCCTTCAGCCCGAGACGCCAGGACAGCAGGTAGGCCGCCTTGCAGTCTTCCACCGTCGCGGAGTTGGGCATGTTGACGGTTTTGGAGATCGCGCCGGACAGGAAGGGTTGCGCCGCCGCCATCATGTAGATGTGGGCATCGACCGAAAGATAGCGCTTGCCGCTGCGCCCGCATGGGGTGGCGCAGTCGAAAACCGGCAGATGCTCGGCCTTGAGATAGGGGGCGCCCTCCAGGGTCATGGCGCCGCAGACATAGTTATTGGCGGTCTCGATGTCGCTCTTGGAAAAGCCCAGCTCGGACAGCATGTCGAAGGACAGGTCGTTCAACTGGGCGTCGCTGAACCCCAGGACCTGCTTGCAAAAGTCCTCGCCCAGGGTCCACTTGTTGAAAGCGAACTTGATGTCGAACGCAGATTTCAACGCTTCTTCAAGGGCGTCGAGCACCGCCTGGTTGAAACCCTTGGCCTTGAGGACGGCGTGGTTGATCTTCTCGGCCGTCTTTAGCGACCCATGGCCAACGGCAAAGGCAATGATTTCCTCGACCTGCGCTTCCGTATAGCCGAGCTTGGCCAGCGCCGCCGGGACCGTGCGGTTGATGATCTTGAAGTAGCCGCCGCCGGCCAACTTCTTGAACTTCACCAGCGCGAAGTCCGGTTCAATGCCGGTGGTGTCGCAGTCCATAACCAGGCCGATGGTGCCGGTCGGCGCAATCACCGTGGTTTGGGCGTTGCGGTAGCCGAATTCCTGCCCCAGTTCCAAGGCTTGGTCCCAGGCCCGCAAGGCGGCGGCGGGAATATCGCGTTCCGGGCAGCTGTCGACGTCCAGCGGCACCGGCGCGATGGTCAGGCCTTCATAGCCGCGGCTTTCCGCCTTGGCGGCGCGGCGATGGTTGCGGATCACCCGCAGCATGTGGTCGGCGTTCTCCGCGTAGCCGGGGAACGCCCCCAACTCACGGGCCATTTCCGCCGAGGTGGCGTAGGCCCGACCGGTCATCAGCGCCGAAATCGCGCCGCAAAGTGCGCGGCCTTCGTCGGAATCGTAGGGAATCCCCATCGACATCAGCAGGCCGCCGATGTTGGCGAAGCCCAGACCCAGGGTGCGGAAGCGATAGGAGAGTTCGGCGATCCGGGTGCTGGGGAACTGGGCCATCAACACCGACAGCTCCAGGGTCAGTGTCCAAAGCGCCACGGCATGCTCAAAGGAATCGACGTCGAAGCTGTGGTCTTCCTTGCGGAAGGTCATCAAGTTCAACGAGGCCAGATTGCAGGCCGTGTCATCAAGGAACATGTACTCCGAGCAGGGGTTGGAGGCGTTGATGCGGCCGGAGGCGGGACAGGTGTGCCACTCGTTGATCGTCCCGTCATACTGCACGCCCGGATCGGCGCAGGCCCAGGCGGCATAGGAAACCTGATCCCAAAGCTCGGCCGCCTTCAGCGTCTTGGTGACCTTGCCGCTGGTGCGATTGATAAGGTCCCAGGTGCCGTCCTTTTCCACGGCCTCCAGGAAGGCGTTGGGCACCCGCACGGAGTTGTTGGAATTCTGGCCCGATACGGTGCGGTAGGCTTCGCTGTCCCAGTCGGTGTCATAGGTTTTGAAGTCGATGGCCTTGTAGCCCTGGCCAGCGAACTGAATCACCCGCTGGATGAAATTCTCCGACACCTTGGCGCGGCGGGCGCTCTTGATGGCTTTTTTCAGTTCCGGATTGGTCTTCGGGTCCAGCCGCTCGCTGCCTTCCAGGGCGTGGCAGGCCTGCATGACGGCATTGAGGTGCTCGTTGCAGATCTGCGAGCCGGTCACCAGCGCCGCCACCTTCTGCTCCTCGGTGACCTTCCAGTTGACATAGTCCTCAATGTCGGGATGGTCCAGGTCGACGGTGACCATTTTCGCCGCCCGCCGGGTGGTGCCGCCGGACTTGATGGCACCGGCCGCCCGATCGCCGATTTTCAGGAAGGACATCAGGCCGGAGGATTTGCCGCCGCCCGATAGCGCTTCGCCTTCGCCGCGAATGTTGGAGAAGTTGGCGCCGGTGCCCGAGCCGTATTTGAACAGCCGCGCTTCGCGGACCCAAAGATCCATAATGCCGTTTTCGTTCACCAGGTTATCGTCGACCGACTGGATGAAGCAGGCATGGGGCTGGGGATGTTCGTAGGCGCTGTCCGAGCGCCGTAACTCGCCGCTGCGATAGTCGACATAGTAGTGGCCCTGGCCGGGACCGTCGATGCCATAGGCCCAGTGCAGGCCGGTGTTGAACCATTGGGGGGAGTTCGGCGCGACCATTTGGTTGGTCAGCATGAAGCGGATTTCATCGAAGTAGGCGCGCGCGTCTTCCTCGGTGTCGAAATAGCCGCCCTTCCATCCCCAATAGGTCCAGGTTCCGGCCAAGCGGTCGAAAACCTGTTTGGCGCTGGATTCGCCGACAAAACGGTTTTCTTCGTCAAGTCCGGCCAGCGCCTCCGTGTCGGGCACGGAACGCCAGAGGAAAGAGGGCACGTCGTGCTCCTCCACCTTCTTCAGGGCTTTGGGCACGCTGGCGCGGCGGAAATACTTTTGCGCAAGGATATCGCAGGCCACCTGACTCCAGGCTGCGGGGACATCGATGTCACTTGCCTGAAACACGAGCGATCCGTCCGGGTTGCGGATTTCGCTCGATGTCTGGCGAAAAGGAATGGTTGCGTAGACGTCTTGGTTGCTGGCTTCGGTAAAGCGCCGTGCGATGCGCATCTTATTGGCCCCCTGATGCTTCGCGGGTTGTGCGACTTGGACGGCCAGGGACTCTGCCCTTTGACCCTCTTTTAGCAATACGAATGACACGCCCGCGGCGCTGTTCCGAACCGGTGTGCATGCCATATCTAGTGTTCATTCTCTATATGACCACATTATCGTGGGGTAGTCACCAATTTTTCTGATGAATCATTTGCTTGACGGACCCGGAATCAACTGGTGACTCCGGTCGGTGACTCGCCGCGCCGCCGCGTCGCCCCAGGCAACCGGCCACTTTCGCGAGGTGAAAATCTATCCACCGAAAAATCGATCAAAAACTCGGTCGAAAAATGACGCAAAAAATGACCTGGAAAACCGATCGATGACTCTGGCGAGTTTTTTTCCGCTGCGCCGGCCAAGCAAATCGCCGGGTCGGCCCGCCGCCGGATTGGCGACCGCGTCGCAGCGCGTGGCGTCTGTTGAAGGTTGGTTGCTTTAGGGCGTTTTGGCGGGACGGCGCGCCGCCAGGAACAGCACGCCGATTACCAGCCCGGCGCCCAGAAGTTGCTGGCCGGACAGCGTTTCCCCCAGCAGTAGAGCGCCAAAGGCAATGGTCAGCACCGGCTCTAGATTCATGAACAACGCGGTCTGTGGCGCGCCGATCAGCCGGACGCCGGTCATCTGCAAGGCCAGGGCCAGCACGTAGCCCAGGGTGGCCAGCAGCAGGGCGACGCTGCCCAATTCAAGCGATGCCGCGGGGGTTCCAACCGGCCAGGCCCAACCGCCAAACAGCAGCAGCGTCAGACCGGCGACCAGCAGGCCGCCGCCGTTGACCCAGGTCAGCATGGAAAACAGCCCCTGGCTTTGGAGCAGCCGCTGCCCGGCCAACATCTGCACCACCAGCGCGCAGGCCCCGGAAAAGGCGAAGAAGACGCCCAGCGGATTCAACTGATCGAACCTCGGCCCCAGCGCCAGGGCCAGCCCGGAGAATCCGCCCAGCAGCAGCATCAGTTCCCATCGCCGGGGCCAGCGCCGCTCCAACAGCGCCGCCGTCAGGGTGACCAACAGGGGAAAGGTAAAGAAGATCAAGGCCGCCAGGGACACTGGAATGTAAAGCACCGCCCCAAGATAGGCGAAGTTGGCCACCACCCAGGCCGGCATGGCCAGCGCCATCGCCCGCCAGTTGCGCCGCGGCAGCCGCAAGGATTGGCAGGTCATCCAGGCGGCCAGCGGGAAAATCAGCGAGGCGGACAAAAACCGCAGGAAGATTGCGGTTTGCGGGGTCGAACCGGCGTCGTAGGACAGCCGCGCGAAGGTGGTCAGGCCGCTGAAAACCAGGGCGCAACCCAAGGCAAAGCTGATGCCCAGCAGCACGGCGCGCGGGGATTTGCCGCCATTGGCGGTCAGGGCCGGTGTGCGGTGCGGGGCCGGGTGCGGTTGTTGGCGGGAAGGCATGGCGGTGACGTCGGCCTTATTCATGGCGCGGGGTTCATGGCGCAGGGGTCACGGTGCGGGGGTCATGGCGCGGGCGCGCCTTTTAGCGTTCGGATCGGTGCAGATGGCATCGCTTCGTGATCCCCTGTAGGCGGTGAAGCCCCCCTTATCAAGCTGTTGGGGGCGCGTCACAGCAGAGAAAGAAGCGCCGGACGCTTCGTTGTCTGTCGATCACACTCCAGTGCAGGAAACATCCATAAAGCGCAGCGGTTGGCCAGGCAAGCGGCGACTTCCGGCCCGATCCCCGGCCGCGCGCCCGGCGCCCGGGGATCGGGGGAGGTGCGGCCCGTTACAAAACTTATCATTCAAAAAAATGAACGCTGTTATTTTTTTCTATCGTGCTGCTGGCGGCGGTAGGTTAGTCTGGCGTCGTGCCAATCTTTAAAACCGCTCTCCAGAGAGGAGGACAATCATGGATTTTTCGTCCCTACTGTACGAGGTGGCCGGGCGCGTGGCGACCCTGACCTTGAATCGGCCCGAACGGCTCAACGCCATCAATGACGCCATGCCGCGGGAAATTGAAGCGGCGGTGAAACGGGCCAATGACGACGAGCAAGTGCATGTCATTGTGGTCAAGGGCGCCGGCGACGCCTTTTGCGCCGGCTATGACCTGAAGGACTATGCAGAAAGCCCGGGGGCAAACCCCTATGTGCAGGAGGAAATGCCCTGGGACCCGATGGTGGACTACAAGCTGATGAAGGCCAACACCGACGCCTTCATGTCCCTGTGGCGCAGCTACAAGCCAACGGTCTGTCGGGTGCAGGGTTACGCCATCGCCGGCGGTAGCGATATCGCGCTGTGCTGTGATTTTGTCCTGATGGAAGACACTGCGCGCATCGGCTATCCGCCGGCCCGGGTCTGGGGGTGTCCCTCCACCGCCATGTGGATTTATCGCCTGGGGCCGGAAAAGGCCAAGCGCATGCTGCTTACCGGCGACGCCGTCACCGGACTGGAGGCCAAGGAGATGGGATTGGTGCTGGACGCGGTGCCCGCGGAGCGGTTGGATGCCCGGGTTGATCGACTGGTGCGCCGCATGGAGGGGGTTCCCAAAAATCAGTTGATGATGCAAAAGCTGATGATCAATCAGGCGGTGGATGCCATTGGCCTGGCCAATACCCAGATGCTGGCGACGCTGTTCGATGGCATCACGCGGCACACGGCGGAGGGGATGTGGTTTAAAAACCTGGCGGAAAAGGAAGGCTTTCATGAAGCCGTCAACCACCGCGATTCCGGGCAAGCCATTCCACAGGGCCGGGATTTGCGCGGCTGAGGCGACCGGCGCGACGCGGCCCCTACCGGCGGGCGACGGCGTCCAGGAGGGAGAGATCTGTTGAGTAAGTCAGAAGGCCAAGGCGACGGCGGCCCGCGGCAAGGGCGGCAAAAGGCCGACCGGAAGGAACGCCAACTGGCGGTGCAGGACTTCAAGCGCAATGTCATCCTGCAGGCCGCCCGCGCCGCCTTTGTCGAAGATGGACTGGAGGGGGCGTCGCTGCGCTCCATCGCCAAGCGCGCGGGCTATACGCCCGGCGCGGTCTATCTCTATTTCGACAGCAAGGAAGCCATCTACGCGGCGATCCTGGAAGAGTCTCTCGCCCGGCTGGACGCGGTGATTGAGGCCAAGGCCGAAGTGGCGCTGCCCGGGCGCATGCAAGCGGCGCAGGCCCTGACCGCCTACGCCGACTATTATGAGCAAAACCCGGTGGAGCTGGACCTGGGACTCTATCTCTACCAGCGCGAAAAAAAGGGGCTGACCAGCAGGTTGGACGCCCACCTGAACGCCTGTCTGGCCAAGGCGGTCGACAGGATGGTGGCGGCGATGACGGGGCATCTCGGCGATGAAGCCGAAGCGCGGCAGGCGGTGCTGTCCTTCATCGCCCATGTGGTCGGCACTCTGGTGCTGAAGAAATGCGGCCGCCTGAAACTTTTCGAAGGCACCAGCGAGGCGTTGATCACGCGACAGCTGCATCTGCTGTTGGACTATGGTTGACCAATTCTGACGACCGGCCGGCCACGCCGCGGCGGCCCGGCCGGCGGTTTTCTTACCATCGACGGTTTTGTTAACATTGACGGTTTTCTTAACAATTGGGGGGAGTTACAGAGGCATGGGTGCAACCACAGACAGGAAAAAACTGCTGCTCGTCACCGGCGGGGCATCGGGTATTGGGTTTGGCGTGGCGCGGCGCATGTTGACTGAAGGTTGGCGCGTCGCCGTCAGCGATCTGAGCCAGGACAAGGTTGACGCGGCGGTTGCCGCGCTTCGCCTCGCCGATCCGGCGGCGCCGGTTTCCGGTTTCGTCCACGACGTGGTGGACGAAGCCCGTTGGCAGGCGGTGCTGGCCGCGCTGGTGGCGGATTTCGGCGCCCTGGACGGACTGGTCAACTCGGCCGGGATCGCCATCAACAAGTCGGTGGTGGACACCTCGCTGGCGGAATGGCGTCAGGTGATGGCGGTTAATCTGGACTCGGTCTTTCTCGGCTGCAAACACGGCATTGCCGCCATGACCCACCAGGGCGCTCAAGGCGGTTCGATCGTCAACCTGTCTTCGGTCTCGGGACTGGTCGGAGGTCACAATCTGGCGGCCTACAACGCCAGCAAGGGCGGGGTGCGGCTGCTGACAAAATCCGTCGCCCTGCACTGCGCCAAGGAAGGCAACGGCATCCGCTGCAACTCCGTTCACCCGACCTTTGTCGAGACCCCGATGGTGCAGGCGATGATCGACGGCTCGCGCGAGCCGGAAAAAACCCTGGCCCGCCTGACCCGGCAAATTCCCCTGCGGCGGCTCGGCCAGGTCGAAGAGATCGCGGCGCTGGTGGCCTATCTGCTGTCGGATGACTCGAGCTTCACCACCGGCGCCGAGCATGTCATCGACGGCGGCGTCACCGCCATGTAGCTGTCCAAAGCGGCGGTGGCGTGAAGGAAATCACGCCGTGACCCGGTTGGCGCCGTGCCGCCGCCTCTGATCGGTCGAGCGCCGGCTAATTGCGGCTGGCGAGCGGCAGGTTGACCAGCAGGTTCTGCGGCTTGATTTTGACCTTCTTGTCGTCGGTCATGGAAAGCGCCAGATAAACCGGGCGGCCGGCGATGTCCGGGCGCATGTCGCGGGGGTCCTTGAATTCCAGGCGGAACAGGCTCAACAGCCGCGCCAGCCGCGCCTCGCCAGGGTCGTGGCCATTGTAGAGGTCGTTGAGCAGGCGTGTGCCCTCCACATCCAGCCCCAAGTGCCAGACCCAGCGTGGGTCGCTGATTTCCTGCACCGGCTGCACCGTGACCTCGACGGCGAGGAAGTGGGCCACCCACTTCTCCAGCACCCGACAAAGGGCGTCCAGGCCGACGCCGGCGAACCCCAAATTGATCACGGTGTCGTAGCGGTGGCTGCGCGCCCAGTAAAGTTCGGCATTCTGCTCGGTCAACACGTCCAACTCGATCGCTTTGAGTTGGGTGCCGGCCTCGAGCGCCAACTGCCCCAGCCCCCCCAGGCCGCCGTTTCGGGCGTGCAGGGCGACAATTTCCTCGTCGGCGGCCATGGCGTGGCCTTCCTGAAGGGTAATCTGCTGATCGCGGAACAGCAATTCCGCCGCCCGCGCCTGGAGCGGCGGTGGGCCGTCATCGAGAATATTGCGGAGAATGACCTGCGCCAGTTGGTCGAGGAAAAGCGGCGGGATCGGCGGCCCGGACTTGTCCGGCGCGGGCGGCGAAACAAAGAAACTCTGATAGGCGCCTTCCAGATCGGGCGCGGCCAGCAGGCGGTCGCGGAAGGCCAGGGTGATGTCATAGTTCTCGCGGGCATCGGGATCGGCCAGCGCCGCCAGTTCGACCGCCGTCACCGCGCGGCGCGGCGCGGCCATCAGCGCGCGATGCAGCGCCCGCTCGGCGTCGCAGGACTCAGCGATCGGCGCAACCTCGGGCCGCAGCAGATAGGCGCGCAAGAAATCGTCGCTGACCGCAAGGCGTCCCTTGTGGTTCTTGGCCAGCAGGTGAAAGCCCGAGTCTTTCCAAAAATCCTGCGGCCCATCTTCCTGGCCTTCGTTCATGCCGCGGGTCGATCTCCTGCTGGTTTCTTCCGCCCTGGCTCTGCCGCCGGCCAAGCGATTGGCGGGTGATTGACGACAGATCAGACGCGCACAGCGCTTGTCATCAAGTCGATCATATTCTTGTCCCAGCGCATAGAAAAAATTGCCCGCGTCTCTTGTCCTTGCGTCTCCCGCCCGGGGGCGGGGCGCCCTTTTTCTCTTCGCCGCCAAGGCGATTGCGCTGCCCGGCGCGGCGTCCGACGCCGAGGCAAAACGGAAAAGGGCTCTGGACGTATCAGGGGGCAACTGCCATAGTCCGCGCGGCTTTTTTTGAACGAACTGGAAGCCCTCTGTCGGACGTAATTTGGCGCGCTGGCCCAGGCTGGACCGATCGCGCCGTTCAGGCTGCGTCCGAAGGATTGGCAAAGACGGATTTGGCTATGGCGACGATTGGTACACGACTTTTTACTTGGCTCAACGGCGACGAAGTTGGCAAGGACGAGCAGGGCAACCGCTATTTTCGTGTGAAAAAGGGCGGTAAGGTTCACCGGGACTCGCTGCGCAAGGAGCGCCGTTGGGTGCTGTACAACGGCGAGGACGAAGCCTCGCGCGTGCCCCCGGAATGGCATGCTTGGCTGCACCACACCGTGACCGACGTGCCCGACAGCAGCAAGATCGTTCGGCAGGCCTGGCAAAAGCCTCACGAGCCCAATCACACGGGCACGGACAAGGCCTATCGGCCCCAGGGCCACACCTTGCGGGGTGGCCAGCGCCAGAAGGCGGCGGGTGACTATGAAGCTTGGTCGCCGGAATAAGGTCTCTGGCGCTGTTCGCGGCGGCGTCATCGGCGCTATCATCCGGCGGGGAAGGTCGGCGCTTTCTCCCACGGTCCTTCTAAGCAACAGCGGAACGGCTTAATGCGTAGGAACATTATCGAAACCGTGATGGGTGCGGTGGTGCTGATCGTGGCGATTGGTTTCGTTGCTTTTGCGCTGTCGACCTCCGGCTATCGCGCCACCAGCGGCTATCTGCTGACGGCTGATTTCGACGATGCCTCCGGCATCGTGACCGGCTCGGACGTCTATATGTCCGGCCTAAAGATCGGCACCGTGGTGAAGCAGAACCTGGACCCGGAAAGCTACCGCGCCCGGCTGAGTCTTTCCATCAGGCCGGATATCAAGCTGCCGGAAGACTCCACCGCGCGGATTCTGTCGCAGTCGCTGTTGGGTGGGAATTCGATTGTGCTCAGCCCCGGCGGCTCCGATGTGATGCTGGCCGAGGGCGATTCGATCGAATACACGCAGTCCGCCATCAATCTGGTGGATCTACTCGGCCGGTTCATCTTCACCGGCAGCGGGAGCAACGATGGCGGCGGCGCGCAAAACAGCGACAGCGGGTCCTGACCAAACAAGCGCCACCTGATCCACAAGACGTGATCCACCAGACCTGATCGATAAGGCGATAGACGACGAACAGGGCGGCCCTTGCTTGGGACCGCCCTGTTGTTTTTTTGGCTGTGGTTCTTTGGGTCGGTTTTCCCGCCGGGCGGCTTGGCCGCCTTTTCGTTCGGTCTAATCGGCCTCGCTGGGCATGTGAACCACCCGCTGCGGGAAGGGAATTTCAATCCCGGCGGCGTCGAGGGCTTCCTTGATCGCCTGGGTCATGGTGAACTTGAGATCCCAGTAGTCGCTGGCGTTGCACCAGATCCGCACCTGCAGGTCGACCGAACTGTCGCCCAGACCCAGCAGCGCCACGATCGCCGCCGGTTCCTTGTGGCTGCGGGGGTCTTTGTTGACGGTCTCCAAGATCAACTGCTTGGCGGCGCTGATATCCTCGCCATAGCCAATGCCGACGCCGATGTCGCAGCGCCGCGTGCTGTTGTGGGAGTAGTTCTTGATCGCCGAACCCCAAAGTTCGGCGTTCGGCACGATAACCTGAACATTGTCCGGCGTCGCCATTTCGGTGACAAACAGCGAGAGCACCTTGATGGTGCCGCCTTGGCCGCCGGCCTCGATGTAGTCGCCGACCTTGAAGGGGCGGAAAATCAGCAGCATGACGCCGGCCGCCACATTGCTCAAGGTGCCTTGCAAGGCCAGGCCAATGGCCAGACCGGCGGCGCCGAAGACGGCGATCAAACTGGCGGTCTGGACGCCGACCTCCGACAGCACCGCCAGGATGGTTATGGCCAGAACGAAATAGCGCACCAAGCTGACCAGAAAGGGCCGTAGGGTGTCATCGATTCTTCTGCTGCGCCGCAAACCCCGGTCGATCAGATTGGTGAGCCATTTGGCGACCAGCAACCCAAAGATCAGGATGGCAATGCCGCCCAACAACGACAGGCCGTAGAGCGTGCCGATGTCAATGATCTGTTGGATGATCTGCTCAACTTCTTTGGTCATCTTGTTTTCCTTCTCGTTTCCCATCGCGCGGGACGTCGTTGCGGCGCCGGCGTTGCTTGGCGCGCTTTTCCGCTCTTGCCAAGGCGTCCGAAAGTAAGGCGTCTGATCTTGACGGCAAGCCTAGAGCAACGCCGGCCAGAAGGGAATCATCAGCTGGGGCGCTTTTGATCGGATCACGGCGCTGTGGAAGCGGCGCGGCCGGTCCACCGGGAAAAAGACAATTTTCGTTTTGCCTGCGTCCCTTGCCTTGCTCTTGGCGAAAAGGCCGCTTACATCTCTACCCTATGACGGAGCACAGCAAAGCAGTGGATTTTCCGACCTGGCGCGCGCCCGATGGTACGCCCGTGTCTTGCCTCGAGAAGATCAAGGTTCTGAATGAAAACCTCGGCGAAATTCAAGAGTTGGCGCAGGATGCGCTCGAGGACGCCATTCTCATGGGGGCCGACGAGCAGCAGGTAAGGGCCACCCTGCACGACTTAATCGAGCAGTTGATCAATCCCTACCGTAAGGACAAGGGCTGATGAGGCGACGCAACCGGCCGGGCTTCGTTTTGGCGCTGTTCGGCAGCCTTTCCCTCGCCCTTCCGGTCGCGGCCCAACAAGCGCAAACCACCCCGGGCGAAACCGGGCCCGACCCCAGCCGGGCCAACAGCGGCACAAGCGGGCTGGACGACCCGGCCAGCGATCACCAGATTGTGCCGTCGCAGCTTTCGCCACAGCAGACATTGGGCGATCCCAAGGCCATCGCGGTGCTGCAGGGCCTGGATAAAATCACCGCCCGGATTTCGACCTTTGAAGCGCCGCTGAATGAAGCGGTTACCTTTGGCTCGCTCGCCATCGTCGCGCGGGCCTGCTACAAGACGCCGCCGGTGGAGCCGCCGGAGTCGGCGGCCTTTCTGGAAATCGACGATGCCCGGCCTGGCCGACCCCGCGTGCCGCTCTTTACCGGTTGGATGTATGCCTCTTCGCCGGCGATCTCGGCGTTGGAGCATCCAGTCTATGACGTCTGGGTGGTCGATTGTCGGACCGACGCGCCGGTGCCCCAAGGTTCCCAGGCCTTGCAAGGCGACGCCGGGACAAACTGACCGCCTCACGCTTCCACGTTGTCGATTCTGTGTTGTTGATTCTCTGTGTTGTTGATTCCGCG
>CAXBMB010000078.1:0-15853 GCA_963976695.1 uncultured Rhodovibrionaceae bacterium
GCCAGCAAGGAGGGCGCGCGAAAAGGCATCGACGCCATCAAACGCGACGCCCCAGCCGCGCCGGTTGAAGACCTGACGCCCTGATCCGGGATCGCCCCGAGCCGCGCGCGTTCGGCTTTGCCCGGCCCGGCCGGGGTCGGGCGGCGGCGGCGGCGCCAAGCTAAACATCTTTTAATTAAAATCAGGCCAATCTCGGATCGGGGGTCGGCGCAATTGGGTCGATCTGCACCGTCAGCTGAACTATGGTCGCAGGATGTTACAGATCATCCGAGTCGCGCCACGCCAGCGCCCGGCGCCACCCCCCGCCAGCTTTGCCTTTTACCGGCGGGCGCTGGCGGTTTTGGCGCTGCTGGGGCTTGCCGCCGGCAATGCCCAGGCGCAAGGCGACAGCAGCGGCGTGAACGCGGAACTGAACGCCGTCACCAAAGATCTGCGAACCGGCCAGGAACAGAGCGATAAACTGGCCCGCGAGGCGGAAAAGCTCAAGCGCGACCTCACCGAGCTGCGCGCCAGATCGATCGCCGCCGCCCGGCGCGCCCAGGATCTGGAAAGCGAGCTGTCCCAGGTCGAGATCACCTTGGCTGTGCTGCAAACCGAGGAGACCCGCAAGGACCAGGCCCTGCAGACCAGTCGCGCCCAACTGGCCGCCATCCTGGCGGCGCTGCAGCGTATCGCCTTGCAGCCGCAAGAAGCCCTGGCGCTCAACCCCGGCGATCCGCTGGACACGGTGCGCAGCGCCATGCTGCTGTCGGTGATCGTTCCCGACCTGGAAGCCAAAGCGGAGGTTCTGCGGAAAAATCTAGAGGCCCTGGCGCGCCTGCGCGAGGAAATTTCCGGCCAGCGCCTGGAGTTGGCCGCCGCCACCACGCGGCTGAAAGACCAGCAAAGCCAATTGGAAACCCTGCTGACGGAAAAACAGCACCTCAGCCAGTCCAACAAGTCCGACCGCATCAAGGCGGGCATCCGGCTGTCCAAACTGGCCAATCGGGCGGAAGACCTGAAGGACCTGATTGGCAAGCTGGCCGAAGAAGCGCGCCGCCAACGGGCCCACGAGGCCGCCGAGAAGGTGGCGCGGGAGGCCCAGCAGGCGGCGGCCGCCCGGAAAGCGCAACAGGCCGCCCGCCAGCAGGAGGCCGAAAGACAGGCGCGCGCAGCCCTGGCGGCCGAACCGGGCCAACGCGACACCCCCACCCCCGCCGGGCCGCGCCCGCAGGCCGCGCCGGACCGCAACAGCCCGCAACAGTCGGCCGCCCTGACCATACTGCCGTTGGAAAAACCGAAGGAAATAAGAGCTTTTCCCAAAAGCCCCGGCGGGTTGCTTCAGCCCGCCCGAGGCCGGGTGCTGGAACGCTATGGCCAGGCCAGCAAGCGGGCGATCTCCGGAACCTCTCGTGGACTTTTGATTCAAACCCGTGGCGGCGCCCAGGTAATCTCACCATATGATGGCAAAGTGGTCTACGCTGGCGAATTCCGCGGATACGGGCTTATCTTGATCATTGAACACGACCAGCGATATCATAGCCTGATAGCTGGATTAGACCGTCTCTACGTAGGAGTTGACCAGTGGATACTGGCTGGCGAGCCAATTGGCGTCATGGGTGCTGGAAATCGACTCCCCGAACTTTATCTTGAACTTCGCCGTTCAGGGCAGCCGATTGATCCGCTGCCCTGGTTGGCCAGCAACGAAAACAAGGCGCAAGGTTGATGCATATTCTAAAATTCGCCACGATCACATCTTTGGCTCTGGCCATTCCCCTTGTGACCGCGACCACACTGGCAGCGCAGGAAAAGAACAGCGCCGAAACCTATAAGGAACTAAAGCTTTTTAGCGACGTGTTTTCGCGCGTGCGCACCGACTACGTCGAAGCGGTTACCGACAAGGAACTGATCGAGGCCGCCATCCAAGGCATGCTGTCCAGCCTGGATCCTCATTCCTCCTACCTCAATGCCGAAAACTTCCAGGACATGCGGGTTCAAACCAAAGGCGAGTTCGGTGGCTTGGGCATCGAGGTCAGCATGGAAAACGGGTTGGTCAAAGTGGTCTCGCCGATTGACGACACCCCGGCTTTCCGCGCCGGCGTGGAAGCCGGCGACCTGATCACCCACCTGAACGGCGAGCCGGTGATGGGCCTGGCGCTATCGGACGCGGTCGACATGATGCGCGGGCCGGTGGACACCATTTTGACCATTACCGTGCGGCGCGGCGATCAGGACCCCTTCGATATCAAAATCAAGCGCGACATTATCAAGGTCCAGTCGGTCCGCTCGCGGGTGGAAGGCGAGGTGGGATATCTGCGGATTACCTCCTTCAACGAGCAGACCACGCCCGGCCTGGTCAAGGCCATCGAGAGCGTCCGTGAAGAGCTGGGCGGCACGCTCGACGGTTTCGTGCTGGATCTGCGCAACAACCCGGGTGGTTTGCTGGATGAAGCGATTTCGGTCAGCGACACCTTCCTGGATCGCGGCGAGATCGTTTCCACCCGAGGGCGCGTCGCCGAGGACAGCCAGCGCTGGAACGCCACGCGCGGCGATCTGACCGAGGGCTTGCCGCTGGTGGTGCTGATCAACGGCGGTTCGGCCTCGGCCTCGGAAATCGTCGCCGGCGCGCTGCAAGACCACCGACGGGCGATTGTCATGGGCACCCGCTCCTTCGGGAAAGGCTCGGTTCAAACCATCATGCCGCTGGGAAGCGAAGGGGCCATGCGCCTGACCACCGCCCGCTACTACACGCCCAGCGGCAACTCGATCCAGGCCAAGGGAATCGAACCGGACATTCTGGTCGAACGCGCCAAGGTGGAAACCATCGACTTGAGGCCCCGGCGGCGCGAAGCGGATCTGCGGGGTCGGTTGGAAAATGATACCCAGACCACCGGCACCGCGACCCCCGAGGACGGCGCGGCGGCCGAGCAGCCCGACCTTGCGGTGCGCGATTACCAGTTGGCCCGCGCCATCGACCTGTTGAAGGGTCTGGCGCTCTTTCAAGGGGCAAACACCAACTGATCACGATCGAAATTTCAACAAACTGACCAGGTGGAGGGCGCGGCTGCGGTAGGCGCGTCCTCGCCTTTTTCCTTGTTGTTAACGATGTGAGATATAGTTTCGGGGATCGCGAATTCGATCCACGGCGGATCGCCCGGTTAACGGACGACGGACGACGGTTGACGGTTGGGCGGTTGACGGTTGACAGTCGAGGGTCGAGGGACCGGGTGAACAACGCGCGAAGACCGGGCAAGCTCAGCGGACGGACCAAGCATGGCAGCGAAGGAAAAAGCGCAAGGGAGCTGGGGCCGTCGGCTATTGATGGCGGCTTGGCTGCTGCTTATCGTGACCCTTGGGGTCGCCGCCCTTCTGGCCTATATTCTGCCCCCGCTGGGGCCGCTGCCGCCGGAGCGGGTGGCGGCGTCGGACACAGCGAGGCCGAGTCATAACATCGGCGCGGTAGACTCCCAGCACCTGCCCGTGCCGGTCAGTCCGGACAGCCAATCCGGCGCAGCGCCCGCCGATTTGTCCACCAGCGAGCTTTCCGACCAGCTTTCCGGTACACCTTCCAGCGAACCGTCCGGAGACGCCGCACCCGACGCGCCGCCGCCGGACTCGGTCGAAGCGGAGGCCGACACGGGAATGATCCCGGAAGTCCCGCCGACCGCCCCACCGCTGATCGAGCAAACGATCCGCTCCGCCGCGCCCACCGTGCCCGCGACGCCCACCGCAGAAGCGCAAGCCAGTCCGAAGGGCGACGCGACGCCAACGGCAGTCCTTCCCGCCGCCCCCGCTGCGCCGCCAAGCCCCACGACGCCATCAATAACGCCGCCGATAACGCCGCCGCCGGCGCCACAGGCCGCCAAGCCCGAGGTCGACCTCCGTCCGCTGTGGCAGCGCTACGCCCAACCCTTCCGGCCGCAACCCGGCAAACCAAAGATCGCCATCGTGGTCTATTCCCTGGGGCTCTCCAACAATGCGACGGAAGAAGCGATCCGCCAGCTTCCCAACGCCGTGACCCTTTCCTTTTCACCCTACGCCCGCAAGCTGCAAGCTTGGGTATCCTTAGCGCGTGCGCGCGCTCACGAGGCGATGATCGACTTGCCGCTGGAGCCGGTGAATTATCCCGCCAGTGATCCGGGCTATTTCGCGTTGCTGACCGGCAACTCGACCGATGAAAACCTGCAGCGCCTGGCGCAGGTGGTCGACAGCTCCAGCGCCATCGTCGGCTTGACCGCCTTCATGGGCTCGCGGTTCTCAACTTCCGAGCCGGCCATGGCGCCGATTGTCAAGACGCTGGCCGACCGTGGACTGCTCTATCTCGACAACGGCCAGGTGGCCAACACGGTGGCCAAGGACCTGGCCCCCGGCTATGGCCTGGCCTTCCTGACCACCGACCGGATACTCGATGGCAGCTCCGCCGACCGCTTGACCATCGACGCGCGACTGGCCCAGTTGGAGCGGCTGGCGCTCACCAGAGGCAAGGCCATCGGCCTGGCCCGCCCCTTTCCCGTCACCATCGAACGCTTGAGGGTCTGGTCGAAAACCTTGGAGTCCCGCGGCATCCAACTGGTGCCGATCACCCGAATGGTGCCGCTTTTTCAAGCTCCGGCACAGAACGACGGCGACCCCAAACCGGACAACGCCGCCACCCAGAGCGCCGGCGATCTGGGATAACCGCCACCCGCCGCGCCGATCCAGTTGATCACAAGGAACCCGCTGACCCGATGCCAAAGACGTCCGAAACACAGCAAAACCCCCGCCCGCTCACCCAAGACGAGGTGGAAGCGCTGCCCTACCGTCTGGGGGTCGGTTTGGTTCTGCTCAATCGCCGGGACCGGGTTTTCGTCGCCAAGCGCATTGATACCCGCGCCGAAGCCTGGCAAATGCCCCAGGGCGGCATGGATGAAGGTGAGCGCCCGGTGGAAACCGCCTTCCGCGAGATGGAAGAGGAAATCGGCACCCGCCAGGCCGAGATTATCGCCGAAAGCCGCGATTGGCTCACCTATGACCTGCCGAGGGACATCATTCCCAAAATCTGGCAGGGCCGCTATCGCGGGCAAAAGCAGAAGTGGTTTCTGCTGCGCTTTACCGGCCAGGACAGCGACATCAGGATCGACGGCCCCCACCCGGAGTTCAGCGAATGGCGCTGGGGACGCTTTGCCGAGCTGCCGGAGATGATCGTGCCCTTCAAGCGCCCGATCTATCAGGCCATCGTCGCTGAGTTCCAACACCTGGTGGCCGACGAGAGCCGGGGGCTTTAAAGCGGAAAGATCATGCAGGTCTCCGTGCCGTGAGCGTAGAGTTTGCCGTCCGCATCGACCAGCCGCCCCTCCGAGGTCGCCACCCGGCTGCCCCGGTGGATCAGCCGCCCCTCGGCGCGCACCTTGCCGGTTTTGTCGGTCAACGGCCGTACGTAGTTCAACTTGAACTCCAGCGTGGTATAGCCCTCCCCCGCCTTCAGGGTGGAGTGAACCGCGCAGGCCATGCAGGAATCCAACAGCGTTGCATGATATCCGCCATGGACGCTGCCGATCGGGTTGTAGTGGGCCAACTGGGGAACGCCGGCGAACACCGCCAGACCCGCCTCGACTTCCTCCAGCAGGAACCCCAGGGTGATGGCAATCGGCGGGGGCGGCAACTCGCCCGCCATCATTTTGCGCAGCAAGGCCAGGCCGGAGTGCTGCTTGATGACCGCGAGCGGCAGCGGCGCCGGCGGCAGCACGCCCGGCGGAAGCTGTCCCGGCGTGATGGCGTCGGGATGGGACGGGGTCAGGGTTGCGGTGGTCATCTGAGCAGGGTCCTTCCTGGCTGGGGGGCATGGCATTGCCCGCCGCAAGCGGCAATCCGGCGGCCGCGCGAGAGCGGCCGGTCGGCACGGAAAATGGGTCGGCAAGACTGCAAATAAGAACGATCGTGCTTTTTTAAAAGGTCTTCCCGCCGCTGTCGCGTTGTTTTTTTGGCGTCGGATCGGTTTAGCGGCAATCACGACGTCATCCTGCAGCCACCGTGACCCCGCAATGCTGCTGTTTTTTTTACGACAAACGCCTGTTGGGCCGGCCTGGCGCGGCGCGGGCCGCGCGCGCCAACATGGCGTGAAACGCCTGAAAGACCCGCTTGTCGCCGCCGCTGCTGCCCAGCAGCCGCAGCCAGAAGGACGACCCCTGGCCCAAGGCGTACACCTCGAACGCGAACTGCTCGACCTCCAGATCCGCCCGGAACGAGCCCTCCGCGACGGCCTTGGCGGTCATCCGCGCCAGCGATGCCACCAACTTGCGCTGCTGGTCGGCCAGATAGTCCTTTAGCGCCCCCGGCTGGTCATCCAACTCAATCGCCGCCGCCACCAGCGGGCAGCCGCCCGGCAGAACCCCACCCTTAATCCAGGCGACCCAGCCGTCAAAAAAAGTTTCCAGCCGCCGCAGGCCGCTCTCCTGGTTCAGCGCCGGGCGCAGGACCTCATCGGTAAACTGCTCGACCATGCGCTCCAGGACCGCCAGTTTTAGCGCGTCCTTCGAGCCAAAGTGTCCGAACAGCCCACTTTTCGACAGCGACAGACGGCGGGCCAGATCGCCAATCGACAGCGCCTCGAGCCCTTGGAGCGAGGCCAAGCGCACCCCTTCGTCAACAATGATCGCCCGCGTTTTCTCACCTTTTCTCATGCCAACCAAGATAGCTCAGCGGCGCGCGTTTGCAAGCCCACAGCCCAGCGCCGCCCCACTCGGATCGCTTGCCCCGGGACCACGACAGCCGGGCCACGTCAGCCGGACCACGGCAACCGAACCACGGCAACCGGACAGGTTCAACCGGACCGGTCGGCGGCGCGCGCCTGCGCGGCGGCGCCAAAGGCCGCAAACAGCCGCCGGGCGAAATCCTGTTGCTTGGCGTTGTATTCCGGGTGCCATTGAACGCCCAAGGCGAAGGCGCTGGCCCCGCCGACGCGAACAGCCTCAATGGTGCCGTCCGGGGCGACGCCTTCAACCACCAGCCCCGGCGCCAGGTGCGCGATGGCCTGATTGTGCAGGGAATTGATCATCATCGAGTCCCGCCCGGCGATCCGCGCGATCAAGCTGTCCGGCTCCAGTTGCACCGGATGGTTGGGGCCATACTGCACATCGGGGTCAGGGTTCTGAACCCGGCGATGATCCAGGCGGCCGGGCAGGGTTCGAACCTGGGGCTCCAAAGTGCCTCCCAGCGCGGCGTTCAGCTCCTGAAAGCCCCGGCAGATCGCCAGCAGCGGCAGGCCTTGACGCAGGGCCTGGTCAATCAAGGGAAAGCTGGTGGCGTCGCGCGCCAGGTCGTGGGGTTCGGCTTCTGGCGACGGCGCGGCGCCATAGCGGGCCGGATGGACGTTGGACGGACTGCCGGTCAGCATCAGGCCGTCCAGTTGGCCAACCAGCGACGGCAGGTCGAGGATCTCGCCCATCGCCGGGATCACCAGCGGTGTGACCTCCGCGCAGTCGACCAGGGCGCGCAGATATTTATCCCCAACCGCATGATAGGGTGATCCAGCGATCTCTTTTATACAGGCCGTCACGCCCACCAGAGGCCGGCGCCTTTGGCCGTTTGTCGTCTGCAATTGGCTCACCAGCCCACTCTTCCTCTTGCCAAAAACCCGGACGGGAACCCGGATAGCCCCCCAATGTCGACCCGATTTATCTCGCGCCGAATCGATGTAAACGCCCCTGGCGCCAAGGCAGCTCGACCCCGCAAAACCCGGGGTCAGCGTTCCGCTGGGCGCGACGTGCACCATGGTATCGCCTCATTTCAGCCCTTGCTTTGACGCGAAACGCCCCCACATTTCTAACTGTTCCCTACTTCCTCCCCCGAAAAGGGAACAGCTTTCCTGGCGGGACCGGTCACTCCCCCCTTCCGGTCCCGCCCCAGGAAAGAGCTCAGACGGTGCGGGAACAAAAGACAGAGGGATCAGATCGTTTGTCTCTCGCCCCGAGCAGCCTCAAGCCCAGTCCCGCTGAACTTGGCGGGCTGGGTGGGCGCGCCAGCCGGAATTTGTTTCTTCTGAAAAGTTTCTATAGTGGTTGCGGCAGGGATTTCTTTCCCGCCGGAGGCTCTGCCGGGTCGGCCCGGCATCCGTGCCCCGATATCCCGCCCCGACATCCCCCCCGCCTGCATCCATTTCCTGTTATCCATTTCAGTACCAACCATCAATCTTCACTGCCGCGAAATCAAGGGGGTACTCCCATGAAGAAAGTCTTGATCGCCGCCGCCGTCGCGACCCTGTTGGCCGCAGGGGTGGTCTTTTGGTTTGTCAGCAACCTGGACAGCATCGTCAAGAATAGAATCGAACGGGTCGGCTCCGACGCCACCGGCACCAGCTTGACCCTGGAGTCGGTCGAGGTGAACCTGGGCGACGGCCGGGCGGTGCTGAGCGGTCTTGAGTTGGCGAACCCCACCGGCTTCAGCCAGGATCAGGTCCTGGTCTTTGATGAAGTCTCCATCACCTTGGATCTCGCGTCGTTCAAGTCAGACAGGATCGTGGTGAAGGAAATCTCCATCCTGGCGCCGGAAATTCTCTACGAAATCACTCAAAGCGGCAGCAATCTGAAAGCCATCGAGGACTACGCCAGCGCCAGAACCGGCAAGAGCGGGCAGGCGCAGCCAAGCAAGGCCGATGACCCGACCGCCAAAGCCGACGAGTCCGGCAAGGGCGAGAAAATCATCATCGAAAACTTTTATCTGAAAAGCGCCGCGCTGCGGCTGAAGATTCCCGGTGCGGAAAAAGACCTGAACGCGGCGATTCCCGACCTCCACCTGCAGGATATCGGCAAGCAAGTTGGCGGCGTCACGGCCAACCAGGTGGCGATCATCCTGATTAACAAGGTGGTGCCCTATATCGTTGCCTCGGCGACCAAACTGGACCTGCGCGCCCTGCTGGGCAAGGCCGGTCTGGACCCGGCGCTGGCCAGCAAGCTGGGCAACGCCTCGCAATCCCTGGAATCGCTAAAGTCGCTGGAACCGGGCGGCGCGGCGGCCGGCGAGTCCCTGTCCAAGCAGGTGGAAGGCGCCAGCAAGACCCTGAAAAAACTGTTGCAAGACTAACCGCCAACAGCAAAAGGGCGGCCGCCCGGGCCCGCCCTTTTGCCTTGTCGGTCGGCGCCGCGCCAGCTGTTGCGGCCGGCGCGGCGGCGTGCCCCTTCCCATCAATCGATCAGCGGGCAGATCCGGCATTAGCCGCTTTAGCCCCGGCGCACCACCACCTCATAGCCCGGCTCTTCCGGCTCGTCGTCGATCATTTCCGCCGGAAAGCCGTCGGCCAGCACCTTGGTGCCCACGGCTTCTTCCAGCCGCTTGATGATATTTGGCGACCACTCGCGATCGCCAAACCGGGCCTGGCCATCCTTAAAGATGTTCAACAGCAGCGGCGAGATTTCCAACGGCACCGCGGCGCGCGCCGCCACCGCCTGAAACAGGCCCACATCCTTGACCACCAAGTCCATGGTAAAGCTAATATCCCGGCTGCCGTTGAGAATGACCTGGCTTTCCGTTTCATGGACAAAGGAATTGCCGGAGGAAATGCGGATCGCCTCATAGGCCGTCGCCATGTCCATGCCCGCCATCTTCGAGGTCACCAGCGCTTCACAGAGGCTCAACAGATTGGCGGTGGCTAAATAGTTGGTCACCACCTTGAGCACCGATGCGGTTCCCAACTCTCCGGTGTGAAGCACGCGCCGCCCCATGGTGGTCAGCACCGGCAGCACCTGCTCGAAGGCCGCGCGCTCACAGCCGGCGAAGATGGCAATATTGCCGGTGGCGGCGCGGTGACATCCGCCGGAAACCGGGCAGTCGACCGGCTGGGCCCCCTTGGCCTGCACCAGCGCGCCCAGCCGTTTCACCTCTGCCTCGTCGGTGGTGCTCATCTCCAGCCAGACCTGGCCGGCCGACAGGCCCGCCAGGATCCCGTCGTCGGCTTCCATCACCGCCGCCGAGGCCGCCGGTGACGGCAGGCAGGTGATCACGATATCGCAGCTCTGCGCCATCGCCTTGGGGCTCTGCGCCCACTTGGCGCCCTTGTCCAGGAAAGGCTGGGCCACATCGGGGTCCAGATCCCGCACCGTCAAATCGAAGCCGTTGCGCAACAAGCTGCCCGCCAGCTTGCCGCCGGCGTTGCCCAGGCCAATAAAGCCAACTTTCATTTCTTGCTCTTCTCCATGATTGAGACAAAGCGCCGCCGCAACCGGGGCCGCGATCGCTGTTCGGTTCGCTGTTTCGCCCGCTGCGCCGCCGCCGGTTCAGCGGCTCGGCAGGTGAACGGTTTTCGTCATTTCCAGATGCAGCTCGTCGCCGTCATAGGAGTGGGCGCGCGCCACCTCCTCGTTAAGTTCCACCCCAAGACCGGGGGCGGTTGGCGGCAGGATGTAGCCCTCTTCCCAGCGCAGCGGCGTCTTCAGAATCTCGGCATGGAAGCCGTCCCAGCGCTCGATCCCCTCCAGGATGAGAAAGTTGGGCGAACAGGTCGCGACTTGAATGTTGGCCGCGCCGACCAGCGGACCGCAGTACAGGTGCGGGGCGATTTGCGCGTAGTAGGTCTCCGCCAGCGCGGCGATCTTCTTGGCTTCCAAAATGCCGCCGACCCGCCCCAGATTGAATTGCAGGATCGACGCGGCCTGAGCCTCCAGGACCCGCGCGAACTCGTACTTGGTGGCCAGGCGCTCGCCGCAGGAAATGGGAATGGTCGTCTGGCGGGCGACCCGCGCCATTTCGCGCGGATTTTCCGGCGGCGTCGGCTCCTCGAACCACAGGGGATCGTAGGCCTCCAACCGGCGCGCCAGACGAATGGCGCCCGATGTGGTGAACTGTCCGTGGGTGCCGAACAGCAGATCGGCTTTGTCACCGACGGCTTCGCGGATGCGCCGACAAAAAGCTTCCGAGCGGTCCAGATCCGCCAAGGTGGGTTGGTGGGGGTCGTAGACCGTGTAGGGACCGGCCGGATCGAACTTCACCGCCGTGTGCCCCTGGGCCACCAACTCCGCCGCGCGCGTCGCGGCAATGTCGGGATCGCTGTAAACATCGGCCTCCGGCGGCAGGTCGTACACGTCACCGCTTGTCGGATAGATGTAGGTGTAGCCGCGCAGCCGCTCGTGAACCTGCCCCCCCAGCAGATTGTAGATCGGCTGGTTGGCGGCCTTGCCGATAATGTCCCAGCACGCCATCTCCAGGCCGCTGACCACACCGGCCACGGAAACGTCGGGCCGCAGGCTGTAGCCCGCGCCATAGGCCTCGCGCCAGATCGCTTCGATCTGATGGGGATCGCGATTCAGAAAACAGCGCTCAAACACATCGGCGATCATCACCACTTGGGTTTTGGCGGAAAAGGTCGCCGAATAGACTTCGCCATAGCCCACCAGGCCGCAATCGGTGGTCAACTTCACAAAGAGAAAATAGCGGCCGCCGAATCGCGGTGGCGGGTTGCCGACCACGAAGGTTTCCAAATCCACCAGCTTCATACAACTTCTCCTCTTTGTGACTGCGGGCCTTGGCGTCTATTTTTTCCATTGATAGGGTAAAATCAAACGAAGGATTAATGCGCCGAGACCGAACTAATTTTGTGGCTCACAGATTCCGTCATCATGACGGCGCAGAACCGTGACAGGACCGTTACGGCACAGCGCGGCGGCGAAAAGCGCTGATAGCTTGATGCCTCTGCCTGTTAAGGTCGCCCAGCGCCCCGCCGGGCTGCGCCACCAAGGCCCGCCAATAGAGTGAGAAAAGCAACAGCCGATATGTCCTATCAGTTACCGCCGCTCAATTGGCTGCGCGCCTTTGAGGCCGCCGCCCGCCACGGTTCCTTCACCGCCGCCGCCGGCGAGTTGAACCTGACCCAGGCGGCGGTCAGTCATCAAGTGCGTTCTCTTGAGCATCACTTGAACTTCGCCCTGTTCGAACGGCTGCCGCGATCGCTGAAACTGACTCATATGGGTCAGGCCTACCTGCCCTCGGTGCGGCGGGCTTTCGACGATCTTTCGGCCTCCACCGTCGGGCTGTTCGGCCTGATGGGCAAGAGCACCCTGGTGGTGCGGGCGCCAATTTCCTTCGCCATCGCCTGCCTGGCGCCCCGATTGCGGCGCTTCAGCGAAAGCTATCCCAACATCGAGATCCTGTTTTGCTCCGCCATCTGGGCCGATCTCATGTCCGCCGATCGCGCCGACATCGACATCCGCGCCGGCGACGGCCGCTGGCGCGGATACGAGGCCCTGCTGCTCGATCAGGAATCTTCCATCCCGGTCTGTTCGCCCGACTTGGCGGTACGGATTGGCGGTCAGGGAAATTTGGCCGCCTTTTCGCCCGACCACATGATCCACATCATGGGCTGCGACGACCTCTGGGGGCGCGGCTTGGCGGCCGCCGGGGCAACCGACCTTGACGCCACCCGGGGCATCAAGGTCGACACTTCGCTGGCGGCGCTGGAAATGGCCGCCAGCGGTCTGGGAGCGGCCTTCGTGCTGCGCTCCTTCGCCCAGCCCTATCTCGACGACGGGCGCTTGATCCGTCCGGTTGAACTGAGCCTGACCTGGCAGGAAGCTCACTATCTGCTGCTGCCCGAGCAGGACACCCGGCACCGCCCGGAAGTGCTGCTGTTCCGCGACTGGCTGCTGGCCGAGATGACGTCTTAGGGCGCGCGCCGTTGCCTCTGGCCGGCACCTCACCCATTATCGCTTCACCTTTACCGTTGCTCCAAGGCGCCCCACAGCTTGACCGCTTCTTCGCCCGCTTCCACCGCCCCGCCGCAGCTTGCCATCATCGGCGGCGGACCGGCTGGCCTGATGGCCGCCGAGGCCGCCTTGCGCCAAGATGCTTTCCGGCGCGCCGGCGGTCAGGTGACGCTGTACGACGCCATGCCCTCCCTGGGGCGCAAGTTCCTGATGGCCGGCAAGAGCGGCCTCAACCTGACCCATGGCGAGGACTTTTCGACTTTTCTGACCCGTTTCGGCGCGGCCCGCGAAAATCTGGAGCCGGCGTTGCGCGCCTGGACGCCGGACGACATCAGGGCCTGGGCCGCCGAACTGGGCGTTGAGACCTTTGTCGGATCCTCCGGCCGGGTGTTCCCGACGGAAATGAAAGCCGCCCCGCTGCTGCGGGCCTGGCTGCGGCAACTGCGCGACAGAGGACTGGCAACCCGCGTGCGCCATCGCTGGATCGGCTGGACCGCGCAGGGGGCCTTGCGCTTTGACACCCCCGACGGCCAGCGCACGGTGCAAACCCCGGCGGTCGTCTTGGCGCTTGGCGGCAAATCCTGGGCGCGCTTGGGCTCGGACGGCGCCTGGCAGCCCTGGCTGGCGACCAAGGGTCTGACCCTGGCCCCCTTCCAACCGGCCAACTGCGGCTTTCAGGTGGACTGGAGTCCCTTCTTCCGGACGCGCTTTGCCGGTGCGGCGATCAAGGCCGTGCGGGTGAGCGCCGGCGACAAAAGCCTGCTGGGTGAGTTCGTCATCAGCCAGCAGGGGGTGGAAGGCAGCGCCATTTACGCCGTCAGCGCACTGCTGCGCGATGAACTGCGCGCCCAGGGCCGGGCGACGCTGCGGCTTGACCTTCATCCCGACCGCAGCCTGGAACGCCTGGAAAGCGATCTTTCCAAGCCCCGGGGCAGCCGCTCGCTCGCCACGCATCTGCGGCGGACCATCAACTTCAAAGGGGTTAAAGTCGCCTTGTTGCGCGAGTTCTGCGGCGATGAGCTGTTGGCCTCGCCGCAGCGCCTGGCGGCGGCGATCAAGGCGCTGGAGCTTCCCCTGGTGGCGCCCCGGCCGCTGGACCAGGCCATCAGCACCGCCGGCGGCCTGGTCTTCGACGACCTGAACGCCGACTTCATGGCCCGGAACCTTCCCGGCCTGTTTTGCGCCGGCGAAATGCTCGATTGGGAGGCGCCCACCGGCGGTTATCTGCTCAGCGCCTGCCTGGCCAGCGGACGACAGGCCGGCGCCGCCGCCGCCCAATGGCTGCTTGACGAGGGCGGCGCACGCCGGAGCGGTTCAAGTGGACCCACGCGATAATCCCGTTTGAGCCGTGACTCCGCCGCCTGTCGGCCACCTCGAAGGGGATCGGCGAACTAAAGAGGTCCTAGTCGGGGAAAAACCTTCGCGTCCGCGTGGCCAGGGCCACCAAGGACAGCATGACCGGCACCTCCACCAGAACCCCCACCACGGTGGCAAGTGCTGCGCCGGAACTGAGGCCGAAAAGCGAGATCGCCACCGCCACCGACAGTTCGAAAAAGTTCGATGTTCCGATCAAGGCGCAGGGCGCGGCCACCCGGAAAGGGACTTTCCACAACCAGGCCAAGCCATAGCTCAGCAGGAAGATGCCATAAGACTGCACCAACAGCGGCGCGGCGATCAGGGCGATTACGAACGGCTTTTCCAGGATCACCTGTCCCTGGAAACCAAACAGCAATACCACGGTGGTCAGCAGCCCCAACACCGATAGCGGCTTGATCGCCTGGGTAAAACGCGTGACCGCCGCCTCATTGCCGTCGCCCTTGGCGGCGTGGGACAGCAGGTACTGACGGGTCGCCGCGCCCGCGGCCAGCGGAATCACCACATAAAGGCCCACGGACAGCAGCAATGTCTCCCAGGGCACCGCGATATCGGTGACGCCGAGCAGAAAGGCCACGATCGGGGCATAGGCGAAGACCATGATCAAATCGTTCACCGAAACCTGCACCAGGGTGTAATTGGCGTCGCCGCGCACCAGCTGCGACCAGACGAAGACCATTGCGGTGCAGGGCGCGGCCCCCAGCAGGATCAAGCCGGCGATATATTGCTGGGCATCGGCCGGGGCAATCAGGTCGGCGAACAGCCCCTCAAAGAACAGCAGCCCCAGCAAGGCCATGGAAAAGGGCTTAATCAACCAGTTCACCGCAACGGTGATCAGCAATCCCTTCGGGCGTTTTCCGACCTGCTTCAAGCTGGAAAAATCCACCGAGACCATCATCGGGTAAACCATTGCCCAGATCAGCAGCGCCACCGCCAGATTGACCGACGCGATCTCCCAACTCGCCAGCCGCGCGAACAGCCCTGGAATCAGGACCCCCAGGCCCAGGCCGGCCAGAATGCACAGCCCGACCCACAGGGTCAGCCACTTTTCAAAGAAACCGATGCCGGCGGGGGCGTCGGCCGAAAGAACGGAACAGTTGTGGGTCATTGACGCGGCTCAACTTTCGCTATGTTGTTTGCGGTCAGAGGGGAACTCTATCAATCGGCCCCGGGATCGCGGCGCGGCGTCGAAGGTCCGGACGGACTCCGCCTGACGCCGCCTCGGTCTGCGCCGCACAGCTCGTCCAGCAGCAGCCCGCAGTGCGCCGGTTGCCCGCCGCAGCAGTCCTGAAGCAGGAAAGCGAGCAGCGCCCCCATGGTTTCCATCTCGGCCCGATAGATAATTGCGCGGCCCTGGCGTTCACCGCGCACCAGACCGGCCCGCGACAACACGGCCAGGTTGGCGGACATGGTGTTTTGCCGAACCGCCAGGGCGTCGGCAATATCCCCGGCGCACAGCCCCTCGGGCCCGGCCTTGACCAGCAGACGGAAAACCGCCAGACGGGTTTCCTGGGCCAAAGCGGCGAGGGCGGCGATGCTTTTTGTCGTATCCATATATCATCGAATATCGATATAAAGGCGGAACGTCAAGCGCTTTCCTCGGCTCATGCGGCGCCGGCTTTTACTGTTCATCGTCGGCAAGCCACGATAGACAGGACCATGCAGCACTTAACCTTGCAAAGCTATCGACGCATGGCCTGGCGCAACGGCGGCGGCCAAACCGCCGAGATCGCCGCCGGTCCGACGCACCCCGACGACCCGGACGGCAGCGATCTCGGTGGCGGTCTCGGTGGCGGTCTCGGTGGCGGTCTCGGTGGCGATCTCGGTGGCGA
>CAXBMB010000079.1:0-15844 GCA_963976695.1 uncultured Rhodovibrionaceae bacterium
CCAGAGAGACAACAAGCGCGATGAAGCTGATCATCTTGATCGTGCTTGTCACCGCGCTTGTCCTCGGCGTTTTCGTCGCCATTCGCGCCACCATTCTCGAGCGCCAACAGGCGGCGGAACTCCAGCAACGCGCCGAGCTGATCGCCGAACGCATTGCCGCCGCGATGAGCCCGTCGATCTGGAACATTTTCGAAAAATCAATTGATCGGGTCTACACCGACGAGGTGGCCGCCGCCGTGCTGGACTCCGAACTGCGCGATCCGGTGGTTCTGGGAATTGTTGTCGACGGCAACTTCGGCCGCACCTTCTTGGGAAAAGTCAGAGCGTCGGAGGGTCAGATCCAAACCTACCGCCCCGAACAACACGATAAATGGCTCAACAGAGCCAAGTTCACCGTGCGCAAGGCGATCCAACAGGGGGCCATGTCAATCGGCGCCGTGCGGGTTTATATCACCGCGGCCCCCTTCGAAGCCGCGTCGATCCAGCGGCTGTTTTATGAATTGCTGGAAATCATCGTGGTGGTCGCCGTGCTGGTCCTCGGCTTTGTCCTGGTGATCAACCGCACGCTGCTGGGGCCGACGCGCGCCATGGCGATCGCCCGGCAGGCTTTCGAATCGCTGGATGATTTTCTTTTCGTCACCGACCCGGACGGCAAGGTCATCGATGCCAATGGCGCCTTCCGGCGGCTCGCCAAGTCGCCGCCGGGGGAGACCTGGTCCTATCAATTGCCCGAGCCACTGGTCCGGTCAAAAGACGCCCAGCTGCTCAACGATATTTGGCACGGCCGTTCGACCAAGACCTCCTGGAGCGGCGAGGCCGATTTTCGCGGCCCCACCGGGGCGATCCTGCCGGTGTCGATGAGCATCACGCCGGTGAAACGGGACGGACAGGACACCGGCTACAAGGTCACCCTCTGCCGCGACATGACCCGGCAGAAGGCGACCGAGCATCGCCTGCAAGGCCTGCTGGAGGAGGCGTCGCGACTGGGCCGGCTGGCCGAGCAGTCCAGCAATTCCAAGTCCGAGTTCCTGGCGACCATGAGCCATGAACTGCGCACGCCGTTGAACGCCATCATCGGCTTTACCGAGATGCTGTCGTTCAAGCAGTTGCAGCTGTCCGAGGCAAAGATCGACGACTATCACATCTCGATCCTCACCAGCGCCCGCCACCTGCTGAATCTAATCAACGATATTCTCGACCTGGCCAAGGTCGACGCGGGCAAGGTCGAGGTGGCGCTGGAGCGCGTGCAGTTGAACCAGCTGATTGAAGAATGCGCGCGCTTTTTGGAACCGGCGGCGCAAACCAAGCGAATCACCTTCCACCACCGGCTTTTACCGGTGGAAATCGAGACCGATCCACGGCTGATAAAGCAGATCGTCATCAATCTGCTGTCCAACGCGGTGAAATTCAGCTCCGAGGGAACCGAAATCGAATTGGAGCTGTCGGAAACCGGCCACGCGCAGGTGCTGGTTGTGGTTCGCGACCAGGGGCCGGGCATGACCCAGGCCGAGGTGCAAAGGGCCATGGAGCCCTTCGTTCAACTGGAAAACAGCTACAATCGAACCCAAGAGGGCACCGGGCTGGGCCTGACCCTGGTTTCCCGGTTCGCCGAGTTGATCGGCGCGACGCTGGCCATCGAATCAACCAAGGGCCAAGGCACCACGGTCAGCCTTTGCCTGCCCTATCTGGCCCAGTCCAGCGACGCCAAGACCCCGGCGCTGGCGACCCAGGCCGACCGGACCTGACCCCCTCCACCCCGAGGCGCCCCAGCTAGCGGCGGAACTTGGTCGCCAGCAGAATCGAGCTGACGGTTTTTTCGATGCCGGTCAGCAGGCCGATCTGGTCGAGCAGCCGATCCAGTTCACCGGCGGTTTCCGCCTCCACCACCGCGATCATGTCATAGGCGCCGCTGGCGGTATGCAGGGTGCGGACTTCCGGGATCTTGGACAGGTCGTGCGCCACCCGCTGGGTGTGCTTGGGGCCGAGCGCGATCAGCACATGGGCGCGCAGGACCTTTTCCAGATAGTTGGCGTTCATTCGGACGGTGAAGCCGTCAATCACCCCCTTTTCGGTCAGTCGATGGATCCGCTCCTGCACGGTGGAGCGGGACACCGCAAGCTTGCGCGCCAGCGACGCCGTCGGTTCGCGCCCGTTGCTGCGCAGCAGCGCCAGCAAGCGCTGGTCCAATTGGTCCAATCCCTGCATTTCGTCGGCCCTTCCCTACAGATTGCCGGGTTATAGCGAACGATTTGTCAAATTGCACCCTACAAATCGGGCAATGCCTGGCCTAATTTTCAATTATCGGCTCGTTACCCGGGCCGGGAGAAGCAGGGGCGCGGTTCGCGGCGGTTTGCCCAACGGGCCGCGCCTTCCTCTCACAGCAGCAGTGCGCAACCAGGCGCGGGTTGCCGGCCTTGGCGACGCCGCCCCTTTCAGGAAAAGACCGGAATAGAATCTATGCAGAAGAAAATCGCTATTGTCGGCGCGGGAAAAATCGGGGCCGCCATCGTGGCGCTGTTGGGCGAAAGCGGCGACTATGCGCTGACGCTTATCGACCAGGATTCCAAGGCCCTTGACAGCTTGAGTCAATCCGCCGGCGTGGCGCTATCCTGCCGAAAGGTCGACGTCAGCGATCTTGCCGCCTTGACCGAGGCGCTGCGCGACCAGGACGCGGTGCTCAACGCCTGCCCCTTCCATCTGACCGACAGCATCGCCCGGGCAGCAAAGGCCGCCAAGGCCCACTATTTCGATCTCACCGAGGACGTAACCAGCACAAAGCTGGTCACGGAGCTGGCCGCGACCGCCGAAAGCGCCATGATGCCCCAATGCGGACTCGCCCCGGGCTTCATCTCCATCGTGGCCCACGACATGGCCCGCCGCTTTGATGAGATCCACGACGTGAAACTGCGGGTCGGCGCGCTGCCGCTCTATCCCTCCAACGCGCTGAAGTACAACATGACCTGGTCGACCGAGGGGCTGATCAACGAATATTGCCGTCCCTGTGAAGCGGTGGTTGACGGCAAGCTGCGCGAAGTTCTGCCGCTGGAGGGACTGGAAGAATTCACCTTGAACGGCGACCGCTACGAAGCCTTCAACACCTCCGGCGGGCTGGGCACACTCTGCCAGACCCTGGACGGCAAGCTGCGCAACCTGGACTACAAAACCATCCGTTATCCCGGTCACCAGGCGATCATGAAACTGCTGACGCAGGATCTGGGGCTGGCCGCGCGGCAGGATCTGCTCAAGGAGGTGATGGAATCGGCGCTGCCCGCCACCCTGCAGGATGTGATCGTGATTTTCGTTACCGTCACCGGCAGGATCAACGGGCGGCTGATGCAGGAGAATTTCGCCCGCAAGGTCTTGGGCGCGACCCTGAAAGGTCGCCGCTTCTCCGCGATCCAGATGACCACCGCCGCCGGTATCTGCGGCGTGATGGATCTGGTGCTTACCGGGGCGCTCGACGATCAACTGAAAGATCAAAGCGGGTTTCTGCGGCAGGAGCAGGTCAGTCTGGCGACCTTCCTGGCGAACCGCTTTGCCTGGCCCTATCGCGCCCAGCCGGCGGTTGACGCGCAAGACGAAGCCGAAAACGCGGTCGGGAATCGCGACTCGCTGTCTTCCGCCGCGTAGCGCGTGGACCGACTGAGAAAGCGGGTCGCCGTTCGGCAGGCCCGCTTTTTTCTTGCCCGTCTCGCGCCCGGGCCTGATGAGCCCGACCCAGGACACCTGACCCAAGACACCTGACCCAGGAGCTGCCCCAGGACCCGACCGGCAGCCTAGCGGGCGGGCCGGGGCTTCGCGCGCGCGATAACGCGACAAAAAGGCTTTTCTTTACCGAACCGGCTGGCTAGATAGGCGGCGCGCCCCCTTTTTTTTCCCGGGCCCAAAAACGTTTCACGCCAAAGGCCGCCTTATGAAAGTTGCAATTCTGGAAACCGGTCGCCCGACCGACGACTTTACGGAAAAATACGGCAGCTATGCGGAGATGTTCGTGCGGCTTTTTGCGCCCGTCGCCGATTGGAACATCGAAACCATTCACCTTATCGACGGCCAGGAGTTGCCCAAGCCGACCGACTACGACGGCTATTTGATCACCGGCAGCGCCTTTGGGGCCTATGATCCGGAACCTTGGATTCCACCCCTGGAAGCTTTCATTCGCGACCTGGCGTCCAGCGCCATTCCGCTGGTGGGAATTTGCTTCGGCCATCAGATCATCGCCCAGGCGTTGGGCGGCACGGTGGAAAAATCGGTAAAGGGCTGGGGCGTGGGGGTTCATGAATACGAACTCCAGGTGGACAAGGACTGGATGCGGCCGGCGGCGCGGCGCTTCGCCATTCCGGTGATCCACCAGGACCAGGTGGTGATCCCGCCCGCCGGCGCGCAGGTGCTGGGCGGCAACAACTTTTGCCCCTATGGCATCCTGGCCTACGGCGACAACATCCTGACTTTCCAGGGCCACCCGGAGCATCCCCGAGCCTTTGGCAAGGCTTTGCTCGAACTGCGCCGCGAGGTGCGCATCCCCGCCCAGGTGGCCGATCTGGGGATTGCCTCCCTCGATCGTCCGGGCCAGGAAAGCCAGGTGGCGCAGTGGATCCGCAACTTCGTCGAGGCCGGGGCCGCCGCCACCACCGGCGGATAAGGCAGGTTTTTGCGGCGGCCGGGCCGCGCGCCCGGCCGGCCCAGGCACGCGCGGCGCGCGGCAAATGGCGAAAAAATGATTCAATACTAAGGAACTAACCCGAGGAATCGGTTTCCGAGTGCCATAAACGCAGGTTTTTTTTTGCGCCTTGCCGGCCCACCGCCACCCCTGTCCCCTAGCGGGCCGGCCGCGGCGTTTTTCGCTCCGGGCTGGCGGCCGCCAATTTCTCGCCAAGCTCAAGGGACGCGCGGGTTTCAACCGCCTCGTCTGATAAATTTCCGCCGCAGAATCGGCGCGCTCTTTACCGCCCATTAAGATCCTCGACGGCCTGAATTTCCACTTTCTGATGCGCACAGAACAAAACAGCCGTTCAGCCAAGGCAACAAAGTGCTGGACGGTGGTATGGGTTCGGGATTAATACTTGCGTGAATTATCCGTTGCTGGGTTTCTTGCTACGGGGCTCGGTTGCCGCCTACCCGCTTGGGCCAAGCGTGCCTTTCAGCCACACTGCATTTCCCTCACTACGAACGGATTGTTTCTTCCCTTCAGTCAGCTGGCTGAGGGGAATCTATAACGCCAAAGAGACCCTAGGAGGGAAAAATGGCTACTGGTACTGTTAAATGGTTCAACTCGACAAAAGGCTTCGGCTTTATTCAGCCCGACAACGGCGGCAACGATGCATTCGTGCACATCTCTGCTGTTGAGCGCGCTGGCCTGAACGGCCTGGACGAAGGCGCCAAGATTGAGTTCGAGCTGGTTGAAGGCCGTAACGGTCGTTCTTCCGCTGAGAACCTGCGCGTTCTCGACTAAAGGCTGTTCGGCCGCGAGGCCGTTCGGTTTTTACCGGAATTGAGAAAACCGGCCCTCATCGAGGGTCGGTTTTTTTTATGAGCTTAATTTCTTTGCGGCGGCGGCCCGGCCAGACCGGCCGATCGGGATAGATGGCGAGATGGTGGAGCTGAACGGAATCGAACCGTCGACCTCTGCAGTGCGATTGCAGCGCTCTCCCAACTGAGCTACAGCCCCAAATCCACTCATTCGCCGCGGGCGCCGCTGAACTGGGGGCCCGCATCGCGTCCTTGGCTAGCCTGACCTTGGCGGCGTCTTGTCTCGGCCCGCGCCTGCGCACGATTGCCTGGACACACAGCCGGGAAGGCGGCCTGCAAAAGAACGGCTGAAAAATACCTTTCCTGCGCGACAGATCAAGGAAAAACTTCGCGCCGGCCACGGTCTTGCCGAAAAAAATCCCCCAGCCCGACCACGGAGATTTTTTTCCTTCGACTTGATGCAGGGGCCCCGCCGCGTATATAGGAGAGAAGCTGCGTGACGCCTTGCCCGCGAGATCGATTTGCCCTAAAGCGGTCGGGCTTGATGCAGAGGGACTTTGTTGGGCTGTAAAAGTTAGAGCGGTCACGCGAACGCTGATGACTCTCGCTGCTGCTTTGTTTGTTGAGACCACCGGTTTCAAGGGTCACCTCACAGCCGGGCCTGCCAGGCTCGGCCCGGCGAGACGATTCGGACCGGTTCTCTTTTTGCGAAAAGGACTCCGCGCGTTCCATGCAAGCTTTGATCTATCTGATTGACTCGTTGTTTTCGATCTACACCTTCCTGCTCTTCGTCTGGGTTATCTTGAGCTGGCTGGTGGCCTTCAATGTGGTCAACACCCGCAATCGTTTTGTCTATCTTGCCGGAGATTTCCTCAACCGCATCACCGAACCGGCGTTGCGCCCGATCCGCCGCTTTATCCCCGATCTGGGCGGCATCGACATCTCACCGGTGATCTTGATCCTGGTGTTGCATTTCCTGCGCATCCTGATCGTCCGAGACATTCTTCTGCCCCTGGCCAACGGATAGCGGGGCGCGGCTTTTGGCCCTTTCCGCCGGTGCGCTGTCGGCTGTCCAGTTCCGGGACCGCAGGGCCGCGGGACGAAAAGCCGCCGCCGGGGTCGTCGCTGGGGTCAAAGTTGGCGGTATCGGGCGGGCTGGTCTGGAGGGCCTCGCCTAGACAAAAGGGCCTGAAGCAGATGGGCCCCTCGCCGGAACGCGGCAAGCGCGCCCGGAATCTGCCCCAGATCAAGCCAGGATGAATGCGGGACGCCGGTTGATCGGCGTCACGGCCAACACTGTGGGAGAGCCAAGAACAATGAGCAAGGCGGAACTGATCGACGGCAAGGCCTTTGCGGCCACGCTGCGCGAAAAGGTGGCCCTTGAGGTCGCCAAACTAAAGCAGGATCACGGCTTGACCCCCGGCCTGGCGGTGGTCCTGGTGGGCGAAGATCCGGCCAGTCAGGTCTATGTCCGCTCCAAGGGCAAGCAAACCCAAGCCGCCGGCATGGCGTCGTTCGAGCATAAGCTCTCGACGGAAATCAGCCAGGACGACCTGCTGGCGGTGGTCGATCAGCTCAACAAGGACCCCAGCGTCCACGGTATTTTGGTTCAGCTGCCGCTGCCCAAACACATGAACGAAGACGCGGTCATCAACGCCATCGACCCGGCCAAGGATGTCGACGGTTTTCATGTGATCAACTCCGGCCTGCTGGCCACCGGCCAGAAAGCCATGGTGCCCTGCACGCCGCTGGGCTGCCTGATGTTACTCAGGGCCCAGCTGGGCGACCTGACCGGCCAGCGCGCCATCGTCGTGGGGCGTTCCAACATCGTTGGCAAGCCGATGGCGGCGCTGTTGCTGCGCGAGAGCTGCACCGTCACCATCGCCCATTCCCGCACCCGGGATCTGCCCGCGGAGGTGCGGCGCGCCGACATCGTGGTGGCCGCCGTCGGCCGTCCCGAGATGATCAAGGGCGACTGGATCAAGCCCGGCGCGACGGTGATCGACGTGGGCATCAACCGAATCGAGACGCCGGACGGCAAAACCCGGCTGGTTGGCGACGTGGATTTTGCCGGCGCGAGCCAGATCGCCGGCGCCATCACCCCGGTTCCCGGCGGCGTCGGCCCGATGACCATCGCCTGCCTGCTGGCCAGCACCCTGACCGCCGCCCGCCGCTCGCTGGGCCTGGACGACCCGGAGTTGATCAAGATTTAGCCTGTGATCGGCTCCGGCTGCCCCGCCTGCAGCCCCGCTTGGCGCGTCGTCGCTGTCGTCCAGCCCCCGCCAAGCGGCTGAAACCCGGCGGCGTCACGGTTTAAACGGAACCACGGCGGGGTCCCGTTTAAACCGATCCGACGTTAGACCAGGCCGCGCGCCATGGTCTTGGCCAAGCGCTGGGCAAAGCCGCTGGGATCCAGCGGGGCTTCGCCATCGAGGATTCGCGCCTGGTCGAGCAGCAGATAAGCGGCGTCTTCCAGCGCTTCGGCGCCACTGCCCGACTTGGCCTGCGCCGCCAGGTTGGCGATCAACGCGTGCTTGGGATTCAATTCCAGGATCCGCGGCACGGTTTGGCTGATTTCCTTGTGCTGGCGCATCAGGCGGGCCAGGTGGAGATCCATGTCGCCGTCATCCGCCACCAGGCACACCGCGCTGGTGGTCAGCCGCTTGGAAACCCGAACGTCCTTCACCTTGTCGCCCAGGGTCTGCTTAAAGAAGGCGGTCAGGGTGGTAACGGCGCTATCGTCCGCGCCGTCGCTCTCGTCGGCCGCCGGCTTGTCTTCCGCGGCCTCCGGCCCGCCGTCGATGGCCTCCAGGTCGGCGCCGCCGCGGGTGATCGAGCTGAACGGCTTATCGGCGTGAGCGCCGACCATCGGCATCCAGAATTCATCCACCGGATCGGTCAGCAGCAGCACCTCCACGCCCTTGGCGAGGAAGCCCTCCAACTGCGGGCTGCGCCGCAGCGTGTCGAGATCCTCGCCCGACAGGGTGTAGATGGCATTCTGGCCCGGTTTCATGCGCGCCACATAGTCATCCAGGCTGACCCATTGGTCGCCGTCTTCCGCCTCCGCGTTCTTGGCGGTGGTGCGAAAGCGCGCCAGCTGCAACAGCTGGTCGCGCTGCGCCGCGTCTTCATAGATGCCCTCTTTCAGCACCGAGCCGAAGGTCTCCCAGAACTTGTTGTAGTCCTCGGGGCTTTTCTCGGCCTTTTTCTGCAATTCCCCCAGCACCCGCTTGACCAGCGCGGTGCGCATTTTGGCGAGCACCGGGTTGTGCTGCAGCAGCTCGCGGGAAATGTTGAGCGGCAGGTCTTCGCTGTCCACCACGCCGCGCAGGAAGCGCAGGTAGCTGGGCAACAGCTCGTCGCAGTTGTCGGTGATGAAAACGCGCTTCACATAGAGCTTTACCCGGTTGCGCCGCTCGGGATCGAAAAGATCGGACGGGCGCATCGAGGGGATGAACAGCAGCCCTGAATATTCAATGACCCCCTCGGCCTTGAAGTGCAGCCGGGCCCAGGGATCGTCGAAGGTGTGGCCGACGTGGTGATAGAACTCCTTGTACTGCGCGTCGGTGATCTCCGACTTCGGCCGCATCCAAAGCGCGCCATCACTGTTCAACCGCTCCAGCGTCGTCGCCGGGCTGGCCGGCTTGCCATCGGCGTCAGCCGGCGCGGCGTCCGATTCCGCACCCGGTTCCACATCCGATCCCGCCGCTGATTCCGCGTTTGATTCCGTGTCTGATTCCGCTGCGGGGGCGGGAACGACCAGCTGGATCGGCACCGCGATATGATCGGAGTAGGTTTTGATCACCTGACGCAAGCGGCTCGGCTCCAGGAACTCAACCGCGTCGGCTTTCAGGTGCAGGGTGATCCGGGTGCCGCGCTGGGGGGCCTCTGGATCCTCGGCGACGGTAAAGCTGCCTTTGCCGTCGCTGGTCCACCGCCAGCCCTGCGTGTCGCCGGCTTTCCGCGAGGAAACCGAAACTTGATCGGCCACCATGAAGGCGGAGTAAAACCCGACGCCAAACTGACCGATCAGATCGACCTCGCCCTTTTGCTCGCCCAGCTGCTCGATGAACTTGGCCGTGCCGGACCGGGCGATGGTGCCCAGGTTGGAAATCATGTCTTCCTTGTTCAGACCGATTCCGTTGTCACTCACCACCAGCAGCTTGTTGGCGTGATCGCAGGTCAAGGTAATGGAAAACTCCCCCTCCCCGGTCAGCAGTCCCGGATCGGTCAGCGCGGCATAGCGCAGTCGATCGCAAGCATCCGAGGCATTGGAAACCAGTTCCCTCAGGAAGACATCACGGTTTGAATAGAGCGCATTGGCGACAATATCCAACAGGCGGCTGACTTCCGCTTGGAAATGTTGGGTTTCCCCGGCTTCTTGGGTCCCAGTCGTTTCAACCATTTCTTCTCCACTATCGATCATCTGACAAAAGCTAGGCGTTTGATATGCGTCATGTCGGGCCGGCTCGCAAGGGTTCAAACCCGGATCCGGGGCCGGAAGCGGCAAAATTTCGCCCTTTTTGCGCGCGCACAGCAGCCCAGGCTGAAGAAAAACCCCCCGGCGGCGACGCGGCGGGGCGAAAAAGCGCAACAAGGGCCTTGCAAGGCCGCGTCGCCTCACCGATGTTCTGCAGCATGAGTATATTGCATGGGGATCGGGTCACCGCCGTCCTTGGCCCCACCAACACCGGCAAGACCTTTCTCGCAATCGAGCGCATGTTGGCGCACAACAGCGGCATGATGGGGTTTCCCTTGCGCCTGCTGGCCCGGGAAAATTACGACAAGGTGGTGCGACTCAAGGGCGCGGCGCAGGTGGCCCTGATCACCGGCGAGGAAAAGATTATCCCGCGCAGCGCGCGGTATTTTCTCTGCACCGTGGAATCCATGCCGTTGGACCGGCCGGTCTCCTTCCTGGGCATCGACGAGATCCAACTGGCCGCGGACCGGGAACGGGGCCACATCTTCACCGACCGCCTGCTCTATGCGCGCGGGGTGGAGGAAACCATGTTTTTGGGCGCCAGCACCATCCGCGCGCTGATCCAAAAGCTGGTGCCGGAGGCGGAAATCATCAGCCGGCCGCGCTTTTCGACACTCAGCTATCTTGGCCCGGCGAAGGTCTCCCGCTTGCCGCCGCGTTCCGCCGTGGTGGCCTTCTCCGCCAACGAAGTTTACGCCACCGCGGAATTCTTGCGCCGCCAAAGGGGCGGAACCGCCGTGGTGATGGGGGCGCTGTCGCCGCGCACCCGCAACGCCCAGGTGGAGCTGTTCGAGGCCGGCGAGGTGGACTATCTGGTGGCGACCGACGCCATCGGCATGGGCCTCAATCTCGATCTGGACCATGTGGCCTTCGCTAAACTCGGTAAATTTGACGGTTCTGCGCCACGCCGTCTCCGGGCGAGCGAGGTCGCCCAGATCGCTGGCCGCGCCGGCCGCCATATGAATGACGGCACCTTTGGCACCACCGCCGAACTCGGTCCGATGGATCCACAGATGGTCGAAGCGGTGGAGGCCCACGCTTTCGAACCGCTCACCAGTCTGTTCTGGCGCAACCGCGCGCTCAGCTTCCGCAGCCCGGCCGACCTGTTGCGGTCGCTGGACCAGCCGCCGGAATATCCCGAACTGGTCCGCGTGCACCCGCCCGAGGATCAACAGGCCCTGGCCCTGCTGTCGCAGGACCCGGCCATCCTGGCGCGGACCGCGACCCGCGACGGCGTGCGCCTGCTGTGGGATGTCTGTCAGGTGCCCGACTTCCGCAAGACCCTCAGCGATCAGCACAGCGGCCTGCTGAAACAACTTTTCTTTCACCTGCGCCGGGGAGACGAGCGTCTGCCCAATGATTGGGTCAACAAGCAGATTTCAGGCCTCGACCGCCTGGACGGCAACATCGACGCCCTGCTGACGCGCATCTCCCACGTTCGCACCTGGACCTATATCTCGCACCGCGCCGACTGGATGATTGACTCTAAGGCTTGGCAGGCGCGCACGCGAGGTATAGAGGACAGACTGTCAGATGCGCTACACCAACGCCTAACCCAGCGCTTTATCGATCGGCGAACCGTTACCTTGGTGCGCCGCTTGAAGGAAGGCGCGCCTTTGCTGGCTGCTGTCTGCGACAAAGACGGGGTTATGGTAGAAGGACAACACGTCGGTCATCTTGAAGGGTTCCGGTTTTTGCTCGACAACTCCATTGATAAAGAGGACAGCGGTGCCGTCCTCGCTGTTTCTCGCCGGGCGCTCGCCAGCGAGATTCCCACGCGCCTGGCCCAGTTGGAGCAGGACAATGACGGCGCATTCCGCATGGACGCGCACGGCTGCCTCTATTGGCGCGAAGCCGAAGTCGCCACCCTGGCCAAGGGCCAAAGCGTCCTGGCCCCGCGCTTGCAGCCGCTGGACAGCGACTTGCTCGACGGACCCGGGCGGGAACGACTGCGCCAGCGGCTCGACGCCTGGCTTGGCCGGCATCTGAAAAACCGATTGGCCGCGCTTTTTGCGCTGGAAAAGGACGACTTGAGCGGCGTCGCCCGTGGCCTGGCCTATCAGCTGTCGGAGAGTCTGGGCTGCCTGCCCCGCCGACAGGTGAGTGACCAACTGCGGGCGCTCGACAAGGCCGACCGCAAGGCGCTGGGCGATCTCAAGATTCGCATCGGCAGCCAGAGCCTGTTCATTCCGGGGCTGCTGAAGCCGGCCACCGTCCACCTGCGGGCGCTTTTGTGGGCGGTCTTCCACCAGCAGGCGCACCGCGAGCTGCCTGATGAACTCCCGGTTTCCCTGCCTCTGGGCAAGGACGACGACGAAGCCTACTGCCTGGCCGTCGGCTATCGGCAGTTTGAACATCGAGGCAAGAAAACCGCCTACCGGGTCGATTTCCTGGAGCGGCTCTCGCTCCTGTCGCTGCGCATCTTCAAGCAAAAGGATCTGGTGACGGTCAAGGAACTGGCCGAGAAACTGGCGTTGGACGCCGCCTTGATTTCCGACGCCATGGGCGCGCTGGGCTTCCGCCGGGAAACCCTGGACGGCGAGCAGCGCTTCCACCAGCGCCGCCGGCGGCCTTCGGCCGCGCCAAGCGATCCGGCCGGCAATCCAACCGGCACGCCGGCGCAGGATCCGGAAGCCGGCATTGCGGCCACGCCAACGCTGGACGGGACAACCACACCCGGGGCAACCACCACCGAAGCAACACCCTCCGGGACGGCCGCCGCCGAAACCGGGGAGAACAGCGTCGAACCGGCCGCCAAGCGGAAAAGGCCCCCTCGGCAGCGCCACCCCCGGAAAAAGGGTCAGCCGGCAGCCGAAAAGGCCGCCGCCGGCCCAGCGCAACCCGGCAACAACAAGCAGGGCAAGCGGCCGCGTCAACCGACCGCCAAGCCAACCATCAACGAGGACTCGCCTTTTGCCGTTCTCAAGGCGCTCAAGTTTGGGTGAGGGACGCTCGCCGCGCCCCCGTTTGATCTGCGGATGCCGCCGCCATGACCGTCACGCCTGACTCGCAAAATCCGCAAGACTGGCTCCGCGTCGACAAGTGGTTGTTCTTCGCGCGCTTTTGCAAAAGCCGCGCCCTGGCCAGCAAGCTCTGTGACAGCGGCGGCTTACGGATTTCCGGCGCGGCGGTGGTCAAGCCCCACTACAAGCTGCGGGTCGGCGACGTGCTCACCTTTCCATTGGGCCCCTATATTCGGGTGATTGAGGTGGTGGCGCTGGGCCGGCGGCGCGGTCCCGCGCCGGAAGCCCGCGCGCTGTATAACGACCGCAACCCTCCCGAAAGCCAAAAACCCCTGCCCCGGGATCCGATGAAGACCGGCCGCGCGGCCGCGCGCGACCCCGGCAGCGGCCGGCCGACCAAAAAGGATCGGCGGGCCTTGGACAAGCTGCAGGATCATTAGAGTCGGATCGGGGGCGAAAGAAGCGCGTCGCGCATCGCCGCTGCTGCTGTCGACACAGTTCTCATTGAAATTTTTTGCTCTTTGCGATGATCGGAGTTTGCTTGTATGGCCGTTGACCCCCCCCGCGCAGAACGTCGCCCGACCCGCCGAACCGTCCACCAGGTGGAGCTGCGGGATGATTTCGCCTGGTTGAAAGACGAGAACTGGCAGGAAGTCATGCACCGGCCCGAGGTGCTGCAGCAGGATATTCGCGACCATCTGGAGGCGGAGAACAATTACACCGCCGCGTGCCTGCGCGACAGCGCGGCGCTACAGGAGCAACTTTTCCAGGAACTCAAGGGCCGGATCAAGCAACAGGACGATTCGGTGCCGACGGCCGACGGCCCCTATGCCTACTTCCATCGCTTTGTGGCCGGCGGCCAATATCCGGTGTTCGTGCGGCAGCGCGTGAACGCCGGACAGGAGGAGGTGTTGCTGGATGGGAACAGGGAAGCCGAGGGCCAGGCTTATTTCCGCGTCGGTGGGGTCAGGCACAGCCACGATCACAAGCTGCTGGCCTATGCGGTCGACACCAAAGGGTCGGAGTACTACCAGGGGCGCATCAAGGATCTGGAAACCGGCGAACTGCTGGACGACCGCCTGGAAAACACCAGTGGCGGCCTGGTTTGGTCCAACGACGGGGCTTTCCTGTTTTATGTCGAACTGGACGACAACCACCGTCCCTGCCGCTTGAAACGCCACCGCCTGGGCAGTAGCCAGCAAGAGGATCATTTGGTTTTTGAGGAAACCGACGCCGGCTTTTTCCTCGACGTCAACAAGACCGAATCCAACCGCTTCATTCTGATCGACAGCCATGACTACGGCAGCTCGGAGGTTTGGTTGATCGACGCCGATGCTCCGGACTCCCCGCCCCGCTTGGTCCAGGGCCGAAGCCCGGATCTGAAATACCAGGTCAGCCACGACGCCGCGCGGGATCGCCTGCTGATCCTGACCAACGCGGACGACGCGGTCGACTTCAAGCTGATGGAAGCGCCGCTGGCCAATCCGGCGCGACAGCAGTGGCGCGACCTCCTGGGATCGGCGCCGGGACGCTACCGCATGGATCTCCAGCTCTTTGCCGACCACATGGTGTTACTGGAACTGGTCGAATCCCTGCCCCGGCTGACCATCACCCGGCTGTCCAGCGGTGAAAGTCATGAGGTGGGGTTCACCGAAGCCGCCTATTCCTTAAGTCTGCTGCCCGGCTTCGACTATCACAGCGCCACCGTGCGCTTCGTGTTTTCCTCGCCAAAAACACCGCAGCAAACCTACGACTATGAGCTGAGCACGCGGGTGCGCAAGCTGCTGAAGACCCAGGAGGTGCCCAGCGGTCACGACCCGGACGCCTATGCGACGCGGCGGCTGCTGGCCCCCGGTCACGACGGGGTCGAGATCCCCATCACCCTGCTCTACCGGCGCGACTGTCAGCTGGACGGCAGCGCCCCGCTGCTGCTGTACGGCTACGGCTCCTATGGGCTGCCCACCCCGGCGTCCTTCGTCCCCAACCGGCTGTCCCTGGTCGATCGCGGCTTCATCTACGCCATCGCGCACATTCGCGGCGGCAGCGACAAGGGGTATAGCTGGTACCTGGACGGGCGGCTGGAAAAAAAGCGCAACACCTTCTGGGATTTTCTCGCCGTCGCGCGCCACCTGATCAAGACGGGCTTGGCCCACCAGCAGGGTATCGCCGCCCATGGCGGGTCGGCCGGCGGAATGCTCATGGGGGTGGTGGCCAACGAGGACCCGGCACTGTTCAAGGCGGTGGTGGCCGATGTTCCCTTTGTCGATGTGCTCAACACCATGCTGGATGACAGCCTGCCGCTGACCCCGCCCGAATGGCTGCAATGGGGCAATCCAATTACCGACAACGCCGCATTCGACTACATCCGAAGCTATTCGCCCTATGACAATATCGTGGCCCAGGACTATCCCCACATCCTGGCCACCGCCGGCCTGACCGATCCGCGGGTCACCTATTGGGAGCCCGCCAAGTGGGTCGCCAAATTGCGCGAGACCAAAACCGACGACAACCTGCTGCTGCTGCGCACCTATATGGATGCCGGCCACGCCGGTTCGGCCGGACGCTTCGACAAGCTGCGCGAAGTGGCCCTGATCTACGCCTTCCTGCTGAAGGTTTTCGACCTGGACTGACCCGCCAAGTTTGGCCAACGCTCTGGTTTGGCCAACGCCCTGGCTTGGCCGACTTCCGGGGTAATGGCCCGGCCGAAACTCGCCGATTGCACGACAGCAAAAAAAAGGGCGGCCCGAAAGCCGCCCTTTTCCGCAAAGCAAAACTGAACTTCTGGATTAGAAGGACAGCTTGGTGCCCAGCGCCAGACCCCAACCCTTGATATCGGTCGAAGCGCCAGCGGCTTCTTCCTTCATGTACTGGCCGGAGCCGACCACGGTGATACCCGGGGACAGCTTGTAGGACGCACCCAACTCATAGGTGTCAC
>CAXBMB010000080.1:0-15827 GCA_963976695.1 uncultured Rhodovibrionaceae bacterium
CTCATCGAGCAGTTGAAAATGCGGCGCGATGCCGGCTTCCAGCGGAAAGCGCCCCAACAGCGATTGGCAGAAGGAATGGATGGTCTGGATTTTCATTCCGCCGGGCACATCCAGCACCTTGGCGAACAGCCGCCGCGCCAGCAGCAGGGTCTGCGCCTCGGGGCGCTGTCCCAGCAGCGCCGCAAGCTCGCTCTCGACCCTGGCGGCGGGGGCGGTCGCCCAACTCTGCAGCCGGTCGGCCAGCCGGTTGTTCATTTCCGCCGCCGCGGCCTTGGTGAAGGTCAGACAGAGCAGCCGTTCCGGCGCGGTGCCGGCCAGCAACAGGCACAGCACCCGGTCGGTCAGAACCTTTGTCTTGCCGGTGCCGGCGGACGCGGAAACCCAGGCGGAGGCGCGGGGATTGGCCGCCTGGCGCTGGATGGCCGCCGCTTCGCCGGCGCGGCGCTGGGCCTGGTGCGCGGCGTCGGCGGCCGAGGCGAGGGGGGGCGGCTGCGCGCCGTCGCTCTCCGGGGCGCGGCAGGCGCCGGGATGGCGCAGGTCGGTAAAACTTCGGCTCATTCGTCACCCTCCGCGCCGCTGCTCCATTCCTTTTGGCGGGACAGGTGCAGGTAGTCGTTGTAGGTCAGCGCCCAGGCCGGGCGGGGCCGGGCGTGGTATGCGGTTTTTTCGTCGTCGAAGGCGGCGATCAATTGCCGCAATCCCGCCAGGGCGTCGGCGGCTAGTTGATCGGCCGGGGGAACGTTCCTGCCGGCGACAGCCTTGACCTCGCCCGCCGGGTTGCCGCCGGAAAGACGCCAAAACACCAGCCCGCTGGCCTTGCCCGCCGGCACGCCGGCGAAGGCGCCGGCCTCGGCCATGGCGGCTTCCAGCGGCAGTTGGGGCGCCAGGCCCTTGATGATGCTGGCGGTGGAGGGCGGCTGGCCGGTTTTGTAGTCCAGGATGGCGATGCTGCCGTCGGGCAGGGACTCGATGCGGTCGGCATAGCCAAACAGGGTAAGGCCCGCCACCTCCATTTCACCGCGCGCTTCGACGAAGGTGCGCGGCTTGGCAAGGCGGCGCAGCCTTTCCTGCTCGATCACCCAACGGGCAATGCGGCCGAAGCGGGGTTGCCAGAAGGCATAAACCCCGGGATAGGCGCGCACGCTTTGCAGCTCCGCCTCGCCGAACGCCAGAAGTTTGGCTTCGGCGTCGGGCGGCAGGGCGGTCGGGCCGGGGTGCGTCGCGAAAAACCGCTCCAGCGCTTTATGAATCAGGTTGCCCTTGTCGGCCGCCCCCGGGTCCGCGTCGAGCGGATCCAGCGCGATCAGCCCGAGCACATGGCGGGCGTAGAGGGCATAGGGGTCGCGCATCCAGGTCTCGATCTGGGTCACCGAAAGCCGTTTTGGGCGGGCCGCCAAGGGCGGGCGGGGCGCGGGCGGTCCCCAGGGCCTGACGCCGGCCTCGGGCTGGTCCAGCGCCGCCGCCCAGGCTCCCCATTGCCGCTCCAGCCGCCGCAGGGCCTGGGGCTGGCCCAGGGCCTGCAGCAGGGCGTCCAGGCGGCGCAGCCAGCGCGAGGGCACGGCAGGGGCGCCGCCGGCGCGTTCGGCCCGGGTCAGGACCACCTCGCTTGCGCCCATTGCCTGGGTGAAGTCATGGGCCGAAAGGCCGATGCGCCGCTCCACCGGCGGTAGCCCGAAGCGCGTGCGCATCGGGCGGCTCATCCAGGGGCCGGGATCGGTCTCGCTGGGCCAGATGCCTTCGTTCAGGCCGCCCAGCACCAGCAGATCGGCCCGCTGCATGCGGGCTTCCAGGGGACCCAGAATGGCCAGGCGTGGATGGCTGCCGTAGCGCGCACGCACCACGGCCCCGGCCAACAGCGAATCCAGCAGACCGGGATAGCCTTCGGCGGTCAGCGCTTCGCCCGCGCCGCTGGCCTGGCTGGCTTCGCGCAGGTCGGCGAAGAAGGTGGCGGCGGCCTTTCCTGCTTCCTCGACCCAAAGCCGTTCGGCGCCGCTTTCCCGGTCACTGGCGGCCAGGGCCTCGGCAAAGCTGAGATGGCCGTCAATCACCGCCTGAAAGGAGCCGCGGTGAAAGGCATCGGTGAAGGGATGGGCCCGGCGCGCCAGATCGCCGATCCAGTCGGCCAGGACGTCGATCTTGACCTCCGAGGGCCAGCGCCGCTTGTCGCCGGCGGCGCTTTCCAGGGCCGCCAGCAGGCCCTCGAAACCGGGGTTGGGGCGCGGCCCGCGCAACAGGGCGCGCTCCAGTTGCCGGGCAAGGCGACGGAAGCTGGCAGGCGCCAGTCCGCCGGCGGCCAAGGGGTGTTTCAGCACGGAAAGCAGAGACACCGGCGCGCAGTTGTCGGCGATCAGTTGGGCGGTCAAGCGCAGGAATTGAACCGGCGGGGTCTCGCTGAGCGGCACGCCGGCGGAGTCGTCCACCTCCACCCCCCAGCGGCGCAATTCGGCGGCGACCCGACGGGCCAGCGGGCGGTCGGGGGTCACCAAGGCGGCGGTTTTGCCCGGCGTTTCCAAGGCCTGGCGCAGCAGCAGGGCGATGGCGCCGGCCTCGGCCCCGGGGTCCGGCGCGTCCAGGCGAGAGACCTGGGCCAGGGCTGCTTGCACCGCCGCCGGGGTGAAGGGGCCGGCGGTGGTCTGCTTGGCCAACTGGGCCCAATCGGACGTTCGCTCGGCGGTGGCCAAGGCCAGATTGATCAAGCGGCCGCGTCCGGCTGGGCTGACGCTCAGGCGCGGCGAGTGCGGTGCGGCGCGGCGGTCGCTCAGCCAATCTCCGACCTGGTTTCGCTCCAGCTTCATGTGATGCAGCAGACCGGCCAGGCCATACTGTGGATGGGTCGGGTCGCTGGCCAGCGCCTGCCAGGCCTGGTCGTCGCAACTGCGGTCCAGCCCCGGCAACACCACCTCGCCCTGCGGCAAGCGCGCGATGGTCACCAGCAGCCGCGCGGTCGAGGGAATGGAGCCGGTGGAGCCGGCGGCGATCACCGGTCCAGATGGCGGGGTCGCGCGCCACTGGCGGGCTTGCGCGTCATGCAGCAGCCGTCGCCGCGCCGCCAGGCCGATGCAGCCCTGTTCCTGTTCGATGGCCGGCCACGCCTGGGTGACGATGCTGAGAAACTCCAGGGTCTCCTGCCAGTGGTCCGCGTAGTCCTCCGGCACCAGGTCGGCCAGCCGATCAAAGCTCAGGCCCTCGGTTTCGACTTGATCAAGCAATCGCCCCAGTTCCTGGGCCAGCCGGGCGGCTTGATCCACCGGCGGCACCTCCTTGGGGGTTCTTTGCTGATGCCAGGCCAGGATTGTCCGGGTCAGCAGCAACTGCCGGGTCAAGGCGGGAAGCGCCTGCGGCAGATCGGTTTCGCCCGGACCGGCGACCCAGTTCTCCTCCTGGGTCAACAGCAACTCTTCCGCATCCAGGTCGCCCAGCGGGATCAGGCGCGGCAGCAGCAGGGGTTGCCCGGCGGTGGCCCGCAAAAAGGCCTCTTGGACCGCGCGGCAGCCCCGGCGGGTGGGTAGGAAAACCAGCGCCTGGGACAGCCGCAGCGGATCGGGAAAGCGCTGTAGCAGACCCTGGGCGAGGGCGTCGGCAAAACCCAATTCGGCGGGAATGTTGCTGACCGTCGCCGCCCCGGTCGCCGCCCCGGTCGCCGTCCCGGTCGCCGCCGTGTCGCTAGCCGTGTCGTCAGTCGTGGCGCTGGCTGTCGAGGAGGGCGCCGTTGGAGTCGCCGTTGGAGTCGCCAAGGAGTGGGGAGCCTTCCGCAAGGTTGATCGAGTTTATCATCCTCTGATTTGGGGGTCCGCCTGTCGTCATCCGATCATCATCCGATGGGACGGTCATGCGACGGCAGAGTCGCGGCGTGAGGCGCTTCTTTCCAAATCGATCACACTCTAGCCGACAGCCACCTGAAGAGGAAGACGCAAAGGTCTTTGCCACCGGCTTGAGCGTCGCGGCGGCCCGGGCGGCCGGGTTAACCGACCACCTTGCGGATCGCTTGCGGTATCCAGACCTCGTCGGCAAACAGCGCCTCGACCTCCTTGAGGGTCTGGGGGGTACCCACATGGTACCAGCAGCCTTCATTGTGCTGGCCGTAGAGCCGCTCGGCCTCCAGACTCTGATCCCAAAGCCGGTTCATCGAAAAGGCTCCCTCGGGCGCGGCGTCGAACAGCGCCGGCTTGATGAGTTGAACGCCGGCGTAGACGTACGGCGCGACTTCCCGCTCGCTGCGCCGCTGCAGCAGGCCGACGGAGTCCATGTGAAAGTCGCCCAAGCCATTGTAGCCGACCGCTGAAATGCAGGGATGCTGTAGCAACAGAGCGTCCATCTCGTCGCCGTTCCAGGCTTGGGCCAGCAGGTCCAGGACCGGCGAGACGCCGTTGAGCCAGAGCAGGTCGCTGTTGCAGGTGAAAAACGGCGCGTCGCCGAGCAGGGGCAGGGCCTGCTTGATCCCGCCGCCGGTATCCAACAATTCCTTTTCCCGCGAAAAAGCCACCCGCGGCTTAGCCAGGCCATCGGGGTGGGGCGTGCGCGCCCAGCGCTCCACATGGGCCTGAAGCTTGTCGGCCAGATGGTGCAGGTTCACCACGATTGTCTCGATGCCGAATTCGGTGAGCCGGTCCATCACCCGGTCGATCATCGGCCGCCCGCAAATCTCGATCATCGGTTTTGGCAAGTTGTCGCTGATCGGGCGCATTCGCTCGCCCCGGCCGGCGGCGAGCACCATGGCGTGAGTCGGTTTGGGCGCGCTGCGGGCGACGGGCGAATCGACAGCGGGCACGACGCGAAGAGAGGCTGGGGGCATGGCAAGCGGTTCCTGGCTGGGCGTCCTGATGAGTGGTCGGCGAAGCGGCGCGCCCGCTCTTTTCCAGCGGCGCGAAACAGAGTCCCTCCCGATTGGGGCTTCAGGGATCGGTCGGTTTTTGCCGGGCGCAGTCTAACCTATGGCGCGCCGTCTGGCTGCACTCTCTTTTCCTTGGGCAGGTTTTTTTCGAACCAAGCGGCCACCGGCGCCAGGGCGGGCTGGGCCAATTCCTCCTCCAAAAGTCGCCACAGCCGGGGGAAGTGGCGCAGGTAGGCCGCCTTGCCGTCGCGTCGCCAAAGCCGGATAAAAATGCCAAGAATCTTGGTGTTTCGCTGCGCCGCCAGCACCCAATAGGCCTGTTGGAAGGTTTCCCTATCCAGATTCTCCCGCTGGGCGATATAGCGCGCCAGCATGGACTCCTGGAGGTCCGGCGGCACGTCCCGCCGCGCGTCGCGCAGCAGCGAAACCAGATCGTAGGCCGGACTGCCGATCAGCGCGTCCTGGAAGTCCAGCAGGCCGCAGTTGGCCGAGGTCAGGCCAGGGTCTCCGGCGGCGCTCGGGTCCGGCGTCCGCTCCAGCACCATCAGATTGTCGACATGGAAATCGCGCAGCACCAGGGTGCTGGGCAGCGCCTGGGCCACCGGAAGCACCTCTTTCCAAGCCTGAATGAATTCGGCGCGCATCTGACGCGGCGGGGCGGCGGCAAACAGCACCGGCCACAGCCAGTCGGTAAACAGCAAGGCTTCTTCCAATAGGGTGGCTTCGTCGTACGGCGGGATGCCCGTGGCCAGATCGGGCCGCCAGCGCTCGTGCAGCTGTACCAGGGTGTCGCTGGCCAGGCGGTAAAGCTCGGCGGCGCACTCCGATTCCCGGCCCTGCTTGGCGGCCTGCCACAACGCGCGCGAGAAGGTCTTGTCACCCAGGTCTTCCAGCAACACCAGGCCGCGGGCCGGATCGCTGGCCAGCACCCGCGGGGGGTTGAGATCCAGCGCAATCAGGAGATTTGACAGGTGAACGAACTCCTCCGGCTTTTCCTTGCCCGGCGGCGCGTCCATGATCACCGCCGAGCGGCCACCCAGGGTGGCGCGATGATAGCGCCGAAAGGAAGCGTCGGCCGCCAGCAGTTGCCAACTGGCCCGGGGCCAGCCCGCCGCCGATAGGAAGGCATCGATTTCGTCCTGGCGGGCGGGGGCAAGCATGCTGTTGGCCTGGGGTTGGGTCACGAAGGGGTCTCCGGCGTAAAGGTGGCGTTCAGATCGGGGCAGCCGTCCAGGCGGCGGGCGAGCGTTTCCAGGCGCGCGCGCCAACTGTCGTCGCCGCGCAGATCGGCCAGGCGCGCGGTGGCCGCCCGATCCATCACCGGATCCGTTGCGGGGTCCGTCGCGGGGTCCGTCGCGGGATCCGTCGCCGGGTCCGCCGGGTGGGTCAGCGACAGGGTGAGCGCCCGCGCCGGCAGATAACGCCCGAGGCGCACCGGCCATTCCAGCAGGCAAAGGGCCGCGCCAAACGCCTCTTCCAGGCCCAATTCGATGGCTTCTTCCGGGTCTTCCAGCCGATAGAGGTCGACGTGCCAGACTTCCAGCTCGCCGCGCAGATAGGTCTGCACCAGGGTAAAGGTCGGGCTGGGGATTTCCTCCGGCGCGCCAGGAAGGGCGTTGATCAGAGCGCGGGCGAACGCCGTTTTGCCGGCCCCCAGATCGCCGTCCAGGGCCAGGATGTCGCCAACGCCAACCAACGCCGCCAGCGCCGTCGCCAGCTGCGCCGTGGCCGCCTCGTTTGGAAGGTCGACCGCCAGACGATTGCCGCCCATGTGTTTTCCTCAGTCCCTATCTGCCGGGTCTTGTCGGTCTGCGCTTGTCGGCTTGCTTTCGACGGTTTCGCCGCGTCGGCTTCGCCCTGCAAGCTGTTTACCATCCAGGTGGAATCGCGGCAATGGCGCGGGCCGCCTCGGCCGGAAATTACCCCAGGCATTTTGGGGACTTGGCGTGCTTGCAAAGGGCCGCCCGGGCGGCCATTTTAGGGACCCTTTCGCGGCGTCGCCGGGTTGGGGCTGTGTTTGCGCCGGCGCGGCTGTCGCCATCCGGTTTGTCTGGAGCTGATTTGTGAGCAAAGAAATTTTGTCAACCGACGTGGTGGTTATCGGCGCGGGGCCGGTTGGCCTGTTCACGGTTTTTCAGTGCGGCATGCTGAAAATAAACTGCCATGTTATCGATACCTTGGACATGGTTGGCGGTCAGTGCGCCGCGCTCTATCCGGAAAAGCCGATCTATGACATTCCCGGTCATCCGGTGATCACCGGCCAGGCGCTGATCGACCAATTGGAAAAGCAGGCCGCCCCCTTCGACACCGTTTATCACCTTAGCCAGCAGGTCACCGCGGTCTGCCGGGTCGGCGAACGCTGGCGTGTGACCACCTCAAAGGGCAGGGTGCTGGAGGCCAAGGCGGTTGTGTTGGCGGCGGGCGTCGGCGCCTTTGGTCCCAACCGGCCGCCGCTGGAGGGGTTGGAGGCTTACGAGGGCCGCTCGGTCTTTTATATGGTGGCGAAACCGGAGGCCTTTCGCGGCAAGAAGGTGGTGATCGCCGGGGGCGGGGACACGGCGCTGGATTGGTCGTTGATCCTCGCCGACGTCGCCGAGAAAGTTTACGTCATCCACCGTCGGCCGAAGTTTCGCGGCGCCCCGGAGTCGGTGGCGCGCCTGCATTACCTGGCCGAATCCGGCCGCATCGAGTTGGTGGTTCCTTATCAACTGCATGGTCTCGAGGGCGACCAGGACCAACTCACCGGCGTGGTGGTGCGCGACCTGGACGGCAACACCCGCACCCTGGAGGCGGACCGCCTGCTGCCCTTCTTCGGCCTTTCGATGAACCTTGGGCCGATTGCCGATTGGGGCTTGAACCTGGACCAACATCTTGTCGCGGTCGATCCGCTGACCCAGCAAACCAACTTGCCGGGCTTTTATGCGGTTGGCGATATCGCCCACTATCCCAACAAGCTGAAGCTGATCCTGACCGGCTTTGCCGAGGTGGCCACGGCGGTTCATCAGATCTTCAACCTGGTTCATGTCAATGAAGAGCTGCACTGGGAGTATTCTACCAGCCGCGGCGTGCCAGGCGAGTAGCGCGGACCAGCGATGCCGGGCGGCGTCCGGCGGCCAAGATGTCGCCGGCGTTGCCGCGATCAGGGTTGGCTGTCGGGGTTAGTTATCGGTGCCGCCGACCACCGACAGCCGTGTCGGCTGCAGCTGTTTTTGTTGCTGCGGCAAGTGGCAGGTAACGGTGGTGCCGGTTTCGGTTGCGGAATCCAGGTTGATCCAGCCGCCGTGCAGCTCCACCAGACTTTTGACCAGCGAAAGACCCAGGCCGGCGCCCTGTTGGCGCTGGCCCTTGAGGTCGCTGTTGTTGAGCTGCTCGAACTTTTGGAACACCCGCTGCTGATCGTGGGCGGGAATGCCAATGCCGGTATCGGCGACAAACAGCAGCAGTTCTTCTTTCCGGCGGCGCGCGCCCAGGGTGATGGAGCCGCCTTCCGGGGTGAACTTGAACGAGTTGGACAGCAGATTGAACAGCGCTTGGGTGAGACGCTTTTCATCGCAATAGAGCGTCCCGATTTTCTTTTCGCAGTCGATGTTCAGTTCCAGGCCGCGCGCATGGGCGCGCTCCTGCCACAGTTTTTGCGCGCCGGAAACCAATTCGAAGATGTCGACTTCATGGCGGTCCAGTTGCAGGTAGCCCGCCTCGACCGAGGCCAGATCAAGGATGTCGTTGATTAGGGCGATCAGCCGCTGCGAGGATTCCACGATGGCGTGGGAGTACTCCGCCTGTCGCGGGTTCAACTGACCGAAGTACTCGTTTTGCAGAATCTCGGCAAAGCCGATAATGGCGTTAAGCGGGGTGCGCAGTTCATAGGAAATGTTGGCGATAAACTCGGATTTGAGGCGATCGATGGTCTCCAGCGCCTCGTTGCGTTCCCTGAGGGCCAGTTCCACCCGGTGGGCGTCGGTGACGTCGATGTAGGTGAACAGACTCGCGCCGTCGGGAAGGGGCAGTTGGCTCCAGTCAATCAGGGTCGAGTCCTTGCGCTCCATCCGCCCGAAAATCGCGCTGGGCTCGGTTGCCTGAATGACCTGGCTCTCGCGCAATTCCGGCCAGTCTTGATCGTTTTCGGGGAAGAAGTTCCGGGTTTGCTCGATCACCTCGCGCACGTGGGGCGAGGTGCCGATGAAGTCTTCCGACAGGTTCCAGATCCGCAGGAAGGCGGGATTGGACAGCTTGATTCGACCATCGGCGCCATAAACCGCCACCCCTTCATAGAGATTGTTCAGGGTTTCGCGCTGGACTTCCAACAGGGTGTTGTAGGTGCGCTCCAACCGCAGGGTGTCGGTCACGTCCTCCACCGTCATGACCACGCCGCCCAGTGGATGGGGATGGGTGGTCATCCGCAGGGTTTGCTCATTGGGAAGGTGGATCAGGTCCTCAATCGGATTAATTAGGTTTTGATAGGCGCGCAACCGCTGTTTCTTGTACTCGGTAAAGTTCGCTTGCTCGGGCAGCAGGCGCAGATCCCGCAACCGTTCCAGCAGATCGAGAAAGTGGGGATGGGTCGCCAGATAGGCCTCATCGATGCCGCGAATTCGGGCATAGGAGGCGTTGAAGAACTGCAACCGCATATCGGCGCTGAAAATAGCAATGCCGACGCCGAGCTGCTCCATCACCGTGCGGCTGGCTTCTTCGTGGCGGGTTAGTTCCTTCCCGATTTCCTCCAACTCGGTCAGATTGGTGGCGTGGCCCAGCAGGCTGCCGTCCGGCAGGGGTTTTTCAACAATCTCCAGAAAGGATCGCTGATCGCCGGTGACCGCGTGGAAGCGCTGGTGTTGCGCCTCGCCGGTGGCCAAGGCCTCGGCGGCGAGCCGCTGGGCCGCCTTTCCCTCCCTGCCCTCGATCAATTCGATATTTTGCGCAAGGGCCTCTTGCGGGCTGGTGCCCACAGCTTCAAGAAAAGCCGTGTTGCAGAACAGCAGTTTCAGGCTGGCGTCTCTTTGCCAAATCGGCAGGGGCAGGGCGTCGAGAAGCGCCTGGAAGTTGCTGGCCCGCTGGTCGGCCCGGCGATGATCTTCGCTTTCCTCGGCCAGGCGATGGGTGGATTCGCTCAGCAGGTCGCGCTGTTCGAGCAGCTTGCGTTGCTGGGTCTTCAGGGTTTTGCGTAGCTCGCGAGTTTCGCTTTCCGCGCGGGTGATATGATGGCCCCGCCGTATGGCGATGCGCGCGAGAAAGACAGCAACCGTCAGCGCGCCCACGACGATGGAAAGGACGAGCCAGAGAGGTACCATGATCTGTGCCTTTTTCCCCGACCTGCTATTCCGGTTAGTTGACTGCGGGCAGGCGCCCCTGAGACAGGCCTGAACGACGTTAACAAAAAATTCGGCGCCGCAGCAAGGCGCCAAGCCCCGACGGCCGCGCAAGCGGACGCACACAGCAGAGAGGCCAAACGGCGAAAGGCGTCCGCTGGCCAGCGAACGCCTTCCGGCGAGGACTCTTGCTGCTTTCAACGATCCGGCGATGCGGCGCGCTGAAAGACCAAGCCATCAATCAGTAGCGGTACTGATCGCTCTTGAACGGACCGCTGGGCGCGACGCCGATGTAGCGCGCCTGCTCCTCGGTCAAGGTTGACAGCGTGGCGCCCACTTTCGCCAAGTGCAGGGCGGCGACCTTCTCATCCAGGTGCTTGGGCAGCACGAAGACTTCGTTCTTGTAGCTTTCAGCGTTGTTCCACAGCTCCATCTGCGCCAGCACCTGGTTGGTGAAGGAGGCGCTCATGACGAAGCTGGGATGCCCGGTGGCGCATCCCAGGTTGATGAGACGGCCTTCGGCCAGCAGGATGATCCGCTTGCCGTCGGGGAATTCGATCTGATCGACCTGGGGCTTGACGTTGTCCCACTTGAGATTGCGCAGGCCGTCGACATCGATTTCATTGTCGAAGTGACCGATGTTGCAGACGATGGCGCGGTCCTTCATCTCGCGCATGTGCGCGGCGGTGATGATGCCCTTGTTGCCGGTGGCCGAAACGAAGATGTCGGCGCGCGGCGCGGCCTGCTCCATGGTGACGACTTCAAAGCCTTCCATGGCGGCCTGTAGGGCGCAGATCGGGTCGACTTCCGACACCATCACCCGGCATCCGGCATGGCGCAGCGATTCCGCCGAGCCCTTGCCGACATCGCCAAAGCCGCAAACCATGGCGACCTTGCCGGCCAACATCACGTCAGTGGCCCGGCGGATGCCGTCCACCAGGCTTTCGCGGCAGCCGTACTTGTTGTCGAACTTGGACTTGGTGACCGAGTCGTTGACGTTGATGGCGGGGCACTTGAGGGTGCCGGCTTTGGCCATTTCATAGAGCCGCAGGACGCCGGTGGTGGTTTCCTCCGAGATGCCTTTGATGTCGGCCATGATCTCGGCGTACTCGGGCTTGTGCAACTCGGCGGTCAGATCGCCGCCGTCGTCGAGGATCATGTTCGGGGTCCAGCCGTCCGCGCCCTTGAGGGTCTGGCGGATGCACCACAGATATTCGTCCTCCGTTTCGCCCTTCCAGGCGAAAACCGGAATGCCGGCCGCGGCGATGGCGGCGGCGGCTTGGTCCTGGGTGGAGAAGATGTTGCAGGAAGACCAGCGGATCGAGGCCCCCAGGGCAATCAGGGTTTCGATCAACACCGCTGTCTGGATGGTCATATGCAGGCAGCCAACGATTCGGGCCCCGGCCAGGGGCTGCTTGGCGCCGTATTCCTCGCGCAGAGCCATCAGGCCGGGCATTTCGATTTCAGCCAGCTCGATCTCTTTGCGGCCCCAATTGGCCAGAGAAATGTCGGCGACCTTGTAATCTGTAAAATCAGCCATCTTGTCTGCCATGTGAACGGGTCCTCCAGATCGTGGCAACCTCCCTCGATGGAGGCACAAAAAAGTAGAGCGGGCCAGCGAGGACAAGGCGGGGAAAACAGCCTTGACCGCCGCGAGATTGCCGCGCGAAGGGGTGATGTAGCAGCGCGCCTGGGGCGCGGCAAGCATCTAGAGTCGGATTATCCCGATGACAAGCTGCTTGGCGGCAAATTCGACGCGCCCAGCCCGGCCTTCCAAGTCGGTCAGCCGCGTGCTGCGCCCGCCGGACGACCATTGCCGGCGCAGTGGCGCCCGCGCCGGTTGCGGAAGGGGTCCACTGGGTGGTGATGGGGGCGTTGACGGGGCGGGGCGGGTGATCGGCGGACCGAGCGGCGATTTGAAGCAGGCTTTTTCACCGTCCGGTCCGGGGTGGGGCCGACCGGTGTAGGGCCGGTCGGTGGGGAGGGCAGGCCTTGGCGCGCCGGGACTGACCGGAACTGTCCGGGACGGTATTGCCGCGCGCCTACTGCAGGTGATTGAGCGCGTTTCGGATCTCTTGCTCCTTGCCCTGGGCGCAGTCGGCCAGTTCGGCGTTGTCCGCTGTGATGTGGCTGAAAAGCCAGTCGCGCAGGACACGGCGCAGCCGGCAAAGCCGGGGGGCATCGGGAGTCTTGTTCCAACCGACGCTCAGCGCGTTGATCCGGCGCTCGAACTCTTTGAAATCGTCGATTTCCCTTGCCAGGTGAGGGTAGCGACAGATCTCCATGATCGTCTTTTCCCGTTGGAAATGATAGCGGGCGTAGTCGATCAGCTCGCCAATCGGATCACCCAGATTTTCCCGATCGGCGGACAGATGCGACACTTGGTTCAGCAGTGAGACGAGGATTTGATGATCCTTGTCCAGGGCATCGATGCCGGTGCGCAGGCGGTCGTCCCAAATCAACGCTTCCTGGTTGGTCGCCAAGGGCAGCTCGATCCAGAAGGTGCTCCCCGAACCGAGTTCGCTCTCAAAGCCAATCTGCCCGGCCATTCTTTTGACCAGCAGTTTGGCCACATAGAGCCCAATGCCCGAGCCCTCCTTGGCCACCGTCACCGCCGTTCCAAGACGGTGGAAAAGCTGGAACACCGCCGACTGGTCTTTTTCCTTGATGCCCTTGCCGTTGTCGGTCACCGACAGATGGAAATAACCCAGCTTGGTCGGGTGCCCCTTGATGGTTACCGCGCCGCCGAACCGGTTGTATTTGATCGCGTTGGACAGCAGGTTGATGAGGACCTGCTTGAACCGGAAGGGGTCGGTGCTGAGGTCGATCCGCGGCTCGTCGCCGAGGTGGTTTTCGATTTTGATCTGTCGGTCGTCGCCAAGCGGCGACAGTTGCTCGACGCAGTGGGCGATCAACGCGTTGGCGTTGACCGTCTCGACCTTCAGTGGGGCGCGGTCGGCTTCGATTTCCGAGAGGTCGAGAATTTCGTTGACCAGTTGGAGCAGATGGTCGCCGCCGTCCAGGATACTTTGGACATGTTGGTGTTGGATCGGTGAAAGCGGTTGCTGGGGGTTGCTTTGTAGCAGTTGCGCAAAGCCCAGCACGGCATTGAGCGGGGTTCGAAGCTCGTGGCTCATACTGGCGAGAAATTCCGATTTTGCTTGGTTGGAGCGTTCGGCCTCTTCCTTGGCGTTGATCAATTGGGTTTCCGCGCGTCGGCGCTCGGTGATGTCGGAGCCTGAAATGAACAGCAGCTTTTCGCCGGAAACCTCGATGACATGGGCATTGATGCTCATGTCTCGAGGTTCGCCGCTTTTGGTGAGGGAGAAGGTTTCATAGTTCAGCAACCGCCCCTCTACCGCCAAGTCAGCCAGAAGTTTGCGCCGTGCTTCCTTGCTTCCCCAGATGTTGAGCTGCTGCGAGGTTTTGCCGATCACCTCGTCTCGGCGATAGCCTCGGTTGGTCAACCAGGCCTGATTGACATCCACATAGCGCCCGGTATCCAGGTCGGAAATCGTCGCGATGCCGTGGCTGGAATTGAACGCGCCGCGGAACCGTTCTTCGCTGGCGCGCAGTTGCTCTTCGACCGCTTTTTGTTCGGTGATGTCCTGTAGCGTGCCGACGACGGACTGAATCGCGCCATCCGCCGAGAAGTGGAACTTGCCCCGCTCGCACACCTGGCGGATCTCGCCGGAAGGCCTGCACACCCGGTAGTCGATGCGGTAGTCGCGCCTGGTCTCCTTCGCGGCGGCGAATTGACGGATCATCGCGTCGCGGTCATCGGGATGAATGCGTTGGAAGTAGTTGTCATAGCTCGGCGCCACCTTACCGGGTTCGTAACCCAGGATGCGCGAGGTTTCGTCGGACCAGTGGTACAGCATGTCGCCGAATCCGTGCCCCCAGCTTCCGATGTGGGTCGTTTTCTGCGCCTCGGCCAGGCTGGCCTCACTGGTCTCCAGCGCCTTTTCGGCGCGGTATTTTTCAGTGACATCGGTGAAGATGCTGATAAAACCGCCGCCGGCGACCGGGGTGCGGACGACTTCAATCACCCGGCCATCGGGCCGGACCCGCTCAAACCGACTGGGGCTGTTCAAGCGCGCCTGCCGCATCCTCTCGGCGACCTGTTCATCCTTGTTGCCGGGCCCGTATTCGTCCTGTTCGGCAATGTAGCGGAAAATTTCCTCCACCGTGGTGCTGCCGGGCCGAATCAAGTCCGGCGGCAGTTCCAGGAGGTCGGCAAAGGCCTTGTTGGCGACAATCAGTATGAAGTTCGAATCGACCAGGCATAGTCCGTGACGCATGCTGTCCAGGCCGGCGATGACGGCGGTCAGCGACTCTGTGTCAGGTTTGCTTGCCGGTCTGTTCTGCTTGTTCACGTCATCACCGCGTCTCGATCAAACGAGGCCTGCTGTGCAGGTTGTAACAGTTCGCGCCTGAATTTTACGTTTCTTGGTACGAGAGGCAGGGTTAAAACTTTGCCAAGCCAAGGCAAGAAACAATTTGTAATGCGAGTCCCGCAGGGTGGGGGACCGGGTCTGATCGGCGGTTTGATCGGGAGGGCACAGCAGGGTTGCGCCGATTCCAGCCGTGAAGACCGGATAAAACGCCGGACCGCCAGCGGCGGCTCCCCGGCCACGGCGCGCGTTACTGGACCGATAACCGGTTTTCCGCCGCCGCCTCGCCAACCGCCAGGTCGATAAGCCAGTCCGCCACTGTTTTGCTGAGGCGGCGGCTTTTTGTTTCCAGGCGATGCCGCAGGTAGTAGGTGGCGTGAAGGTGGAACGGCGCGCGAAAGACCTCAACCAACTCGCCGGATTGCAGGAAGCGGTCAACAAACGGTCGCCGCGCCAGCATAATGCCGTCACCGCGCTGCGTTGCCTCGATGGCGAGCAGGGAGCTGTCAACCGAAAAGCCGCGCGGCACGGCAACCTTGTCCAGCCCATGGCGGCGAAACCAGCGGTGCCAATCGTCATCATAGCCAACAATGTCGATCAGATCGAATGCCAGGATGTCCGCCGGCGCCGCCGGGTGCGGCCGTTCGGCAAAGATCCTTGGCGAACAGACCGGGGTGATTGTCGTGGTGAGCAGCTTGCGGGCATGCGGGTCTGCTGGCTCCTCGTTTAGGATGATGATTTCCAATTCCGCCCCGGAGGAATTGGCGCCACCCGGGTCGTGCTCAAGCGTTCTGATGCGCAGATCGATATCGGGGTGCTGTTTGCGAAAGACCCCCATGTGGGGCGCCAGCCAAAGGGCGGCGATGCTGGAGGTGCAGCGCAGGGTGACCACCTGGTGGGGCCGGTTGGGAAACAGCTGATCGGTGATCGTATCAAGACGGTCGAGCGCTTCGTGCACCGCGTGCAGGTAAGTCTGGCCGGTGTTGGTCAGCGACAGCCGTCGATGGTGCCGGACAAATAGCTGGGTTCCCAAATAGGCTTCCAGTTGGCGTATCTGCTGGCTCACCGCGGCTTGCGAGATATTCAACTCCGCCGCGGCCAGTGAAAAACTCAGGCGACGGCCCGCGGCTTCGTAGGTGCGCAAGATATTCAGTCGTGGACGCCGCATGGCGCTGCCTCACATAAGTTTTACTTATGCAATATGGCAGATAGCATTGTTTGAGACAAGATTCGTCGACGCCTAGAGTTGGATCGGTTCAAACGGCATCAGGTCGTGAGTTCGCTGAACCGTGACCC
>CAXBMB010000081.1:0-15660 GCA_963976695.1 uncultured Rhodovibrionaceae bacterium
GGCCACGGCCGCCGATAGCGCGTCCTTGCGCAAAGCCCGCGGCACGGTGCCGGCATGGCCCTCAACGCCGTAAACCTCGATTGTGAAGCGCTGGCTTCCCTGGATCGAGGTAACGGCCCCAATCGGCAAGCCCTCGCGCTCCAATCTGGGTCCCTGCTCGATATGCGCTTCGAAGTAGCTCGCCGGCGCCAGGGGCGTCAGGGCGGAACGCGCGCGCGCATAGGTCATGTCGGCCAGGGTCAGGGCCAGTTCGTCGGCCATGCGAACTCCCTTGGAATCGGTCACCTCCAGAAAGGCGTCCAGAGGCTGCACCCCGGCAAAGACCTCCGAACCCATGCAGCCCGGCGTAAAGCGCGACCCTTCCTCGTTGCTCCAGGCCACCACTTCGATCGGCCGCCGATGCGCGACACCCGATTGGTGAATTGCCCGCACCGCCTCCAGGGCGGCCATGACGCCATAGGTGCCGTCGAACTTGCCGCCGGTGACTTGGCTGTCGAGGTGGCTGCCGGACATCACCGGGGCGGCGTCGGGATCGCTGCCGGCCTTGCGCAGAAACAAATTTCCGACCGCATCGCTGAACAGATCGAGCCCGATCTCCTTGCCCCAATCGGCCAAAAGTCGCTTCGCCGCCCGATCTTCCGTCGAAAAGGCCTGCCGATTGACGCCGCCCTTTTCGGTCGCACCGATCTTGGCGATCTCCATCAAGCGATCCCACAGGCGGGCTTCATCAACGGCATGACCGGCGCGCAGCGGGGCGGAGGTGTTGGGGCGAGACGGGGACGTAGAAACCATGAGTGAACACTCTTTTCCAGACAGCAGAACAATGGCCTCTCCTGTCTAGCGTTCTTTACCCCGCGCGGTCGAGGGGCGGCTGTGCAGTTCTGCCTTGCAACGACGAACCACCCTGCCGCCGCCGCCCAAGGGGAACCGGCGGCAACGGGGCGATCGGCGTGTCACCACCCTTGCGATCAACGGTTGCCCAGATAGGCCCCGGCGAACTTCGTGTCGTCTCCTTTGTAGAGCGCCATTACCTGGAAAAACACCCGGTTTTCCTCCTTGCCGAACGGCGGCTCGTCGAGGGGCTCCTGCTTGTGCGGTGCGGTTGGGGTGATCCCAAACGACACCAAGACGGCCGTCAGCCACAGCAGATAGTCATCCCTGGTCGGTTTCGTCCCTTCCTCTATCGACAGCCACCAGTAGCAGAGATAGGCAACCAGGCAGCGATAGGTGCCAAAGGACCCGCCGTCCACCGGCGGCTCGGCGGCTTCGGCAAAGCCGCTTTCCAATTCGTTCCACATGGGCGAAAAGCTCGGCTGCAGATCATAATCTTTGGCCTTGTCCCAGACCGCATCGCGGATCGTCGCGTAGGTCTGGGGATCATTCTTCATGTAGATGATCACCGAATCAGGCTTTCTGGCGCCCCCGGGCGCGGAGACCTTAAAATGATCGATGTCCTTATGCTGGTCCATTATGGGACAGAGGTCGAGAACCGCCTGGGCGATATTGTTGGGCTTTACATTTATCCCCAGGCGCCAATTGTTGTCCTTGGCGCGGTCGGTCGGCGGAATGATTTTATTGCCGTTGGTGGTGGTTCCGGTGGGATAGATATGGAGATAGCTGCTGCGGGCCCGACTCGCCTGGTCATCCAGCGGATTGATTTTCCCTTCTTTGCGTTGCTGATAGGCCAAGTTGAGCGCGTCCTTGTCCATCACCGACCAGTGGTCCTTTTGCACGCGAACAACCCGATCACCGCTGTTGCTGATTGTGGCGAGCAGGGCGGTGTAGAGTTTTTCGCCGGTCAGCGGCGACTTGGCCGGCAGGGCGTCCGGGTTGTAGGTGCTGTAGATCTGCCCATAGAGGTGGCTGACGTTGTCCTGAACCTCGTCGGCGTCAAAGTTGGCGTTGAGATAGGCCCAAACGGCAGCGGCGAAGTCATTGAAGGACTGGGTTGAAGTTCGCATCGGGAAACTTCCTTATCTTGGAAAGGCTGCACCGGGTTCAGGGGAGCCGTGTTCAGAAGAGCTGTTCCTCGTCGGCGGCGCCGCTTAGATCGTTCATTTCGGCAACCAGATCGGGATCGATCGACGGCACGATCCGCATCAACTCCTGGCTGAGTTCATGCAGGCTTCCCTGCCGCGTCCCCAGGTTCTCCGCAGGCGGCGTTGGGGAGCTTTGCGCGTCGTCGTCCGGCGGCGTCGGTCGGTCGCCGCTTGGCGGCAGCAGCGTCTGCTTGGCCAGCGCGGTTGTCTTGGACAGGTTGCCGGCGAGGCGCTGATCAGCCGCGAGTTGCCGCTCGGCATAGACTTTGTAGTTGGATTGATCGACGCCGGCGTTTTTGACCTTGCTCTGGTCGGCTTGCTGGGCGGTGGTCAAGGCGGCGGCGACCGCCTGTTCGCTCGCGTCGTTGAGTGCGATCTGCCCGCTGGCCTGCTGGCGGCCCGGCGGCGCGTCGTCACCGGATAGCTTGTCTGTCGCAAGCATCTGCTTGCCGTAGCCGTCGAGCGCGGCGTTTACCTTGTCCGACGCGCCGGAGCTGCGGAAAGCTTTGCCGTCGCTTTGCAACGGACTGGCCGCCCCATGGCTTTGCCGATGAATTGCGAAGAGCTGCTGGAAGGTATCTGTCATAGTGGCACGGGTCCCTTTGGCTGGGCGCAGGCAAGAACAAATTCGCGAAGCTGATCTTGCCGCGGCCTGGTCGCATTGGCCTTTAGACGCCGGCCACCTCGGCTTCGTGACGCCGGCAAAAGAAAAAGGCCGAACCCCAGAGGGTCCGGCCTTTTGCCAGGGAAAAAAGCGACAGGGGCTTAGTTCTTTTCCTTGTTCACCAGCTTGTTGGCGGCGATCCAAGGCATCATGGCGCGCAGCTTGCCGCCAACTTCCTCAACCTGATGCGCGGCCTGATTGCGGCGAATGGCCTTGAACGACGGCTGACCCGCCTTGCACTCGGCAACCCAGTCCCGCACGAAGCGGCCATCCTGAATGTCTTTCAACACCCGCTTCATTTCGGCCTTGGTCTCCGCCGTCACAATTCGCGGCCCGGTGACATAGTCGCCATACTCGGCCGTGTTGGAGATCGAGTAGCGCATGTTGGCGATGCCGCCTTCGTACATCAGATCGACGATCAACTTCACTTCATGCAGGCATTCGAAGTAGGCCATTTCCGGCGCGTAGCCGGCTTCCACCAGGGTCTCGAAACCGGCCTGGATCAAGGCGGAAAGACCGCCGCAGAGCACAACCTGTTCGCCGAACAGATCGGTTTCGCACTCTTCCTTGAAGGTGGTTTCGATAATGCCGGCGCGGCCGCCGCCGATGGCGCTGGCGTAGGACAGGCCCAGTTCCTGGGCATTGCCGGAAGGATTCTGATCAACCGCGATCAGGCAAGGCACGCCGCCGCCGCGCTGATATTCGCTGCGCACGGTGTGGCCGGGGCCCTTGGGCGCGATCATGAAAACGTCCAGGTCGGGGCGGGCGGTGATCAGCTGAAAATGAATGTTCAGGCCATGCGCGAAGACCAGGGCCGCGCCTTCCTTCATGTTGGCCTGCAGGTCGTCCTTATAGAGATCGGCCTGGTTTTCATCGGGGGTCAGGATCATCAACACGTCACCCCAAGCCGCGGCTTCCGCCGGGGTCATGACGGTGAAACCAGCGCCTTCGGCCTTCGCCGCCGAGGTCGATCCCTGGCGCAACCCGATGCGAACATCCGCCACACCGCTATCGCGCAGGTTCATGGCGTGGGCGTGGCCCTGGCTGCCGTAGCCGACAATAACAACCTTTTTGGATTTGATCAGGTTCACATCAGCGTCGCGATCGTAATAAACGCGCATTTATCCGGTTCCTTTTTGTCACGATCTTTCCGGAGCACGAGGACATCCGGAAGGGAATTGCGCGGGCGTTCTAACCGGCCCGGTCCCAGCGCGCAACAGGCGCCAGGGCATAGCGGCTATGATACCCACAATGAATCTGTTTTTTTCCGCCGCGTCGAGGTGACGGGAACGTCACCTGGCGGAAGCGGAAAAGCGCAAGCGCGGCGCCGCGCGTTAGATGGTCTTGGCGCCACGCGAGATCGCCACCACCCCGGTGCGCCCCAGTTCGGCCAGGCCCAAGGGTTGCATCAGTTCGATAAAGCGATCGACCTTATCGCTGCGGTGCTGGATCTGAAAGATAAAGTAGTCCAGGCCCGCGTCCACCACCTCGGCCTTGTAGATATCGGCAATCCGCAGCGCCTCGACCCGTTTTTCGCCGGTCCCGACAACCTTGATCAGGGCCAGTTCACGCTCCACATACGGCCCCGACTGGGTCAGGTCCGATACCTTGTGGACCGGCACCAGACGGTCAAGCTGCGCCTTGATCTGCTCAATGATTTGCGGCGTGCCGCTGGTCACCACGGTGATGCGCGATAAATTGTGCGCCGGGTCGACTTCCGTCACGGTCAGCGATTCGATGTTATACCCGCGGCCGGAAAACAGCCCAATTACCCGGGCCAGCACCCCCGGTTCATTGTCGACGATAACGGCGATGGTGCTGGTAATAATGGTCGTATCGGTCAAATTTGCCATCTGGTTGGATCTTCTTTTAGGGGCAGAGGCGGCGGAAGGCCCGTCAAGGCGCGCGTCACCGCCGCGAAAAGGGCGGCCGAGGAACGTCGCCTCGGCCATCACGGCGATTCCGCCTACACCAGGACCATGCCGGATTCCGAGATCGGCTTGGCGGCCTTGTCCGCGGCATTGAGCAGCATTTCATTGTGCGCCGCCCCGGATGGAATCATCGGGAAGACATTTTCGTCCTTGGTGACGCAGCAGTCGAAGATCACCGCCTTGGGCGTGTTGATCATTTCCATGATCTTTTCGTCCAACTCACTGGCTTTGCTGCAGCGAATGCCGACGGCTCCGAAAGAGTCCGCCAGCTTGACGAAATCGGGAAGAGCCTCCGAATAGCTTTCGGAATAGCGCGCCCCGTGCAGCAACTCCTGCCACTGACGGACCATGCCCATCCACTGGTTGTTGACGATGAAAATCTTCACCGGCAGGCCGTACTGGGTCAGCGTGCCCATCTCCTGAATGTTCATCAGGATGGAAGCTTCGCCGGCGACGTCGATGACCAAGGCGTCGGGATGGGCCACCTGGACGCCCGCCGCGGCGGGCAGGCCATAGCCCATGGTGCCCAGACCGCCGGAGGTCATCCAGTGATTGGGATTCTCGAACTTGAAATACTGCGCCGCCCACATCTGGTGTTGGCCCACCTCGGTGGTGATGTAGGGGCTGCGGTCCTTGGTCAATTCGTACAGCCGCTTGATGGCGTGCTGCGGCTTGATTTCCTCACCGATCTGCTTGAAGGCCAGGCAATCGATCGCCTGCCACTGCTTGATTTGCGCCCACCATTTGGCCAGGGCTTTCTGCTGGACCGAACGCCCCTGGGCGCGCCAGCCCTCCACCATGTCCTGCAACACCGCCCCGACATCGCCAACAATCGGCAGGTCCACCAGCACGTTCTTGTTGATGGAGCTGGGATCGATGTCGATATGGATCTTCTTGGCGGTCGGGCAGAATTCGTCGATCCGGCCGGTCACCCGGTCATCGAAGCGCGCGCCAACGGCGATCACCAGATCACTGTGGTACATCGCCAAGTTGGCTTCATAGGTGCCGTGCATGCCCAGCATGCCGATGAACTGCTCATCGCCGCCGGGATAGGCGCCCAGGCCCATCAAGGTGTTGGTGATGGGAAGTCCGGTCATCCGCACGAACTCGATCAGCCGTTGACTGGCTTCGGTCCCGGAATTGATAACGCCGCCGCCGCTGTAAATGATCGGTCGCTTGGCCGCGGCCAGCATGTCCAAAGCCTGTTCGACCAGACCCGCCTCGGGTTGGACTCGCGGACGGTAGCTGCGATGCTCGACCTCGTCGCGCGGGGTATAGTTGCCCTTGGTCTGCAAAATGTCTTTTGGCAGGTCGATGACCACCGGCCCCGGCCGGCCGCTGCGGGCGACATAGAAGGCCTCATGCACGACGCGGGCGACCTTGTCCACGTCCTTGACCAAATAGTTGTGCTTGGTGCAGGGCCGGGTGATGCCGGTGGTGTCGGCCTCCTGAAAGGCGTCGTTGCCGATCAGATGGGTGGGCACCTGGCCACAGAGGCAAACCAATGGAATTGAATCCATCAGGGCATCGGTCAATCCGGTCACCGCGTTGGTGGCGCCCGGCCCGGAGGTCACCAGCACCGCGCCGACCTTGCCGGTGGAGCGGGCATAGCCCTCGGCCGCGTGAACCGCGGCTTGCTCATGGCGAACCAGGATGTGCTTGATGGCGTTTTGCTTGAATAGCGCATCGTAGATCGGTAGTACCGCCCCGCCAGGATAGCCAAAAATTACCTCTACGCCCTGTTCTACCAGCGCATTGATCAAAATTTCCGCACCTGTACGTTGGTCGATATCTTTGGCCGTCTCCGTCGCCATTTCTTAAGTCCTTGAAGGTAAAACCGGCTGGGGTCGTCGCTGAGGCGTCATCCTCGATCACCGGCATGAAGTAGGAAAATCCGCCCGACACGCGCAGCGGAGGCGCATCTATGCACGAGCGCCCTGGTGGGTCAATAGCCGGCGGCGAATAATTGGAAAGATTTCCTGCTCGATACTTTCCGATTGTTGCGAGACAACGATGCAGTCTTTTTGTCGCTTACCCACCACCTGGGTTTTCAGCCAGGTTAGCTGACGCTTGGCGTAGCGCCGGGTCGCCTGTTGGGCGGCGGCCACCGCCTCCGGCAGCGTAAGCGCGCCTTCCAGATAGCGGGCCAGTTCCGGCACCCCAAGCGCGCGCCGCGCCATGGCGTCCGCCGGCAAGGACTGGGCCAGCAAGGCGCGCACCTCCTCCAGGGCGCCGGCCTCCAGCATCTTCTCGAAACGCCGGTCACAGTTGGCGTAGAGTTGGTCGCGCGTGGGCATCATCGCCAGCCAAAGGAAACGATAGGGCGCCGCCCCGATCGGCGCTTTCTTCTGCCAAGCCGACAGCGGCGCGCCGCTGGCCTGCTGCACCTCCCAGGCGCGCAGCAGGCGCTGGGTGTCGTTGGCGTGAAGCCGCGCCGCGCTTTCCGGATCGCGCTGCCGCAGTTCCTCGATGAAACCGGCGCGTCCCAACTGGCCGAAGCGCGCCTTGGCCGCGGCCCGCACCGCCGGGGGAACCGGGGGCACCGGCGAGAGACCGTCAACCAGCGCCGACAGATAGAGCCCGGTGCCGCCGACGAGAAGGGGCAACTTGCCACCTTTTGTCGCAGCCGCCATTTCCGCCAGCGCCAGATCGCGCCAGCGCCCCGCCGTACAGGCCTGGTCGGCCGGTAAAAATCCATAGAGCCGATGGGGAACCTGCGCCAGGTCTTGGCGGTCGGGCCGAGCCGTGACCACCTGCAGCTCTTGATAGACCTGCAGCGAATCGGCGTTGATAATCACGCCGTCGAAGGCTTTGGCCAAGCGCAATCCCAGGGCCGACTTGCCACTGGCCGTCGGTCCCACCAAAATCAAGGCCGGCGGCACGGCCTGCTGGGTTGTCGCTGACGCCTTGTCGTGCGTGATCAAGAAAAACTCCCCATTGCTGCTTGTGATTGCCCCGCCAACCTCTCTATTACGTCAGCTGCAGGAGAAAAGCGACGCCGCCAGATTGCGCTGCTAAATTAGGCTGTCAAATTACGCTGCTGGGCCATCGCGGGCAGATCCCGGTCTCACGCCGCCGGCGGCGCGGACTTGGGACCGGGCCACCGAACGCGCCCTTCAGCCAAGTCAGCCCCCTGCCCGCCGGCCAACGGCGGCGATAGTTTGATCAACCGCGCGAAGGAAGCCCAACGATGATCCAGGTCCTGACACTGCTGACCGATCCCGCTCGCTACAACCTGACAGAAAGCGACGTGGATCAAGCTGCCCGGTGCCTGGCGCGGAGCGGCGCCAGTGTGGGCCAGCGCAGTTGGTTGAGCCCCGGCGAGGCCTGCGATCTGACCTATCAGGGCCTGACGCCGGAAGCCGTGCTGGTGGCGCTGCGTCCAACCTTCGAGGATCGCCCGATCGATCTGGGTCCACAGGCGCTGGACGGGCGACAAAAAAAGCTACTGCTGGCCGACATGGAATCCACCATCATCGACCAGGAAATGCTTGATGAATTGGCGCAGGAAGTCGGCCTAGGCGAGAAAATCGCCAAGATCACCAGCCGCGCCATGCATGGCGAACTGGACTTCGAGGCCGCCTTGAAGGCGCGGGTCGCCATGCTCAAGGGGCTTGCCGAGGCCACCCTGGAAAGGTCGACCGATCGTATGACGCTGAACCCCGGGGCGCGCCAACTGGTTCAGACCATGGTGGCCAACGGCGCGACCACGGCCCTGGTCTCCGGCGGCTTCACTTTTTTTACCAAGATAATCGCCGCGCGCTGTGGTTTTCACCACCACCAGGCCAACCGTCTGCTGGCCGCCGACGGCCGCTTGACCGGCGAGGTCAGCCTGCCGATCCTCGGCCGCGAGGCCAAGCTGAAGGCCCTGGAAGACTATTGCGCCGCGCTGTCCCTGCGGCCCGACGAGAGCGCGGCGGTTGGCGACGGCGCCAATGACCTTTCCATGCTGCGCGCCGCCGGACTTGGCGTGGCCTACCATGCCAAGCCGGTGGTCCGGGCCGCCGCGCCCTGCCGCCTTGACCACGCCGACCTGACCGGCCTGCTCTTTCTGCAAGGCTATGCCCGTGAGGCCTTCGTCGGCGGTTAGCGCGCGACGCCAGGCGGCCCTGAATGGTTTCAGCGATGACCGGCTCAGCAAACGGGGAGCCGGTGACCCGGACAGGCGGCGACCAAGATAAAAGGGAGGAAGCCAAAGCTTCCTCCCTTCATCGCTTGACTTCCGAGGCGGGACCGTAGCCGCGCCGATCAAGCCACTTATTCCTCGTCCTTTTTCAAGCGGACGGCGATCCACTGGAATTCGCCGCCCCGATAGACCAACAGCGTCACCACGCGGGATCCCTGCTCGCTCGCCTTCGACACCCGGGCGTCGACCTCGTCGGGGCTGCTGACTTCCTCCTGGTCCACCTCGACGATCAAATCGCCGGGCTGCAGGTTTTTCTCCGCGCCGGTGCCGTCGGGCGCCACCGACGTGACCACCACGCCCTTGACCTTCTCGTCGAGGGAAAACTCCTGCCGCAGCTGCGGCGAAAGTTTGGCCAACCCCAGGCCCAGCTCGCTGATTTGACCTTCTTCGATCGCCGACTTTTCAGCTTCTTCGGGCGGCAGGCCGGCAACCACGGCGTCGTCGAGCTTGCCCAGATCGACCTTCACTGTCACCTGCTCGCCCTTGCGCCACAGCACCACGTCCACGGCCCGTCCGACCGGCGTTTCCGCGACCATGCGCGGAAGATCGCGCATGCTGGGCACCTTGCGGCCATTGAACGTCAAGATAACGTCGCCCTGAAGGATGCCGGCGGTCTCCGCCGGTCCACCCTCGGTAACCGAGGCGACCAGCGCGCCGGAGCTGTCCGGCAGCCGCAGCCCTTCGGCCAATTCGTCGGTCACGGTCTGAATACGCACCCCCAGCCAGCCCCGGCGCACCTCGCCGAACTGCTTCAGCGACGTGATGACGTTGGCGACTATCGCCGACGGAATGGCAAAGCCAATGCCAACCGATCCGCCAGAGGGTGAGTAAATGGCGGTGTTCACGCCAATCACCTCGCCGGCCATGTTGAACATTGGCCCGCCGGAGTTGCCGCGATTGATCGAGGCGTCGGTTTGAAGGTAATCGTCGTAGGGACCGGAGTTGATGTTGCGCTGGCGGGCGGAAACGATCCCTGCCGTCACCGAGCCGCCCAGACCAAAGGGATTGCCGATGGCCATCACCCAATCGCCGACGCGAACCACATTGCTGTCGCCCCAGGTGTTGGCGGCCAACGGACTGGCGCTTTCCACCTTGAGCAGCGCCAGATCGGTTTTCTCGTCGGTGCCAATCACGGTGGCGTCCAGCAGCGTCCCATCGGAAAGGCGAACCGAAATTTCGTCGGCGCCGTCGATCACGTGATTGTTGGTGACGATATAGCCTTCCGGATCAATGATAAAGCCGGAGCCCAGGGAGTTGACGCGCCGCTGCTCGGGTTGCGGCGGACTGCGCCGACCCCGTCGCTCAAAAAACTCCCGGAACAGGTCTTCGAACTGTTCGTTTCCTTGCGGCCGGTCGACAACTTGACTGGTTTGGATATTGACCACGGTCGGCAACAGTCGTTCGGCCAAGTCGGCAAAACTTTCGGGAGCGGCCCGCGCGCTGGCGGCCTGCGTCCAGGCCAGGAGCAGGGCGAGAAGTCCCAGGATCAGGGCCCAAGATAGCCGTCCCCGCTGGTTCTTCACCGCCACTGACCTTGCCGGTCCACTTTGGAAAAAAGGCTCTATTTGCTGCATTGCTACGTCCTGTTTTCGTCGCTTGATCGACCGGCCGTTGGGGCGCCGCCCCAACCCAGCCGACCGGATTTGTGAAACCTGCCCCAGAATCGGATCGGTATCGGATCGGTATCGGATCGGTATCGGATCATAAGAGGCGGCGTTAACGCGCGAAACGCTTCTTTTCTGGCCGATCACACTCTAAGGCATAGGCCAGATTTGGTCTGCAACAAACAACAATTCCGCCCGTTCACCATGCTGTGCACGGAACAGGGCGACTTTATGATCGGCTCGACGCCCCCGTCAGCCCCGCAGCAACCATACAAAAAACACCCCCAGGCTGGCGGCGGCCAAACCGAGATAGCGCAGGGTTTCCGGCGCCACGCGCGCCAGGAACTCCAACACCCGCTTGGGCGCCTGCGGTGAGATCGCCAGGGTCAGGCCTTCGATGACCAAAATCAGCGCAAAGGCGGTCAAAAGCTCCGTCATCTCTCTGCCATCTCTCTGCCATTTTGCTTGCCACAAAGAAAAAGGGGCCGAGCGATTGGCCCGACCCCGCAGTTTTCCGTGTGATTGACCCTATTGCTTAATCTTGTTGAAGTACGACATGAACTCGCTGTCCGGTGACAGCACCAGCAGGGATTTGTCGCCGTCCAAGGCCGTTTCATAGGCCTGCAAGGAGCGGAAGAAACGGAAGAAGTCGCTGTCCTTGCTATAGGCGTCGGCCAGGATGGTGGTGCGAACCGCATCGCCATCACCGCGCAGAATCTCCGCCTCTTTTTCCGCCTCGGCCTCGATCACCGTGGCTTCACGATCGGCCGAGGCCTTGATGCTCTGCGACATTTCAAAGCCCTGCGCCCGGAATTCGGCGGCCTCGCGGTCCCGCTCGGTCTTCATGCGATTGTAGACCGCTTCGCTGGTCTCATCGGGAAGGTCGGCCCGACGAATACGGACATCAACAATGGCGATGCCGAAGCGATCCGTCTCGGCGTTCACCTGCTGTTGGATGTCCCGCATGATCTTGGCGCGCTCGGCCGACAGGACCGCCGTCAGATTGACGTTGCCCAACACACCGCGCAGGGTGGCGTTGACGATCGTGTCCAGCCGGCTCTCGGCATTGGCTTCACTGCGCACCCGCTGGAAGAACCGCAGGGCATCGACGATCCGATAGCGCGCGTAGGCATCCACCAGCAGCGGTTTCTGGTCGCTGAGCAACACCCGCTGGGTTGGCGGGTCGAGATTGAGAACCCGGCGTTCGTAATAAAGAACCTCTTGCACGAAGGGGACCTTGAACTTCAAGCCGGGGGTTGTTTCCGCCCGCTTGAACTCGCCGAACTGCAACACAATGGCCTGTTCGGTCTGACGAACGACAAAGGTCGCATTGTAAAGGATCAGGCCGCCAACCAGCACCAGGATCGCCAGCGGTAGAAGAATTTTATTTTGCATTTCTTTCTCTCCTCAACCGCTTATCTGGAACTGTTGGATTTAAGTTCATTAAGGGGCAGATAAGGCAGAATGTTTTGATTCTGCTCACCCATAATGACCTTGTCGGTACGCTGCAGCACTTTTTCCATGGTTTCCAGATACATCCGCTGGCGGGTCAACTCCGGCGCCACCTGATAGGCATTCAGCACCGTCAGGAAGCGCTGGGCCTCACCTTCGGCTGCGTTGAGCTGCTGTTCCTTGTACCCTTCGGCTTCCTGGATCACCCGCTGCGCGTTACCACGGGCTTCCGGCAGAATCTTGTTCCGATAGGCTTCCGCCAGGTTCCGTGCCCGGTCGCGATCCTGCAGCGCGGCTTGGACGTCATCGAAGGACGCCTTCACCGGCGCCGGCGGCTGCACCTGCTGCAACTGCACCTGCGTGATCTCGATACCGGCCTGGTATTCATCCAGCAGTTTTTGCAGCAGGATTCGCGAATCAATTTCAATGGCCTGGCGAGATTCGGTCAGCGCCCGCTGAATATCGGTCTGGCCGATAATCTCACGCATCGCCGATTCCGCGGTAATCTTCACCGTGGCTTCGGGATCGCGAATGTTGAACAGGAAGCGCCCCGCGTCCCTGATTTTCCAGATCACCGTAAAATCAATGTCGATGATGTTTTGATCCCCGGTCAGCATCAGGCTTTCTTCGGGAATATCACGGGTCCGGTTGCCGCTGATGGTGGTCATGCCGACATCCATCGCGCTCAAGCGCTCGACCGAGGGCGTATAGACCGTCTCGATGGGATAGGGCAGACGCCAATGCAGTCCCGGCTGCGCTGGGTTACCTTCATTGATCCACTTGCCGAAGCGCAGGACCACGCCCTGTTCGTCGGCCTGAACCCGATAAAATCCCGACGCCCCCCAGAGGGCCAGCAGAATAAGAATGACGATGGAAAGGCCGCGTCCGCCACCGAGTCCACCCGGTATGGCTGATCTCAGACGTTCCTGACCCTTGCGAATCGCTTCCTCAATATCGGGAGGACGCTGACCGCCACCACCGGCTCCACCGCCTTGTCCCCAGGGGCCACCGCCGCCTGGACCGCTGTTTTTATCTCCGCCGCCCCAAGGGCCGCCGCTACCGCCGGATGATTGCCATGGCATATTCGCTCTACTCCTTGAGCGTTGTTTGTTATGGGTGCTGTTTTTCCTATCCAAAGAGCCTTATATCAAGAGAGCCCCTGCAAGAACAGCACCGCGAGGGCTTGTAGCCGATATCGTGAGGAAGGCGGAGAAATCAAGGATGAGTGAGGTTACAAACGGCGCCGTACTGGAGGCCCTGAAGAAAGTTGTCGACTCAGCCAGCGGAAAAGACCTGGTTTCTGCGGGAATGATCAGCGGTTTAACCGTTAAGGACGGCAACGTCTTTTTCGCCATTGAGGTCGATCCCAAACGTGGCCCGCAGCTGGAGCCGCTGCGCAAAGCGGCGGAAAAGGCTGTGGACGGCCTGTCGGGAGTGCTTTCGGCCACCGCCGTCCTGACAGCGGAAACAGCAGGCGCGCAAACCGGCGCACCGACGGGCGCGGCATCCCAGGCGCCCCGGCAGGCGCCGGGCGGCAAGCCGCAAGGCCAGGCCAAAGCCATGGTTCCCGGCGTCAAGCACATCATCGCCATTGCCAGCGGCAAGGGCGGCGTCGGCAAGTCAACCACGGCCACCAATCTGGCCCTGGCGCTGTCGCAGTTGGGCCTGAAGGCCGGGCTGTTGGACGCCGATATTTACGGTCCCTCGCAGCCGCGCATGCTGGGGATTTCCGGACGCCCCGATTCGCCGGACGGCAAGACCCTCAGGCCGATGGAAAACTATGGCCTCAAGGTCATGTCCATGGGTTTCCTGGTGGCCGAGGACACACCGATGATCTGGCGCGGTCCGATGGTGCAGTCGGCCTTGCAGCAGATGCTGCGTGACGTCGACTGGGGCGAACTGGACGTGCTGGTGGTGGACATGCCCCCCGGCACCGGCGACGCGCAGTTGACCATGGCCCAGCAGGTGCCGCTGTCGGGCGCGGTCATCGTCTCCACACCGCAGGATATCGCGCTGATCGACGCCAAAAAAGGCCTCAACATGTTCCGCAAGGTAGATGTGCCGGTCCTTGGCCTGATTGAGAACATGAGCCTGTTCCTCTGCCCCAACTGCGGCCATGAAAGTCATATTTTCGGCCACGGCGGCGCACGGATGGAAGCAGAAAAGACCGGCGTCCCCTTCCTCGGCGAAATCCCCTTGGAGCTGGTCATTCGCGAGACCTCCGACAGCGGCCAGCCTATCGTGGTCAGCCAGCCGGAAAGCGCCTCGGCGAAGATCTACCTCCAGATCGCCAGCCAGGTCCGCGACCAATTGTCCGCCCGTGAAGGCCAAAGCAGCGGCCCGCGCATCGTCATGCAATAAGCGCGGCGCTGGCCGCGCCCGGCCGGACAGCGAGCCCGCTGCTAGACAAAAAAGCAGGCGAGACCCAACGCGGATCTCGCCTGTTTTCGTCTTGGCGACCAGCAGCAACAGGGGGCCAGCGTCGGCAACGGCGTGTTTCGGCGCCACCGCTTTTCCACCCCGGCTTTTCCACCCCGGCTTTTCCACCTCGGCCCCGGACCGGTCAGCGCGGCGACCGGTCAACTGGCCTGGTTGTCGTCGTCCCGGTCGATGTTATCTTCGTTGTCATCCTTGTCGTGGCGCCACGCCTTGTCCTTGTGGCGCTTGCGCATGTGCTTTTCCATTTTTACCGGATGGCCGGTCATGGTGTTGATTTCCACCTCCTTGACCAGCGAGTCGTCCTTGGTGACGATCTGAACCAGGGCCACATTGCCGTCCTTGGCGGTAACCTGGCCGACCTTCAGGTTTTCGTTCCCCCGCATGATCAAATAGGCCTCGCTCAAGGTGCGAACTTGATCCAGGGTCAGCGCGGTTTCGCGCTCCGCCCCCCAAGCGCCGTGGCGTCCCATGCCGCCCCCGCCCATTCCCCCGGCGGGGGCGACGGAGGCAAAAATCAGCATTCCCATGCCGGCAATCAAACCCGTGGTGATCAAGGCTTTGCTTCGAACGTTCATTTTCGCGATCCTTTGCTGCGGTTAACACTATTCTTGATGGTTTGTGGTCTTGATGGTTTGTCGGTTCGGCCGGGCGACAGCGACGGAGCAGAAACCCGCCGGGCGCCGGACCCTGTCACTGCAGTAAAGCGAAAAGTTGTCGCAGAAGTTCGCCAAGACCCGCACGAAAGTGTCACAGAAGTTGGCAAGCGGCCGTTTTGACAAACTTTGATACAGTTTTCCGGATGCGAGCGCGGCCCGGACCCGGCAAGCTTCGGCAAGAAGCCAGGTCGGCCCCTCGCCCGTTGACGGCTTTTCAGCCGACAGCTTGCCAAACCGAAAGCTTTATCCGTGAGCCAAGCCGCCACCCCACACCTGCTGATCGTCGACGACCACAAGGACATCCGGGATCTGCTGGGCAAATATCTGCACAAGCAGGGCTACCGGATTACCCTGGCCAAGGACGGCCAGGAACTGCGCCAGGCGCTGGCCGACCACGCCATCGACTTGATTGTGCTTGACATCATGATGCCCGGCGAAGACGGCATTACCCTGTGCCGAAACATCCGGGTCAACGACGGCGTGCCGATCATTTTCCTCACCGCCATGGGAGAAGAAACCGATCGGATCATCGGACTGGAAATGGGCGCGGACGACTACCTGACCAAACCCTTCAACCCCCGGGAGTTGCTGGCCCGCATCAAGGCGGTGCTGCGGCGCGCCGAAAGTCTGCCGCCGCAAAGAGGCGAACTGGCCGAAGGGCTGAAAAGCAAACAGCTGGCGTTCGACCG
>CAXBMB010000082.1:0-15459 GCA_963976695.1 uncultured Rhodovibrionaceae bacterium
AGCCGGGGCGGCCCCATTCGGCCCCAGCCGGGGCCTGCACAGCACAGGTGAACAGTGACCGAAAACAAGCGCGCGAAGCTGACCAACAGTCACTGGGGCACCTATTGGGTGGATGTGCAGGATGGCCGGGTCACCGGACTGCGGAATTTCGAGGCGGATAACGACCCCTCGCCGATCGGTCATGGGATCGTCGACGTGCTGGAAGGTCCGACGCGCATCACCGCGCCGATGGTGCGCCAAAGCTGGCTTGAGGGTGGCCCGGGAACGGCCGGCGAGCGGCGCGGCGCGGAGGCGTTTGTCGAGGTCAGCTGGGACGAGGCCAATGCGTTGGTTGCCGGCGAACTGGCGCGTATCGGGCGCGAGCATGGCAATCAGGCGATTTTCGCCGGCTCTTATGGCTGGGCCAGCGCGGGGCGGTTCCACCATGCGCAAAGTCAGTTGAAACGGTTTCTCAACTGCATCGGCGGCTATACCGGCGCGGCCAACACCTATAGCTATGCCGCCGCTGAAGTCGTCGTTCCGCACGTGCTGGGAACCTTCACCGAACATCTGTCCAACTCGACCGGCTGGGACTCGATCGCCCAAGCCTGTGAGCTGTTCGTCGCCTTCGGCGGGGTACCGGTCAAGAACGGCCAGATCGCGCCGGGCGGCACCGGCAACCATATCCAGAAAGCCGGGCTGCGGGACGCCTATCGGGCCGGCGTTCGCTTCGTCAATATTTCGCCGCTGCGCTCGGACTTGATGGCCGAGGTTGAGGCGGAATGGCTCGCGCAGCGACCCTCGACCGATGTGGCGCTGATGCTGGCGTTGGCCCATGTGCTGCTGAGTGAAGGGCGGCACGACAGCGCTTTCCTCGACCGCTATACCGTTGGGTTCGACAGGTTCGCTGCCTATCTGCGCGGCCAAACCGATGGCGTGGCGAAAACCGCCGACTGGGCGGCGGCGATCTGCGATATGCCCGCCGAGACGATCCGCGACCTTGCACGGCGCATGGCGACCCACCGCACGATGATTTCGGTCTCCTGGTCGCTGACCCGCCAGGACCATGGCGAGCAACCCTATTGGGCGGGGATCGCGTTGGCGGCGATGCTGGGCCAGATCGGCTTGCCCGGCACCGGGATCGGTTTCGGCTATGCGGCGGAAAACCCGATTGGGCTGAGCCAACGACCGATGAGCGTCGCCGCCATGCCGCAGGGACGCAACCCGATCCGCAGTTTCATTCCGGTGGCGCGGGTCACCGACATGCTGGAGAATCCCGGCGGCATCGTCGACTACAACGGCCAGCGCCTGACCTATCCCGATATCCGAATGATCTGGTGGGCCGGCGGCAACCCCTTCCATCACCATCAGGATCTCAATCGGCTGCGCCGCGCCTGGTCGCGCCCCGATACGGTCATTGTCAATGACTGGTGCTGGAACGCGCTTGCCCTGCATGCCGACATCGTGCTGCCCTGCACCACCTCGCTGGAGCGGTCGGACATCGCGCTGACCGCCAAGGACCCCTATCAGGTCGTCATGGAACAGGCGATCGCCCCGGTGGGCGAAGCAAAAAGCGATTACGACATCTTTCGCGGGATCGCCGCCCGGATGGGCGTGGAGCCGGCCTTCAGCGAAGGGCGCAGCCCGGAGGACTGGCAGCGCTGGCTCTACGACGTTTCGCGTCAGTCGGCGGCGCGCCACGGCGTCGAACTGCCCAGCTGGGACAACTTTCAGCGTGACGGCTGGTTCAAGGTGCCGGCGCCCGAGCGGCCAACGGTGATGATGCAGGCGTTCCGCGCCGACCCCGACGCCAATCCGCTGGCCACCCCCAGCGGCAAGATCGAGATCTGGTCGCAGACGATCGCCGACTTCGGCTACGACGATTGCCTCGGTCATCCGGCCTGGCTGGAGCCGATGGAATGGCTGGGCAACGCGGGCGACTACCCCTTGCACATGATTTCGAACCAGCCCAGCAACAAGCTGCACTCGCAACTCGATCACGGGACGGTCAGCCAGTCCACCCGGGTTGCCGGCCGCGAACCGGTCACCATGCACCCCACCGATGCGTCGGCGCGAAACCTGACCGAGGGCCAGATCGTCCGCATCTTCAACGGCCGCGGCGCTTGTTTGGCCGGGCTTCGCATCAGCGACGAGATTCGGCCCGGTGTGATCAAGCTGTCGACCGGCGCTTGGTATGATCCGGAAGGGCCGCTTTGCCGCAACGGCAACCCCAATGTGCTGACACCTGACAAGGGAACTTCCCGGCTGGCCCAGGGACCGAGCGCCAATACCTGCCTGGTCGATGTGGCCGCGCAGGTTGGCCCGCTTCCCGCCGTTCAGGCCTATGACGGGCCGAAGAAACCGGCGGCGGCCAGGTGACGCCCGGTCGTCGCTGACCGGTCCCTGTTGCCCGCCGCCACCCGGGACCATGCCGGGGGCTATTACAAAAGCGGCGCCTTGATCGGCGGTTGGAATCGGTCAAGGCGCGGCGGCGGCGGCGGTTTTGACTTCCGCAGACGCCGGTCTGGCCGACCGGTCGGGGCGCGGGTCAGACCTGTCTGCCCCGCAGGGCGGCAGTGCGCGGCGCAAAGGTGTTCTTGACCGATCCCCCCGAGATCCCCACATTAGCGTCAGGCAGCGCCTTGATGGGCTGTTGAAGAAGGAATTTGGCCGTCAGCGGCAAAGTCCTTCTGGTTTAGGATACCTTGCTCGTATTGAGAAGGATGTTGGCGATGACACGTCATTCGCTCTTTAATTCGCCTCTCCTGCTGGGCTTTGAACAGTTGGAACGCACGTTGGACCGCATCAATAAGGCCTCGGGAGACAGCTACCCTCCTTACAATGTGGAACAGACGGGCGATAACTCCCTTCGGATCACCCTGGCGGTGGCTGGATTTGCCGAAGATGAACTGCAGGTGCAGATCGAAGACAGCCAGTTGGTCATCCGCGGGCGTCAGCAGGACGCCGACGAGGATAAAATTTTCCTTCACCGCGGCATTGCCTCCCGGCAGTTCCAGCGCAGTTTCATGCTGGCCGACGGGATCGAAGTGATGGGCGCGCGGTTGGAAATGGGATTGCTGCATGTCAATCTGGAGCGGCCGATGACCCAGGCCAATGTCCGGACCATATCGATCGACAGCAGCAAAAAGCGGGGCAAGTCGTTGACAGAAAGTTAACGCGCCATCGATTCACCATAATTGATCCGCAAGGAAAACAAAGATAGATCCCAGATGCAGTTTGGAAAGCGGTGATTGAGAAAGGTCCCGTAAACCTATTTGTGGTATCTGTTGGCTGTCAAAAAGCGTCTGCAATGGCTGGCAGGCCTGGAGGTTCTAATGATGAATGAACGCTTGCTCTACTTAGCGCAACAGAATGAAGCTGATTTGCTCACCTTCGGGCTGGAAAATCTTGCTTATCTGCGGCCCGTGGAAGTTGAAGATGGCAACATGGTTGGCATCTACGCGGCCGATGGCACCCAAATGGCGGTTATGGCCAGCCGTGATGAAGCCATCGCGACAATTCGGCAATACGAAATGACCCCGATGTCCGTTCACTAGGATGTCCGTTCATTAGAGGGTGATCGACGGAAAAAGCAGCGCGCGGCGCTTGGGTTAATCCCTTGGCCGGCCGAGTGGCGCAGTGGCCGATCCCCGCGGGGTGGGTGCCAAGCCGCGCCATCGAGAGCTTGACGGAGGGCTTGCCGCCCGATCTGTCGCGGACCCCGCTGGTCCAACTGTCAGGTGGGCCCAACTGTCGCGGCGGCGGGTTTTGCCCGGCGTCGGACTGCGACGGTGCCTGCGCCGCACCGCCAGCCTTGACCGCAGGCTTTTCGTCAAATTATTTCCGGATTTTTTCGTCGAGCCTGGCCGCGTGGCGGCGGCTTGGCGGGCTTGTCTACCCGCCGGCGAACCCATCGGTGGCGATGCCCCGGCGAACCGCCGGGGCATCTTGCGCGACCGCCGGCTTACTGCAGGCCGCCACCGATTTTCTTTGAAAAATCAATGCCGTCAATTTCCGCCTCCGCCACCAGGCGGTGGGTCAGCGCGTTGGCGCTTTGCGCCCACGCCAACTGCTCCAGCTGCTGCTGGATTCGCGGCCTTACCGCCTCAAAGGGCAACAGCGCGCCCTCAGCCTTGGCATCCAGGCGGATGACATGAAATCCATAACGGGTTTCCACCGGGGTTGGCAGGATTTCGCCTTCCGACATGCTTTTCATCGCCGCCTCGAATTCGGGGACGGTGTCGCCGTCGGAAATCTGCCCCAGGGAGCCGCCGTTGTCGCGCGACGGACAGTCGGAGTTTTCCTTCGCCAGTCGGGCGAACCTTTTCGGGTCGGCGGCCAGCGCCTCCAGTATGGCCAGCGCATTCACACGCGCCTGATGGCGCGCTTCGGCATCCCCCGGCTTGGCCATAAAGAGGATATGCGCCGGTTCGAACAGATCAGGTGATCGGAACTTCTCCGGCATCTTGTCGTAAATCGCCCGGCAGTCGGCTTCGTCGACGGCGCGCGGCTCCAATTCCTGATCCAGCAGGGCGCGGATCAGGGACTCGTCGTCGGTTTCCAGCTTCCCCTCAGCCACTTCCTGGGGATCGGCTTGCAAATTGGCGCGTTGAGCTTCCTGCAGCAACAGGGTGCGCACCGCCAGCGCCCGGGCGGCGGCCTGCCAGGCGTACCCCGGTTTGTCCACCGGGGCCGTATGGTTTTGGGCTTCGGCGATGATCGCCGCCGAAGCTATGGTTTCACCGTTTACGATCACATCATGAAACAGCGGTTTCATCGATCATTTCCTCTTAACTTATCAAGAAGCCTTGCGGGTCCGTACGATCTGATAGCCAGGCCGCCAGAGATAACGGACCGGCGCCGAAAGCATGTGCACAAGCCGTGTGAAGGGGAAGAGAACAAAGATCGTCAAGCCGAGAACAATATGCGCCTTGAACAGGATGTTCACGTCCTCAATATAGCTGGCCGCCTTGCTGTCAAAGGTGAAGATCCCGTTGGCCCAGGCCATCAATTCCGCCAGTTCCACGCCGTCCAGGTTCTGCAGGCTGACCGCAACCGTCATCAAACCCAACAGCAGTTGCGCCAGCAACAGCAGCAGGATCGTGGTATCCGACCATGACGAGGTGGCCCGCACCCGGGGGTCAAACAAACGACGGTGGGCCAGCATCAGGCCGCCGGTTAGGGCCAGCACGCCGGCCAAACCGCCGCCAAGAGCGGCCATCAATTGCTTGGTGATAAGGCCGACCCCCAAGGCTTCGTACAGGGTGATCGGAAGGAGAAGGCCAAACAGATGGCCGAAAAAAATCACCAGGACGCCGACATGAAACAGCACCGATCCCCAAATCAACTGCTTGCGCCGCAGCAATTGACTGGAGCTTGATTTCCACGTGGCCGGATCGCGTTCATAGCGCGCGATCGACCCCACCGCCAGCACCGTCAGGGCAATGTAAGGGAAAATTCCAAACAGAAATTCTTGCATTTTTTTCTCGCCTCCTTATTTCGTCGCCCCTGCCGTTACCGGCTGGGCTTTGGGCGGGACCGTAAGGGGAAGGTTATTCATGTTGGCCAGCATGTCGCGGCTCACCGGACAGCCGGCGTTCGGGTCCGGCCCAAAGGTGACTTCCGCCTCCTCCCAGACCGTATCGAGCGCCTCCAGGTCTTCCGGATCATCGTCGCTCACGCTCAAAAGTTCCTGCACCCTTTCGCTTGAGGACTCGACCCCGGCGATCTCGGCCAGGCCGGCCAGCACGGCGGCATAGACGCTGTCGCGCCGCTGCAGGCGTTCGGCCAGGGCGGCCAGGATATGACCGGCGTCCGCCAGCATCTCGCGGGCTTCGTCGAGCGGCCGGGTGGAGAGATACTCCAACAGGATCGGCAAGTGATCCGGTAACTCAGAGCTGATCAGATCGAAACCGCCCTGCCGGTAGGTGTCCAGCAGATCAACCATGGCCGGGCCGCGATCACGGCTTTCGCCGTGAACATGCTCGAACAGGTTGAGCGACAGCGTGCGCGAGCGGTCGAACAGCAGCACAAAGCGTTCCTGTAGATCATACAGGTCCAGCTGTTCCATATCGCCAATCAGCGGTTCCACCGCCTTGAGCGCGTTGGGCGATAGGATCGCCTCCTCGGTGAGGATCTCGCGAATCTGCCCGGCTGCGGCGGTCAACTCGTCGCTGGGGTAGCTCAGCAGGGCGGAGAGGGCCTTGAAGGTTTTGCTCACGACCGGGCCTCCGTTGGCTTGACCAGGTTGCGCGAGCCAAACAGCTTGCCGCCGCTCGATCCGGTGGAACAGCCGTTGCCGTCGGTAAAGCCGCATTCGCTGCGCAGTTCCAGACCGTCCTGCACCTGTTCGCGGTGCGCCGTCGGCACCTTGAAGCGTTCCTCATAGTCGGCGATCGCCATGATTTTATACATTTCCTCGATCTGCAACGGCGTCAGACCAACCCGATTGGCAATGCCAAGGTTGACCACGCCGTCGACCGTCTTGGAGCGCATATAGCCGCGCATCGCCAGCATCCGTTCCAGGGCTGAAATCACCGGGGCTTCATCGCCGGCGGTCAGCATGTTGGCCAGGTAACGCACCGGGATCCGCAGCGAACGGACGTCCGGCATCTCCTGGTCAACGCCAATCTTTCCGGCTTCGGCCGCATTCTGAATCGGGCTCAAGGGCGGAATGTACCAGACCATCGGAAGGGTGCGGTATTCGGGATGCAGCGGGAAGGCGATCTTCCACTCCATCGCCATCTTCCAGATCGGGCTCTCCTGAGCCGACTTGATCCAATCCTCGGGAATGCCGCTTTCGCGCGCCGCCTTGATCACTTCGGGATCGTTGGGGTCGAGGAAGACATCGAGCTGCGCATCATAGAGCTTCTGTTCGTCTTCCACGCTGGCGGCCTGCTGGATCTTATCCGCATCATAGAGCATCACGCCCAGATAGCGGATCCGTCCGACGCAGGTTTCCGAACAGACGGTCGGCAGACCGCTTTCGATGCGCGGATAGCAGAAGGTGCATTTCTCCGATTTGCCACTTTCCCAGTTGTAGTAAATCTTCTTGTAGGGGCAGCCGGAAATGCACATGCGCCAGCCGCGGCACTTTTCCTGATCGATCAGAACAATGCCGTCTTCCTCGCGCTTGTAGATGGCGCCCGAGGGGCAGGCGGCGACGCAGGTCGGGTTCAGGCAATGCTCGCACAGACGCGGCAGATACATCATGAAGGTATTTTCATACGCCCCATAGATCTCTTTCTGAACGCCTTCGAAGTTGTAGTCCTTTGAGCGTTTTTCGAACTCGCCACCGAGAATTTCTTCCCAGTTGGGGCCCCACTCGATCTTCTCCATGCGCTGGCCGGAAATCTTGGAACGGGGGCGCGCCGTTGGGAAGGCCTCCATTTCCGGTGCCGATTTCAGGTGATCGTAGTCAAAGTCGAACGGCTCATAGAAATCGTCGATTTCCGGCAGGTCCGGGTTGCCGAAGATGTTGGACAAAATTCGCCATTTTGCCCCCTGCTTGGGTTGCAGCTTGCCGGATTTCGTCCGGATCCAGCCACCGTTCCAGCGTTTCTGGTTCTCCCAATCCTTGGGGTAACCGATGCCGGGTTTGGTTTCCACATTGTTGAACCAGGCGTATTCGACGCCGTCGCGGCTGGTCCAGACGTTTTTACAGGTGACCGAGCAGGTGTGGCACCCGATACATTTGTCGAGGTTCAGAACCTTACCGATTTGTGCGCGAACTCTCATTGTGCAGCCTCCACTTGCGCCGGCCGGTCAAGCCAGTCGACCTTTGTCATCTTACGAACGATCACAAACTCATCGCGGTTCGACCCGACGGTGCCGTAGTAGTTGAACCCATAGGATTGCTGGGCATAGCCGCCAATCATGTGGGTTGGTTTAATTGTCGCGCGGGTGACCGAGTTGTGGATGCCGCCGCGTTTACCGGTTTGTTCGGACCCAGGGGTGTTCACGATCTTTTCCTGGGCGTGGTACATGAACAGGGTGCCGTCCTTGATGCGCTGGGAAACAACCGCGCGGGCGGTCAGGGCGCCGTTGGTGTTGTAGACCTCGACCCAGTCGTTATCGACGATCCCGGCGGTCTTGGCGTCGACTTCCGACAGCCAGACACAAGGCCCGCCGCGGTTGAGCGTCAGCATCAAGAGGTTGTCCGAGTAGGTTGAGTGGATTCCCCATTTCTGATGCGGCGTGATGAAGTTGAGCACCACATGCCGCTCGCTGTTTCGCATCGAGGCGTTGACGTCCTTGGTGATGGTCTTCATGTCGACTGGCGGCCGATAGGTGCAGAACCCCTCACCGAAGGCGCGCATCCACAGATGGTCCTGATAGAGCTGTTGCCGGCCGGTCAAGGTCCGCCAGGGGATCAGTTCATGCACGTTGGTGTAGCCGGCGTTGTAGCAGACTTCCTCGCTTTCGATGCCTGACCAGGTCGGCGAACTGATGATCTTGCGCGGCTGGGCGGCAATGTCGCGGAAGCGGATCTTTTCGTCCTCTTTCGCGCGCGCCAGATGGGCGTGCTCGCGGCCCGTGGCTTTGGAGAGCTGGTCCCAGGCTTTGACCGCCACCTCGCCGTTGGTTTCCGGCGCCAGCATCAGGATCATCTCGGCGGCGTCGATGGCGGTGTCGAGCTTGGCCAGACCCTTGGTCGGGCCTTCCTCGGTCACCACGCCGTTGAGGTCGCGTAGATGATCGACCTCGACTTCGGTGTTCCAGGCAATGCCCTTGCCGCCGTTGCCGATCTTCTCCAACAGCGGACCGATCGAGGTGAAGCGCTTATAGAGCTCCGGATAGTTCCGCTCGACGGCGATAAAGTTCGGCGCAGTCTTGCCGGGAATCAACTCGCACTCGCCCTTTTTCCAATCGCGCACCTGATCCTGCGCGATCTCGGCAGGGGTGTCGTGCAGGGTCGGCAGGGAAACGATGTCGGTCTCGATGTCGAGATACCCCGGCACAACTTCGGAGAACTTCTTGGCGATCGACTTGAAGATTTCCCAGTCCGACTTGCTTTGATAGGCCGGATCGACCGCCGCCTGCAGCGGATGAATGAAGGGGTGCATGTCCGAGGTGTTGAGATCGTCCTTTTCATACCAACTCGCGGTCGGCAGCACGATGTCGGAGTAAACCGCGGTGGTGGACATGCGGAAGTCAATGGTCACCAGCAGGTCCAGCTTGCCTTGCGGGGCTTCCTCGTGCCACGTCGCCTCAATCGGCTTTTGCCGGCCTTCCTCGCCCAGATCCTTGCCCAGGACCCCATGATCGGTGCCCAAGAGATGCTTCAGAAAGTACTCATGTCCCTTGCCGCTCGAGCCCAACAGGTTGGAGCGCCAAACGAACAGGTTGCGCGGCCAGTTTTGCGGGGCGTCCGGATCTTCGCAAGACATTTGCAAGTCGCCGGACTTGAGCTGCGCGGCCACATAGTCGGGGATCTTCTTTTTGGCTTTCTTCGCGGCCTTGGCCACTTCCAGCGGATTGGTCTTCAGCGCCGGCGCGGACGGTAGCCAGCCCATGCGCTCGGCGCGGATGTTGAAGTCGATCAGGTTGGCGTCCTTCCAGTCGCCCGCCGGGGCGGTGGGCGACAGAATTTCGTCCGACTGCAGGGTTTCATAGCGCCACTGATCGGTGTGCGCGTACCAGGCCGAGGTGGAGTTCATGTGGCGCGGCGGACGGGCCCAGTCGAGCGCGAAGGCCAGCGGTTGCCAGCCGGTTTGCGGGCGCAGTTTTTCCTGGCCGACATAGTGGCTCCAGCCCCCACCCGATTTGCCGACGCAGCCGCACATCACCAGCATGTTGATGATGCCGCGGTAGTTCATGTCCATGTGGTACCAGTGGTTCAGACCGGCTCCGAGAATCACCATCGACTTGCCGTCGGTCTTTTCCGCGTTCAACGCGAATTCGCGGGCGACCGTGATGATTTTGTCCCGGGATACCCCGGTGATCTTTTCGGCCCAGGCCGGGGTGAAGGGCAGGTCGTCGTCGTAGTCTTTGGACACCCATTCGCCGCCCAGTCCCCGGTCAAGGCCATAGTTGGCGCAGAACAGGTCATAGACCGTGGCCACGCACGCCTCGCCGTCGGCCAGCTTGATCTTCTTCACCGGCACGTTGCGGGTCAGGACGTCGGGATGGTCGCACTTGATGAAATGCTCGCTGGCGGCGCCGCCGAAATAGGGGAAGTCAACACCGCGCACCTCGTCGTGGTTCTCCTCCAGGATCAGCGACAGGCGCAGCTCGGTCTCGGCATTGCTGGCCTTTTCCTCCAGATTCCAGAGCCCTTCCTCGCCCCAGCGGAAACCGACCGAGCCATTGGGCACAACCGGATCGCCGGATTTTTGATCTAGCGCGACGGTCTTCCATTCCGGGTTGTTGCTTTCGCCCAGCTTCTTGTCGAAGTCATCGGCGCGCAGCAAGCGCCCCGGCACCAGCTTGCCGTCCTGCTCGTCCAGCCGCACCAGCATGGGCATGTCGGAGAACTTGCGGGCGTATTCTTCGAAATATTCGACCTGCCGATCGAGGTGGAATTCGCGCAGGATCACATGGCCCATGGCCATCGACAAAGCCGAGTCGGTGCCGGCCTTGGGCGCCAGCCAGATGTCGCCAAACTTGGCGGCCTCGGAATAGTCCGGCGAAATAACCGCCGACTTCGTGCCGCGATAGCGCGCCTCGGTATAGAAATGGGCATCGGGTGTGCGGGTCTGGGGAACGTTCGACCCCCACAGCAGCAGGAAGCTGGCGTTGAACCAGTCGGCCGACTCCGGCACGTCGGTCTGCTCGCCCCAAGTCATCGGCGAGGCCGGCGGCAGATCGCAATACCAGTCGTAGAAGCTCATGCAGGTGCCGCCCAGCAGCGACAGATAGCGCGAGCCGGCGGCATAGGACACCATCGACATGGCTGGGATCGGCGAAAAACCGAACACCCGGTCAGGGCCATAGGTCTTGGCGGTGTAGGCGTTGGCGGCCGCGATAATTTCGGTTGCCTCGTCCCACTCGGCGCGCACAAAGCCCCCTTTGCCGCGGGTGGTGGTGTAGTCAGCCCGCAGAATCGGATCCTGCTGTAGTTTCGTCCAGGCTTCAATCGGCGAATTGCTGGCGCGCATCCGGCGATAGCTCTTCAGCAGGCGCGCGCGGATCAGCGGGGTTTTCACCCGATTGGCGGAATAGAGATACCAGCTGTAGGAGGCGCCGCGGGCACAGCCGCGCGGCTCGTGATTGGGCATCCCGGCGCGGGTGCGCGGGTAGTCGGTCTGCTGGGTTTCCCAGGTGACGATGCCGGACTTTACGTAGATCTTCCAGCTGCAGGAACCGGTGCAGTTCACACCGTGTGTCGAGCGGACGATCTTGTCGTGGCGCCATCGACGTCGGTAGGTGTTTTCCCAGTCGCGATTGTCATTCGTGGTGTTGCCGTGACCGTCCGCAAAGGTTCCGACGCTGTTGCTTCTGAAGAAATTTAGGCGGTCCAATAGATGGCTCATACTCGGTCTCCGTTTCAAGGGAACCCCGGCGCGGGGGGACGCGCCGGGGTGTATTTCCTGTCAATAATTATGGATTTTTTACGTAGGCGCTGGGGCGCAGGTAGAACCACCAGTTGATCACGATGCACAGGCCGTAGAAGATGGCCAGACCGTAGAAGGCGTACTCCGGCGTCCCAAGGCCGAACTGCTCACCGATCACTTTCGGAATGATGAAGGCGCCATAGGCGGCAACCGCGGAGGTCCAGCCCAACACCGGCCCGGCCTGCTCCTTGTTGAACACCACGGCGATGGTTCGGAAGGTTGACCCATTGCCGATCCCCGTGGCGGCGAACAGCACCAGGAACAGGCTCATGAAGGGATAAAAATACTGTTCCGGGGTGGCCGAGGTGTAGGCCTTTTGAAGGATCAGCCCGATCCCCACCGCCGATAGCACCATGACGAAGGAAATAATCTGGGTGACCTTCGCGCCCCCGAGTTTGTCGGCGATCACACCGCCGATCGGACGGATCAAGGCGCCGATGAACGGGCCCATCCAGGCGAACATCAGGGCCGAGGGACCGTTGGGGTTGATGACGTTATGGGTTACATCGCCGTCGATATAAAGGTGTTGAAAACCAAAGATCACTTTGATCGCCAGGGCGAAGGCGGCGGAATAGCCGATGAACGACCCGAAGGTCATGGTGTAGATGATGGTCATCGCCCAGGTATGCTTGTTGCCGAAGATCTGGTACTGGCGGGTCAGATTCTGCCCCACCTGGCCGGGGATCAGCTTGAGCAGGAACACCGTCAAGGCGATGACCAGGGGCAAGACGAGCCATTTGGAGACATTAAAGCCGGACCCACCGACGTTGGCGGGCAACATCAGCCACAGCCCAAAGGCGGCGGTGATAAAGCCAATGATCAGCATGAAGGAGATGATTCCGAAGGCCCCAAAGGGACTCGGAATTTTCGGGGAAACATGCTCATCGCGAATGTTGTTCATGCCGAACCAACCGGCAAAGGCCAGTGGGATCAGGGCCAGCAGCCAGACATAGCCGGCGTTCTGGATGTAGGTTTCCGTGCCGGCGGGGATCTTTCCGATCAGCGTGCCCGAGGTGTTCTGCAAGGTCATGGAGTCGCCGCCGAACAGACCGAAGGTCATCACCAGTGGGATGACGATCTGCATGGTGGTGACGCCAAAGTTGCCAAGTCCGGCGTTCATCCCCAGGGCATAGCCCTGCACCCGCTTGGGGAAGAAAAAGCTGATGTTGGACATCGAGGAGGCAAAGTTGCCGCCGCCGATGCCTGACAGAAACGCCAGCACCTGAAACTGCCAGAGCGGCGTGTTCGGGTTTTGCAGCGCGTAGCCGGTTCCAAGCGCCGGGATTATCAGCAACAGGGTGGTGAAAAAGATCGTGTTGCGCCCGCCGGCGATGCGGATAAAGAAAGTCGAGGGGATGCGGAGCGTTGCCCCGGTCAGACCGGCAATCGCCGCCAGTGTGAACAGCTCGGATTTCGGAAAGGGAAATCCAAGGTTGAGCATCTGAACGGTGATGATGCCCCAGTACAGCCAGACGCCAAAGCCGACCAGCAGAGAGGGAATCGAGATCCACAGGTTTCTTGTGGCGACGGACTTACTGGTCGAAGCCCAGTGCGTCTCGTTTTCAACATCCCAGTTTTTTAGATCTTGTCCCAAGGGTTCTCTCCTTTAGGGATAGGTTTGGATGGGCCGCGGCGCGGCCTGCTTTCCATGTTTTTTTTAGTACTTCGGCTCTGGATGGGGCGCATCGGGAACGTCGGACAGGTCGGTATCCGCGATAATCTCGGGAAACCGGGCGCGTTCCATCTTGCGAATCGCCAGGTGCATCCAGATGGTGCTGACGCCAACGATCAGGAACATCAGCATGAAGACGCTCGACCAAACCTGATACGCGTCCAGCAGGATGCCGAAGGCGATCGGCAGCACGAAGCCGCCCAGGCCGCCGATCATGCCGACAAGACCGCCGACGGAGCCGACGTGGTGCGGGTAATAGACCGGAATGTGCTTGTAGACGGCGGCCTTCCCGAGGCTCATCACAAAACCCAAAATCACGGTCAGGATGACAAAGAGATACAGCGGGATGCCAAAGCTGAATTTAATCAGATTGGGGGTGCCGTCGGCGTTGGGAATGCCCTCGACGATGTAGCTTGTCTGCGGGTAGCTCATCACAAACAGCACGACCAGGGAGACAACAAAGGTCAGGTACATGACGAAGCGGGCGCCCCAGACGTCCGACATCCAACCGCCCAGCGCGCGGAAAACCGATCCGGGCAGGGAGTAGAGCCCGGCAAACACGCCGGCCGTGGCCAAGGAGACCCCATAGGCGCCGACGTAATAGCGCGGCAAGAAGGAGGCGAAAGCCACAAAGGCGCCGAACACGAAAAAGTAGTAGGTGGCAAAGCGCCAAACCTGGATGTTTTTCAGCGGCTCAAGCTGCAGGGCCGCGGAAACCGGCTTCTTCCCGGAACGGCGCTGCTGCTCAATAACCGGGTCAGGTTTTGCGAAAATGTAAAAGGCAACCGCCATGACAGCGAGGACCACCGCGTAGATCCGGGCGGTATCTTCCCAGCCAACCGCGATAACCAGAAAGGGGGCGGCGAAGTTGGTCACCGCCGCGCCGACGTTGCCGGCGCCGAAAATACCGAGGGCGGTTCCCTGACGGCTGGCCTCAAACCAGCGGGAAACGTAAGCGATGCCAATGATGAACGACCCGCCGGCAAGCCCCAGGCCAAGGGCGACAATCAGGAAGACTTCGTAGGTTTGAACCGATGCCAGCAGCCAGACCGACACCGCGGTAATCAGCATCTGGATCGGCAGCATCAAACGGCCGCCAAATTGGTCCGTCCAGACGCCTAAAAAAATCCGACTCAGAGAGCCGGTTAAAACGGGGGTGGCCAGCAGTAGGCCGAATTGGGTTTCTGAAAGGCCGAGCTCCTGTTTGATTTTCACGCCAATGATCGAAAAGATCGTCCAAACGGCAAAGCAAACGGTGAAAGCCAGGGTGCTCAGTCCAAGCGCTCGATACTGGTCACTCTGACGTACCCCATCCAGATCGTGCATCACCTTTTCTCCTTCATGCTTTTTGTTCTTTTCAGCATTGGGCGCCATTTGATCAAATCCGGCTGGGAAGCGATTTGTTTCAAATCAAATCGCTGGAAAAATCGTGAAAACTTGCAAAGAATTAATCAAAATGTGCGAAAAACAAGGCGAAATAGATTTTTGTCATCAATCGGAATCGCACCCGTCAAAGTTTTATTCACGGGCGCTTAATTATAGTGTTGACAAATATCAATTACGGTCTTGATAATTATCAAGATCGTTTTGGGGGGTTCTCGTGCAGGTAGACAAATTTTTGGAGATTCGCGGCCTGTCGCTATTTACCAATATTTCGGAAGAATCGTTTGCTGGCCTGACCCGCGGGGCCTACGTTCAGACCTTTCCGCCGATGGTCGAGTTGATCACGGAAGGCGAAGCGGCGGATTTTTTGCAAATTGTTTTGTCGGGTACGGTGGAGCTGTTTGCCTCCTGGCGCGATCGGCAAACCACCATGGCCACGGTGTGGCCTTACTCAACCTTCATTCTCGCGGCGACGATCAAGGACCGGCCTTATCTGATGTCGGCGCGAACCTTGAAGAAATCCCGGATCATGTTGATTCCTTCCGAGGATGTTCGAGCGGTCTATGACGCCGACCCGGAATTTTCCCGAAGCATCGTTGTCGAGTTGGCGAGCTACTACCGTTCTTCGGTGCGCAACATCAAAAGCATCAAGCTGCGGACCTCAAAAGAGCGGCTGGCCAACTACCTGATCAAGTACTATTGGCGAAATGGCCAGGAAGCGCTGTTCGAACTGCCGTTTGAAAAGCGCCGTCTGGCCTCATATTTGAGCATGACGCCGGAGAATCTGTCGCGCGCCTTTAAGGCCTTGCGGGTCTTTGGCGTCAAGGTGGCGGGGCAGAAAATCCACCTCACCGACGTGGACGCGCTGGA
>CAXBMB010000083.1:0-15388 GCA_963976695.1 uncultured Rhodovibrionaceae bacterium
CGAGACAGTGTTTTTGTTTCTGGTTCGCAGGCGATATCTGGGTCGCCCATCTGTTTTTCGATCCCTAATCGGCGTTGGCGGAAGACGGCGTTTCCACCGGCCCGCGATCGTTGTTTTTAAACCAACCGGCGCGGCAGCGATAGCGGGCCGCTTGCCAACCTTCGCGGCGCCGACGGGTTATATTGCAAGGTCAGCAGTGCCACAGAACGCGATTGCTTCGCAATGGAAAAGGCAAGAAAGGCATCTCTGCCGTTTGGTCATTGGTGCTTCAGCCCGACTGGAATAATTCGCCAAACAGTTCCCTGACCTTTTCCCGGGCCTGGGCCACTGCGGTTCGGCCTGTAGCCGCGCCGCCGGCGTTCCTCGATGATCCCACCGCCAGCGAGGGCCTGGTTTTCCATCGCCGTCTTCCATCGCCGGACCGGCTCCTTGTTCCGGGTTGCTCAAGGGCTGACGTTCACCAGCGCCTGAAGCGCCCAACCGCCCGCCGCCGTCAGCGCGACAACGAGCCAGGGCGGCAGTTTCCAGAAGACCAGCAGCGTGAAGGCGATCAGCGCCAGGCCAAAATCCCCGGGGGATAGAATGCCGGTGGTCCATACCGGATTGTAGAGGGCGGCAAGCAGCAACCCCACCACCGCGGCGTTGACGCCAAGCAGCGCCTTTTGCACGAGATAAAACCGCCGCAGGCTATCCCAGAAGGGCAGCGCGCCGACCACCAGCAGAAAGGACGGCGCAAAAATCGCCAGCAGCGCGATCATCGCCCCCAGCCAGCCGTGCGGCGCGGGCCCGGCCACCGCGCCGAGATAGGCGGCGAAGGTGAATAGCGGCCCCGGCACGGCCTGCGCGGCGCCGTAGCCGGCGAGGAAAGCATCGTTGCTGACCCAGCCGGGCGGCACCACCTCGGACTGCAGCAGCGGCAGGACGACATGACCGCCCCCGAATACCAGCGCGCCGGAGCGGTAGAAGCTGTCGATCAGGGCCAAGGTTTGCGAGGGCAAGGCCGCCTGGAGCAGGGGCAGGCCGATCAAGAGCGCAAAAAACAGCAGCAGCGCCGCGACCGCCACGCGCTTGCCGACTGTGATGCCCAGCAAGACCTGCCCTTGGTCAACCTCGACCCGAAGGAAAAGCAGACCGGCGATCGCCCCGGCGGCAATGACCGCCATCTGGGTGAGGGGGCTGGGCGCGGCCAGTAGGGCGACCGCCACCAGCACGGCCAAGGTCACGCGCGGCGCATCGGGGCAAAGATTCCGCGCCATGGCCCATACGGCCTGCGCCACCACCGCGACCGCCACCACCTTGAGGCCGTGCAGCACCCCGCCGGAGAGCGCCCCCTGGAATGCGACCACCCCATAGCCGAAGAGCAAAAGCGCCAGCGCCGACGGCAGGGTAAAGCCGACCCACGCGGCAAGCGCGCCCGGCAGGCCGGCTTTGGCCAGCCCGATTCCGATGCCGACCTGGCTGGACGCCGGGCCGGGCAGGAACTGACAGAGCGCCACCAGATCGGCGTACGCCCGCGCGTCGATCCAGCGGCGGCGCACGACAAAGGCCTCGCGGAAGTAGCCGAGGTGCGCGACCGGCCCGCCGAAGGAGGTGAGGCCCAGGTACAGGAAGGCAAGGAAGACTTCGACGGCGCCCGGTTGATGCCGCGGGGCTTGCTGTTCAGGCCGCTGTGGCAACGACCTGTCTGCCCGGTTCATGCTCCGCCTCCCTTGGGCGTTTAAGGCCGAACCGCCGGAGACGCCGGAAAGTTTTCAGGCGCGGCAGCGCCGCCTTATCCTTATCGACTTTCGAGAGAGATTTTCGATTAAGCGGCGCCCCCGGTCAAGCGTTGGCGCGCCTTGCGCAAACAACTGGCGCCAACAAAAGGCCGCGCGGGCGGCTATTGGGCGGGTTGGGGCAGGCCACGGCCGCTCAGGGTGGTTTCCTGGCCCTGGTGCGGATCGCGCGGAATCAATTGCGTAAGGATCAACGAGCAGATCGCAAAGCCCGTGCCGGTCAGAAAAACCGCCGTCGGACTGACCAGCCAGACAAAGCCCAGCACGACCGGCAGAATGACCGCCGCCACATGGTTGATGGTGAAGGAAACCGCGGCGGTCGGCGCGATGTCCCGGGGATCGGAGATTTTCTGGAAATAGGTCTTGATGGCGATGGCCATGGCGAAGAACAGGTGGTCGATCACATAGAGGCTGGCGGCAAAGTACTGGTTGGTGACGAAGGCATAGGAAGTAAAGACGAGAATCAGGCCGCAATACTCGAAGGTCAGGGCGCGCCGTTCGCCCCAGTTTTTGATCAGGCGGCCGATGGCGGGGGCCAGCCAGATATTGGCGGCGTAGTTGATCAGAAACAGCAGGGTTAGGTTGGCCACCGAATAGCCGAATTTTTCCACCATCATGAAGCCGGCGAAGACCACGAAAATCTGGCGACGGGCGCCGGCCATGAAGGTCAAGGCGTAGTAAAGCCAGTAGCGGCGGCGCAGGATGATTTTCTTATGTTGTTTGACTTTCTGCGGGAACTGCGGATAGGCCACCCAGGCAAGCAGCGCCAGGGCGATGGTCGCGCCGCCGCCGATCACATAGACGGCCCGGTAATCGAGATCGAAGATTTGGAAGGCCAGCCAAATCAAGCCATAGGCGAGCAACGCCGCCAGCGACGCCGCGGCGATAACCCGGCCCAGAACAATCGGCGCGCGCTCCTTGCCCAGCCACTGCAACGCCAGGGACTGCTGGATGGTTTCGTTGTAATGGAAGCCGATCGACATCACCACGGTGGTGAGATAGAGCCCGATGACGTTGGGGAAATATCCGGTCAGCGCCGTGCCGATGCCCAGCACAACCAAGGAAATCAGGGCGAAGCGCTGCTCCTTGATCACCAGCAGCAGAAAAATGGCGGTAAAGGCCAGGAAGCCGGGAATTTCACGCAGTGTCTGCAGCAGGCCGATTTCGGCGCCGGTAAAGGCCGCGCGCTCGATGGTGAAGTTGTTGAGCAGCGCCATCCAGGTGGAAAAGGACAGCGGCGCGGCGGCGCCCATCAACAGCAACAGCGCCTCGGGCGACCGCCAACCCTTTTGGCGGATCGATGCAAACAGCGCGGCAAGACGTTTGAACACGAAATAACCTTCCTTCGGATTCGGCCGGCGTCGGACGCGGCGGGACGCGGGATGACGAGGATATTAGGGTTGCCTGTTCTGTCCGTCTATCGATAGGATGCCAATCGATGTCTCTAAACGGACAAAGTGATCGCATCATGTCTTCCCGCCGCCCGTGGCTCCAGCCGGGCTTGCCGCTTCAGGCATCGGACTTCCCCAACCCTGAACGCCAGCCGCCCTCTGAACCGGCGCGGCCCCCCGAGCCCCGGCCGGTTGTCGAATCGCCCGGAGTCGCCGTGGGTCCGCCCGCCGCCGCGCGCCCCCAGCCCAACGCGCGACTTCCGGTCGTCGGCTTTGCCCGGGTCATGCCCTCGGGGCGGGTGATTGATTGGCACAACCATGAATTCTGTCAGCTGCTCTACGCGGCCAGCGGCTTGATGCGGGTTCACACCCCGGCGGGGGTGTGGGGGGTGCCGCCGCAGCGGGCCGTCTGGATCCCGGTGGGGGTCGATCACCAGGTCGAGCATCTGGGCGACGTTGATTTTCGCACGCTTTATCTCGCGCCGGACCTTCCCGACTTGCCGAAGGACTGCGGGGTGTTGGTGGTGGCGCCGCTGCTGCGGGAATTGATCGTGGCGGTGACGCATTTGCCGAAAGACTATGCCCAAGGCGGGGCCGAGGCGCGGTTGGCCGGCGTGTTGATGGATCAGATCATCGCCGCGCCGCGCGCCGGGTTGCATCTGCCGCTGTCCAGCGAACGGCGATTGCAGCCGCTGATCCGGGCGCTGCTGGCCGACCCGGCGGATCGGCGGGGCCTGGATGACTGGGCCGCGCGCTGCGGCGCCAGCAGCCGGACCCTGGCGCGGTTGTTTGAGCGCGAGCTGGGCTTGGGGTTTCGTCAGTGGCGCCAACAGTTGCGCCTGCAGGACGCGCTGGCCCGGCTGGCGGCGGGCGAGGCCATCACCTCGGTGGCTTTGGCGGTGGGCTATGACAGCCCCTCGGCCTTCATCGCGATGTTCAAGCGGGAACTGGGGGCCAGCCCCGGGCGGTATCTCGCCGCTCCCGGGGGGGCGGTCGCCGGGGAAGGCTAGGGGGCGATCGACGCGGGAAGAAGCGCCAGGGCGACTCTTGACGATCCATCACCAGCCTTTGCCATCACCAGCCTTTGCCATCAGCGGGCTTGTCGCTTGCGCTGTCTCCTGCTTTAACAGCATCTCCATCGGCGGGGTCCCGCCAAGATCTCCATCGGCGGGGTCCCGCCAAGTCCTCGCGCGTCTTTCTGCTGAAGTGGCAAACATGACCAGACATCTAAAGATCGCCCTGGCGCAATTGAATCCCACCGTGGGCGACATTGCGGGCAACGTCGAAAAACTGCGTGTCGCCCGTCGCCAGGCGGCGCAGGCCGGCGCCGATTTGCTGGTTGGAACCGAGCTGTGCATCAGCGGCTATCCGCCGGAAGACTTGGTGCTGAAGCCGCATTTTCTGATGGCGGTGGAGCAGGCGGTCCAGGAACTGGCGTGGGAAACCGAAAGCGGCCCGGCGCTGCTGATCGGCGCGCCCTGGCGCGAGGATGGCGGCCAGACCAGCAAGCTGCGCGGCGCGGTCTACAATGCCGCTTTGCTGTTGGACGGCGGCACGGTCAAGGCGCTGCGCTACAAGCATGACTTGCCCAACTACGGCGTCTTCGACGAGGTGCGGGTGTTTAAGTCGGGAGCGCTGCCCGGACCGGTTAACTTTCGCGGCGTTCGCCTGGGGGTGATGGTCTGCGAAGACATGTGGAAGGGCGATGTCAGCGAATGTCTGGAGGAGTCCGGCGCGGAGCTGCTGATTGTGCTCAACGGCTCGCCCTACGAGGCCGACAAGCACGATGAGCGCTTGCAGTTGGCGGTTGCCCGCGTGAGCGAAAGCCAACTGCCGCTGATCTATGTGAACCAGGTTGGCGGCCAAGACGAACTGGTTTTTGATGGCGGCTCCTTCGTGCTCAATGCCGATTGCAGCTTGGCGGCTCTGTTGCCGAGTTATCAGGAAGCCCTGCGCGTCACCGACTGGCGCCAGGACCCGGGCGGCGCCTGGCGCTGCGCCACGGCGGAAAGGTCCGCCCCGCCGGCGCCGATCGAGGCCACCTACCGGGCGCTGGTGCTGGGGCTGCGCGATTATGTGGGCAAGAACCGCTTTCCCGGCGTGGTGCTTGGTCTGTCCGGCGGCATTGACTCCGCGCTGTCGGCGGCGGTGGCGGTGGATGCCCTGGGGGCCGACAAGGTTCACTGTGTGATGATGCCGTCGGCCTACACCAGCCGTGAGAGTCTGGAAGACGCCGCCGCCATGGCCGCGCTGGTGGGCGCGCGGCTGGATTCCATCAGCATCGCGCCGGCCATGCAAGCCTATGACGCGATGTTGGCCCCGCTGTTCGCCGGCGCCGCCGCCGACACCACCGAAGAAAATATCCAGGCCCGTGCCCGGGGCCTGCTGTTGATGTCGCTGTCCAACAAGTTCGGGGCCATGGTGTTGTCAACTGGCAACAAGTCGGAGATGTCGGTGGGCTACGCCACGCTCTATGGCGACATGTGCGGCGGCTACAATGTGCTCAAGGATGTCTATAAGACCGATGTTTTCAAGCTGTCGCGCTGGCGCAATGAAAACCACCCGAGCGATGTCCTGGGGCCGGCGGGGCCGGTGATTCCCGAGCGCATTATCTCCAAGCCGCCGTCGGCGGAGCTGAAGCCGGATCAAAAGGACGAAGACAGCCTGCCGCCCTATGACAAGCTGGACGACATGCTGGCCGGGCTGATCGAAGGCGAGTTGACCGTTGACCAGATCGTGGCGCGCGGACATCAGCGCGAGACGGTAAACCGGATTTGGCGGATGCTTGAAATGGCCGAATACAAACGCCGCCAAGCCCCTCCGGGGGTGAAGACCACCCGCCGCTCCTTTGGCCGCGATCGGCGCTATCCGATCACCAACGCCTTCAAGGGGCCGCTGTAACCTCGGGCTTCGGCGAAACACCCCGCCGGCGACCGTGGGGTCTGGCATCGCGCGTCCGTTCGGTTTATGTAGCTTTCACCCACTTTCCCCGCCGCTGTTCTTGATCTGATGGAAGACCTTTCATGAAAGTTCGCTTCGCCCCCAGCCCCACCGGAAAGCTGCATGTTGGCAACGCCCGCGTGGCGCTGCTCAATTGGTTGTGGGCGCGGCAACAGGGGGGGCGGTTCCTGCTGCGCATGGATGACACCGATCAGGAGCGGTCGACGCAAGCCTTTGCCGAGGGCATTGAGCGCGACATGACCTGGCTGGGATTGGCCTGGGACGAATTCGCCCGGCAGAGCGACCGTCAGGCCTGCTATGATCTGGCGATGGAAAAACTCAAGGCCGAGGGGCGGCTTTATCGCTGCTATGAAACCGCCGACGAACTGGATCTGAAGCGCAAACTGCAGCTCAAGACCGGGCGGCCGCCGCAGTATGACCGGGCGGCCCTGAACATGACCGACCGGCAAGCCGCGGCTTTTCAGGCCGAGGGCCGTCAGCCCCATTGGCGCTTCAAGCTGCGCCACCAGGCCATTGACTGGGACGACGTGGTTCGCGGGGCGCAGCATTTCGACGGCGGCAAGCTGTCGGACCCGGTGCTGGTTCGCGAAGACGGGCGGCCGCTCTATACCCTGTCCTCGGTGGTCGATGACATCGAACTGGGCGTTACCCATATCCTGCGCGGCGAGGATCATGTGGCCAACACGGCGGTGCAGATTCAGCTGTTCGACGCGCTGGGGGGGGCGACGCCGACCTTCGCGCACTTGCCGCTTCTGACCGATGCCGGCGGCGCTGGTCTGTCCAAGCGCTTGGGGTCCTTGAGCTTGGAAAGCCTGCGCGACGACGGGTTGGAGGCGATGGCGCTCAACGCCTATATGGCGCATCTGGGCACGCCCGACGCCGCCGAGGTGGCGCTGACGCTGGACAGTTTGGTCAGCCATTTCGATATCGCGCGCTTTGGCCGCGCCACGCCAAAGTTCGACCCGGCGGAGCTGCGCCCGATCAACGCGCGCATTCTGCACGCCGCCGGCTTTGCCGCGGCGCAAGAGTGGCTGGCCGCCGCGGGCCTGGCCGACTTTGGCGAAGACCTGTGGGACGCTGTTCATGGCAATCTGGAGACCCGTCAGGACGCCCGTTTCTGGCACCAGGTGGTGCGTGGGCGGATCACCCCGGTGATCGCCGAGGAAGACAAGGACTATCTGGCGCAAGCCGCCGCGCTGCTGCCGCAAGGCGACTACGACCAGCAGACCTGGGGGCGCTGGACCAAAGCGATCAAGGACGCCACGGGCCGCAAAGGCAAGGAACTGTTCTTGCCGCTGCGGCTGGCGCTTACCGGGCAGGCGGCGGGACCCGAGCTCAAGCTGCTGCTGCCGCTGCTGGGCCGCGAAAAAGCCGCCTGTCGGCTGACCGCCGGAGCGGATTGATCGGCGTGCTTGGAAAAAGCCCGAAACCGCGTTCGGCCGCCCCTTGTTAAAAAGTCAGGCCAGGATCCAGACCATGACCGCCAGCCCCACGACCCTGCATCTCTTCAACACCCTTGCCCGCGCAGAGCAACGGTTTGAGCCAATCGACGCCAACCGGGTGCGCATGTATGTCTGCGGGCCGACGGTCTATGACCGGGCCCATATCGGCAACGCCCGGCCGGCGGTGGTGTTTGACGTGCTGTTCCGGCTGCTGCGGCACGACTACGGCGCGCGCCAGGTGATCTATGCCCGCAACATCACCGACGTGGACGACAAGATCATCGCCCGCCATCAAGAAAGCGGCGAAGCGATCGAACGCCTGACCGACCGCACCACCCAGGCCTATCATGCGGACATGGGCGCGCTGGGCGTGCTGCCGCCGGATATCGAGCCGCGCGCCACCGGGCACATCGCCGAGATGATCGCGCTGATCGCGCAGTTGATCGCCAAGCGCCATGCCTATCCCGACGGCGCCGGGCATGTGCTGTTCGACGTGCCCTCCATGCCCGATTACGGCCAGCTGTCAAACCGCAAGCTGGACGAAATGGTCGCCGGCGCCCGGATCGAAGTCGCCAACTACAAGAAGAACCCGCAGGACTTCGTGCTGTGGAAGCCCGCCGCGGCGGCGGAGCCCGGGTGGCCCAGTCCCTGGGGCCGGGGGCGGCCGGGCTGGCACATCGAGTGCTCGGCGATGAGCGCCAAGCATCTGGGCGAGGTGTTTGACATTCACGGCGGCGGCCTGGATCTGATTTTCCCGCATCATGAAAATGAAATCGCCCAGTCGCGCTGCGCCCATGGCACCGACGCCATGGCGCGCTATTGGGTTCACAACGGCTATGTGGTGGTCAACGGCGAGAAAATGTCCAAGTCGCTGGGCAATTTCTTTACCGTGCGCGAACTGCTGGACGAGGGGTTGAACGGCGAAGCCATCCGCCTAGCCCTGCTGTCCGGTCACTATCGCGCGCCGCTGGACATCACCCGCGAGAAGATCGGCGAGGCCAAAAGCCAGTTGGACCGACTGTATGGCGCGCTGCGCGGCGGGGAGATCGCCGGCGCCCAACCGGACCAGCCGGACCCGCAGGTGGCGCCGGCGGTGCTAGCGGCGCTGCATGGCGATCTCAACACGCCCCTGGCCCTCAGCGGGCTGCACGATCTGGCCGGGCGGATTAACAAGGCCCCGGCGGCGGACAAACCAGCCCTGCGCGGCGAATTGCGGGCGTCGGCCGCCTTGCTGGGACTGTTGGAAAGCCCGTCCGAGGCCTGGTTCCAAGGGGCCGGAGACCAGGACGAAAGCAGCGGGGTCGATGCTTTGGTAGCGGAACGGACCGCTGCCAAGAAGGCGAAGAACTTCGCCCGCTCGGACGAAATCCGCGACCAGTTGAAGGCCCGGGGAATCGTGCTGGAGGACGGCCCCGACGGCACCATCTGGCGCAAGGCCTGAACGCGAAGCACTTCCTCGCCGTCCCCGTTTAAAAGCGCGCGGGACGCCTAATTTTCAACCGAGTGGAACCCATTTATGTCGGCTGGCGCGGATTCACTGAAGTCGATTTCCTATGCCTTGACGGCCAATCTGGTGATTGCCTGCGCCAAGGGCTTTGCGGCCTGGGTGACCGGTTCGGGCGCCATGCTGGCCGAAGCCATTCACTCCTTGGCCGACACCAGCAATCAACTGCTGCTGATCCTGGGATTGAAAAAGGCCAAGAAGCCGCCCTCGATGAACCATCCGCTGGGGTCGGGCAAGGAGATCTATTTCTGGTCCTTTATCGTGGCGATTATCCTGTTTTCCCTGGGGGGACTGTTTTCGCTGTACGAGGGCTGGCAAAAGCTGGCCCAGCCCGAGCCGCTGAGCCAGCCGTGGATCGCTGTCGCGGTGCTGGTGTTTTCGATTGTCGCCGAAGGCGCGTCGCTGCTGGGCTGTGTGCGGGAAATCAACAAGGTGCGCGGATCGCGGTCGCTGTGGCGCTGGTTCCGGCAAACGCGGCAGAGCGAACTGGCGGTTATTTTCGGCGAGGACCTGGCGGCGCTGCTGGGCTTGACCTTTGCGCTGGGCGCGGTGGTTGTGACCATGGCGACCGGCAATCCGATCTATGACGCGATTGGCACGCTGGGCATTGGCCTGCTGCTGATCGCCGTTGCCTTCCTCATCGGGCGGGAGGTCAAGGAACTGCTTATCGGACAGGGCGTGGAAGCGCCGGTCAAGGACCAGATGACGGCGTTCCTTGAATCGCGGCGCGAAGTGGCCGAGCTCTATAATCTGCTGACCCTGCAACTGGGCAACGACGTGATGGTCGCGGTGAAGGCGCGCATGGCCGCCGCCGATTCGGCCGAAGACATGATCAAGGCGATCAATGTCTGTGAAGTTGATTTCAAGGCGCGTTTTCCGCAGGTGCTGTGGCTGTTCTTTGAGCCGGACATCAAGGCCTAGGCGCGGCGCCACCGGCCGGGTCCCGGCGGCCTGCCCGTTGTCAGGCGGCCAGCAGGTTGGTCGACGCCAGCGCCAGCGCGGTGAGCCATAGGCAGCGAAGGGTGAGCTGCTTGACCAGTTTCTTGATGTCGTCGGTCGAGAGCAGTTCGTGGGGCAGGGGATAGTTCATCGGTGAGATCCTTTCGCGCGCATCTTTGCTGCCCCGCCGGGCCGCTTTCCAAGTGGATCGCAGGCTAGCAAAGACCTGTTGCAGATCTTTGTCAGTGCTGTGGCCAAACAAAGACGGACGCGGATTTATCCGGACCCGGCCGCCTTTCTTGGCCGGCCAACCCGCCACACAGTCCTTCCCCAGCCCAAGCCCCCCGTCCAAGGCCCCGGCGCGGGGCAAATGCCGGCTTTGTCCCGCTATCGGTTGACCAAGCCGGGGGGATCCGCGAAAAGGAGCGGCGATGCTATTGTCATGATCTGGGTTTCGCCGCCAAGCGGGGGCAAAGCGCGCGGCGCGGGGCCGGGATCGGGACGGCAGGGCAAGCCGGCGGGCGGCGGGAAGACAGGCGGTGCCGCGTTGTGAAATCCGACCAACCAAAAAGAGAGATCCATGGCCGACGACAAGCGCGTCTATCTGTTCGATTCCACCTTGCGCGATGGGGCGCAAACCCAGGGTGTTGACTTCTCCGTGTCGGACAAGACGGCGATTGCCGGAATCCTCGATCGGCTCGGCCTGGACTATGTGGAAGGCGGCTGGCCCGGCGCCAATCCCACCGACGATGCTTTCTTTGACCAGCCGCCGGCGTTGAAAACCGCCACCTTCGTGGCGTTCGGGATGACCCGTCGTCCCGGCCGCTCCTGCGACAACGATCCCGGGCTGGCGGCGCTGGTCAACGCCAAGGCGCCGGCGGCCTGCCTGGTCGGCAAGACCTGGGATTTCCATGTCGAGGTGGCGCTGGACATTGCCTTGCGGGAAAACATCGACATGATCGGTGAGTCGATTGCCCACATGGCGGCGCGAAAATCCGAAGCGCTGTTCGACGCGGAGCATTTCTTTGACGGCTACAAGGCCAACCCGATCTTCGCGCTTGATTGCCTGACGGCGGCGTACCAGGCCGGCGCCCGCTGGATCGTGCTGTGCGACACCAACGGCGGCACCCTGCCCGACGAGATCGAGCGGATTGTCGCGGCGGTCTGCGAGATTATTCCCGGCGACCGGCTGGGCATTCACTGCCACAACGACACGGAAAACGCGGTGGCCAACTCCCTGGCGGCGGTGCGCGCTGGCGCCCGCCAGATCCAGGGCACCCTGAACGGCCTGGGCGAGCGCTGCGGCAACGCCAACATGATTTCGCTGATCGCCTCGCTGGCGCTGAAAACCGATTTCGACATTGGCGTCACCGCCGCCCAGCTCAAGCAACTGACCGCGGCCTCGCGGCTGCTGGACGAGCGCTTGAACCAGACGCCGCGCCGTTCGGCCGCCTATGTGGGGGAAAGCGCCTTTGCCCACAAGGGGGGGCTGCATGTCTCCGCCGTCGAGAAGGACCCCAGGACCTACGAACATATCGAGCCCGGCGTGGTCGGCAATGAACGGCATATCGTGGTCTCCGATCAGGCCGGCCGTTCCAACATTCTGGCGCGCTTCCGCGAGGCCGGCCTGGAGATCGACCCCAACGCCCCCGAGGTCGGCAAGCTGGTGGATGAGGTCAAGCGCCGGGAGTTCCAGGGCTATGCCTATGACGGCGCCGAGGCGTCGTTCGAGCTGCTGGCCCGCCGGGCGCTGAAATCCGTGCCGCAGTACTTCACGCTTGAGCGCTTCCGGGTGATGGATGACCGCCGGCTGAACGCCCGCGAGCAGTTGGTCACCGAGTCCGAGGCCACGGTGACGGTCACGGTTGGCGGCGAGACCGTCATGGCGGTGGCCAATGGCAACGGTCCGGTCAACGCGCTGGATATCGCGCTGCGCAAGGCGCTGCTGCCTTTCTATCCGGTGCTGGAGACCATGCGGCTGGTGGACTACAAGGTGCGCATTCTCAATCCGCAAGGCGGCACCGAGGCCATCACCCGGGTGATGATCGAAAGCGAGGGCCGGCACGGTCGCTGGACCACGGTGGGGATTTCCGAGAACATCATCGACGCGTCCTACAACGCGCTGTTCGACGCCTATACCTGGAAGCTCAAACGGGCGGGCGCGCAGGCGGCCCAGGGACGCCAACCAAGCGCTGCGGGACCGCAGGAGCCGCCCCGCAAGGGGTAGCCGCCCCCGGCCTTCGCTATTCGGCAACAGCAACAAGAGACGAAAACAGATGGCTGGCACGGACAGCAGACAAGACCGCTCCCAGGATCCGGCGCCCTGCATTATTCTGGTGGCGCCACAGCTGGGCGAGAACATCGGCATGGTGGCGCGGGCGATGTTGAACTGCGGCCTGACCGACCTTCGGTTGGTGCGGCCGCGCGACGGTTGGCCCAACCCCAAGGCGGCCTCGGCCTCGGCCGGCGCGCGGGAGGTGATTGAAGGCGCCCGGTTGTTTGACAGCACCGAAGCGGCGGTCGCCGACCTCCAGCGTCTCTATGTCACCACCGCCCGCAGCCGCTATCTGGTCAAGCCGGTCGTCACCCCCCGGCAGGCCTCCGGTGAAATGCGCCGCTTGATCGGCGATGGGCAAAAGGTCGGGGTGATCTTTGGGCCGGAAAAAGCCGGCTTGAACAATGAAGACGTGGCCTTGGGCGATGCGATTTTGCAGGTTCCGCTCAACCCGGCCTTTTCATCGCTCAACCTGGCGCAAGCCGTCTTGCTGGTGGGGCACGAATGGTTTCAGGCGGCGGACGAAACGGCCCCGGTTCACGTCAGTTTCGCCGAAGCCGTGCCGGCCAAGCGGGAAAAGTTCCTGGGATTTATGGCGCGCCTCAACGCGACCCTGGACGAGGTGGGATTTTTCTATCCCGAGGAAAAAAAGCCGATCATGCAGCGCAATTTGCGCAATGTCTTTCAGCGCATTCAAATGAGTGAGCAGGAAGTGGGTACGCTCCACGGCATCATTTCAGCCCTGCTGGGGGCCAAGCTGCCCCGGGCCGGCACCCAGCGGCCCAGTTCGCGGGTTTTCCAGCGGCAGGTGCGGGAGGCGCGGGCCAATCTGGGCGGGGAGGCGGCCGGGGAAATGGCCGGGGAAACGAACGGGAAAACGACCGGCGAAACCGACGGCGACGCCGGAACGGAGGCCGGCTAGGCAAGGCCCCGCCGGGGTCAATCGGCGATTGGCGCGGGCGCGGGGCCTGGCGGCAGATCTTTCTGCCGGGTTTTGCGGCGCTGGCGGTGCAGCCCGACCAAGGCGTGCAGGGCCAGGACCAGTAAAATAAGGCTGCCGCCCCAGAGGGTTTCGCGCGGCGGTTGCTCGGCCAGGAACAGCCAAACCAGCAGCGGCCCCAGCACGGTTTCCAGCAGCATCAGCAAGCTGACTTCCGACGCGGGCAGGTAGCGCGGCCCCAAGGTAATCAACAGCGTGGCGAAGGGCAGGGTGAGGGCCAGCAGCGCAATCCAGCGATAGCTGCCGTCGGGCAGCAGGTAATCGGGCGACAACGCGGCGCCGACCAAGCCGGAGAAAAAGGCCCCGAGAATGATACAGGGCAGCATATTGTGGTCTTTGTAGAGCCGCAGTCCGACAAAGCTGGCGGCCAGCAGGAGAGCGGTCGCCAGCGCGACGATGTCGCCATAGAAGGCCCCGCCGCCGAAGCCGATCGCGCTGCCGCCGCGCCAGGAGGCGCTGATAATCACGGCGATCCCCGCCGCTGCGCCGAAGATCGCCAGCCAGGTGCGGGGCGCGGTTTTCTCGCGCAGGATAATCCAGGACAGCAAGGCGGCGAACAGCGGCGTGGCGGCGATGATGGCCAGGGTGTTGGCGACCGAGGTGTTGGTAAGCGAGACGATGAAGCCGATATTGGTGCCGGAGAACAACAGGCTGCCGATCAGCAGGGCCTTTCCCAGCGCCCGGGCCTTGTGCAGCCATTGCCGGCCAACCCAGAGGCGATAGAGCAGCAGCAGCACCAGGCTCTGGGCCATGCCGCGCCACAGCAGCAGAGTCCATTCGTCGGTGTTGATCAGCCGGACGAGCAGCGTGTCGGGTGAAATCAGCAACACCCCCAATAAGGTCAGCAGCAACCCCTTGAGGTGCGCGGGCAGTGGGCCGGATTTGGTGAAAGGGGGCAAGGTCAATGCTTCTCGTTTTTGTCGGGACAAGGGGGTGGGAAAGACGACTTTCGCCCGAAAAAGATGGTTTCGGCGCGTCCGAGAAGGCCGAGTGCTGGGGCTTGACGACGGGGTCAATGCGCCAAGCGCTGCTTGCTTGGGGAATCACGCTCTGGTAGGTGGAGAATAGAGGGAGTTTGCTTTCGGTAAAAGGGTGTTGTTTGGCTTGCTGTCCGGGCTGGCCCGCCCCCGGGGGAGCGGGCGTCGCCAGGGGGCGGATTTAGGCGGGATTCAATCGGCTTTGCGGGTTTGACTTTTGCCGCCGGATCCCTATAGTCCCGCGGATCTTCCCGGGAATGTGGACCGTGGCGGCAAAACAGCCGCTCTTTCCCGCTCGCCGCGCCACCGGTGTTGGCGCGGGAGACTACCGGGACAAATAGCACCGAATCAACGGAGTACGCGCATGTCCAAGCGCCTGAGTTCTAAGTACAAGATCAATCGCCGGCTCGGCGAAAACCTTTGGGGTCGCCCCAAAAGCCCGGTCAATCGCCGCGATTACGGCCCCGGCCAGCACGGCCAGCGCCGTCGCCGCCAGCCCTCTGATTTCGGCCTTCAGCTTACCGCCAAGCAGAAGCTGAAGGGGTACTACGGCAACATCGGCGAACGTCAGTTCCGCCGCTACTATGACGAAGCCGTGCGTCGCCGTGGCGACACCGGCGAAAACCTGATTGAAGTTCTGGAGCGCCGGCTGGACGCGGTGGTGTACCGCGCCAAGTTCGTGCCGACCGTCTTTGCCTCCCGTCAGTTCGTCAACCATGGCCACGTGACCGTCAACGGTCAGCGCGTCAACATTCCTTCCTACCAGGTGAAGGACGGCGACGTGATCGAGATCAAGCAGAAAAGCCGCGAGCTGGTCATCGTGCTGGAAGCCATTGGCTCGGCTGAGCGCGACGTTCCCGACTATGTCTCGGTTGACGAGAAGGGCACCAAGGCGACCTTCGTTCGTGGGCCGAAGCTGGCGGATGTGCCTTATCCGGTCCAGATGGAACCCAACCTGGTCATCGAATTCTACAGCCGTTAATCGGCTGGCCGCTGCCCCTCTGCGGGGCGGAAAAACAAGAAAGCCGCACGCCTTCGGGCGGGCGGCTTTTTCTTTGTCCCCGCGCCATCCCCGCGCCATCCCCGCGCCATCCCCGCGCCATCCCCGCGCCATCCCCGCGCCA
>CAXBMB010000084.1:0-15239 GCA_963976695.1 uncultured Rhodovibrionaceae bacterium
GAAATGCCACCGGGAAACGCCGTCACGGAAAACCTCGCCGGTGAAAACCTCGCCGGTGAAAACCTCGCCGGCGAGAATGTCGCCAACCGCCGGGCGCGGGTTTTCCGCCGGTTCAGCGATTGCCCCCGACGACAAAAAGACACTAAGCTGTAGATTGGCCGCATGATCTTGACCCGTAGCGGCAATTTCATAGGTCCAATCCGAATCTTGTGGGTCCAATCCCAAACTTATGGGTCCGATCCAAGGAAGCATCATGCCGGAGCTTTCCAACCGCGACGCCAAACGCCGGACCCGACCTTCCAACGCCCCGCTTCTCGGCCTTGCCTTGGAAAAGGGGCCGCAGGCCGTCCCGCTGTACCGCCAACTTTATGAACAGCTGCGCGACGCGGTTCTGGACGGGCGTCTGGAGCCCGGGCACCGCTTGCCGGCGACCCGAGTTCTGGCCAGCGAGCTGGCCTGTTCACGCAATACGGTGGTCGGCGCCTTCGAGCAGCTGCTGGCCGAGGGCTATCTGGAAGGACAGGTCGGCGCCGGCACCTTCGTTTCCCGGGTGCTGCCGGACGATCTGCTCAGCACCCGCCGCGCCGCCGAAGCGCAAAGCAGCGTGCAGGTCGCCCCGCCGCCGCGGCTCAGCCAGCGCGGCCAGGCCCTGTCGACGATTGCCCCGCCGCGCTTGAACGTCCGGGCGGCCAAGCTGTCGCGCGCCTTCGCCCCAGGCATTCCGGAAACCGGCTATTTTCCCTTTGAGCTTTGGGGCCGCATGCTGGGACGACTGTGGCGCAACCCGACGCAATCGCTGCTGCGCTACGGCGATCCGGCCGGCTACTATCCCTTGCGGGTGGCCATCGCCAGTTACCTGCGGGCGGTGCGCGCCCTGCGGGTTCAACCCGATCAGGTCTTCATCACCTCCGGGTCACAGCAGGCGTTCGATCTGGCCTTGCGCATTCTGGCCGATCCCGGCGACAAGATCTGGCTGGAGACGCCGGGCTATCACGGTTTGACCGGACCGGTTGTCGCCACCGGCGTCAGCAAGGTTCCCCTGCCGGTGGACAGCGAGGGCCTGTCGGTCGAACAGGGACGGCAACGGGCGCCCGAGGCCCGTCTGGCGGTGGTGTCGCCCTCTCATCAGTATCCGCTGGGGGTGGTGATGTCGCTGGCGCGCCGATTGGAGCTGCTCGACTGGGCGCGCGAAGCCGACGCCTGGATCCTGGAGGATGACTACGACAGCGAGTTCCGCTATTCGGGGCGGCCGCTGGCGGCGCTGCAAAGCCTGGATCCCGATCGGGTGGTCTATCTCGGTTCCTTCTCGAAGGTGCTCTTTCCCTCCCTGCGCATCGCCTATTTGGTGGTGCCGCCGGGATTGGTGGAGACCTTTACCGCCGCCCGCGCCGTCATCGACGATCACCCGGCCATCACCGTGCAGCCGATCCTGGCGGACTTCATCAGCCAGGGCCACTTCGCGGCGCACGTCCGGCGGATGCGGACGCTCTACGCGGCGCGGCAAGAGGCTCTGATCGGTCACGCCCGCCAACACCTTGTGGGGCTGCTGGACATTCAGCCCCACGAAGCGGGCATGCATTTGGTGGCGGGTCTGACCGATCGCACCCGACGGCTGGGAAGCGATCAGCAGATCGCCGCGCTGACCCGCAACGGCGGCCTGATCACGCCGCCGCTGGGCTCCTACAGCCTGGACGGCCCGGCGCGTCCAGCCGACAGGCAAGCGCGCGCCGCGCGCCTGCAAGGCCTGGTGTTGGGTTACGCCTGCCTGACCGAGGAAGAGATCAAGACCGCGGTTATCCAATTGGCCAAGGTGTTGGCGCAGCCCCCGGCAGGCGAACCCGCCGGCGCGGTCACCGGCGGCTAATGCACACCCGGCCGCCCCAGACAGGGCCAGCGTCAGAGGGCCACCATCACAGAGGGCCGCCGCACCCGGCCGCCCCAGGCAGGGCGGCGCCCGATCCTTCTCCGTCGCTAGCGGTTCATCCGATTGTCGACCAATTCATCGACCACCCCGGGATCGGCCAAGGTGGAGGTATCGCCGAGATTGCCGAAGTCGTTTTCAGCGATCTTGCGCAAAATCCGCCGCATGATCTTGCCGGACCGGGTTTTGGGCAGCCCCGGCGACCACTGAATCAGATCCGGCGAGGCGATCGGGCCGATTTCGGAACGCACCCATTTCACCAATTCCTGGCGCAGTTCCTCGCTGGGTTCTTCCCCCGCCACCAGCGTGACATAGGCGTAAATGCCCTGCCCCTTGATGTCGTGGGGATATCCGACCACCGCCGCTTCCGCCACCAGCCGGTGGGCCACCAGCGCCGACTCCACCTCGGCGGTGCCCATCCGATGGCCCGAGACATTGATCACGTCGTCCACCCGACCGGTGATCCAGTAGTAGCCGTCCTCGTCGCGCCGACAACCGTCGCCGGTGAAATACTTGCCGGGGTAGGTGGAAAAGTAGGTCTGGATGAAGCGCGTGTGATCGCCGTAGACCGTGCGCATCTGGCCCGGCCAGGAATCGACGATGCAGAGGTTGCCTTCCGCCGCCCCTTCCAAGGGCGTGCCGTCGTTGTCGACCAACTGCGGCCGCACCCCGAAGAACGGCAAGGTGGCGGAGCCCGGCTTCAAGTCCATCGCGCCCGGCAGCGGGGTGATCAGAATGCCGCCGGTTTCGGTTTGCCACCAGGTATCGACAATCGGACAGCGGCTTTCGCCCACCACCTTGTGATACCACAGCCAGGCCTCGGGATTTATCGGCTCGCCGACCGACCCCAGCAGCCGCAAGCTGGACCGGTCGGTGCCGGTCACCGGACCATCGCCCTCGCGCATCAGCGCGCGGATTGCCGTCGGCGCGGTGTAGAAGCTGTTGACCTTGTGCTTGTCACAGACCTGCCAGAAGCGCGAGGCATCGGGATAGTTCGGCACCCCCTCGAACATCAAGGTGGTGGCGCCGTTGGCCAAGGGGCCATAGACAATGTAGCTGTGCCCGGTCACCCAGCCCACATCCGCGGTGCACCAGTAGACTTCGCCGTCACGGTAATCAAAGACGTACTGATGGGTCATGGCGGCATAGACCAGATAACCACCGGTGGTATGCAGCACGCCCTTCGGCTGGCCGGTCGATCCGGAGGTATAGAGAATGAACAGCGGCGCTTCGGCGTCCATTTCCTCGGCCGGGCAGTCGCTGCCCGCCTTGGCGGTTTCCTCGTGATACCAGAGGTCACGCCCCGGCACCCAGTTAACCGCGCCGCCGGTGCGCTGCACCACCAGGACGTTTTTCACCTTGGGGCACTGTTCCAGCGCCTTGTCGGTGTTGGCCTTGAGCGGGACCTTGCGCCCGCCCCGCAGGCCCTCGTCGGCGGTGATGACAAAGTTTGAGTCACAGCCGTTGATCCGGCCGGCCAGGGCATCGGGGGAGAACCCGCCGAAGACGACCGAGTGAACCGCGCCGATGCGCGCGCAGGCCAGCATGGCGTAGGTCGCTTCCGGGATCATCGGCATATAGAGCGTAACCCGGTCGCCCTTTTGCACGCCCTGCGCCTTCAGGACATTGGCAAGCCGGCAAACCGCTTCGTGCAGTTCGCCGTAGGAAATCTTCTTGCTGTCGGCGGGATCATCGCCTTCCCAGATGATCGCGGTGTGGTCGCGCTTGCTGTCCAGGTGCCGGTCGATGCAGTTGTAAGCCGCGTTGGTGGTGCCGTCGGCGTACCACTTGATATGGACATCGCCCGGGCCAAAGCTGACGTCCTTGACCTGGCTATAGGGCTTCATCCAGGCGATACGCTTGCCCTGTTCGCCCCAAAAACCTTCCGGATCGGCCACCGACTGATCATACATCTTCTGATAGCCGGCACGGTCGACCCAGGCCGCTTTCGCCACCTCTGGGTTGACAGGAAAAACACGATTGTCCGTCATCTAGCTTACGCTCCCTCTTCCATAAAGCTTATGGGATCGCGCCCCGGCCCATAAGACGCGGCTTTTCATGCGTGCGCGAAAGCCAAAGCATCCTCAGGCGTGAGGGTGACCCGAAATTTTTTGTTGCTTGGAGTATTCCCCGTCTGATTACGTAATTCAACAATCCCGGCGCTTTGCCGCCCGGATCTGTCAAAAATCAAACCCGCCGAATTCGCCGGTTCCCGGTTTTTACACCGCCGGCAAAGGGCTTGGAAGAAGGAAAAGGGAACAAGGCACTGGAATAGTTATATTTCCCAACCCTGTCGCGCCAACCCACGCTAGCGGCCCCCTGACGCCCCTTGCCGGCGTCGCGCGCCGGCCGCGTTCCCAACCGCATGCCCCCCGCCACGCGCCGGGCGACCAACCAAGCCGCAAATCGGGCGGAACATTTTATCTTGCATTTAACACAATCTTTCCGTGCGCTCACGCTTTGTTAACTGTCTGATTGGAGAATAATTCCCTTGGCGCCATCTGGAAAGACGACTTCCCTTTGCGGCACAAAACCGCAAAAGATCGCGCCGGCGCCGCCGGGAATCCCAGCTCTAGCCTTGACAGCGACGGCCTGGTCGGCGGAAGGGTTGGCATCGGCCCAAACGTTGTCTCGATGAAAACCCGATCTTCGGAAGACGAGGAAAAAGCGATGGATCTGTCGGACTACAGAGCTCTCGTCATTGACGACAGCGAAGACATGATCTCGGTCATTCAAACCGGGCTCAAGTCCTTGGGTATGAAAGACTCCATTTGCCTAACCAACCCGGGCCTGGTGATGGACGCCCTGATCACCCATGAGCCGGACATCGTGATCACCGACTGGGTGATGGAGCCGACCGACGGTCTGGAGCTGGCCAAGCAGATTCGCGCGCCGGGCAGCCCCAACCGCTACATTCCGATCATCATCCTGACCGCCTACGCCGAAGCCTGGCGCATCTCCGTCGCCCGCGATGCCGGCATCAATGAGTTCCTCGCCAAGCCGATCTCGATCAACGGCCTGAAGGAACGGGTGGCGCAAACCCTGCTGCGTCCCCGGCCCTTCATCGAGTGCGAGACCTACTTCGGGCCCTGTCGTCGCCGTAAGGCCCGACCCTTCGAGGGCGACGAACGCCGCGCCCTGCAGTTGACGCCCGAGCTGTCGGAGACGGCCGCCGACGCGCCGTCCTCGGCCCCACCGGCAGAGGATGAGGCCTACGCCTTTCCCGAAATTTCGCACAGCCCCGACTTCGACAACGCCGCGCTGCCCGAAGAAGTGCGGGTCCGCCTCCAGGTTCTGCAGGACAGCTATCCAACCGTGCTGGCCAGTCAGGTCGCCGCGCTCGCCGATTACAAACCCGCCCTGGTCGGCTCGGACCAACAACGCCACGAGGCGATCAAGGGGATGCGCCGAATTTCCCATGACATCATGGGACAAGCCTCGACCTTCGGCTATCCCCTGGCCGGGTCGATCGCCCTGTCGCTCAACAAGTTCCTGCACAACGACGCCAAGTATCCCCACTGGCGGGACTTGATCGAAACCCACACCAACGCCTTGATGCTGGTTGGTCGCGCCAAGCTGTCCGGCGACGGCGGACAAGAGGGCCAGCGGCTGGTCAACTCCTTAACCTTGGCGGTGAACAAGCAGATCAAGCGGGCGAGGTCGGTCGCCTAATCCCCGGCCCAGCCGCGCGCCACGCGCGGCTTCCTCAGTCGATCACCGGCGCGTTGTCCAAAAGAAAGATCCGGCCCGCGTCGTCCACATCCAGCGCCACCGGCGTCAGCGACTTGCCCTGACAGGGGCCGGCGACGCAGTGGCCGGTTTCAATGGTGAACAGCGCGCCATGGGTGGTGCAGAGCAGGTGATTTCCGTCGGCGCTGAGAAATTGATCCGGCTGAAATTCCAACGGCGTGCCGATATGCGGACAGGCATTTTGATAGCCGAAAAGCCGCTGGCCCCGGCGCACAACGAAAACATCCCGGCGGGTCAATCCCTGACCGAATTCGAAGCCCTTGGCCTGGCCGTCGTCGATGTCGGTAAGCCGGCAGAGTTCGCGCCTTCCAGCCATGTTTCCATCCCTGATCAAGTTTTCCCGCTCCGGCGCGGGGTTTGATCGACTAGATCGTGGTTTCGCCCATGGCCAGCAGCATGCGCCAATGATCCTCGCTCACCGGCACCACCGATAGCCGGGACTGGCGCACCAAGCCAAAGCTCTCAAACCGCTCATCGCCCTTGATATCGGCCAGCGTCACCGGTTTGACGAAGGGCGTCACGGCTTCCACGTCGACCATGCCGAAGCGGCCCTTGGGATCGGTGTGATCGGGATAGTAGCTCTTCACCACCTTCACCACGCCAACAATCCGCTTTTCATTCACCGAATGATAGAATAACCCCAGGTCGCCAACCTTCATCGCCTTCATGTTGTTGCTGGCCTGGTAGTTGCGCACGCCGTCCCAATGTTCCACGCGCTTTTTCACCTGGTCATCCCAAGACCAGGCGCCCGGTTCACTTTTAAAGAGCCAATAAGCCATCGTTGCCTGTCTCCCTCGTCTGCGCGGCACCGCTGTCGGCCGCCCAAGCGCAATTCAGCGCGGTTAATGGTTGCGCCCTGATGATTCACCGGCCCTCGCTTGCCGCGCATCAGCAGGGCCGCCGCCGGTCGGGTCACGCAACTGTGTACCGCAAGCGCCCTTCCAGCCCAAGCCGGAAGCAGGCAAAAGAGTTAAACAGGAAACACTGCCGCTCCGCACGGCGGTCATTAATCGGCAACACATCGCGTCGCCGTCAGCTTATCCATCCGAAAGGCCCAGGTTTGTCCGATCACGCCCTTCCCAGCGCCGGCGCCGCCAAATGGCGCAACCTCAGCCTGCTTGCCGCCTGCCAGGTTCTCGCCATGGCGCTGTGGTTTTCCGCCACCGCCATCCTGCCGGCGCTGCGGCAGGAAATCGTCTTGAGCGGCTTTCAGGCCTCGCTCTTTACCTCCGCCGTCCAACTGGGGTTTGTCGTCGGCAGTTTGACATCGGCGGCGCTGGGGCTGGCCGACCGGCTGGAGCCGCGGCGCTTTTTCATGATTTCGGCGCTGGTGGCGGCGGCGGCCAACAGCAGCTTGCTATGGATGGACATGGCCTCGCTTTGGGTGGTGGTGCCGCGACTGATCACCGGGGCCTGCATGGCGGGCATCTATCCGCTGGGGATGAAAATGGCCGCCAGTTGGGCAAAGAACGACATGGGCCTGCTGGTCGGCCTGCTGGTGGGCGCCTTGACGCTCGGCTCGGCCTCGCCCCATCTGTTCAACGCCTTGGGGGGATTGGATTGGCGCATCACCCTGATTCTTGCCTCCGGCAGCGCGCTGTTGGCGGCCCTGTTGATCAATGGCTTTCGCCAGGGACCCGGTCAGACCCGAAGCGTCAATTTTCACGCCAGCCACCTGACCCTCGCCTGGCGCGACAAGGCCTTGCGGCTGGCCAATTTCGGCTACCTCGGCCACATGTGGGAACTCTACGCCATGTGGGCCTGGATCGGCCTGTTCCTGCAGGCGTCTTTCACCCTGACCATGGCCGACAGCGCCCAGGCCAGCGCCCTGGCCAAGCTCGGCACCTTCGCCACGGTGGCCGTCGGCGCTCTGGGCGCGCTGGCCTGGGGCCAACTGGCCGACCGCTGGGGGCGCGCCCGCAGCACCAGTCTGGCCATGGCGATCAGCGGCGGCTGCGCCCTGACCATCGGGTTCGCCTTTGGCGCCTCCGCCGAACTGGTCCTGGTCATCGCCCTGATCTGGGGCGTCACGGTGGTGGCGGATTCGGCGCAGTTTTCCGCCGCCATCGCCGAGCTGTCGCCGCCGGCGCATATCGGCACCATGCTGACCCTGCAAACCGCGCTCGGATTTCTGCTGACCCTGGTGACCATTCATCTGATGCCCGGGTTGGTCGCGCTGCTGGGCTGGCGCTTCGCCTTCGTCCCGCTGGCGATCGGGCCGTTTTTCGGCGTTTGGGCGATGATGACCCTGCGCCGCCGACCGGAAGCCGCGAAGATGGCGGGCGGTCGAGGATAACCGGCAGCGCCAGCAGCCGGGCCGAGGATGAAAATCCAACCGCCAGACCGGTTGAGTGGATCGATATAACTACCTAGAGTGTGAGCGGCGGCGGCGTCGCGGTTTCCGCGAAATCACTTCCCGTTTCCATTTAAACCGATCGGATTCGAAAGCAGGCCGGACAGCGCGCCGCCGCGCCGCAAAAGCCCGCAAAGCACAGGCAGGAGAAGCCCCCGAAAATGTATCTACAGCTCAGCACCTGGCAAGAAATCGACACCTACCTGGAAAGTTCCAGCGCCGTTCTGGTGCCGATTGGCTCAACCGAACAGCATGGCCCGACGGGCTTTGTCGGCACCGATGCGCTCTGCCCGGAAATCATCGCGCGCGGCCTGTCGGAAAAGGTCGGCGCGCTGATCGCCCCGACCCTGTCAATCGGCATGGCGCAGCACCATTTGGGCTTTTCCGGCTCCTTGACCCTTCGGCCTTCGACGCTGATATCGGTGATCCAGGACGTGGTGAACTCCTTCGCCCGGCACGGCTTCGATCGCATCATGTTCCTGAACGGCCACGGCGGAAACATCGCCACGGTTCAGGCGGCGTTCGCCGAGATCTATGCCGAGAGCAGCCTGGGAACGGCCAGCCCGAGCCGCCCCGACCTGCAGCTCAAGCTGCAAAACTGGTTCACCCTGCCCTCGGTCCTGCAACTCTCCGACGACCTCTACGGCGAGGCCGAGGGCTCCCACGCCACGCCAACCGAAATTTCACTGACCTATTTCGCATACCCGGAACACCGGAAAAACGCGCCGCTGACCCCCAAGCGCGCGCCGACAGGCCCGATTCAGGATGCCGCCGACTATCGGCGCCGCTTCCCCGATGGCCGGATCGGCGCGGAGTCCGCGCTGGCCAACCCGGCCGACGGCAAGAAGATCTACGAAACGGCGCTGGCCGATCTGATCGGCGTCTGGAAGGCCTTCGCGGCGCGCTAAATCGGGCGCGCAGCCAAGAAAGCAGCGCCCGGCGCTTAATTTCGGTGGCCGGCCACCGCGCGGTGACCGCCAGGCGGCGACAAAAGACAGGCCGGACCCACCGAGGGATCCGGCCTGCTGAATCGGGCCGCCGGGGGGAAGCGGGTTCAACCCTGGGGATAGACCTGCTTGGTGGCGCTGATCACCACGGACTGGAAAAGTCCGGCTTGCGCGTAGGGGTCGGTTTCGGCAAAGCGCTCGGCCGCCGCTTTGTCGGCCACCGACAGAACGATCAGCGAGCCGGTCGGCTTGCCATCCTCACCCAGCAGCGGCCCGGCGAAAGCCAGGTCGGCGGCGTGTTTTTCCAAATGCGCCAAGTGCGCCGGGCGGTTGTCCATACGGATCTGCGACGCACCGGGTTTATCGGTGCAAATCAAGGCGAACATCGCTCTTTTCCTCACTGGTCTGTCTTGCCGGGGGGACGGCCGTCGGCGGCGTCCTTGCGGACGCCCCGGACCGTCGATGGCTATGCGAACCCCAACCTATCGCAGCGCCAAAGCCAAAACCAGCCCAAGCCCCCGGACCTCTTGGAACAGATGTCACAACCCGTCAGCAGGTTGATCGCCTGAAAAACAAGCGCCTGACGCGTCGACGCCCGCGTCAATCCAACGCTACAGCCCTTCGGGCTTCAAGGGACGGGCCAGGAGTTGGGCGATGGTGGCGCCCAGATCGGCGCCCCGGTTGAGCACCGCATCCACGGCGGCGCAGATCGGCAAATCCACCCCCAGCTTTCGCCCCAGGGCAACGGCGGCGGCGGCGGTGTGCAGGCCCTCGGTCACCGGGGCCCGGGCGATGATCTCGGCCAGGGGCTCGCCCCGGCCGATGCCCAGACCAAAGGCGTAGTTGCGCGAGGTTGCGCTGGTGCAGGTCAGAATCAAATCGCCCAGCCCGGCCAGGCCCATGGCGGTTTCCATCTTGCCGCCACAGGCCAGCGACAGGCGGGTGATCTCCGCCAGGGCCCGGGTAATCAAGGCCGCCCGACCGTTCTGTCCCAGGCCGCGTCCCTCGACGATGCCGCAGGCAATGGCCACCACGTTTTTGATCGCCCCGCCGATCTCCACGCCCACCAGATCCCCGCTGGCGTAGGGCCGAAAGGAGGGCGTGGCCAGCCGTTGGGCCAAGCGCTGGGCCAGCGCCCGATCCGCGCCGCCCAGCGTCACCGCCGTCGGCAGCCCGGCGGTCACCTCCGCCGCAAAGGTTGGACCGGACAGCACCAGAACCGGGTGGTGCGGCAGCAGATCCTGCAGCACCTGGCTGGGCAGCAGGCCGGACTCACGCTCAAGCCCCTTGCAGCACAGCAGCAACGCGCTATCCGTACCCAGCAGCGGGGCCATTTTTTCGGCCAGTTGGCGCAGCGACTGGGCCGGCGTCACCAGCAACAGCGCCTGGGCGCCCCGGCAGGCCCGCGCCAGGTCATCGGTGGCGGTGATCCGGCGCGACAGCGGCAGATCCGGCAGGTAGCGCAGATTGCGGTGCTGCTGATTGATGGCCTGCACCGTGGCCGGGTCGCGCGCCCAAAGCGTCACCGGCTGTCCACCGCTGGCCGCCACCTGGGCCAGCGCCGTTCCCCAGGCCCCGCCGCCCAGCACGGAAAGGCGTAACTGAGTTGATTCTTGTTGCGTCATGGTTTGGGTTTCATCGTCTGTTGAAAGTACTCATGGCGTGACTTGATCGTGGCCGGCGCGACGGCAAGCAAGCAATCGCGCGCCGTCACGACAGCCCGGCGGCCGGCGGCTGGGTTAAACTGTCGAGCGGCCAGCGCGGTCGCGCCGGAAAATCCAACGGATCATTCGCCCCCAGGCGCAAACGCTCCAACCCCGCCCAGGCGATCATCGCGCCATTGTCGGTGCAGAGCTCAATCGGCGGCGCGACCAGCCGCGTTCCCTCCTGCGCCGCCAGCGCCGCCAGCTGGGCGCGCAAGCTTTGATTGGCCGCCACGCCGCCCGCCACCACCAGCGGTCCGATTTGGCCGTTTTCCGCGCGCAGCAGCCGGATCGCCTGCCGGCTGCGATCAACCAGAACCTCGGCCACCGCCTGCTGAAAGGAGGCCGCCAGGTCGGCGCGGTCGCGCGCCTCAAGCCGACCCAGCTTGATCACCTGCTGACGCACGGCGGTTTTAAGCCCGGAAAAGGAAAAATCACAACCCGGGCGACCCTTCAGCGGTCTGGGCAGGGCAAAGCGCGTCGCGTCGCCCCGCCGGGCGGCCCGCTCCAACGCCGGACCCCCGGGATAGCCGACAGCCAGCAATTTCGCGGTCTTGTCAAACGCCTCGCCGACCGCGTCATCGATGGTGCCCCCCAAGCGGCGGTAGCGGCCGACGCCCTGAACCGAAAGCAGTTGGCAGTGCCCGCCGGAAACCAGCAGCAACAGAAAGGGAAAGTCCAGATCGTCGCTCAAGCGGGCGGTCAAGGCGTGACCTTCCAGATGATTTACCGCGACGAAGGGCTTGCCGGACACCGCGGCGATGGCTTTGGCGGTCATCGCCCCCACCATCACGCCGCCGATCAGGCCCGGGCCGGCGGTCGCCGCCACGCCATCCAGCTGGGCGAAATCGAGTCCGGCCTCCGTCATCGCCTGGGCCACCAAACGGTCGATATGCTCCAGATGGCTTCGCGCCGCGATTTCCGGAACCACCCCGCCATAGGGACGGTGCTCGTCCAGCTGGGACAGCACGACGTTGGCCAGCACCCGGCGGTCGGCGGTCACCACCGCGGCGGCGGTTTCATCGCAGGAAGTTTCAATGCCAAGAACGATCATGCTGCCAATACCTAACCTTTGGGGGCCGTCGCCCGACCCGCCAACACCGCATCCCAAAGGGCGCTGCCGCCCCTCTGTTGCGAGACTACGCAATGTCGTCCGAAAGGCAAGCCGGCGCTTGTTTGCTTGTTTGCTTGCGCGATCCGGTCGAGTGCGCTTACTTGGCGCGGTCGCCGCCGTTGCCGCGCCCTTTTTTCCCTTGCCGATCATCTGGAGCTTCCTTGTCTTCCTCCCTCCCCCTCAAGCCCGGGATCGGCATGAAATCCGGTCGGCGGCGATCCGGCGTGCGGCACGCCTTGCTGACCGGCTTGCTGCTTGCCCTGCTGCCCGTCGCGCCGACGCCGCGGACCCAGGCGCAAGACGGCGCCTCGCTGGTTGGCAAAGCGCTGAGCGCCAGCGACTATCTGGCGCCCGCGCCGGCGCTGCGCCGACCGGCCGATCTGCTGTCCTGGTCGACACCCGAACAGACCCTGCTGCTGGTCTACAGCGGCGGGTCCGAGGAAGAACGGTTGCCGGACCCCTGCGGGGTCGATCGCCGAACCACCCCGGCCTTTCTGTCGGATCTGGCGGGCGACAGCCTGGCCCCCGGCGGTCCCCGCGTGGCGGTGCTGGTCTACTGTACGCCCTTCATTCTCGGCGGTTTTGACCAGACCCGCGGCCAAGGCGAGCCGAAGGTGGCGCGGCGCGCCCAGGCGCTGGTGGCGCTGCTGGACCGGCTTGGCCGCGACGGCCTACCCGGCCGGCGGATCTTTCTGGTCGGCCAGTCGGCCGGGGCCTGGGCGTCCCTGGAGGCGGCGGCGGCGCGGCCCGGTCAACTGGCCGGGGTCATCGCCCTGGCACCGGCCTTCGCCGGGCCGAAGGACAGCCGCGACGCCAGCTGGCAGAGGCTGTTCGAAACCCGCCGGGCCGCTTTGGCGCAGGCCGAGGATCTGCAGGCCCTGATCTTCACCTTTACCGACGACCGCTTCGGCGCCGCCGAGGATTTGGACCCGCTGGCCGCGCTTCCAGGGGTTACGCTGCTGAATCTGCCCTCACGGCGCATCGGCGCGCGGGACTGCCGTGGCTACCACCCGCACCGCACCGCCTTTTATGATTGCTTCCGGCGCAGTCAATTGACGCGGATCAAGGACTTCATGGTCCAGGCCGGGCAAAAATACTAGGCTGTGGTCGACAGGAAAAGAAACGCTTGACGCTTCGCCGCTGTCGTAAGGTGAAGGCCGGCGCAGGCGAGCCGTTGGCGCAAGATGCCGGCCGCCGCCGAGCGCCGCACCCGGGATCCGACCCCGAAACAGCCCCAAGACGTGGCGACAAGGTTGAGAACAAAAGGAATGGCAAAAGGAACCGTTCATGAGCAAGCTTAAGATTGGTACGCGGGGATCCCCCCTGGCCCTGGCCCAGGCCCATGAGGTCCGCGCGCGCTTGCAAGCCGCCCACCCGACGCTCGGGCAAGAAGGCGCGATCGAGATCGTCGTCATCAAGACCACTGGCGACATGATCCAGGACCGTCCGCTGACCGCCATCGGCGGCAAGGGCCTCTTCACCAAGGAAATCGAAGAGGCGCTGCTCGACGGCGGCATCGATCTGGCGGTTCACTCGATGAAGGACGTGCCGACCGAACAGCCCGCCGGCCTGGAAATTTCGGTGATCCTGCCCCGGGAAGACCCGCGCGACGCGCTGTTTTCCAAGCATGGCCCGGCGCTGACCGACCTGCCCCAGGGCGCGGTGGTTGGCTCGGCCTCCCTGCGCCGTCAGGCGCAAATCCTGATCATCCGCCCCGATCTCAAGGTGGTTTCGATCCGCGGCAATGTGCAGACCCGGCTGCGTAAATTGGCCGAGGGCGCGGTTGACGCCACCCTGCTGGCGGTCGCCGGCCTCAATCGCCTGGGCCAAAGCGACAAAATAACCGGATACCTTTCCACCGACGCGATGCTGCCGGCGGTCGCGCAGGCGGCCATTGGCCTGGAAACCCGGATCGGCGATTCCGCCACCCTGGCTTATGTCGACACGCTCAATTGCCCCGACAGCGCCACCCGGGTGCGGGCCGAACGCGCCTGCCTGCGCGAGTTAGAGGGGTCCTGTCGCACGCCGATCGCCGCGCTGGCCGAGCTGGATCAATCGGGGCTGCGCCTGCGGACGCTGCTCGCCGCGCCCGACGGCACGGCCCACTGGACCGACGAACGCCGGGGCCGGCCGGAGGACGCCGAGGCGCTGGGCACCGCCGCAGGCAAGGCGCTCAAGGCGCAGGCCGGGCCGGATTTCGTCGCCAGCTTGTCGGCCACCGCCGCCCAAGACAGCTAGCGCCGGAACAGGAAACGGGAGCCCGCCATGCACCTCTGGGTGACGCGACCGAACAGCGATGCGGCGGCCACCGCGCGGCAGCTCGCCGCCGCCAGCCACCAGGTTCTGGTGGCGCCGCTTCTGACCATCCAGCCGCTGCCGCTGCCGCCGCTGGCGCTGCGCGATTTCGACGGCGTTATCATCACCTCGCGCAACGGGGCGCGACGGCTGATCGCCCTGAGCAGCGAACGGCGGCTGCCGGTCTATGCCGTCGGCGCGGCCACCGGCGAGCTGCTGCGCCAGGCCGGCTTTGAAACGGTTCGCGCGGCTGAGGGCGACCTGGCGAGCCTGAGACAGCTCCTGCGCCGCGAACTGCCGCCCGGCGGGGGGCATCTGCTGCACCTCTGCGGCCGCCACCGGGCCGGCGACCCGGCGGCCGGCTTGACCGGCCTGGGCTACAGCGTCACGCCGTTGGAAGCTTATGACAGCCAGTTGGTCGAAAGCTTGCCGCCAACTGTACGTACGTCTATTGCAAAGTCCCAGCTTGACGGCGTACTCTTGTTTTCGCCACGCACGGCCAAAAGCTTGACCCTGGCCATGGAAAAGTCCGAGCTAAGCTCCCAGTGCCGTAAAATGGTCGCTTTTTGCCTTTCTGACAAGGTGGCCCAGGTTGTACGTTTGTTGCCTTGGCGGCAGGTAATCGTCGCCCGCGCGCCCGAACAAGACAGCCTGCTGGCGGCGGTGGCGCGTTTCGCCGCGCAACAGGCCAAGCCGGACTAGCCGCCCCGGCCGTATCGCGCGGCCGGATTGCCCACCCCGGGGGCTTGCGTCGGGCGCAAGCGATCCCACTTCTGATGCGGGATTGCCCTGCCGGCGCTGTCCCGTCACGATCCTCTTGCCCCAGCCCGACGATTGGGATGGTCAGGCAAGACTCAGGCAAGGCTGCGGTGCGCGCGGCCGGAGCGGCGAGAGCAAAGAGAGCGACCCGCCCGGCATTTTGGGCCGACCCGCAAGGCGTTGGCTGTTAAGGGATAGATTTCATGGCGGACAACGACAAGAAGAAGACCACGCACGCCCCTGCCGCGGGCGACCGGGCTGTCGATGACGCGCCCAACGCCCAAACAGACCCCAGCCAAACCCCGGACCCGACCCCAAATCCAACCGCCAATTCAACCGCCGCGACCGACGCCGACTCAGCTGGTGAATCTGCTGGTGAATCTGCGGCGGAAAAGGT
>CAXBMB010000085.1:0-15163 GCA_963976695.1 uncultured Rhodovibrionaceae bacterium
CCCGGCTTTCTGGTCGATCCCGATTTTCAGGTCGGTCTGGATTTCTCCTATCGGTTTTTTGCGCCCGGCTTTCTATCGGGCCCGTCGCGCGGCGCCGCCTTATCGGTTGTGGCGTCATCCGCCGTGACTTCATCCGCCGTGGTTTTTTCAACAGTGGTTTTTTCAGGCACGGCTTTTTGCCAAGGCGATGGCGTGTCCCGTTTGCCCGGCGCCGGGTCGTCGTCGATTTCCTGAAAGTCACCGTCGATGGTCGGGCCCGCCGCGCCAGACGGCCGGCCACCGCGTCCGGGACCCTGTTTGGGGTTCTGTCCGGCAGTATATCCGGAATGGCTGCGCGGGTCACCCTGACCCGGCGGCCGCGCGCCCCGGCCGGCAAAGCCGCCGCCCCGCAGATCAACGTGGCCCGCCATGCGCTGGGACAGATAGTGGCGCAAAAAGGCCCGCACCGGCGACAGGAACAGCAGCGCGCCCAGACTGTCGGTCAACAGGCCCGGCGTCAGCAGCAACAGCCCGGCCAACAGCAAACAAAATCCGTCAAACAGCTCCTTGGTCGGCAGTTGGCCCTGATCCATCTGGCGGCGGGCCCGGGACAGGGCGGCAAAACCCTGCACGCGCAACTGCCAGGACCCGACGATCGCCGTGCCGATCACCAGGGCCAAGGTGGGCCAAAGTCCGATGGCGTCACCGACCTGAATAAAGATGGCGATTTCCACCAGCGGAACGGCAATGAAAATCGCGAGAAGCAGAAGGGCCATGCTTGTTCTTTCTTTCTACCGTACCTATTTAGACATCAGTCACCGCCGCGCCGACCGGCGTGGTGGCAACGACCTTGACCGGAGCGATCCAGGCGCGCCTTTTCCCGTTTGTTTTGCCCAGTTGTTGGACAGTAATCCGATTTGTAACGATACGGCCATAGAGTCCCGCACATTGTCTTAGAGAATAAAGGTACGATGCTTTAGGTTATCTAGGATCAACGGCGTCAATTGCCGACAAAAATTTTCCCCGCGGCGGCGGTATCTATTGGTGGGGAGAAATTGTTAGGCTAATGAATGACCTCTGGTTAAGAGTTTTCTCTCCAACACGGACAATTCCTAATGGGTGACGGTTTCCAGTTTCTTGACATCATTCTTTTTGCCGCCATCGCGGCCTTCCTGGTGTTTCGCCTGCGCTCGGTGCTGGGAAAAAGGGATGGCCACGAGGCCGGGCGCGAGTTTGATCCCTTTAAGCAGAGCGAGGACAAGGCCGGCAAGGCCGAGCCGAAGGACGCCGGCGAAGGCGAAGAGGATAAGGTTATCCATCTCCCCCCGGCCCGGGGCGCGGACGCCAAAACGGCGGCGGCTGGCGGCGATCCGCTTTCCCAGGATCCCCTGGCCGCAGGCTTGACGCAAATTCGGTTGGCCGACAGTTCCTTTGATCCCGACACCTTCAAGAAAGGGGTTCGCGGCGCCTTCGAAATGATCCTGATGGCCTTCGCCAAGGGCGATCAGGAAGCGCTGCGTCCCCTGTTGTCCGATGATGTGTTCGCCGATTTTTCCCAGGCGATGATTCGGCGGGCCGACGCCGGTGAAACCATGGAAACCACCCTGGTCAGCCTCGATGACGGCGAGATCATCGAGGCGGAGCTGCAAGGCAAGACGGCCTTTGTCACGGTGAAGCTGCAGTCCGAGCAGATGAATGTCACCTATGACAGCGATGGCCAGGTGGTTGATGGCGATCCCCATCTGGTGTCCAAGGTTACCGACATCTGGACCTTTGCCCGCAACTGCCGCAGCCGCGACCCCAATTGGACTTTGGTTTCAACCCGCAGCGTTAACTAGCGTGCCTGTTTTCACCCAATCTCCCTTTTCCCTGATGTCGTTACGCAGAGCGCTGCGGGTTTGGCTGGCGCCGCTCGGCCTGATCTTTTTGCTGGCGTCCTGTGGGCAGCCGCCAGAGGAAAAAGCCGACAAGCCGGAGGCTGAAGAACAGCAGCCCGATGAGGCCGCCCCGGCGCTGCTGACCGCCACCTCCTTTGATCGGCTGCCGGGCTGGCAAGAAGACAATGTCAGCGCGGCCTTGCCGGCTCTGCGGGCCTCGTGCGCCAGGCTGCTGCGCGCCGGCGACGACCGACAGGTCGGCCCGCACGGTCTGGCCGGCCAGGTGGTGGACTGGCGACAGCCCTGCGCGGCGTTGGCCGGTCTGCCGGCAGCCGATGATCAGGCCGTGCGGAAGGTGTTGGAAGCAGAGTTTCGCCCCTTTGTTGTCTCCACCGGCAGGCAGGAAGAGGGACTCTTCACCGGGTATTACGAAGCCGCTCTCAAGGGGTCGCTAACCCGCCAGCCCGGCTATAGCGCGCCGTTGTATGGTTGGCCCAAGGACGCGGTGACCGTCAGGCTGAAGGATTTTCGCGCCGACCTGCCGCGGCAATCCCTGGTCGGCCGGGTGATCGATGGCCGGCTTCGTCCTTACTACGCACGCAAGGAAATCGACGAAGGCGCGTTGGCCGATCAAAATCTGGAGATGCTCTGGGTCACCGACCCGGTTGACTCTTTTTTCTTGCATATTCAAGGCTCCGGCCAGGTGAAGCTGCCGGATGGCTCGACCATTCGGGTGGGCTACGCCGGCTCGAACGGGCAGCCTTTCTACGCCATCGGCCGGGCCTTGATTGATGAAGGCTATGTCAGCCGGGCCAATGCTTCCATGCAGGCGATCCGCGCTTGGCTGCGGGCCAATCCGGAAAAGGCCGCGGAGCTGATGCAGCGCAATCGGCGGTTTATCTTCTTCCGGAAAATCGATGGACCGGGGCCGATCGGCGCACAGGGCGTGGCGCTGACCCCGGCGCGGTCGCTGGCGGTTGATCCGGACTACATTCCGCTTGGGGCGCCGCTGTGGCTGGCCACCAGCTGGCCGGGCAGCGATAAACCCTTGCGGCGGCTGATGGTCGCGCAGGATACCGGCAGCGCCATCAAGGGAAAGGTGCGCGGCGATTTTTTCTGGGGCAGCGGTGAAGCGGCGCTGGCCCAGGCCGGCGGGATGAAGCAAAAGGGCCGCTATTGGCTGCTGCTTCCCAAGGCCGTCGCGGCGCGGCGCGAGATCACCAGTTAAGCTTGCTGTCGCTTGGCGCGTCTTCTCCCCCACGGGGGGACGTTCATGATGGCGGCGAAGCGCCAAGCGCTGCTTTACCCGTCGATCACACGCCAGGGTTGGGCTGAACAGAGGGGCCGGCATGGAACAACAGCTTAAGCCCAGCCGCCACGGCCGGCCCAGCGACGGCTGTTCGGCCAAGCGGCGGGTCGACGGTGCGACAAAACCAATCTCCACTGCCGGGGCCAATTCCGATCCTGGTTTCGATCCTGGTTTCGATCCTGGTTCAGGTCGCAATCCCGGCGCCAATGCGGAGACGCAGATGCCAAGCTCGCTGGCGCAGGCGCTGCAGGCCGACAAACAGGAAGGTTTGACGCTGGCGGTCAAGGCCCGTTGGTGGGCCCTGGCGGTTATCGCGCTGTTGATCATCGTCACCGATCCCAATGTTCGCGCGATCTATTACCTGGTGTTGCTGCTTGGTTTCGCGGTGAACGGTTGGGCGCAACTGAGGATTGGTCGGGTTGGCCGCTCGCGGGCGGAGCTCTTTTTGATGCTGTTCGATCTGGCTCTGCTGACCGTGGTGATCCTGGTTCCCAACCCGTTGCAGACCGGCTATTGGCCGCCGACCATGCAGCTTCATTATGGGAATTTCTTTTTCTTCTACGTGCTGCTGGCCGGCGCGACCCTCGCCTATTCTTGGCGCACCCTGGTGGCGATGGGGCTGTGGACCAGCGGCCTGTGGGTCCTCGGAGTTGTTATCATTTCACTTGTGCCGGTCAGCGACCCGGCGTTGCGCGCCAATCTGCTGGCGGCGCTCGACGGCTATCCCGAGCTTCTGCTTTTTCTCGATCCGTTCGCGGTGCGCTTCACCGGCACAATTCAGGAAGTTGTGGTCTTTTTGATCGTCGTTGCGATATTGGCGGTTAACGGCTGGCGAACCAATCGCCTGTTGCTGCGCAGCGCGGAAACAGAGCGCGAACGGGGCAATCTGGCGCGCTACTTCTCTCCCAATGTGGTGAGCGAGCTGTCGCAGAATGATGAGCCGCTAAAGCAGGTGCGCACCCAAAAAGTTGCCGTGCTGTTTGTTGATATCATTGGCTTTACCGCCTACGCCAATGAGCGTCAGCCTGCCCAGGTCATCCAGACTTTGCGGGAGTTTCACAGTCGGATGGAGCGCCAGGTTTTTGCCCACGGCGGCACCTTGGACAAGTATCTGGGCGATGGGTTGATGGCGACCTTTGGCACGCCGACCGCCGGGCGGCAAGACGCCAGCAACGCCCTGGACTGCGCCGTGGCCATGGTTGCCGAGGTCAAGGCGTGGAATGCAGGCCGGGTCGAGCACGGCGAGGTCCCGCTCCAGGCCGGCTTTGGCATCCACTACGGTGAAGTGGTGCTGGGCAACATCGGCGCCAACCGCCTGGAATTCGCGGTGATCGGCGACACGGTCAACACCGCCAGCCGGCTGGAAGCCCTGACCCGGTCCCTCAAGGTGCCCTTGGTGGTCAGCGACGCGTTGGTGCAGCAGGTGTTGCGGGAAGAACGCGCCGCCGCGCCGCCGGCTGAGCGCGCTGAACAGCCCGCGCCACCGGCGGCGCCGGTCGAACCCGCCCCGACCCAACCGGTGCGGCGACCGGCGCTTACGGCGCTTCCGCCCCAGGAAATCCGCGGCCTGGCGGCGCCCCTGGCGCTTTGGACCTGGGTTGACTGACGGGCGGATGGCGCGCCCGGTCCGTCCCCGCCGGCCGATCTGTTCGTCGCCGGTGCGGCGGAAAGTGATTAATCATAACTGACTGATATTGCCGGCCCCGACGGTAAAGTTTCGCCAAACCGAGGTCCGGAACGGCTTGACTTTTCTAAATTGGTAATACCATTTTGTGCAGTACGTCGACGGCGCCTTCGCGTCCGCCGCACCGCACCTGGGGACGGCGCGCAAGCGCCCCGTTGGGCTGTAACCGTTTGAACCCCGCCCGCTGGCTGTCGCCGCCCGGATTGGACCGTTTGGGTTTTATCACCCGGGTTTTGGCGGTTGGGGTCCATCGGCAGCGCTTGCCCGGGGAGGCTTGCCGGGGTGGGCGCCGGGGTGGGCGCCGGGGTGGGGTGCTGCCGCGCCGCCGCCCCGCTGTCCGGGATTTGGTGCCGGCGATGACCGCTTGCGCAGGGCGTCCGAGCAACAATGGGATCCACGATGACCGATCACAAAAGCCAAGAAATCTCCCGTCCCCGCGTGGGCCTGTTCGTCACCTGTTTGGTGGACCTCTATCGCCCGGTGGTGGGCTTTGCGGCGGTCAAGCTGTTGGAGCTGGCGGGCTGCCGGGTCGAGGTTCCGGAGCGGCAAACCTGCTGCGGCCAGCCCGCCTATAACATGGGCGATCACGGCGACACAGCGGCCATTGCCTTGCAGGTGATCGAGACCTTCGAAAGCTACGACTATGTGGTGGCGCCGTCGGGCAGCTGCGCGGCCATGCTCAAGGAACACTATCCCAAGCTGTTCGAGGGAGATCCGACGCTGCGCAGCCGGGCCGACAGGTTGGCCGATAAGACCTTCGAGCTGGTCTCCTTCCTGACCGACGTGCTGGACAAGGCAGAGGTGGAGGCGCGCTTCGACGGCGAGGTAACCTACCATGATTCCTGTTCGGGCCTGCGCGAGCTCAAGATCAAGGCCCAACCCCGCCGGCTGCTGGCCAGCGTGAAGGGCTTGGCGCTGACCGAGATGCATGATGCCGACGCCTGCTGTGGCTTTGGCGGCACTTTTTGCGTCAAGTATCCGGACATTTCCAACAAGATCGTGACCATCAAAACCAAGAATATTGTCGACAGCGGCGCGCAAACCCTGTTGGCGGGCGATCTGGGCTGCCTGCTTAATATGGCGGGAAAGCTGAAGCGCGAGGGTGCGCCGGTCGCCGTGCGCCATGTGGCGGAAGTCTTGGCCAACTTGACCAGCGAACCGGCGATCGGCGACGCCGACACCGGGGCCTGAGGAGTAACGCCATGGAAAAACGATCTCGCAGCTTTACCTACAATGCGACCCAGGCCTTGGCCGATCCAAACCTGCAGCGCGCGATGGACAAGATGCGCACCGGCTTCGTCGATCGACGGCTGGCGGCGACCATTGCCCTGCCGGAGTTTGACCAGCTTCGCGATCAGGCCCGCGACATCAAGAACCACACCTTGGACAACCTGGACCTCTACCTGGAAAGCTATGAGGAAAAGGTTCAGCAAAACGGCGGCCAGGTACACTGGTGCGCCACGGCCGAGGACGCCCGCGAAGCGGTGCTGAAGATTTGTCAGTCGGTCGGCGCCAAAACGGTGACCAAGGGAAAATCGATGATCACCGAGGAAATCGCGTTGAACGATTTCCTGGAACAGAAGGGCATCACGCCGGTCGAAACGGATTTGGGTGAATATATCATCCAGCTCCGCAAGGAACCCCCCAGCCATATTATCGCCCCGGCCGTTCACGTCAGCCAGGACCAGGTCGAGGCTGATTTTCGGAAACACCACACCGCGCTGCCGAAGGATCGGAACCTGTCGGCGCCCGAGTCCCTGGTGGCGGAGGCGCGCAAGATGCTGCGTCAGCGCTATTTCGAGGCCGATGTGGGCATCACCGGCGCCAATTTCCTGATTGCCGAGACCGGCTCTTCGGTCATCGTCACCAACGAAGGCAACGGCGATCTAACCCAAATCCTGCCCAAGGTGCACATTGTGGTGGCCAGCCTGGAAAAGGTGGTGCCGACGCTGGAGGACGCGTCGACCATATTGAGGGTGCTGGCGCGCTCCGCCACGGGGCAGGAAATGTCCAGCTACACGACTTTTTCCACCGGGCCGCGACGACCCGAAGACCCGGATGGACCGGAGCAGTATCACGTTATCCTGCTGGACAACGGCCGCTCCGCGATGCTGGGCACGGAATTTCAGGAAATGCTACGCTGCATCCGCTGCGGCGCCTGTATGAACCACTGCCCGGTTTATCAGGCGGTGGGGGGCCACTCCTACGGCTGGGTTTATCCCGGTCCGATGGGGTCGGTGCTGACGCCTTCGCTGATCGGTGTGGACGAGGCGGGCCATTTGCCCAACGCCTCAACCTTTTGCGGCCGCTGTGAAGAGGTCTGCCCGATGCGCATCCCCCTTCCCAAGATGATGCGTCACTGGCGCGAGCGCGAATTTGAGCGTCATCTGTCGCCGCCGACCCAACGCTGGGGCATCCGCGCCTGGGCCTACCTGGCCCAGCGTCCCAGGCTGTACCGCTGGGTCATGCGCCTGCCCATCGCCCTGCTTGGCAAGCTGGGCCGTCGCAAGGGCCGGTTTGCCAGTCTGCCGCTGGCGGGAGGCTGGACCAAACACCGGGATCTGCCGGCGCCGCAGGGCAAAACCTTTCAGCAGCTATGGCGTGAGAAACAGAAGGCCGATGCGGCGGGAGCGCGGACATGAGCGATCAGAAAAAAGCCATCCTAGGCAGCATTCGCCGGTCGATGAAACCCCATCCGGCGGGCGCGGAAGCGGTGGCCCAGCGTCTGGCCCGGCATCCCCGAAACCTGGTGCCTAAACGGGCGCAGCTCGACCGGAAAGCGCAGGTTGAACTCTTTATTAGCTACGTCGAGGCGGTGCATGCCACGGTCGAGCGGCTCGGCGCGGTGGAAGATGTTCCCGCCGCCGCCGCCGCCTACCTGAAGAACAACAACATCGAACCCCGCGTGCGGCTCTCCCCGACCAAGGAGTTGCAAGAGTTGCCGTGGCAGGAAAAGGCGCCGTTGCTGGACATCAGCGCGGGAATTGCGCGGGATGCCGACCCGGTGTCCCTGACGCCGGTGTTCTGCGCCATCGCCGAAAGCGGGACGTTGATGCTGCAGTCCGGCGAAGAGGATCCCACAACCCTCAACTTCCTGCCGGAAACCCATTTGGTGCTGTTGAAAAGCAGCCAGGTTCTCGGGTCGATGGAAGAGGCATGGAGCAAGCTGCGGGATCGCCACGGTGAGGCCAACATGCCCCGCACGGTCAATTTCGTCACCGGCCCGTCGCGCACCGGCGATATCGAACAGACCCTGCTGCTGGGCGCCCACGGCCCGTGCCGGATGCACATTCTGCTGGTCGACGACGCCGCGTCCGAGTGATGCGCCCAACGGACCCGCGTTGATCGCAGTTGATCTCAGCTGATCTTAGGTAGCACCGCATCACGACGCGGCGCGCCGAGGCGACCGCTTGTTCGGGCTTTTCTTCACCGCGCCGTGGGGGTACAGCTTGGCGCGACCCTGCCGCGACCGGTCGCGCGGGGGATGTAAGGGAGTGGGCGGTTTGGCGAAAAAGCGACATAAGGGCAAACAGCCGTCTGTTGACTTTTCCGCCCCGCCAAAAGCGGCTCCAGCAGGTGGGCAAACCCCGGGAACCCTGGAGGGCTGGCGCGGGCAGTTACGCCGCTTGTCGGCCAAAGGCGGCGGCGCTTCAGGTGCGGCCAAGCTGCCCGCCGGTTCGCGCGCCGACCGCCCTGCCCCGGTGCGCCCGGGTAACAGCGGCGACCGTCAAAGCGCCCGCGCGAACGATCCGGGAAGCGACCGTACCAACCTCCCTGCCAGCGGGGATCGCAAGGTCTGGGACTATGTGGCGCGCCAGGTCGTTCCCCTGCCCGGTCGGGAATTCCTGCATCACGACAAAGTGCAAGGCCGCCTGGTCGCGCCCGCCTGGCCCGCAGAAAATCCCGCGGCGGTCAAAAGCGGTCGCCTCGACCACCAGACCCGGCGCGATCGGCGGCTGTCCGATCGGTCGCTGCCGTCGCCCGATGCGCCGCCGCCACCGGCGCCCTGTCTGGCCCACGGCCAGGTCGCTGCGCTGGACCGCCGCAAGGCCGAGCGGTTGAAACGCGGCCGTCTGGGGATCGACGACCGGATTGATCTGCACGGCATGACCCAGGCCGACGCGCACCTGGCGCTCAATGCCTTTATCGCGCGGTCCCACGCCAAGGGGCTGAGGTGCTTGCTGGTGGTAACCGGCAAGGGGTTGGGCCAGCAGCAAGGTGGGGTGCTGAAGCGTCAGGCCCCCAGTTGGCTCAACCAAGCGCCGAACCGGTCGAAAATTTTGGCCTTTGATTTCGCCCAGCCCCGCGATGGCGGCACCGGCGCGCTTTATGTGCTGTTAAAACGACAGCGGCCCTAGACCGGGCGGCGGTTGGGGCGCCAATTTTTCCAAACTGCTGTTCCGTCGCGCGCAGTGGATAAAACAGACAAGTCTGTTTATAATTTGACGATTGCGGAATCGGCGGCGTCTTGGTCGTCGTCCGCGCCCCGGCACGAAAGGTTTACCCGCCATGGCACGCCAAGCGCTCACGCACGGTCTGGATCACGTCGGCCTCACGGTTCCCGACCTGGCCGTTTCCCTCGCCTTTTTTACCGGCTGCCTGGGTTGGACGGAGGTCGGTGGAAATCCGGACTATCCCTCGGTCTATCTCAGTGACGGGCAAGGCGTGCTGACGCTTTGGCAGGCGCGCGACCCGGCGCCGGTCGCCTTTGACCGGCAGAAGAATGTTGGCCTCCACCATCTGGCTTTCAGACTGTCCAGCGCCGCCGCCCTGCAGGACGCCTTTACCCAAATCGCCGCCTGGCCCGGCGTGGTTGTTGAATTTGCGCCGGAACTGGCCGGCGACGGACCCAAGCGCCACTGCATGATCCGTGAGCCGGGCGGCAACCGGCTGGAGTTTTCCCACCGACCCTAAATCGACCGCGAGAGTCGGATCGCGTCACATGGACTTGCAGACTGGCGCCCGGAATAGCGCCCAGAATGGCGTTGTTTGCGCCGGAACCGCGACTTTGCGCGTCGATCACCGGCGCGGCGGCAAGCCAGCGGGCGGAAAGTTCTGCAGCCAAGCCCCTTTTCGCGCTTTTGCGGTTTGGCTATTGTCTTGTTCTTCACCAGTCCAAGCGAGGTAGAGAGCCGGTGACGCCTTTCGGGGAGAAAATGCGGGCTTTGCGGCAGCAACATCATCTGTCGTTGAAGGAAATGGCGACCAAACTCAACGTTTCCGCGCCCTATCTGTCGGCTCTTGAGCATGGTCATCGCAGCCGGCCGAACCGGCGGTTCGTAAATCAGGTCTGTCAACTTTTTGGCATTATCTGGGACGAGGCCGAAGAGCTGCAACGCTGGGCGGATCTTTCCGACCCCAAGGTGACGGTCGACACCGCCGGCCTGTCGGCGGACGCGACCTTGGTGGCAAACCTTTTGGCCGAACAGATCGGCCATCTTACCGACCGGAAGCTCGCCGCCTTGCGCGCCGTGCTGGAAGACCAGAGTGGCCCGCCCACCGTCGAGCGCAAGCTGGAAAGGCCCACCGCTCGCCGGGACTCGTGACCACCCCTCATCAGCGCCACCAGCGCGCCGCCAGCACCAAGCCGTCATCACAGCGCGCCCGGCCAAATCGTCTTTTCCAGAGCGCGATCGTCCAACGAAGCGGCGCTTGGCGCGGCGAGCCTGTTGTCAATCCGACTCCAAACGGGGCGCTCGGGCGCGCCGGCGGACCGCCACGATCCGTGCTGGCGCGCCGCCCAGTTTTCCCGCCCGGTTGTTGGAGACGTCATGAGGAACTGCGAAGAACTGCTTGGTCGTGCGCGGTCGCTCTATCTCCATCGGCGATTTCGCGAGGCCGAAAGGCTTTGCCGCCAGGTGCTGATCGCCGTTCCCAATCACCCCCAGACCCTCGACCTTCTCGCGCGTCTGGCCGAAAAGCGCGCGGGTCTGGGGGAGGACCTGCCCGCCGAGACCGCAACCCCTGCCAACGATCCAGAGCTGGCCGCGGCGCGCCATGCCCAGGCCGCGGCCCGGATCCAGGGTCTGCGGCTGGCGGCCCTGCTGGAGGATCAGGGCGCCTGGCGCGATGCCGAACGGGTTTATCGGGGTCTGCTGCAACAGCCATCGACCGATCCCGCGCTGCTGCTTGCCCTGGCGGAAAACCTGCGGCGCCAGGGGCGGCTGGACGCGGCGGCGGCGTGTCTGCGCCGCTGCACGGATGATCATCCGGAGTGCGCCGCCGGCCATCTGCGTTTGGCGAAGCTGCTGGAAGAGCTTCAAAACTGGGAGGAGGCGCGCGATGTCTATCAGCAAGCCCTCGACCGGACTCAGCCCGACGCGCCCTTGCTGTTGGGACTGGGCGGCGCGCTTGGCCAGTTGGGCCAGCACAATGCGGCGCTGCAGGCGTTGGCCCAGAGTTGTGATCTGGCGCCCGACTGGCCGCCCGCGCTGGAGGCCTACGGCCAGGCCCTGCTGGCAGAAGGACAAGCGGAGAAAGCCTGGCGCCTGGTGGAAAAAGCCTGCCGCGCCGCGCATGCCTCGGCGGGGCTTTTCGATCTGCTCAGCCAGGCCAGCCAGGCGCTGAACCAGGGCGCCGAGGTCAGTTTGGCAGCCGCTTTTCAGGCCCTGCAGCGCGATCCTCACCGGGTTTCGGTCTATGCGCGGCTGGCGCCCTTGCTGCGGCAGGTCGGCCGCGACGCGGAGGCCGCGGTGCTGTTCGATTTCCCCAAACTGCTCTATTGGCGGCCCCAGTCCCAGGCCCCGGGATACCTGATACAAGCGGCCTTTCACGCCGACCTGCGGCGCTTGATTGAAGCGCAGGCCGACCTGGCCGGCGCGTTGCTTCAACCCCGGACGGCGGTGGGCCGGAGCTTGGAGTTGCTGCTGGAACAGGGGGTCAGCGAATACCTTCGCCGGAAGGTCGGTTTTTCGGGCCACCCCTACCTGGTGAAGCCACCGGCGCAGTGGCGTCTCAGCGCCCGCAGCCTGATCCTATCGGCCTCCAGCTATCAACAGCCGGCGATTGATCGGGAGGGGTACCTCTCTGGCTACTACTTTGTTCAGGTGCCGGCGGAGATTTCCGGCGGCGAAGGCGACGCCGGTTGCCTGCGGTTCTTCGACAGCCCCGATCGGGAAGACCGAATGCGCTTTGAGACTCTGCGTCCGCAAGAGGGCCTGCTGGTGCTCTTTCCAAGTTATTTCTGGACCGGAACGATTCCGTTTGTCGCCGGCCAATCGCTGATCGGCGTCGCGGTTAGCGTCGGATCGGTTCAAAGCCCCGCGCGGCCCGATTCCGTTTGAACCCGGCGGGACGCAAGGGCCCCGCCGGTTGGCCGTTTTTCAGTCGGGCCGGGCGGCCAGTGGAAGGGCGCGCCCCGGGGCTACAGGATAAACTTGGAAAGATCCTGGTTCTTGGCCAGTTCACCAACCCGGGATTCCACTTCCTCGCGGCTGATCTCGACGATTTCACCGCTGCGATCCGAGGCGCTGTAGGAAATCTCCTCCAGCAATTTTTCCAGCACGGTGTGCAGGCGGCGGGCGCCGATGTTTTCAATGGCGCCATTGATTTCGGCCGACAGGTCGGCCAGGGCGTCGATCGCCGCGTCGCTGAAACTGAGCTTCAGGCCTTCGGTATTCATCAAGGCGACGTATTGCCGGATCAGGCTGTTTTCAGGTTCGGTCAGGATGCGCTTGAGATCGTCCCGGCTCAAAGCGTTGAGCTCGACGCGAATGGGCAGCCGCCCCTGGAGTTCCGGCAGCAGGTCGCTGGGTTTGGCCAGATGGAACGCGCCCGATGCGATGAAGAGAATGAAATCGGTCTTCACCTGGCCGTACTTGGTCGCCACGGTGGTGCCCTCGATCAGCGGCAGCAGGTCGCGCTGCACCCCTTCGCGGCTGACGTCGCCGCCGCCGCGCTGGTCGGAGCGGGCGGAAATCTTATCGATTTCGTCCAGGAAGACGATGCCGCTTTGCTCCACCGCCTTGATCGCCTCGGCGGTCACCTTTTCCTCGTCGATGAGCTTATCGCTCTCCTCGGCCAGCAGGATCTTGTGGGACTCGGTCACCGTCATCTTCTTGGCCTTGGTGCGTCCGCCGAAGGCTTTTCCAAAGATATCGTTGAGGTTGATCATGCCCATTTGCGAACCGGGCATGCCCGGCACGTCCATGGTGGGCAGGGACATCGAACCGCCGTCCTGGACCTGCAACTCGATTTCCTTGTCGTCGAGCTTGCCGTCGCGCAGCATGCGGCGAAACTTGTCCTGGGTCTCCTTGCTGGCGTTTTCGCCGACCAGGGCCTCGACAACCCGCTGCTCGGCGTTTACCTCGGCATGAACCGCCACCTCCTTGCGCAGCCGCTGCCGGGTCATGTGCATCGCCGTTTCCACCAGGTCCCGGACGATGGATTCAACGTCGCGCCCGACATAGCCCACCTCGGTGAACTTGGTGGCTTCGATCTTGACAAAGGGGGCCTGGACCAGCTTGGCCAGGCGGCGCGCGATTTCCGTCTTGCCAACGCCGGTTGGGCCGATCATCAGGATGTTCTTGGGCAGGACTTCATCGCGCAAATCATCGGGTAGTTGCTGGCGGCGCCAGCGATTGCGCAGCGCAATAGCCACGGCGCGCTTGGCTTCGTTTTGGCCGACAATATAGCGGTCCAGTTCGGAAACGATTTCGCGGGGACTGAAGGTCGCCGCCTGATCGGTGGCGAGGTCTTGGTTCGCGGAGGCCCCGAAAACCGGCGATGGTGAGAGCTCAGACATGTTCCAGGGTTACCGACTCATTGGTATAAACACAAATCGAGGCGGCGACGGCCATGGCCTTGCGCGCCACCTCTTCCGCGGAAAGCGCGTCCACCGACATCAGGGCGCGGGCCGCCGAAAGGGCGAAGTTGCCGCCCGAGCCGATGGCGATGACGCCATCTTCCGGCTCAAGCACGTCGCCGGTGCCGGTCAACACCAGCACCGATTGCTTGTCGGCGACGATCATCATCGCCTCCAGCCGTCGCAGATAGCGGTCGGTTCGCCAGTCCTTGGCCAGTTCGACGCAGGCGCGGGTCAGTTGGTTTGGATAGGTCTCCAGCTTCGCCTCCAGCCGCTCAAACAGCGTAAAGGCGTCCGCCGTGGCGCCGGCGAATCCAGCGATAACCTGACCATCCTTGCCCAGCCGCCGCACCTTGCGCGCGTTGCCCTTGATGACCGTTTGACCCAAACTGACCTGGCCATCGCCGGCGATCACCGTTTGGCTGTTCTTCTGCACGGCGACAATGGTTGTGCCATGCCATGTGGGGATGTTTTCTTCTGACATGCACTTCAGATGGCGCGTTGTGACCTGCGGGTCAAGTCCTACTGTTGGACCAAGGCCGATGCGGCGGCGCAAAGGCCGTCAATCTGCGCCAAAGCGCCGGTCGGCGCTGCTTGTCTTTGCGCTGACGGCCGCAGGCTGCTAAAAGGCGGTTCCGTTAGTCTTTTTCGCCCTTTTTTGGCCGTCTCGCGCGGCCCGCGTGTCGCCCGCGTGTTGTCGGTGGGCCCGAAAAGGCGCCCTGGTCCGTCAGTTTGGATCTTGTGACTTGTTTCCTGTGACCGACCCGCGTGCGGGCGACGCAGCTTGACAAGCCCGCGCCGCAATCGATTGACTCACCGGATCACCTTGTCTGGCGCAACAGGACAGGTTGGTCGAGTTCGTCCCTTCAGGAGGTAAACCCTTCATGACCGCCACCAGCAGCCCGCGCGTCGCCACCGTGACGCGCGCGACCCAAGAGACCCAGATCCGCGCCACCGTCAATCTTGACGGCGCGGGGCTCTACCGGATTTCGACTGGGATCGGTTTTTTCGACCATATGCTGGAGCAGCTCTCCCGCCATGGTCTGATTGACATCGAGTTGGAAACCAAGGGCGATCTTCATATCGACGGGCACCACACCGTGGAAGACACCGGTATCGCGCTCGGCCAGGCGGTGGCCCAGGCGTTGGGCCAGCGCGTTGGCATCCGGCGCTATGCCTCGGCTTACATCCCGATGGATGAAACCCTGAGCCGGGTTGCGCTGGACGTGTCCAATCGTCCCTATCTGATCTGGAAGGTCGGCTTTTCCCAGCCGCGCCTGGGCGAGATGGATACCGAGCTGTTTCGGGAGTTCTTTCAGGCCTTTGCCCAGCATGCCGGCTTGACGCTGCATGTGGAGTGCCTCTATGGGACCAACAATCACCATATTGTGGAGTCCTGCTTTAAGGCGCTGGCCCGGGCGTTGCGCGGGGCGCTGGAAATCGATCCCCGCAAGGCCGACGCCATTCCCTCAACCAAGGGCGTGCTTTAATCAAGCTCCCGGCGTCATGAT
>CAXBMB010000086.1:0-15063 GCA_963976695.1 uncultured Rhodovibrionaceae bacterium
CCGACGGCGCGACGACGATGAAAATGGACGGCGACGGCGCCAGCATGGAGACCACCGACGGCGCAACGGCGATGAAAATGGATGGCGGCAACGCCGAGATGGCCATGCCGGTCGCCGAAGGAGGGCTGCGCATCACCGATACGGGGGCCTTCGACCGGGAGATCAAACTGTCGATGCTGGAGTGGGGCTTCTCGCAGATGCAGCTTGACGTCAAGCAGGGCGAGAAGATCCGCTTCACCGTCCGCAACGACGGCAAGATCCTGCACGAGTTCATGTTCATGACCATGCCGGCAATGGCGGCGGTCAACTACCGCGCCAAGCGCGCCGACTGGAATCTACTCGAACATGAGGCGCTGTTTGAAAAGTCCCTGCTGCTGCCCGGTGGCGAAGTTTCCTTTGTCGTCCAGGTTCAGGAAACCGGCAACTGGATGTTCATGTGCATGCTGCCCTATCACATGGAAATGGGCATGATGGGCCAAATGGCGACCGAGGGCCGCGCCATGGAGATGTAAACCGGCCAGGGCGGGAGCCTCACGGGGCCTGGGAACAGCGCCTCCGTGGGGAACCTCCCGACGGCGCCCCGTACGGCAAAAGATCCCGGGCCGGTTGCCCCGGCCCGGGATCGTCTAAAGCGCGCAGAACCAACCGGTGCCGCGCCGACTGTCGCCGGCGGTGTGACGGCAGATCTTGAGGCGGGCCGCCATGACCTAGGCCGTAAGGCGGCGGCGCTGACCGGAATCCGTTTGAAGTCGCGGTACAAATTGCTTTAACAACATCAGCTGCAGCGAAGAAAAAGCGGGAAGGGCGTTCGACGCCCGTCCCTTGCCCGAAAAATTTTTCCCTGAACAAGAGAAATCCATGTGCCTATCAGCTACTGTGAGTTTTGCCGCGAGCGGCCTTCTGGTTGTCGGCGGCGCCTTTGCCAGCTGGAGGGCCTGGAATGTCAACACCCGCTATCTGCCAATCGCCTTGATGCCGGCCTTTGCCGGCCTGCAGCAGTTCCTCGAGGGCTATGTCTGGGTCGGCATGAACAGCGGCGACGACGCCATGGTGCTGTGGAGCGCCATGGGCTACATCTTCTTTACTTGGTTCATGTGGCCGATCTGGATCCCGCTGTCGATCTATGTGCTGGAGCCTCCAGAAAGCAGCCGCAAGTCGCTGTTTTTGATCTTTACCCTGATCGGCGCCGTCTTCGGCTTGCTGCTCTATGTTCCGCATCTGCTCAATCCCGACTGGATCAATGTGGCGGTCAACCAGGATTCGCTGGCCTATGAAGGCACCATGTGGCTCGACTATCTGATGCCGCGTCGGGCGACCTATGGCATCTATCTGTTCCTGATCATCGCGCCGCCGCTGCTGTCGCAATACCTGCACGTCAAATATTTCGGCCTCACCATCATCGCGGTGGTCACGGTGGACGTGCTGCTGTTGAACTATGCCTATATCTCGTTTTTCTGCCTGCTCGCCGGGCTGGGAACGCTGCACTTGATCTATATTATCATGCGCAACAAATGCGCCCGGGAGTGCCCCACCCTGTTTGTCTAACCGGCAATCGACGGCGGCGCCCTGGGTCAAACGGCATTACGGCACTACGGCCTTACGCCATGGGACCGTTTGACCCGATCCGACTCCAGCCGCCCTCCGCGTCGCCGGATTAATTTCTCATTTAGAGGTCATGTACCTTAAAAGGCGAAGTGTCCGCGAAAGATTGCGTTAGATCACAGCGCTCCCGACGCTTTTGCCCGAGCCTGACGCTGCAAGGTTGACTCCGCACGAGCTGTCAGACCGATGAACGCGAAATTCTTCGACCTCACCACCGCTTTAGATCAGGCCGACACCGTCGAGAAAGCCTGGCGGCTGGGGCTGGCCTTTTTCGCGGCCTTCGGCGCGACCCACATTTGCTTGACCGCGCACGCCCCCGGTCGGGAGTTTTTCACCAAATGGTCGACGCCGGACTGGGTTTTGGACGCGTACTTGGAAAGCGACGTGTCGACGACAGGATCGCTGGTCGCGCACTGCCAAACCAGCCTCTCGCCCTATTTCAGCGGCTATGATGCGGAGCGCCGCCCAAACAGTCTGACACCAGAGCGTATCCGGTTTCTCGACACCCTCCGGCAAGTCGATATCACCCACGGCATAATATTCCCGGTCAACAAACAGCCGGACTGCCAGTGGGGCTACTTTTCCTTCAACACCCGGCTCAGTCGGGAAGACGTCCAGCAGATCTTTGAACGAAACGGCGGTCTGATCGGCCTGGCGGGTTTGGCCCTGTTTCATCGCGTCGAACAGTTGAGCTTGGCGAAACAACGGCTTAAGGCCAGTCTTTCAGCCCGAGAAGAAGAATGCCTTCTGTGGCTGGCGAAAGGCCTGCGCAATGACCGCATCGCCGAGAAAATGGGGGTCAAGCCGATCACGGTGGAGTACCACCTGCTGAATTGCCGCAAGAAACTCGGCGCAACAACCCGCGAGCAGGCTTTGGTGATCGCTGTCATGAACAGCTTGATCCGCCCGTAACCGCAACGCGTCCCGCCAGGCGGCCCGCCAGGCACCCGGCCAGACGCTGTTGGCCAAGCCCAACGCCCGGTAGGGTGCAGGCAAAATCAGCAATAGTTGGCCAAAATATTCATCGATACAACTAAAATATAACCAAGGAATAGTTTCGTAGCTCAACCGATAAATATAGAAAAACAACTTTATTCAACGTAAGATGTACGTAGTTCATAACATTTATCTTGAATATATATTTGCAACTATCCTATCTATTCAGCTTCAACTATGGATATCCATAGCTTGTGCGTCTGTTTGTTCATTCCTACGGTTTTTTTCAATGTCTCTAATTTTCAATGTTTTTGGCTCAAATTCCCTGCCTGGCCCCCGCCGACCGATAAACCGGCGGGGGATTTGAAGGAGCAGCGACCGGCGAGACCAAGGGAAGCGCGCAATGCCCAATCTGAAAATTTCCCACAAGCTCTATATCGGCTTCGGCTTCCTGCTGCTTTTGCTTTCGGCTGCGGTCGCCACGACAATTTGGCAGGTTTCCGCCATCAAGCAAGATACCGATCGGGTGATCGCCCTTCGGACGCCGACCGCGAACGCCTCCCAGCGCATGGTCAACAATATCAATGCATCGCTCGCCGCCCTTCGGGGCTGGATGTTGGCCGAAGACGCCGATTTCAAAGCCCAACGGGCGACCATTTGGCGCGACATTGCCCAAACCCGCGCCGTGATCGACCAACTGGCGACGAATTGGACCAATCCCCAGAACATCAAGAACTGGGACGCCTTCAAAACCATTCTAACGGAATTTGAAATCGCCCAGCAGAAAGTAGAGGACATCGTCCACACGCCTGACGAAACGCCGGCAAACAAAATTCTGGCGACCGAAGCCGCGCCCCGGGCCGCGGCGATGGTCACCAATATCAGCAAGATGATCGACTTGGAGCTGGCCGGCCAAGGCGGCGCAGAGGGCGATCGGATTCAAATCCTCGGCATGATGGCCGACATCCGCGGAACCTTGGGCGTCGGTCTTGCCAACATCCGCGCCTACCTGCTCACGGGAGAGGCCAAGTTCGCCGCCAACTTTGAAAAGCTCTGGCAGAAAAACAGCCGGCGCTTCGATGACCTGCGGAACTCCGCGTCCCAACTGTCGCCGGAACAAAAAGTCGCTTTCGACGCCTTTGCGGCGGAACGCGAGGGCTTTACCGACCTGCCGGCGCAAATGTTCGCCATTCGCGGGTCACGGCAATGGAACCGGGCGCAATACCTGCTGATCACCGAAGCCGCCCCGCGCGCCAACCGGTTGATCGCCATCCTTTCCGGCGCGCTGCAAGCCGACGGTTCGCGTGTCGGCGGCATGGTCGAAAATCAGAAGGCGCTGCTGCGAGCGGACGCGGACGCCGGCGCCAAGAAAACCAGCCAACTGTTGGCCATGGAGTGGGGTCTGCTGTTCATCGGATTTTTTTCCAGTTTGACCATCGCCGTGCTTACGGCGCGCTCCATCGCCAAGCCGGTGATTGAGATGACCGGCGCCATGAGCCATTTGGCGCAAGGCGACCTGGAAACCCAAGTGCCCGCCAAGGATCGATCGGATGAAATCGGCGATATGGCGCAAGCCCTTCAGGTGTTCAAAGACTCGCTGCTGCACACCCACAAACTGGAGGCGGAACAGGCCACGGCGCGGGCGGCGCAACAGCGACGCGCGCAGGCCATCGAAGACCGGACCGGCCTGTTCGACAAGGTCGTGGTCAAAGCCCTGGAGACCATCACCCTGTCGGCGAGCAACATGCAGTCCTCCTCCGAGAGCCTGTCCGCCCTGGCCGAACAGACCAGCGCCCAGTCCGTGGCCGTGGCCGCCGCAGCCGAACAAGCCTCCGGCAATGTACGCACCGTGGCCTCGGCGACCGAGGAATTGAGCGCGTCAATCGCCGAAATCAACCATCAAGTCGGCCGCTCCTCCGCCGTCGCGGCGAACGCCGTGGAGGAGGTTACCGTCACCAACGACAAGGTAAAAAGCCTCGTGGCCGCCGCGCAAAAAATCGGCGACGTGGTCAATTTGATCACCGATATCGCAGAACAGACCAATCTGTTGGCCTTGAACGCCACGATCGAGGCCGCCCGCGCGGGCGATGCCGGCAAGGGGTTCGCCGTGGTGGCTTCCGAAGTCAAAAACCTGGCCGGGCAAACGGCCAAGGCAACGGAGGAAATCAGCGCCCAGATCGGCGGCATTCAATCAGCAACCCAGCAAACCGTTGTGGCGATCGATGGCATTGGCTTGATTGTCCGGGATGTCAGCGAAATTTCGACGACCATTGCCGCGGCGGTTGAACAGCAGGGCGCGGCCACGGAAGAGATTGCCCGCAACGTCGAACAGGCGGCAAGCGGCACGCAAGACGTCAGCGCCAACATCTCCGACGTGACGAAAGCCGCCAGAGAAACCGGCCACTCCTCGTCGGTCGGATTGGAAACCGCGCGAGAGCTGGCGAAACAGGCCGGCTTGCTGCGGCACGAAGTCGATTCCTTCCTGCATGATATCAAATCGGCCTAACGGCGATGCGCCGGGCGCTTCTTTCTTCGCCAATCACCTTCTAGGACATCTTCAGCGACCTTAAAAACAGCGACAGCAACTCCGACTGCGAGGAAATCCGAAGCCGCGCGTAGGCGTTCTTGCGATGCGTCTTGACGGTGCCCAAGGAAATATTGAGGTGCTGGCAAATCGCCTCTGACGAGTAGCCGCGCAGGACCAGCCGCACCACGTCGCCTTCACGCTCGGTCAACGCGGCCTTGCCAAAGGCCGCAAAGGCGTCGTCGATGCGACTGTCGGGGGGCGTATGCCGGGCGCCGCCAACGGAAAACTCGGCCAACTGCTTCCTGACCACCGCCGCGACGGCGGGAAAAACCGTCGACACCCGGTCAACATCGGCCGCGCCGAAGCCATGATCGCTTTCGGCGCGCGACAGGGTGATCTCGACCAACACATCACTGTCCAGAAAGATCGCCAGATCCATCTCCTGCATCGCCCGGGGCCAATGATCGGTGAGATAGCCAATTTCTTCACTGGCGCTGGGCGATACCCGGTGCGCGCGGTAGCGCCGCTGCGCGCTGCCGGGCGCCAAATCGGCGGCCAGGTCGGACGCCAAATCGCGCATCAGATAGACCCCCTCCATCAAACCGCCGAGATAGGCCTGATAGAAGGGATTGAGGACGTAAGTGCCTTCGATGTAGGCGGTGATGCCCTGTTTCGCCTCGACCGGCGTGAAGTTGTCGTACAGATGGATCGGCCGGGACCGGCGTCGGTAGATAAAGATCGCCGCCATGTCAAAGGGAAGAACCTCGGCAAGCCCGGCAATCAACGTTTCCGGCAGTCGCTCGCTTCCCAGATCATCGATGATCCTGGCAAGCGCGGCGTGCCATCCGTCGGCGGCGTTGTTCCAGGTCGATGGATTTCCCGTTCCGCTCAAGCTGTTGCGCTCCCGCCCTAATTTGATTCCGCCCTAATTGAATCCCGGGTGAAGGGCGCCGGTCGTTCCGTTCCCGACCTCATACCTTGGGGGTATGTCGGCCTTCGCCGCATCGCCCTACCATAACCGTCAAGATCTGAAAACAACTCCCGCAATCAATGACCTGAGGACAAAATGTCTAGCGAAGTGACTCTGGATGTCGAATTTTGCCGCGCACAGTTTCCGCTGCTCAAAGAGGGCTGGGTGTTCCTGGAGAACGCCGGCGGAACCCTGGTGCCGCAGCAGGTGACCAACCGGATTACCGACTATATGACCCACAACCAGGTGCAGCCTAACGAAGGCTATGAAGCCTCGCTTGTTGGCCAGGAGTCAATCAACCAGGGGCGCGCGGTTCTGGCCGCGCTGATCAACGCCGACGACGACGAAATCGTCGTCGGCCCCTCCACCACAAGCAATGTTTATCTGCTGTCCCGCGCGCTATTGCCGCTGTTCAAGCCGGGCGACGAGATCATTGTCACCAACCAGGATCACGAGGCCAACAACGGCGCCTGGCGCAGACTGGAGCGCCACGGCCTGGTGATTCGCGAATGGCAAATGAACCCGCGCTCCGAGGACCTGGAGATTGAAGATCTGACGGCGCTGCTGTCCGACAGAACCAAGCTGGTCTGCGTGACACACTGCTCCAACGTGGTTGGCTTGGTGCATGACATCAAGACCATGGCCGAAAAGGTTCACGCCGCCGGGGCCTTGATCTGTGTCGACGGCGTCGCCCTAACGCCGCACCGCCGGGTCGACGTCAAGGCGCTGGACGTCGATTTCTACCTCTACAGCCCCTACAAGGTGTTTGGTCCGCACCTGGGGGTGCTCTATGGCAAGCGCGAGCTGCTGGCCGCCACAACCAACGAAAGCCATTACTTTCTCGACGACGCGGATTTTCAGCGCCGGCTGTGCCCGGGCGGCTTGAACTTCGAACTGACCGCCGCCTGTCGGGGGATCGGCGACTATTTCGATTTGCTGCACCAACAGCATTTTGCCGGCGACAATAGCGCCGCGCAGGCCCGCCTTGACCGCCTGTTCGATCTGTTCAGCGCCCATGAGACCAAACTCGCCAACCGCATCGAGGGGTTTCTCAGATCGAAGAACAGCGTTCGCCTGATCGGCGCCCATGCCGACAGCGGGCGCGAAAAGGTCGGGGTGTTCGCCTTCCAGGTCGCCGGACAGAACGTCACCACCATCCCGGCACAGGCCAGGACCGCCAAAATCGGGTTCTACGGCGATGACTTCTACGCCGCGCGCTGTATCGACGCCCTGGGGTTGCGCGAGCAAGGCGGCGTCATTCGGGTTTCCTTGGCGCACTACAACTCGGCGCAGGACGTCGACCGCCTGATCGCCGCGCTCGATCCGCTGATTCCCGACTGACGCCACCGCCGGAACGGCAAGCCGTCCTCCGCCAGCCGGAGGGCGGCCGCCGGGCGCGGGAAATCCTGCGGCAAGCGCCCCGCGACTTACCGCTTGGCGATCCCCAGCGCCGCCGGCGGCCTTGTGCTGGAAAAAGGCGAAATCTCCCGGTGCGGGGCGGGTGATGCCGCGATGCGGGGCGCGCGACAGCATCGCGCCGGGCCGACTTGACAAACTGGCCTTTCGATATTAGTTAGTGAGTAATCAGTAACAAGAAAAACCGCCGCATCCCATCCCGCTTGACCGGACAGGGGCGGACGCAGTGCAGATCCTCACCGCCCAGGCGACGCGCCGCCGGGCCAACTTAACCAAAAGCAAGGCGCCTTTTCCCGGCGAGACGGTACAACCATGCGGGTTCGAAAAAGCGCCGAAGAACGGAAATCGGAAATCGTCGAAACGACGTTGCGGCTGGCCGGCAAGGGCGGACCGGATCGGCTCAGCACGGAGACAATCGCCAAGGCCATTCGGCTGACCCAGGCGGCGATCTTTCGCCATTTCCCGACCAAGCAAAGCTTGTGGGAAGCGGTGGCGACACGGATAGAAGAGAAGTTCCAGCGGCACTGGCAACAGGTCGACCAGTTAAATCTGTCGGCGCCGGAAAAGCTCCAGGCGCTGATCAGCGCCCAGCTCAAGCTGATTCAGTCAACGCCGGCGATCCCGGCGATCCTGCTGTCCCAGGAACTCCATGCCGAGAACGCCCGGCTGCGCGAGCTGTTCTACGGCATGGTGGAACGATTTCATCAACGGATCACCAGCCTGATCGAGGAAGGGGAAGAGAGCGGACAGTTTCGCGGCAACCTGGACCCGCGCGACGCCGCCCTGCTGGTGATCGGTCTGGTGCAGGGGTTGATCCTACGCTGGTCGCTGAGTGGCCGGAAGTTCGATCTCTCGACCGAGGGGAACCGCCTGCTCTCGGTGCTGTTGAGCAGCTTTGGCGCGGCATCGGCAAGCAGCGCCACCCCTCCAGACGACGACCGGTAGTAGCTGGCAAGGAAAAGATCCACCCATGACCAAACGACGACTCATCATTCCAGCCCTGCTGGTCGCCGCAGGCGCCGCAGTTTACGCCTACCTCGAACTCTGGCCGGCGCGCGATCCCAATCTGCTGCCCCTGTCCGGCAACATCGAGGTCACCGACGTCGACGTCAGCTTCCAGATTGCAGGTTGGGTGGCGGCGCGCCAGGTTTTCGAAGGCGAGGTGATCAAGAAGGGCGACCCCATCGCGCGGTTGGACGGCACCGCGCTCGCCCAGGAAGTGGCGCGTCAGGAGGCCGGGGTGGACGCCTATGTCGCCGAACTGGCTGCCTTGCTCACCGGCTCTCGGCCGGAGGAGATCGCCCAAGCCCAGGCCGCCGTGGCCCAGGCCCAGGCCCGGCTCGCCGAGCTTGTGGCCGGTTCCCGACCGCAGGAAATCACCACCGCCAAGGCGGGGGTTGAACTGGCCCGGGCCGACCTGGACCGGCTGACGGCGGAGTTCGAGCGGCAAAAGGAGCTGCTGCAGCGCAAGGTGACCTCGCAGCAAGCCTACGACCGGGCCAAGGCGGAGTTCGCGGTGGCCACCAGCCGGCTGAAGGAAGCCCAGGAAAAACTCAAACTGATCGAGGAGGGGCCGCGCAAGGAACAGATCGACCACGCCCGCGCGGTGTTGATGGAGGCCGAGCAACGCCTGGCCCTGGTGCGCAAGGGACCCCGGCAGGAGGAAATCGACCGGGCCCGCGCCCATCTCGACCAGTCCGACCAGTCGCTGGCGCTGGCGCGCACGCGGCTCGGCTACGCCAAGATAGCGGCGCCGCTGTCCGGCGTGGTGCTGTCGGAAAATGTCGAGGCCGGCGAATACATCCTGCCCGGCGTGCCGGTGGTTACCATCGGCGATCTGGTGAACAGTCGGGTGCGCGCCTACGTCAACGAAACCGATCTGGGCCGGATCAAGCTGGGCCAGCCGGTCTGCGTGACCACCGACAGCTATCCCGACAAGGTCTATCCCGGCAAGCTGGCCTTCATTTCATCGCAAGCCGAGTTCACCCCGAAGAACGTGCAGACAACCAAGGAACGGGTCAAGCTGGTCTACCGGGTGAAGATCGAAATCGCCAACCCGGATTTGGAGCTCAAGCCGGGCATGCCCGCCGACGCGGCGATCTGGCTTGGCGCGGGAACGCCGCCATGTCTGCGCTAGCGGTCGCCATTGAAACCGCGGGCCTGACCCGGCGCTTCGGCGACCAGGTGGTGGTCGACGGCCTGGACCTGTCGGTCACGCGGGGGGAAATCTTCGGCCTGGTCGGCCCCGACGGCGCGGGCAAGACCACCACCATGCGTCTTTTGACCGGCATTCTGGAGCCCAGCGCGGGCGACGGCTGGGTCGCCGGGCATCACGTATGGTGCGAAGCCGAAGCGATGAAGGAAGACATCGCCTATATGAGCCAGCGCTTTGGTCTCTATGCCGATCTCACGGTAATGGAGAACGTCAACTTCTACGCCGACATCTACGGCATGCCGCGCAAGGAGCGGCGCGCGCAGGTGGAAAAGCTGCTGGCTTTCAGCAATCTCACCCCCTTCAAGAAACGCCAGGCCGGCAAGCTATCGGGCGGCATGAAGCAGAAGCTGGGCCTGGTCTGCGCGCTGGTTCACACCCCAAAGGTTCTGTTTCTCGACGAACCAACCAATGGCGTCGACCCGGTCTCGCGCCGCGATTTTTGGCGTATTCTCTATCAGCTGCTGCGCGAAAAGGTGACGATTTTCCTGTCCACCGCCTATCTCGACGAGGCCGAGCGCTGCGCCCGGGTCGCCTTGATGGACAAGGGCCGCATCCTGGCGGTGGGCACGCCGACCGAGGTCAAGGGCCTGATGCGCGGCGCGCTGATCGAGGTGCGCACCACCGAGACGCGCCGGGCGGCGGCGCTGCTGCGCGAAAAAATCCAGGCGCACAGCGTCGACCTGTTCGGCGATCGGGTCCACGTGGTGGCGCTGGACGCGCAACGCACCCGCGCCGAGGTCGAGACCGCCCTCCGGCAAGCGGGTTTTACCTCGGTTGACCTGCGGATCATCACGCCGTCGCTTGAGGATGTCTTCGTCTCAGTGCTCGCCGAAAAAGCGGAGAACGCCCATGGTTAGCCCAGACAACGCGGTGACGGTCAAGGATCTCGATCGCCGCTTTGGCGACTTTATCGCCGTCAACCGGGTGAGCTTCGATGTCAAGGCGGGGGAGATTTTCGGCTTCCTCGGCCCGAACGGGTCGGGCAAGTCGACGACCATCCGAATGCTGACGGGCATCCTCGCCCCCTCGTCCGGGGGCGGCCGCGTCGCCGGTTACGACATCGTCGGCGAGGCGGAAAAAATCAAGGCGCATATCGGCTACATGAGCCAGAAGTTCTCGCTCTACGAGGACCTGAGCGTCGAGGAAAACATCGATTTTTACGCCGGCATCTACCGGATCCCACGGGACAGGCGGCGGGCGCGCAAGGAATGGGTGATCGACATGGCCGGACTGGCCGCGCATCGCCACGCGCGCACCGGCGTGCTGTCGGGCGGCTGGAAGCAGCGACTCGCCCTCGGCTGCGCGCTGCTGCACGAGCCGCCGGTAATTTTCCTGGACGAGCCGACCTCGGGCGTCGATCCGCTGAGTCGCCGCCGCTTCTGGGATCTGATTTACGACCTCTCCGCCAAGGGCGTCACCGTCTTTGTCACCACCCACTACATGGAAGAGGCCGAATATTGCGACCGCCTCGGCCTGATTCACCGTGGCGACCTGATCGCCGTCGGCACGCCGAGCCAGCTCAAGAGCGACCTGATGAGCGAGGCCGTCATCGAGGTGATCTGCGAGCGGCCACAGGACGCCATCGGCGAAATCGAAGACCTGACGGCGATAAAGGGCGTGGCGCTGTTCGGCCGGGGGCTGCACGTGATCGCCGCCGATCCCTCGGCCGCCAGCCAGGCCCTGGCGGCGCGCTTGGCGGCACGCGGCTACCGGGTCGAGGGGATCGAGACGGTCACGCCGTCGCTTGAGGACGTTTTTGTCTCGTTGATCGAGGCGCGAGACCGGGAACTGGTGTCGACAAAGGAGGTCGCAGCATGAGCGCGAAATCGAAAAAACACCCGGCCCACGACCCGCCGGCCTGGCATCCCACCGAGAGCCCGGCCTATCGGCTGGCCTCCGAGGATCTGGAGTTTCTGACGAAAGACGACCTGCGGCCGCTGCGCTTGCAGCTGGAGCTGCTCAAGCCAGAATGGTACCTGCGCCAGGAAGAGGTGCGCTCGACCATCGTGGTGTTCGGCAGCGCAAGACTGCTGGCGCCCGAGGTGGCCGACAAGCGGGTCAGCGAACTAGAAAGCGCACTGCAGGCCGCACCGGACGACCCGCAGCGGCGACGCGATCTGCAGCGGGCGCGCAAGCAACAGAGCTACGCCCGCTACTACAGCCAAGCCCAGCGGTTCTCCCGCTTGGTTTCCTGCCGCTTCCAAAAGCCCGGACAGCGCGACTTCGTCATCGTCACCGGCGGCGGTCCCGGCATCATGGAGGCCGCCAACCGAGGCGCTCATGAGGTCGCGGCGCGCAGCATCGGGCTCAACATCACCCTGCCCCACGAACAGCGGCCCAATCCCTACATCAGCCCGGAGCTTTGCTTTCAATTCCGCTATTTCGCGATCCGCAAAATGCACTTTCTCATGCGGGCCAAGGCGCTGGTGGCCTTTCCGGGCGGCTATGGAACGCTGGACGAGCTTTTCGAGGTGTTGACCCTGATCCAAACCGGCAAGATCACCCCGCTGCCGGTGGTGTTGATCGGCGAGGCCTTCTGGCGGCGGGCCATTGATTTCGACTTTCTGGTCGAGGAGGGGATGATCGCGTCGACCGATCGCGAGTTGTTCCAAATCGTCGACAGCGCCGACCAGGCCGTTCAGATCATCGATCGCTTCTATGGCGGCAGGCCGCCGGCATGAGGGGGCGGTGGAGCCATCCGGCGTCAACAAACCGCGCAACCGCCGGAAACCGGACCGGCAGGCGGCCCGGGCCGGCGGGAGGGCGGGCGCCATGACACCGCTCAAGCCGCACCGCGTCTGGGCCATCTCGCGCAAGGAGTTCATCCACATTCTGCGCGATCCGCGCAGCCTGGTGATGGCCATCGCCATCCCGATGCTGCTGCTGTTCTTGTTTGGCTATGCCCTGTCGCTTGACGTCGACAACGTGCCGACGGTGGTCTGGGACCAAAGCCATTCGCCGGACAGCCGCGCGTTCATCAGCCGGCTACAGGGCTCGCGCTATTTCTCGCTCCGGGACTATGTGACCGGCTACCCGGAAATCGAGCAAGCGCTCGACTCCGGAACGGCGCTGGTCGCGGTGGTGTTGCCGACGAATTTCGCCGGGCGGATCCAGTCCGGGCGACAGACCCCGCTGCAGGCCATCGTCGACGGCAGCGACCCCAACACCGCCACCATCGCCATGGGCTACCTCGATCTGGTGGCCGCCGATTTCTCGCGCGAGGTCAGCGTCAGCCGGATCGGGCGGACCGCCGGCCAAGACGTTCAATCGGCGGTCGATCTGCGCGCCCGCGCCTGGTTCAACGCCGATCTTGAATCCAAGAACTACATCATTCCCGGCCTGATCGCCGTCATCATGATGGTGATCTCGGCGCTATTGACGTCACTCACCGTGGCGCGGGAGTGGGAACAGGGCACGATGGAACAACTCATCGCCACGCCGGTGAAGGGTCCGGAGCTGATCCTCGGCAAGCTGATCCCCTATTTCGCCATTGGCATGTTCGATGTGACGCTCGCCGTGCTGATGGGCGAGTTCCTGTTCGACGTGCCGCTGCGCGGCGCTGTCGCGCTGCTGTTCGCCATGGCGGCGATCTTCCTCGCCGGCGCGCTGTCGCTGGGCATGGTGATCAGCATCGTCACCAAAAGCCAGTTGCTCGCAAGCCAACTGGCCATGGTGCTGACCTTCCTGCCGTCGTTTTTGCTCTCCGGCTTCATGTATGCGATCGCCAACACGCCGCTGGGGGTCCAGTTGATCACCTATCTGGTTCCGGCGCGCTATTTCGTCACCATGCTCAAGGGAATCTACCTCAAGGGTGTGGGGCTGGAGGTGCTGGCGCTCGAAGCCGGGCTGCTTCTGCTTTTCGGCGTCACCCTGGTGCTGTTCGCCAACCTGCGCTTCAAGAAAAGGCTAGAGTGATGTTCGAGCGCCTCAAGCACATGCTGATCAAGGAGTTCCTGCAGATCTTCCGGGACCCGAAGATGCGCGGGATCATCTTTGTCATGCCGGTGCTGCAGGTGTTGATTTTCGGCTATGCGGTGACCCTGGACGTGGAGAACATCCGCACCGCGGTTTACGATCTCGACAACAGCGTGGCGAGCCGCGAGTTCATCGCCGGCTTTGAGCGGTCGGGCTATTTCGAGGTGGTGGCGCGGGTCGGGAGCCGGGAGGCCTTGAAGGACCTGATTGACCGCGGCGCGGTCGCCGCCGCCTTTCAAATCGACCACGGCTTTGCCGCCGATCTCCGTCGGGGGCGGACGGCGGCGGTTCAGTTGATCGTCGACGGCTCGGATTCCAACACCGCCGGCGTGGTGCTCAACTACAGCGGCAAGATCGTAAGGCAGCTTTCCGAAAAGGTGCTGATCGCGCGCTTTACCCGGGAAAATGGCGCCGTCCAAACCACCGGCGGCGTCCTGTTGGAAAGCCGCACCTGGTTCAACGCGAACCTGGAAAGCCGCAACTACTATGTCCCCGGCGTGATCGCCATCGTCGTCATGCTGATCACCCTCATGTTGACCAGCATGGCGGTGGTTCGTGAAAAGGAGATCGGCACCATCGAGCAGATCATGGTGACGCCGATCACCCCGATCGAGTTTATTCTCGGCAAGACGCTGCCCTTTGCCGTGATCGGCTTCGCCGATGTGGTTCTGGTGACGCTGGTGGGGGTCTTCTGGTTCGCGGTGCCGATCCAGGGCAGTCTGCTGCTGCTGTTTGGCGCGACAACGCTTTACCTGATGACGACCTTGGGCATCGGCCTGCTGATCTCGACCATCAGCCACACCCAACAGCAGGCCATGATGAGCGCCTTTCTGTTCTATTTCCCGGCGGTGCTGCTGTCGGGGTTCATGTTTCCGGTCGCCAACATGCCCCAGGCGGTACAGTGGCTCACCTATCTCAACCCGCTGCGATACTTCCTGGTGGTGGTGCGCGGGATCTTTCTCAAGGGGGTAGGTCCGGAAATCCTCTGGCCGCAGATGCTGGCGCTAGCCATCCTGGGCGTGGCCATGCTGTGGCTCGCCGCCAGCCGCTTCCGGAAGACCCTCGCCTGACGGCCCGGATCGTCCGCCTCGAGCGGTCACGGCGCGCCGCCTTCATTCTCCCAACGCTCGATGCACTGGCAGGCGTCGCCCGCCAAAGCCGGGCAAGCCGGCGGGGCGTCTTCCCGGATCCAATCAGCGGGATGGCCGCTGTCGCCGCCGCCACGGGTCGGGGGCGAAACTGTCTGAGGGTCTTTCCTGGGCATGGCTTTCTTCTCCCACAGGGGTCTCTCCCCCCTCGGCTTTCAACACTCCCCCGGCTATATTCCCCCGGCTGTACTCCCGACGGCTGTACTCCCGACGGCTGTCGCGCGACCGGCCGCCGCCTCTCGAAGCTCCGGCAGCGGGCGCCTCACCCGTTTGT
>CAXBMB010000087.1:0-15025 GCA_963976695.1 uncultured Rhodovibrionaceae bacterium
ACGCCGCCGAGATCGGCCTGGCCGACGGGTCGCGCGGCGAAATTCCGCTGGCCGAGCTGCATTGGGCGCGCGCACCGTTGAAAAACCAGAAGACCGGTCCTGAACCCAGCGCGGCCAACGCGGTGCTCACGCCGGGCGATCTCATTTTGGTGCAGGCGGTAGAGCAGGCCGCGCCGGACGGCGATGGGAAAAGCCAGCCCTATCCGGACGGCACCTATGGCCTTCGGCAAATTCCCAATGTGAACGGCGGTTTGGTGGCCATGGATCCCCACACCGGCCGGGTGCTGGCGATGAGCGGCGGTTTTTCCTTTGCCCGCAGCCAGTTCAACCGCGTCACCCAGGCGCTGCGCCAGCCCGGATCGGCCTTCAAGCCCTTCGTCTATCTGTCGGCCCTGGAAGCGGGTTTTACCCCCTCCACGCTGGTTCTGGACGCGCCTTTCGTGATTGATCAGGGTGCGGGGCTGGGTAAGTGGAAGCCGGCCAACTACACCAAGAAATTTTACGGGCCGACGCCGATGCGGATCGGCTTGGAGAAGTCCCGCAACTTGATGACCGTTCGCCTGGCGCAGACCGTTGGCCTGGACAAGGTGATGGACACGGCCAACCGCTTCAAACTGATCCGCCCCGACCAGGAGCCGTCGCTGTCCTTTGTCTTGGGGGCGGGCGAGACGACGCTGATGCAGATGACCACGGCCTACGCCATGTTCGTCAACGGCGGTAAGGAAATCACCCCCAGCCTGATCGACCGGGTGCAGGATCGCAAGGGGCGCACCATCTATCGCCACGACACGCGTGACTGTCCCGACTGCCAACAGGCCAGCTATCGGGGCGGCGGCCCGCTGGCGCTGCCCGACACCCGCAAGCCGGTGACCAATCCGGCCAATGCCTATCAGATCGTCTCGATGTTGGAGGGGGTGGTGCAGCGCGGAACGGGACGCAAAATCGCGGTGATCGGCAAGCCGTTGGCGGGCAAAACCGGCACCACCAATGAATACCGCGACGCCTGGTTCGTCGGCTTTTCTCCAGACCTGGCGGTGGGGGTTTATGTCGGCTTTGACGAACCCCGCAGCATGGCCCGGCCGGAAAGCGGCTCGGCGGTGGCGGCGCCGATTTGGCGTGATTTCATGGCCGAGGCGCTGAAGGATACGCCGGCCACGCCGTTCCGCATTCCCAAGGACATTCATCTGGTGCGGGTGGTGCATGCCACCGGAAAACCCGCGCGCCAAGGCGATCGCGGCGTCATTTGGGAGGCTTTTCAGCCCAACAACGACCCCAGAGCCGATCCCGAGCTGTTGGACGGCGGCTATGATCCCAGCACCGGGCAGTCCGCCGGTCCGTCAACCGGCAGCGGAATCTATTGAGGTCCGCCTGATCGACGATCCAGCTGCGCGCCGGTCGGCGAACCGGTTCGGATGAGCCGGTCCGGGTGGGACGCTCAGTGGCCCGCCAGATATTTCCTGAATGCGACATTTATCGATATTTATCGATCGGCGGCGGAATTTTTTCTTCCCGATTTGAATGGTTTTGCCTCACTCGCGCGGCTTCGCTATAAGCGAGACCGTAAGATTTCATCGCCTTAGCCTGGGTTGCCCGAACGCAAGCCCAAGGCGCAAGGCCTTCGATTCGATCCCTTGCGGGAGTCCGAGGAGCACCCAGCCCATGCGCGCTGAAACCCAAGCGGTTGTTGACGAGATTAGAAGCTCGCTGACCCTGCTGAGGAGGCATCTTTGACTGGAATGTCTCCGTCAAACGGCTAGAAGAACTCAACGCCCTGTCCGAGGATCCCACGCTGTGGGATGACGCCGCCAAGGCGCAAGCGCTGATGCGCGAACGGGGCGTTCTGGAAACCAATCTGGAGCGGTACAGGCGGCTGGAAGGCGATCTGGACGACGCCGTGACGTTGATCGAAATGGGTGAAGCCGAAGATGATCCCGACACGGTGCGCGAAGCCGAGGACCTGCTGGAGGGGATCCGCAAGGAAGCCGGCAAGCGGCAGCTTGAAAGTCTGCTGTCGGGCGAGGCCGACGCCAACGACTGCTTCCTGGAAGTCAACGCCGGCGCCGGCGGCACCGAGGCGCAGGATTGGTCGGAAATTCTGATCCGCATGTACACCCGTTGGGCCGACCAGCACGGCTATAAGGTCGACTATATGGAAGAAAGCCCCGGCGAAGAGGCGGGGATCAAGTCGGCCACCTTGCAGATCCGCGGCCACAACGCCTATGGCTGGCTAAAGAGCGAGGCGGGGGTGCATCGACTGGTGCGGATTTCCCCGTTCGATTCCCAGGCCCGTCGTCACACATCCTTCGCCTCGGTTCTGGTCTCGCCGGTGATCGACGATTCGATTGATATCGAGATTGAGGACAAGGACCTGCGCATCGACACCTATCGCGCATCGGGCGCCGGCGGGCAGCACGTCAACCGTACCGACTCGGCGGTGCGGATTACCCACGAACCCTCGGGCATTGTGGTGCAGTGTCAAAACGACCGCTCCCAGCACAAGAACCGGGCCACCGCCATGTCCATGCTTAAGGCCCGGCTTTACGAGGCAGAGCTGAAACGGCGCGAGGCCGCCGCGCAAGCCGAGCACCAGGCCAAGACCGACATCGCCTGGGGGCATCAGATCCGATCCTACGTGCTCCAGCCCTATCAGATGGTCAAAGACCTGCGCACCGGCGTGGAAAAGGGCAATGCCCAGGGGGTGCTCGACGGCGACCTGGATCCCTACCTGGAGGCCTCGCTCGCCCAGAAAATTATCGGCAGCGGCGAGACCGGCGGATAGGGTTTGGGTTCCGGCGACGGCCCGCCATACCGATAGATCTGCAAAATCTGGACTTCAAAGCCAGAAAGATTCACCCGCGATCCAACCCGTCAGATACCGGGACTGAACCGCTCTAGGTGACCGGTGGCTGTGGCAGTTGGACCCATTCAGGGATCTGGACGCGCAAACGGGCGGGGCCGCTGGTCAGCGGTTCTGGCGGGGACTTTTCCAGCGCGCCGAGACGGAGCAGCGCCAGGCCCTGCTGGCCGCTGTGGCTGAGGAAGGTTCCGGCGTCCTTGCCGTCCAACAGGATCTGCGCGCCCTTGGCCGGGGCGGGACCCTCGAAGCTGACCGGCAGCAAACGTTTTTTCACCAGCCCCCGGTAGCGCATCCGGGCGGTCAGTTCCTGACCGACGTAGCAGCCTTTTTTCCAGTCGACGCCGCCCAATTCATCGAACCCGTTTTCCAGCAAGACGGCCTTGTCGACCAGCAGGTCGCGGGAGCCGTCGGGCAGACCCAGGGCCAGCCGGTGGCGGTCCCAGGCCGGGAACTCGGCCTCGGCAAAGCCGCGCGCCGTCAAATCCTCCTGGCCCACGTCGGGCGACAGGTAGGCGCGTGCGCCGGCCGCCGGCAGGCGCGGGTCGCACAGCGCCAGAATTCGTCCGGACGCGGCGGTTCGCCAGGCCGCGACCGGCCCTAGGCCCGGCGTCCGGTCAGCGCTCGCCAGTTGCAGCTTCTCGGCCGTTCCCGCGCCCCAGAGCAGCGCCACCGACCAGGTCGTTAGCGGGTTGATCTGCACCTTGGCGCGCAGGCGGTAGAGCTTGAGCCGCTTGATCAGGTCCGGCAGGCGTTCGGCCTCGGCCTCCAGCAACAGCCCCGGGCCGTCGTCCTGATCGTCGCGCACCACGAAGAGGTCATGCAGGAACTTGCCTTGCGGCGTCAGCAAGGCGGACCAAAGGCCCTGCGTCGGGGAAATCTTAGTGATGTCGTTGCTCAACAGCCCTTGCAGGAAGCCGACGGCGTCCGGGCCGTCAAGGCGCAGCAGGGCGCGGTGGGGGGCCGGGGTGACGAAAGGGGGGGACATGAACGAGAGGTCTCCAGCCAGCGGGGGATAAGGAGCGGACGCAGCAGAGGGCGCAATCCTGAGCGCTGTACTCCGGTTTTGCCACCCCTTCAGGTAAGGGATGTGGGCGGCGGTAACAAGAGGCGGCCTGTCACAGCAGCGCTTTGGCTGCCGTCACGTAAGCGTCGCGCCGCCACAGGCGCGCGGTTTGGCCAACAGGCGGGAGGAAACCATGGCGGTCCGGTGGATGAACTTGAGCAGACAGGGTCGCAGGTCATCGCCCAGGGAATCATCATCCAGGGAATTATCACCCAGAGAATCAGCGCCCAGGGAATCATTACCCGGGGGATCGCGCCCGGCAGCCCGGTCGGTAACCCGCCGGGTGGCAACCCCGCTGGCGCTGCTGCTGGCGGCGTTGGTGCTTGTCGCCTGCACGCCCTTCAGGCTGGTGGAAGCCTACAACCCGGCCATCGAACGGGGGCTGCTGGACTACTACCAGCAAAGCGAGCTGCTGTTCGCACGGCTGACGTCCGACTTGGACGGCGTGGCGTCGCCGGTCGCCAAATACGCGCCGAAAGCCGCCCGCTATGCCGCCAATCGCGAGATCTATCTGCAACAGAACGCCCGGCTGCAAAGTTTGATCCTGCAGACCCGCGTCGCCGACCCGCAGGGCCGTTGCGAGGGGACTCAGGCGGTTGACCTGCTGGCCCGGCTGAAGGCGGTTGAAGGGCTGATGGCCAAGCTCTCGGGGCTCAAACAAGCCTTCGCCCAGGCCCAACGGATCGTCAAGCAGGGCGGCAATTGCACGCTGCAAATCCTATCGGTTCTGGCGGTCAATCAGTCCTTGATGCAGGGGCTCCACCAGAAGCAGGAGGTGTTGAGCAAGCCGTTGATCGACATCCTGCAGCCGACCATCACCCAAGGCGTGGAAATGGCCCTGCGCAACGAGTTGATCAAGCAGAGCCTGGGCGTGTCCTAACGTGGAAAGAAGCGCTGGGAAAAAACACCAAAAAAGGACAACGCCGATGACTTTGACCTTGGAAAAAATCGTGGGGCCGATGTTGAGCGCAGCCTTGCCCGAACTGACGGGCGGGGCGGCCACGGCAGGCGGCTTTCTGGAACGGGAAATCAAAGCCTTGGCAGCGCGGACCTGGGATATCGCCGAGGGGGTGCGGAAGCAGGATTTCGATCTCGACACCGCCAAGGTGCTGCTGGCCATGCAGGTCAATTTGGCCGTCGCGGCGCTGGCCGTGACCACCAACTTCGCCAAGGCGGCGATCGAAAAAGCCATCGCCGCCGCCCTCAAGGCTGGCCTGGGGGTAATCGAAGCGGCCTTGGGGCTGGTCTTGCCCTTTGCGATTTAGTCGGCCCTTCGATCGAGCCGCGCCGAAAGGTCGCGCGGCTAAACTTTTCCGGGCGCGGCCAGCCGCGTCCAGAGCGCTTGAGCGGCGGCCTCGGCCCGTTCGACGCTCAGCGAGCCCATGCAGCTTTCCTGGCTGCGGTGGTCGAAGCTCGGGCTGGTCACCAAGGCCTGATAGGATTCTTCGGTTCGGACATAGGCGCAGTGCGCCCCCCAGGGGCGATAGCGTTGCTCGGGGCTGGGGCCGAACAGTCCGAGCGTGGGCGTGCCGGCGGCGGCGGCCATATGCATCAAGCCGCTGTCGTTGCCGATATAAAGGCGGCAGAGCTGGAGACAGGCTGTGGCCACCGGCAGGTCGATTTTGCCAACCAAATCAATCGTGCGCTTGGCCGGCAGGGCCGCCAGCAGCGGCGCGGCCTGCAGCCGCTCTCCCTTGGCGCCAAACACCGCCACCCGGCCGCCGGGCAGCAGCCCGTCAGGGCCGGTGAGACGGTCGGCGAGCTGGGCGAAGCGCGCCGCCGGCCAGATCTTGCCCCCCCAGTTGGCCGTCGGGCCCAGGCCGAGAATCGGTGGACCCAGATCTGGGTCCATCAAGCTTTCCGCCAGGCGTTGGTGGGCCGGGGCCAGCCAGACGGTGGGCGCGGGCGGACTGTCGCTGCGATCCAGCAGGCGGGCCAACTCCACCACCCGGTGCAGCGACTCGTCCTTGCGGCCGCTGTTCAGCCGTTGCCGGGCGAGCAGAAACCAGCCCAGTTTCGAAGCCCGCAGGTCGACCACCAGATCCCAGCGGGTCCCGACGGTTTGCCGCCAGAGCTTCAGCCAATGTCCGGAACGCTTCAGCTTGGGCATGAGCAGCAGGCGTTTCAGGCCCGGCAGGGCGCCAAACAGCGGCGCGGAAACCGGGCCGCAGGCGACGGTAACCTGCGCGTCGGGATAGCGCGCCAGCAGGGCGGCCAGCAGGCCGGTGGACAGCACCGCGTCGCCAATGCGGTTGGAGGTGACGAAAAGCAGTCGCATGGTCGAAGCGGTCTCGAACGAAAGAAGAAAAAGAAGAAAGGGACGTGGCTCTGACAAAGCACAGCGCTCGCCAAAGCGCAACGTTTGGGCGGCGGGCGCGGCGCCTACGTCCGGCGGTCGCCGGCGTCGGCCTGGGGCGCTGTCCCGGCGGGCGCGATCAGCGGCGCGACGGCCTGCCAAACCTCGGCAAGGCTGAGTTGCTGCAACCGCGGGCGCTGCAGGGTGCGGACGCTGGGGCCGCGCGGGGCGGTCTTCTCGGGCTTGGATTCCGCGGAAAACAGCGAGACGACCGGACAGCCCGCGGCGGCGATCAGATGCATCGGGCCGGTGTCGTTGCCCACGGCCAGTTGGGCCCCCCGGGCCAGCGCGGGGATCTCCAGCAAGCTGGTTTGCCCCAACAGCGAGCGGGCCGCCGGGCAGGCCCGGGCAATGACTTCGATCTCCCGCTGTTCCGCCGGCGTTCCCAACAGCACCGGGGTCAGCCCCTGGTCGTGCAACCGCTGCGCCAACTGGGCATAGCTGGCGGCGGGCCAGCGTTTTCCCGGACGGTGCGGCGCGCCGCCGGGCACCAGCAGCGCGTAGTGCTCCGGCAGGTTCAGGCGATGGAGATCGGCGGCGACAAAGGACAGGTCCGGTAGGGGCAGGCTGGCGATGCCGGCCAGCGCCAACTGTTCGGCCTCGCGCCGGCTGATGTGACGGTTCTCGTCGCGGTCGCGGTAGCGATGCGACGCCCCCCAGGCTTTGCCGACCCATTGCGGTTGGCCGGGCCGGAGAAGCTGGAAATAGCTGTTGGAGCGATCATTGCGCTGCAGGTCATAGATCCGGGCAAAGCGACCGGCCTTCAAGCGCCGTCGCAGCCGAAGAACCGCCGGCAGGTTCCACAGGGCGGGGCGGGTGTCCAGCCAGATCTGGTCGAACAGGCCGCTGGCCGCCGCCAGCGCCTGATAGGCCGCCGTGGTCAAGAGCGTAATCCGGGCTTCCGGGTGGTGTTGCCGAATGGCCTGACAGGCGCCCAGGGACAGCGTGAAGTCTCCCAGAGCGCCCAACTTAATGATCAGGATGTTTTCTTGGCTCACGCGGCGACTTTCTTGACCGAAAAGGCGGAATTGGCGGTCGAAACCTGGAGCTTTTGCGGCGCGGCCGCGCGGCCTCCTCGGCCCCGGAATCTTTGTCCCGAAATCTCGGCCCCGGTATTTTTGTCCCGGCATCTGGGCACTGGGCGCTGTTTGACAAAACCATAGTCCACCGTGGTCGAGAGGGCTTTATGATGGAAATGCCGCCGGCGGCAAAGAACTTTGTGACGAAGATGCCGATGGCGCGGCGCGGTTCCGACGCGCCATCTTGTCCCGGCTTATCTTGTTGTTCATGATGCGCCGTCGCCGGTCGCGGTCTGACGGCGTGGAGCGCGCCGGCGCAAGTCAGCGATTTTTGCGCTCGGCCGGCGGGGCTTTTCTTGTTTTCCTTGATCCTTTAGGCGGGATGGTTGAGGCTTCCTTGCCGTCCGCTTCCCGTCTCGCCAATCGGGACAGCCGCGCAGGAAGCGAGCGTTGCGGAAGCGGTGGCGGGCGCACAGGTCGGACGTGGGCGTTCGGGGGTGAGGCTGGCGGTCGGGTCGCCGCCCGGTCAGCCGGGTGGTTTTTGTTGGCGCGCTGATCACTGGCCGCCAATCATTGGTGGTGATCGAAGGGGAGGGGTGAGTTGCGGATATTGCTGCTGCGGACCGAACCCTTTGACGGTTCCCTTGAGTCCTATTTCTTTGAACGCCTGATACGGGTCTTCGCGCAGCCGGCCTTCGCCGATCTGTTGAACTGTCGGCTGGTCACCCGGGGCGGCGGAAGCTGGCGCGAGGTGCTGGAGGGGCAGGACTGGGGCGACCCGGACGGTGTGGTGGCGGCGGAAGACGGCCAGGCCTTTCGGCGGTCGCCGAGCCCGCCGCTGCGGGAACTGCCCTTTCGGCGGGTCTTCGACTTTACCTCCACCAAGAAGCTGCGGGACGAGATTGCGGTATTTCAGCCAGACTTGATTCTGGCCTGGGACGCCATGGCGCTGAAGACCCTGCCCAAGGACCTGCCCATGCCGGTGGTGGGCGTGTTGAGCGATTATCTCGATCTGTCGCTCTATCAGGATTGCGGCCGACTGCTGGCCCTGTCGGTGGATCTGCTGGCCTTCGCCACGGAAGAGGGCTGGCCGCCGGCGCTGATCGAGCGGGCGCCGCTGTTTTCCCTGGGCCGGGAGACCGGGGCTTGCTCGCGTCGGCTCTATGACACCCAGGACGAGGACTTCTTGCTTGTCACCGCGCCGCTCAAGCCCCGCGACAAGGCGCTGGATTATCTTTTCGAGGCGCTGGATGAATTGCCCGAGGCGGTGCTTTGGGTGCCGCTTGTCGAGCCCGCGCCGCGCAGCCTGTTGCGGCTGCTGGCGGAAGACGAGTTGGGCGAGCGGATCCGGTTGATCGAGGCGGAAAATCATATCAGTCTGTTCGCCGCCGCCGATGTCATTGTGCTGGCGCGCGAAACCGATGCGCTGGGTTTGGGGGTGATCGAGGCCTGGGCCCATGCCAAGCCGGTGATCGCGGTTGGCGCACCGGGGCCGGGATCACTGATCAAGCAGGCCAAGTCGGGGCTGCTGACGCCGCCGGGTGAACCGGCCGAACTGGCCAAGGCCGTTCGGCGTCTGATCGAGGACCCGCTGTTTTATGATCGCTTGGGCAGCGCAGGGCGCCAAATCTACCAGCAGAGCTATTCCCAGGCGCGCTGCTTGGAATACTGGCTGGCCCTGTTGCATAAGGTGGCCGGTATCTATCCGGGCGCGCCAGCGCCGCCCCAGGTGAACGAACCGCGCATGGACCTGACCGTCTAGCCTGGGCGCGTATCTGGGCGCATTTTAATCTGGGCGCGGCCGGCGCGCTCGTGTGGGCAGTGGCAGTTTATTGAAGGAAGTAACCGCATGGCTGAAACGTTTGACCTAATTCTGAAGGACGGACGGGTGATGACCCCCGGTGGGGAGGTCAAGATCGATGTGGCGGTTCGCGATCAGAAGATTGCCGAACTGGGCCATTTTCATGATGGACAGGCCGAACGGGTGCTGAACCTGGAAGGTCTGAACGTGCTGCCCGGTGTGATCGACACCCAGGTGCACTTTCGCGAACCCGGCCTGACCCACAAGGAAGATCTGGAAAGCGGCACCCGGGCGGCGGCCCTGGGAGGGGTGACGGCGATCTGCGAAATGCCCAACACCAAGCCCTCCACCCTGTCGGCGGAAGACCTGCAAGCCAAGTTGGACCTGGCCAAGGGACGGGCTTGGACCGAGCATGCTTTTTTCATGGGCGCGGCCGAGGAAAACGCCGACCAATTGGGCGAGTTGGAAAAGCTGCCAGGCTGTGCGGGGGTGAAGATTTTCATGGGATCCTCCACCGGATCCTTGCTGGTGGAAGACGACGACACCTTGCTGGAGGTTCTGCGCGCCGGCCATCGCCGGGTGGCCATTCACTGCGAGGATGAAGCCCGCCTGCGCGAGCGAATGGCCTTGGTGCGCGACGGCGCCCCGGTGGCGATGCATCCAGTGTGGCGGGACGAGGAAACCGCCTATTTGGCCACCGAGCGTTTGATCAAGCTGGCCCGTCAGGCCGGCCGCCGGGTTCATGTGCTGCATGTCACCACGGCGCAGGAGGTGGAGCTGCTCGCCCGGCACAAGGACTTGGTGACCTGCGAGGTTACCCCTCAGCACCTGACGCTGGCCGCGCCTGACTGCTACGCCGAGCTGGGTTCTCTGGCGCAGATGAACCCGCCAATTCGAGACGGCAAACACCGCGAAGCGCTGTGGCGCGGGCTGGGCCAGGGGGTGTTTGACGTGCTGGGGTCGGACCACGCGCCCCACACCCTTGAGGAAAAGCAGGGTGACTATCCCCGCACCCCCTCGGGCATGCCGGGGGTGCAGACCCTGCTGCCCTTGATGCTCGATCATGTCAACGCCGGGCGCTTGACCTTGCAGCGGCTGGTGGATTTGACCTCCGCCGGCCCGCAGCGGATCTATGGCTTGGCCGGTAAGGGCCGGATCGCCAAGGGCTATGACGCCGACTTCACCGTGGTCGACATGCACGCCAAACGAACCATCACCGGGTCCTGGCTGGCCTCCAAGTGCGGCTGGTCGCCCTTTGAGGGACGCGAGGTGCTGGGCTGGCCGAAGATGACCCTGGTGCGCGGCCATCTGGTGATGCGCGAGGATGTGCTGCTGGGAGCGCCGCTGGGCCAGCCGCTGCGCTACAGCGAAACCCTGCCCCACGGCTAACCGAAGGCCCCGGGGGCGATCTGCGGAACGCCCCACCGCACCCCGCCAGGCCAACAGAGTCAGCAAGAAGGAAAACGCCGTGATACTTGATGCGATGACGCCGCTGCTGAATGTGGAAAAGGTCGAGCGGTCGCTCGACTTTTACCGCAATGCCTTGGGCTTTGAGGTGGAACAGAAGATGGCCGGTGACGGCGGCGTGGTTTTCGCCGTGGTGACCCATGGCGGGTTGCGGCTGATGCTCAACGCGCCGTTGGATCCGGGATCGCCGGCGCGGCGGCAACGCCCCAGTTACGGCGAAACGGTCTTTTATTTCCGCGTTCCCGACATTCATGCCGCCCACGCCCACCTGGTGGAAGGCGGCTACGACCCCAGTCCGGTGATGCGGCAGGTCTACGGCGTCGACGAATTTACGCTGCGCGACCCGGACGGCTATGAGCTGGCCTTTGGCGCCGAGGTGGCGGAATAGCATCTGCGTTGCCGGTCTTTAGCCGATGGCCGCGCCGGTCGGCGCGGGCCGGCGCAGCCGGGATCGGGCAACGGCGGTTAAGCGCCTGAACTTGCGAAAAGAAAAAAGAACGATCGTTAGCTAATCGATCATTTGTTTGGTGGTGTATTTGGCTAACCTCTTGCGGACAAAAAAGAAATTCCCATTTTAGGAACTGTGGAACTTCTGGTGATTCTGGTCCGAAAGGTCTATAGCAATGATCTGAAGGCCACAGACATTGACGGCATTTACGGGAGGTTGAGGCCATGACAGGCTGTATCGTTGGCTGGGCTCATGCGCCCTTCGGCAAGCATGAAAACGAAGATGTTGAATCGCTGATCGCCCAGGTGGCGACCCAGGCGGTGGCCGATGCCGGGCTGGATCCGGAAGATATCGACGAGATTGTCGTCGGCAATTACGGCGACGCGTTCTCGGCCCAGGGCTTCCCCGCCTCCCTGGTCTTGCAGACCTCCGATGCGTTTCGCTTTAAACCGGCGACCCGGGTTGAGAACGCCTGCGCCACCGGTTCGGCGGCGATCATGAGCGGGTTGACCGCGCTGGCCGCCAGAAAGGCGCGCTTTGTTCTGGTGGTCGGGGTCGAAAAGATGACCGGCATTTCCGGCAAGGCGATTGGCGATGCGCTGCTGAAGGCCTCCTACGTGAAGGAAGAAGCGCACATCGAAGGCGGCTTTGCCGGTGTCTTCGGCACCATCGCCAACCAGTATTTCCAGCGCTATGGCGACCAGTCTGACGCCTTGGCGGCAATCGCGGCGAAAAATCACGCCAACGGCTGCGACAACCCCTACGCCCAGATGCGCAAGGATCTGGGGTATGACTTCTGCCGCAACGAGTCGGAGAAAAATCCCTTTGTCGCCGGACCGCTGAAGCGCACCGATTGCTCCCTGGTGTCCGATGGCGCCGCCGCGGTGGTGCTGGCCGATAGCTCGACCGCGCTGTCGCTGGACAAGGCCGTGGCGTTCCGCGCGGCGGTGCAGGTCAATGATTACCTGCCGCTCAGCAAGCGCGACATCCTGGCGTTTGACGGCTGCCGGGTCTCCTGGCAGCGGGCCCATGCCGAGGCGCGGACCGCGTTGGAGGATCTGTCCTTCGTCGAAACCCATGACTGTTTTACCATCGCCGAACTGATCGAGTATGAAGCCATGGGCCTGACCGAGCAGGGTCAGGGCTCGCAGGCGATTCTGGAAGGCTGGACCAGGAAAGACGGTAAGCTGCCGGTCAACCGATCCGGCGGGTTGAAAGCTAAGGGCCACCCGATCGGCGCCACCGGCGTTTCCATGCATGTGCTGAGCGCCATGCAACTGACCGGTCAAGCCGGCGATTTGCAGTTGCCGAACGCCAAGCTCGGCGGGGTCTTCAACATGGGCGGCGCCGCCGTTGCCAACTACGTGTCCATCCTGGAGCCGCTGCGCGCGTAAACCCGGCCGGGCGGCGGGGCGGCGGTAACCCGGCGGAGGCGGTGGTTTGCCCCACCGGTTCCCCCCACCGGTTCCCCCCGCCGGTTCCCCCCGTTGGTTCCCCGCTGGTTCCCCGCTTGCTGTGGCCCGCGCCATCGCTTCTAAGCCGGGCCCGGAAAACCGGGCCGACCGGCTGGTGGCGACCCTGCGGCGCCGTGGAAAAGGCCGCGCCGGCGACGGTTTTTCTTTTCCAACGCCGCCGCCTCGGGTAGACCAGGACCATGAACACTCTCGAATCTTCCGCCGAACCTTCTCGCGAATCTTCGCTCGAACGCCCGCTGCGCCAGCCGGGCGAACCGCTGGAGCCGCGCCGGGTGGTGTTATCCTCCGCGCCGGGGCGTGAATTTCGGGTCCAATTGGGCGCGGGGCAAGATCTGCTCACCGATTTGACCGCCGCCTTGATCGCCAAGGGGCTGCGCCATGCCGCCGTGACGTTGCTGCGCGGTTGCTTTTCCGAACTGCATTTCCTGGTCGGCAAAGCTGACGACAGCGGCCAGCGGGTGGCGACCTACGGCGACCCGCTGGCGTTGGAGGGACCGGTGCGGTTGCTGGGCGGCCACGCCCTGCTGGGCGAGGACGCCGACGGCGCGCCGCTGCTGCACTGTCACGCGCTGTTCCTCGATCGGGAGGGCGAGCCGTGCGGCGGCCATTTGATCGCCAACAGCTGTCGCGCCGGCAAGGACGGGCTGACGGTTCTGGTGACCGAGCTTTGCGATGCCGGTTTCAAGGTCGCCTATGAAAGCGAAACCAACTACGCGATTTTTCAGCCAAGCCGCCTCACCGGACAGGCTAAAAATTCCGACAACCCGGCCTAGCGTCGGGGGTCCGGGACGCCGTCGGGCGCGGCAGCGGCATTGAAAATCTTGCGGGCAGGAAAGAAATCAAAACCATGAGCGACGACATCTATCTTGAAGCCGGGCGCTACGGCCGTCTGGCGGTGATCCGGTTGAAGCCCAATGAAGATTTGGTGGCGGGTGTGGAGCAGGCCGTCGCCGAGGCCGGGATTGTCTGTGGCATTGTCCGCTCGGCGGTCGGCAGTCTGGTGGACGCGGCCCTGGGTTACGGCGAGGCGGAGGAGGCTTCCATCACCACCGTGCAGGGGCCGGGGATTGAAATCCTCACGCTGTCGGGCGATTTGCGCCCCGATCCCGACGGCGTCACGCGGGCCTTTCTTCAGGGCACCGTCTCCGACAGCGACGCCAACGTCTACGGCGGCTACTTTGTATCCGGCGGCAATCCGATCTGCATCACGCTGGAACTGGTGATCCAGGAATGGATTCCGGCGTAGAAGACGCTGCGGTGGGCGGGCGGCAGATCGAATCACTTTTAGATAAAACCGTCGCTTGCTTACGTTTTATTAGCGTTTTGTAAGCCAACGTGACAGCAGGACAGTGCTGTTCTGAGCAGCTGTAAATCAGAAGCGACTCCGGGTTGGAAGTCCCCCGCCGGCTGTTTGGATCTTTACCGGGGAAAGACTTCCGGTTTTCGGCTGTGCGATAGAAAAATACCAGCTTTGGACAGCTTTCCGGCGGCTGAGGCCTTTTGCCCCTAGCCCGGATGCTTACACCTTTGTTACAAGGACGGAACAGTCATGGGCTTGGAAAGCAAGACGATGTGGGGGCCGCTTTCCGTAAAGCTTGGGCTGGCGGTTGGGTTGTTGTTCCTTTTATCCGCCTGCGTTGAAGGCCAGCGAAACTTTGGCTTTGGCCCGCAAGACGCCTGGGTGGAATACGGATGGCGCGCGCCGCAACCGCAAACCCCGCTGTCGGTGAAACAGTGCTATCGGACTTTGGCAGACGTTGACTGTTCTTATGAAGTTATTCCGGAAGCAAAGGGCCGTATTGTCGGCCACTTTGATTCCCCGGCGACGCCGAGCGAATAGCGCCCGCCGCATCGCTTTTTGGCGATTTTTTTTCGCGGCGCCGAGGCGGGCGCTGGGGATTGGCGCGCTGCTGGCAGTGCTGCTCGGGCCGCTGTTGGGTCCGCTGGGGCTGGCGCCCGTCGCCCGCGCGCAAGATCCGCAATGGAACAGGCTGCCCTGGGACGCGCGTCTGGGCGGCAGTTGGTTCGAGGAACTGGCCGAACGGGGCGATGCCCAGGCCGCCTATCGGCTGGGGCAGATTTATCAGCAGGGCCTCGACAGGCCGGTTGATCTGGCGACGGCGCTGCGCTGGTACGTCAAGGCGGCCCAGGCCGGACATCTGGAAGCGCAGAAAAAGGCCGCCGACTTCTTCCACCGGGGGATCGCGGGCCGGGCCGATCTGGCCGCCGCGGCCCGTTGGTACCGCGCCGCCGCCGACCAGGCGGACGGTCCCGCGGCTTTCAATCTGGCGCTGCTGTTGGAAAACGGCCGGGGCGTGACGCGCGACCCGCGCGCCGCGGCCCACTACTACGAGGTCGCCTTCAACAATCAGGTGCCCCAGGCCGCTTTGAATCGGGCCCTGCTAGCCCTGCAGGGGGAAATCAATCTGGCCGACGCGCGGCTGTGGGCTGAACGGGCGGCGGCGGCGGCGGTGCCGGGGGCCGATCAACTGCTGGTTCAGCTCCAGGCGCGCCCGGTGAAGTAACGATCCGCCGCTGA